>JABAQR010000053.1 GCA_019187485.1 Lysobacterales bacterium | reverse complement strand
CTGCTGCTCGATCCGCCGAGACGGGAAAACTGGTTTCGAAATATTAATCTTGTTCATGCACTCAGTATAGCATGAACTAATCAATCATGAAGTAAATATGTTTACCTCTTAGTAACTATGCAATCAAGCCGACGCCGGAACAGGCTCTTGGCACAAACCGGAAACAGCCGCCGGCGCGGCTTATTGCGGCGTTAGACCCCGTTCATGGCCATTCAGCACATACCAATCGAAACGTCACTTGGCGTCCTGTTTGGCAGGGACTGTATATTCTTAGACTCGGCGGAGTACGATGAGCAGGGCAAAGTCTTGACGTTGGAGGGAGAAATAAATGGTGAGTTGGTGTCATGCGCGCAGGGTGAAGGGTGGATTCCATATAGACTTAGGTTCTTGGGAGTAGTTTGGTACCAACAACTGGACTTGGATGCTGATTGGACGTGGGAGGCTAGTTTCGAAGAAAGAAAAGACACCGCCTATTTGCGAAAACATATTGGAGCAGCACGGCACTACTTTGTGCAAACCTATGATCACGTTTTTGATGTACTGTGTGAGAGTTATGTATTGGAATTCAACTAGGAGCGGTTACGGAGCGGGGTCTAACTATGTGTTCAAGCCGACGCCGGATCAGGCTCTTGGCTCAAACCGTGCCTGCGGCCGGCGCGGCTTAACACGGCGTTAGATTTCAACCGCGCGATTGCTCGACTTCTTGGGAAGGTGCATGAGAGACAAGCTTTCGTTGGATTGAAGAGCAGGACTTTGGTGGGATTGAAGAGCAAGACTTTCGTGGATTGAAGAGCAAGACTTTGGAGGGATTGAAGAGCAGGGCTTTCGTGGAATTGAAGAGCAAAACTTTCGTGGATTGAAAAGCAAGACTTTCGAGAGATTGAAAAGCAAGACTTTCGAGGGATTGAAAAGCAAGACTTTCGAGGGATTGAAAAGCGACTTTCGAGGGATTGAATAGCCAAACTTCCGAAGACTTGGAAAGCAGGACTTTCGCGAGAATGTTGAAATCTAACTATGCATTCAAGCCGACCGCGGAACTGGCGTTTGCGCTCGTCTGCGGCGTGGCTAGCCGCGGCGGCTTAATGCGGCGTTAGCTTTCATAAGGCGTGTTGAGGCAAGAAACTTTAGGGTTTGGTTGTGGTTGTAGATCAAGAGCAGCTTGTTTCAAGATGGCCGCATTGCGCGCGGCGGCTATCGGGGTTGGGAAAGGCGCCGCCGCGCGGGGAGCGGGCGGGCATCGGTTACGCGCTGGAACGCAGGTCGCTTGGAGGAACTCTGAGGCATGCTGGCCGCATTGGCGCGGCGGCTTTCGATGTGAGGGAAGGGCGCCGCCGCGCGGGAGCTGGCGGGCACCAGTTGCGCTCCGGAACGCAGGTCGCCTGATCAAGCACTTAGGCAAGGAAGCCGCATTGGCGCGGCGGCTTTCGGTGTGGTGGAAGGCGCCGCCGCGCAGTTGCGGGCGGTCAAACCGTAGGTGCATGATCCCACTGACAGCTTGTGGACTGAGATCGGGAGCAAGTGGCGGATGAAAGCTAACTGTGCATTCAAGCCGACCGCGGAACAGGCGCTTGGCCTTGACCGTGGCGTGGCTAGCCGCGGCGGCTTAATGCGGCGTTAGAATTACTTGGGAAATTGAGGGTGTGAAATGACTGAAAACAAAGGCGCCGACGAGTCGCGTGAAATAGAAGGTGACGTCGTCAAGTTTGCTATTAGCATGTTCCTTGCAGCCGTCGCGGCGTATGCGCTCTATTTCGGTTGGTACCAGGGACTTCCGGTGGGAGGGACGGGTGCGTGGGGCGAGTTTGGTGACTTTGTCGGTGGCGTGATAAACCCTGTAGTGGGTCTCGTCACAGTTCTACTGGTTGCTCGCACACTATGGGCAACAAGACTTGAGGCATCCCAAACGCGAGAGGAAATGAAGGCCCAAACCTGCCATCTGGAGAGGCAAATTGAGCATTATGAGAAAAAGGAGAGGCTCGATGAACTAAGGCAAAGACTCGCCGGCGTACTCTCGGAATGGAATATTGCCCTTGAGCTGCCTCTAGGTCATCTCATGAAATACACGGAGGACGGAGGAGCGTACCTTGACAACTTCGGAAATAGAGCCACTCGCACGGTATTCTATTCTCTAGATTATGTCGCACACTATAATCAAGATACCGGTGCGGCGGCTAAATCCCAAGTGCTAGATCACTGGAATGGAAGATTTGGAAATTTCGTCCAATTACTGGACGAGCTTGCACTGTATTGTTCGGACTATGAGAAGTTGGCCAACGGGAAAGAGGTTACGGATTTCTATCGGCGGAGAATACAAGTACCCCTAAGACTTTTTCGCGCCATCGGGATGCTTGGAAAAGACGAGCATGCAAATCTCAATATTGGTATGAATCAGCGTGTTTTTGCCCGCAGCAATGTTCGCGTTGCGTAATTCTAACTATGCGTTCAAGCCGACCTCGGTCCCAGTCCGTAGCTTCGACCGAGCCGCTTCGCGCCTCGGCGGCTTAACGCGGCGTTAGCTTTCACCTTGTGGCCTTCGGAAGTTCGGGAGGATCTGGTCCGATGAGAGCAATGACATCAGCGAAGGCGGCCTTCTTCAGCGTGTGCCTGGCACTTTCATGCCTCTCGTATGCCGAGGATCTGCCTCCTGAGTACCGTGACATCGTGTCTGTGAGTGTCGGAGGTTTTCATTCCGATGATAAGCAACTCCTCACTAAGGCGTTCATCAACGCAGTCAACACCTGGCTGCGGAAGTACGAGCCCACGCTTCTGGCGCAGGAGGAAGATCGCGTATTGATGCGTGCAAGCTACAGGTCTCTCTATGACATCGAGCTATCGCTGGCAGATGGCACCTACGAAATATCGGTACGCTTGGCAAAGAAAGTACTCAGAAAGGCACGTGCTCAGCATCTTGCAACTCATCTTTCTACCGGGCTGAGGGAACTCGTAGAGAGGGAGCTTGCCGAGCCAAAGAGAATAAGGCAGTTGGAGAGAGACAGACTTGAGCAGGCGCGACGCGATCAAGAAGAGAAAGAGCGGAGAGCGGCGCAAATCGCGGCTGCCATTGCGGAAGACAAGGCTCGGGTCAAAGAGATTGCTCAGCTTGGCCACGTACGTGCATATCCCCGGCTCGCCGCTTATCGTTACAAGAAGTGCCAACAAGTCGCTGATGTATTCTTGGATTCGGATCTGAAGAAGTTCAAGGAACTTTTCGAGTCTGGACTGGAGTCTGTCACCGCCTGCTCTAAGGAGGAAGAAGCGGCACTTGCGGTAGAAGTAAAACTGGCATTGGAACACGCACCTACGCGATTCTCAGATCAAATAAAAGACCTTCACGCATACACGGTCGCTTCATTGCGTGCCTTGGCGAATTTCCACCAGTCCGCTATAGAGGCTCGGCAAGCAAGAGCGGAGAGATCCGCTGGCTTGGATGAGCGGACAACTCGGTTGGAGTTGGACTTCTGATTTCGAAATCGGTGAAAGCTAACTATGCGTTGAAGCCGACCGCGGAACAGGCCCTTGGCACGGGCCGTGGCACCTCGTGCCGCGGCGGCTTAACGCGGCGTTAGCTTTCATTTGGTTGTTTCATGGCCAGGAACCTTTCGGTTGAGTTGGCTTTGAAGATCAAGAGCGGCTCTTCGCCAGATTGCCGCGTTGCGCGCGGTGGCTTTCGTGTGGGTGGGGGACGCCACCGCGCGGTTGGCGGGCGGGTCCCGCTTGGGGCAAGCCCGGTAGGCCGCGGTGCACAAGCTTGGTCGCCAGCTTGCCGCATTGTGCGCGGCGGCTTTCGTATGTGGGGGACGCCACCGCGCAGTTGGCGGGCGGGTAGCGTCCGTGGCATGCCCGGTGGGCGGCGCAGTTGCTGTGCTTGGGCAAGAGTGCCGCGTTGGCGCGGCGGCTTTCGTGTGGGTGGGGGACGCCGCCGCGCGCTTGCGGGCGGTCGCACCCTCGGCGCATGCTCGCGGCAGCAGGTGAGGGCTGTTGATCCGGATGAAAGCTAACTGTGCGTTCAAGCCGACCGCGGAACAGGCCCTTGGCTCGGACCGTGGCGCTTCGTGCCGCGGCGGCTTAACGCGGCGTTAGCTTTCATTTGGTTGTTTCATGGCGAGGAACTTTTCGGTTGAGTTGGCTTTGAAGATCAAGAGCGGCTCTTCGCCAGTTTGCCGCGTTGCGCGCGGTGGCTTTCGTGTGGGTGGGGGACGCCAACGCGCGGTTGGCGGGCGGGTTCCGCTTGGGGCAAGCCCGGTAGGCCGCGGTGCACAAGCTTGGCGGCCAGCTTGCCGCATCGTGCGCGGCGGCTTTCGTATGGGTGGGGGACGCCACCGCGCAGTTGGCGGGCGGGTACCGCTTGTGGCAAGCCAGGTGGGCGGCGCTGTTGCTGTGCTTGGGCAAGAGTGCCGCGTTGGCGCGGCGGCTTTCGTGTGGGTGGGGGACGCCGCCGCGCGCTTGCGGGCGGTCGCACCCTCGGCGCATGCTCGCGGCAGCAGGTGAGGGCTGTTGATCAGGATGAAAGCTAACTGTGCGTTGAAGCCGACCGCGGAACAGGCCCTTGGCATTGGCCGTGGCACCTCGTGCCGCGGCGGCTTAACGCGGCGTTAGAATTCATGCGCTGGAACGTGAGAAAGCTCGTCTCTGGTGCCATTTCTGGGTGAGATTTCTTGAGTAGGAAGATGGGTGGAAGCTTGGAGCTCTTGGGGCGGTAGCTTCAGCTTCGAGGCCGAAGGCGTGGAGTTTGAGGTGTGGAGATTGGAAGTTGGAGTTTGAGGTTTGGAGCCTGGAGATTGGAGTTTTAGGTGTCGAGCCCGGAGGTGGGAAGTTGAGGTGTGGAACCTTAGATCGGAACTTGAGGTGTGGGACCTGAGGTGTGGAACTTGAGGTGTGGAACTTGAGGTGTGGAACTTGAGGTGTGGAACTTGAGGTGTGGAACTTGAGGTGTGGAACTTGAGGGTAGGTGCCTAAGGTGTAGAGATCGCGGGTTCGGGATTGAGGTGTTGGACTTGTGGTTTAGAGCTTGAAGGTCGGGATTAAGTTTGGCTATTTTCTGCTCTGAAAGAGGATGAATTCTAACTATGCGTTCAAGCCGACCGCGGGACAGGCTCTTAGCTTTGACCGAGGCACCTCGTGCCGCGGCGGCTTAACGCGGCGTTAGCTTTCATTTGGTTGTTTCATGGCCAGGAACTTTTCGGTTGAGTTGGCTTTGAAGATCAAGAGCGGCCTTTCGCCAGATTGCCGCGTTGCGCGCGGCGGCTTTCGTGTGGGTGGGGGACGCCACCGCGCGGTTGGCGGGCGGGTACCGCTTGGGGCAAGCCCGGTAGGCCGCGGTGCACAAGCTTGGTCGCCAGCTTGCCGCATCGTGCGCGGCGGCTTTCGTATGGGTGGGGGACGCCACCGCGCAGTTGGCGGGCGGGTACCGTTAGCGGCAAGCCAGGTGGGCGGCGTTGCTCGTGCGCCCGGGCAAGAGTGCCGCGTTGGCGCGGCGGCTTTCGTGTGGGTGGAGGACGCCGCCGCGCGCTTGCGGGCGGTCGCACCGTATCTGTCCGACAGCGGCCATTCTTCCCCGCCGGTTTTTGCTTCGGCAGCCTGATCGGGTTCCCGTTGGCGGTCGTCTCGCACATTGGCTCGCCCTTCGCTCGGCTCCCTGATCTGGTTCATGCGG
>JABAQR010000008.1 GCA_019187485.1 Lysobacterales bacterium | reverse complement strand
AACGATTCCACTGCTGCTCGATCCGCCGAGACGGGAAAACTGGTTTCGAAATATTAATCTTGTTCATGCACTCAGTATAGCATGAACTAATCAATCATGAAGTAAATATGTTTACCTCTTAGTAGCCATCACTTGGTGGGCTTGCGCGCGTCATACCGTAGTGCTACCGTGGTGCCATGAAAGTCGCCATCTCCTTGCCGGATCCCGTGTTCAACGCCGCTGAGTTGCTCGCTCAGGAGCTCTGCGTGTCGCGAAGTCAGCTTTACGCTCAAGCACTTAGCGCGTACTTGGAGGCGCGAAGTGCGTCCGCTGTCACTGCCAAGCTCAACGAGATCTACGGGCGTGAGAGCGCTGGAGTTGAGCCTGCCTTGATGGCCGCACAACTTCGGGCGCTGTCTGATGAAGCGTGGTGAGATCTGGTGGGCGTCGCTTCCCGAGCCGGTGGGTTCGGGTCCTGGGCTGCGCCGGCCTGTCGTCATCTTGCAAGCTAACTCTTTCAACCAGAGTCGAATTTCCACGGTTGTCGTTGCGGTAGTCACGTCCAACTTGGCGTTGGGTGAAGCACCTGGGAATGTGCGCCTGGGAAAGGACGAGAGTGGCCTTGCCAAACCTTCGGTCGTGAACGTCTCTCAGATTCTCACCATTGACAAGGCTTTGCTCACTGAGAAGGTGAAGTCATTGCCAGTTGCAGTGATGGGGAAAATAGGGGAGGGAATCAGCATGGTGCTCGGCCTGTGATGGCTAACTATGCGTTCAAGCCGACCTCGGTACCAGTCCGTGGCTTCGACCGAGACGCTTCGCGCCTCGGCGGCTTAACGCGGCGTTAGGCATCAGTGGGTATCCTTACGGTTAGGCTGTGGGCTTCATTTATCGGGTGGTGGTTTCATGAAAATTGACATTAATGGCTTAAGTGAAGAAGAATTGATTGATCTTAACCACCGAGTCGTAGAGCGGCTGCGGCTCATGCGGCAGGTTCGGACGCATGTAGCCATGCTTGAGTTCCGGATTGGAGAACAAGTCTCCTTTGCGCCGGACGGTCGTGGGCCTCTGGTAGGTGTAATAACCAGGTACAATAAGAAATCTGTGACGGTGCTCACGTCAAGTGGTGAAAGTTGGAGGGTCGCACCGTATCTCCTCAGTCGGGTAAATTCTGAACAAGGTGCTGGGCAGAATCAGGGAAATGTGGTATCGCTTCTAAAACGGAGCTGAGGGTGTCGTGCTGCTGCCTAACTATGCATTCAAGCCGACCGCGGATCGGGCTCCTCGCTCAAACCAGCTTCCGCGCCGCGGCGGCTTAATGCGGCGTTAGGTTGCGTTCCGGCACGACATGCGCGTCCACAACATCCATCACCGAGAGCTTCCCGTGCCGCCCGCCATCCTCGGCGCGCTGCTGGACTCGTTGTCCCAACCCGACGATCGCCTCTGGCCCATCGCAGCCTGGCCGGCCATGCGCTTTGACCGGCCGCTTCAGGTCGGCGCCATCGGCGGGCATGGTCCGATTCGCTACAGCGTGGAATCGTATGTCCCGGGCCAGGCCATCTCGTTTCGGTTCATCACGCCGGCCGGCTTCAACGGAACCCACTCCTTCCTCGTGAGTCTCGGCTCGTCCGGCTCTCGCATCTCGCACGATCTCCGCATGACGACGGCCGGCAAGGCCACGCTGTCGTGGCATTTCATCTTTCGTCCCCTTCACGACGCCCTGATCGAGGACGCTCTTCACAGGGCCGTTCTGGCCTGCGGCGCCCAAGAGCCTCCCCCGCGGTGGTCCTTTTGGGTCCGCATGCTTCGGGCTCTCCTTGGGTCACGCAAACGCCAGCGCGCAACCTAACCTTGGCATGCAGTGGACTCGCTGCGCTCGCCACTGATGCCAGACGTTAGGCATCGGAAGCGGCGCTGTGGCATGCTGGAAGAATGAAAGTCGGCGAAATTCTGGATCTGCTCACCCGGCATGGCTGGCAAGTCGTTCGCACGAAGGGCAGCCATCGGCAGCTACAGCATCCCAAGCTTCCAGGGACGGTCACAGTCGCGGGGAAGCCAAGCCTTGACGTACCGCCTGGAACGTTGAACAGTATCCTCAAGCAGGCTGGCCTGAAGAGCTAGGTGGTCTATGCGCTACATGGTTGTCGTTGAGCACGGTGAGACTAGCTTCGGCGCGTATGTGCCTGATCTTCCTGGGTGTGTTGCGGTTGGGGAGACGGAAGAAGAGGTCTTGCTCCTGATCCAAGAAGCGATCGAATTCCACTTGGAAGGGCTACAAGAGACGGGCCAACGTCCCCCAGCGCCTGTCTCAACAAGCGCCTTTGTGGAAGTGGCTGCCGCTTGAGCATGTCGCGTGAGCATCCCGTGCCGCTGCCTAACTAGGCGTTCAAGCCGACCTCGGTACCAGTCCGTGGCTTCGACCGAGCCGCTTCGCGCCTCGGCGGCTTAACACGGCGTTAGACCCCATATGAAATCTGTCGCTGCGATCATAGCCGGAGACGAACCTGTTTCAGATATGGTGGGGCTACTTGAGACTCGGCCCGTGGAGAATTGGTCTCGTGAGTGGCTGCTTCTAGATGATCTCCTGCACTTCTATGGTCGGATCTACGGCGGTGGACTTAACCATGGAATTTCTGTGGCCGCTGACGGGGCAATTCCGGAGATGCTAAGATTGATTCGAGCGTACGACTCGCACGAGGTAATCGAATGGGCAGACCAACTGGAGAAATACTTTGGCGGGTCAGTGTTGAATGAAAACAGAGAAGCTCGGGAGATTTGGGAGCTTGAGTATATAGATCAGGCGCCTGTCCCCGAATTTGAAGTTCTTGACAATGCCGCACTGAAGATCGAGCGAGCTCTAGGGTTTGTGTTGAAGGGCTACTTGGTTGAGAATCGGCGCGCCTTTGAGTAGCCTCGTTCATGCTCGGTTCGTATTATGGCGTGGGGTCTAACTATGCATTCAAGCCGATTGCGGAACAGGCTCTTCGCTCAAACCAGACTATCGTGCCGCAACGGCTTAATGCGGCGTTAGCTTTCATGAGGCGTGTTGAGGCCAGAAACTTTTTGGATTGGGTTGTGGTTGTAGATCAAGAGCAGCTTGCTTCAAGATGGCCGCATTGCGCGCGGCGGCTATCGGGGTTGGGGAAAGGCGCCGCCGCGCGGGGAGCGGGCGGGCATCGGTTGCGCGCTGGAACGCAGGTCGCCGGGATGGACATTGAGGCAAGATGGCCGCATTGGCGCGGCGGCTTTCGATGTGAGGGAAGGGCGCCGCCGCGCGGGAGCGGGCGGGCACCAGTTGCGCTCCGGAACGCAGGTCGCCTGATCAAGCACTTAGGCGAGGTTGCCGCATTGGCGCGGCGGCTTTCGGGGTTGGGGAAAGGCGCCGCCGCGCAGTTGCGGGCGGTCAGACCGTAGGTGCATGATCCCACTAACAGCTTGTGGACTGAGAGCGGGAGCAAGTGGCGGATGAAAGCTAACTATGCATTCAAGCCGACCGCGGAACCGGCGCTTGGCTTTGACCGTGGCGTGCCTAGCCGCGGCGGCTTAATGCGGCGTTAGATCCCAGATGAAAGTACGTCGTAGGCCGGCGGTAACCCTGCAGATTCACCATCTTGACGATGGAGATGAGACGGATTTTGTCTTGAGTCACGTTGGGCGAGCCGCTACAAGTGTTGGTTGCGAGATAGAGCGGCCCAGTGATCAGACAAATTCGGTATTGATCCACTGCGTGTTTGAAGAGGATGACAAGGAAAGAAAACTGAGTGGATTGCTGAGGAGGGCTGAAGCGCTGATATCCAATCTTACTCGGGCGGAGGTTGAGGCTGTGCGTGCTATTGATTTGGAAATCGCGCTTGTGGTGGAGTCCGATTATTGGCAGGTTTATCTCGAAGCGGAACTGTTAAAGGTCTGTGGAGAGAAGTCCATTTCAATCCGGGTTGTAGACATTGAGAAATGCATGAGATAGCTTAAGTCCGGTGCTGGGATCTAACTATGCAATCAAGCCGACGCCGGAACAGGCTCTTCGCACAAATTGGACAATGCCGCCGGCGCGGCTTATTGCGGCGTTAGCCTTCTATGAAACGTGCAACGCTGATTGTTGTCTCGGTATACGGGATCTGGTGCCTAGCTTGGCTTTGCCTTGGGGCTGCTCATGTCGGTGATGGCCTGAAGGCCGCGCACTTGGCACTAATGGTTACTGCCCCTCCATTGTCACTGTTTTCGCTTTACTTTCCGCATGGTACGCTGCACGCAACCCTCGCGGCGGCGCTCCTGGGTCTAATTCAGTGGGCGAGTGTTGCAGAGGTGAGGGAGCGGTATCTTGCGTGGAGGGGGAGCCGGTAAATGAACCAATTTCCTCTTGGATATGTATTTATACCTCTTGTGCGGGAAATAGATACTGGTTCGTGAGATGAGTATTATCTTGGGTAAGGTGTAGAAGGCTAACTATGCAATCAAGCCGACGCCGGAACAGGCTCCTGGCACAAACCAGACAATGCCGCCGGCGCGGCTTATTGCGGCGTTAGCTCTCTTTGGGGACTCCATGAGTATTCGTGCTTTAATTATCGGATGTCTGGTTAGTAATGGCATCGGTGCTTGCGTGTACGATGAAGCGGACCAGTTGGCGAAGCTAACCGAGCTGAAGAAGTCCATTGAGGGTGCCTCTCTGAATGAAGAAGCCTGGGAGGTCACCTGGACAGGGACAGACGGAAGAAAATACTCAGTAAGCTATGGCGGGTGTGATCATCTTGGGCACCGTATTACCGTTACAGAAACTAATGGAACTCTGTCAACCAAACCAGAACTCTTCGAAATTTGGCAAGAGCTCGCGGATGCGTATTGGTGGAGTGGAGAAGACGTCGTACTGAAGCGGGCGCTAGAAGCGGGACAATTTACCTCGGAGAGCTCGGCGTCTGGTGTCAGATATGATGTAACAGGCACTGATTACGCTGAGATGTACTTGGAATCCCGGCAAGAGGGCAAAGCCGTGGTAGTAACTGTTGGTTGGGTTCGGACCTTCTAAAACACGAGAGCTAACTATGCATTCAAGCCGACCGCGGAACGGGCTCTTCGCTCAAACCAGCTGCCGCGCCGCGGCGGCTTAATGCGGCGTTAGGCTTCAATGTCTAGCACTTCTACCATTGATGCTCTTGTGGAGCTTGCGGCTTGGGAGCTCATCGGAAGGAACTGTCTTGATGAGATTGAGGCGCTCTTGATCCAGGAAGGAACTACATCTGCAGACGCCTTAAAGCTGACGCTCTTCATCCCGAGCGCATTCGCTCGAGAAGTTCATGAGTCGGAAGGTATTAGATTTCCAGATCAGTTCTACGTTGGTGAAAAGGGTAACTATAAGGTGCGCAATTACGCCGATGAGGCTATATATGTTTCGGCTCGGAAACTGGCCCGGAGATGGCTAGATGAAGGGAGGCCTTCCTTGGTCGGCCGTGTACTCGATTGGAGTTCTGAATCGGATGGGCTAAGAACTGCAAGGGAGAATGGGCTTACACCGACACATATTGACATTGTCCACCACGGATTTACGGATTGAAGCCTAACTATGCGTTCAAGCCGACCGCGGAACAGGATCTTCGCATTGACCGTGGCACCTCGTGCCGCGGCGGCTTAACGCGGCGTTAGGCATTAATATTGGAGCTGAGTGGTGAACTCGAAGCCCTCATGGATGCTTTTCTTGGGTTTGACGATGATGTTTGCCGTTGAACCGTTGTTCGGGAGCTGTGTAGCTGAAGGTGCGTGCTATGCGCTCAGCGCTGAAGTAGTTGGCTGTGAAGAAAAGGACATCGGGCAGAAATTCTTGGTTGTTGAAACGAAAGTAAGAGAACCAAAGGTTGTCTCTTGCGGTTATTCCTTGGCAAGGGAAGCTTCTAGGCCTGAAATTCAACAAAATTTGGCGAGGTTCCGCCGGGAAAAGTATTTCGCGGTCTACAGCGTCGGGAATATGTCGTGTGAGAAGGTGCCAAAGCGACTTGAAGAGACTTTGATTTCAGGAGGCTGCTGTGACACACTGCCGGCAAAAGGCCCCTGCGCCCTTGCCCTGCCAGTATTGAACTTTCGTACGGATTAATGCCTACTAAGCGGTAAATAAAGTGCGTTCACACCGTTTACACTGCGGCGTATTTGCAGTCTGGATGCCGGAAGAAGCCGGCGACGATATGAGAAGCGTTGGCCAGTCGGTTAAGCGCGTCCTTGATCTT
>JABAQR010000011.1 GCA_019187485.1 Lysobacterales bacterium | reverse complement strand
CGGGCGCGCTGCGCGCGATCGACCACGCGGCGCGCGAATGGCGGCGCCGCCTGCGCCTGCCCGAGGCGTCCGCCACGGCGAGCGCGCACGCGCTCGGTGATCTGCTGATCCACGCTTTCCCGGATCGCATCGCGCGACTCGACAAGGGCGAGCGCTACCAGCTCTCCGGCGGCCGCGGCGCCGCGCTGCGGCCGGGCTCGCCGCTGACCGGCGAACCCTGGCTGGCGGTCAGCGACCTGATGGGCAGCGGCGCCGACGCGCGCATCGCGCGCGCCGCGCCCTTCGATGCCGACCTGTTGCAACAGCACTACGCAACGCACTTCGCCACCGTGAAGGAGTTCGGCTTCGACGCCGAGCGCCAGGCCGCGCAGCAGGTCGTCGAGAAGCGCTTCGGCGCCATCGTGCTCGAACGCCGCGTCGAGCCGGCGCGCGATCCGCAGGCCGTGCGAAGCGCGCTGATCGCCGGGATCCGCCAGCTCGGCGCCGGCGCGCTGAACTTCTCCGAACACCAGCAGCGCTTGCGCGCGCGCGTGCAGTGCCTGCGCGAGTGGCTGCCCGAGGCAGGCCTGCCCGACTGGTCGGACGCGGCGCTGCTGGCCAGTCTCGAACACTGGCTGGCACCGGCGCTGACCGGCATCACGCGCCTGGCGAACCTCGGCCCCGACCGCCTCGGCGCGGCGCTGCTGGACTCGCTCGACTACGCCCAGCGCCAACTGCTGGAACGCGAGGCCCCGGATGCGCTGACGGTGCCGAGCGGCATGACCCGCAGGCTCGAATACACGCCGGGAGGCCCGCCGGTGCTCGCGGTCAAGCTGCAGGAGCTGTTCGGCCTCGCCGACACCCCGCGGATCGCCAGGGGCCGCGTGCCGGTCACGCTGCACCTGCTCTCGCCCGGCGGCCGCCCGATCCAGGTCACCCAGGACCTCAAAGGCTTCTGGGACCGCACCTACGCCGAGGTCCGGAAGGAACTGAAAGGTCGCTACCCGAAGCACCCGTGGCCGGACGATCCGTGGTCGGCGCGGGCGACGCACCGGGCCAAGCCGCGGGGGACCTGACTAACTTACCCTCCGGCCTTGCGCTGAATCGGTCTTCGTCGCCGGGTCATACCGATCTCACCGCCTGCGTGTATCCTGCGCAGGGCGCCACAAACGGTAGACCGAGTGGACCTGACAGAGTCATACAAAAATGCATTCCTGACGACGTTCGAAGCCGGTACGAATTTGCCGAGACGCGAAACGCCGCTGCCATCTTTCAGGCCACCAATCCAATGGCGTTCGAGCAGCTCGTGACAGTGCTGCGCGAGTTTCACTTGACGACGAGTGACCTGATCACCCCTGGCGGACAGGAAAGCGATCTCGCCGCTCGCATCAACCTAGCTTTCCGCAAGATCGGGTGGCGAGAAGCTCGAGTCGACACTCTAATCAAGCTAGCGCTGCTCCGGACCCCGCTCAGAGAAGCTGGCGAAACCCGACTCGAGCCAATTGTTACGGAAACCAGGAACGAAGGATACAAGGTCGACAATTTCCGGGATCGAGTTGCACTAGACGTCGAATGGAACGCGAAGGACGGAAACCTTGATCGGGACATCGGTGCGTATCGCTCTCTTTACGAGGCCGCTCTCATCGATGCCGGCGTCTTGATCACTCGCACACTCGATCTGCGCGACCTGGGACGGGAGCTCGCCATCAAGTCGGGAATGCCAGAAGAGCAAGCGAAGCGCATCTTGAACACCACCACGACGGCGAATCGCGAAAAGCTGGTCCCTCGGCTAACCCGTGGGGACGCAGGAGGCTGCCCGATTCTTGCAGTTTTCATATGCCCTTTGACTCACGTTCCCGACTAGTCGAGACGCTAAAGATCTAATATAGTATCGCTCTGAAGATCTTTTTTCGGAGTGACCAATGGCCCGCCCGCTTGTCGAACAGGAACATCTGGTACCGCTTCCTGCCACCGACGGTGGCTGGGCGACAATTCTTGCCGATCCCCCATGGCGATTCACGAATCGCACCGGAAAGGTTGCGCCAGAACATCGTCGCCTGGAACGCTACTCGACGATGGAACTGGCAGACATCTGCGCGATGCCTGTGAAGGCAGTGGCCGCAAAGAACAGCCATCTTTACCTCTGGGTGCCAAATGCGCTGTTGCCCGACGGTCTCCACGTCATGGAGTCTTGGGGATTCCGCTACGTCTCGAACATTGTCTGGGCCAAACGACGGATTGACGGAGGCCCCGATGGGCGCGGCGTTGGTTTCTACTTTCGAAATGTGACGGAACTGCTGCTCTTTGGCGTGCGTGGATCGATGCGCACCCTCGCGCCGGCGCGAAGTCAAGTCAACATGATCGAGACGCGTAAGCGCGAACACTCCCGCAAGCCAGACGAGCAGTACGACCTGATCGAACGCTGCTCTCCAGGCCCACGCTTAGAGCTATTCGCGCGCCATCCTCCCTCAGGCTGGACCGCATGGGGTGCGGAATCAGCACCCGACGTCCAACCAAGAGGACAGCAGCACAAGGGCTACGCGGGAGGCCCAATGCAGCTCCCGTTGATCCCGCCCTATTCCCGCATCGCCGAGAGCGAAGCAAACAACATCGGCTCGGCATTGAGGCAGGGATACGAAGAGGGTTGGTCGATCCGGGAGCTTTCGGAACAGACCTCTTACTCGATTGGTAGAGTTAGGTCCCTGCTAAAGGACGCGGGAGCGCAGTTCAGGCCAAGGGGAGCGTCTCGGTAGGCTTGCGCCGGGGAGTTGTACGAGCGGGCATACTCGCGCCCCCACCCCTTCTGCGCCGCACATGCCCACCGCCCTCGCCCTCGATCCGAACGCCCCGCCGCACGCGGACCTCGACCGCCTAGCCGCGATCGCGCAGGAGGTCATTGCGCGCTGCCGCGGGCGCGGCGCGGACCAGGTCGAGGTCGGCGTCTCGGTGGACAGCGGACTCGCGGTCAATGTGCGCCTGGGCGAGGTCGAGACCGTCGAGCACACCCGCGACCGTGGCCTCTCGCTGACCGTCTACCGCGGCCAGCGCAAGGGCGCCGCGAGCACCGCCGACCTCGCCGAGGATTCGATCGCGGTGACCATCGAGCAGGCGCTGGCGATCGCGCGCCACACCGAGGCCGACCCGGCCGCCGGCCTCGCCGATCCGGCGTTGTACGCCAGCGATTTCCCGGACCTCGACCTGTGGCATCCACAGGCGCCGGACGCGCCGGCGGCGGTCGCGCTGGCGCTGCGCTGCGAGTCCGCCGCGCTCGACTTCGACCCGCGCATCCGCAATTCCGAGGGCGCCGGCGTCAACAGTGGCCGCAGTTACGGCGTGTATGCGAACAGCCTCGGCTTCCTCGGCCGCGAATACGGCACGCGCCACTCGCTGTCCTGCTCGGTGCTCGCCGGCGAAGACGAGGCGATGGAGCGCGACTACCACTACGACAGCGCGCGCGCGATGGCCGACCTCGCGGACGCGACCGCGATCGGCCGCGAAGCCGCGCGACGCACGCTGATGCGCCTCGGCGCGCGCACGCTCGCCACGCGCAAGGCGCCGGCGATCCTGTCGGCGGAACTCGCGCGCGGCTTCTTCGGCCACCTGACGAGCGCGGTCGCCGGCGGCGCACAGTACCGCAAGGCGAGCTTCCTGCTCGATGCGGTCGGCCAGCGCGTGTTCCCCGACTGGGTGCGAATCGGCGAGCAGCCGCACCTGCGGCGCGCAGCAGGCTCTTCGAACTACGACGACGATGGCGTCGCCACGCGCGCGTCGATGCTGATCGAGGACGGCGTGCTGGCGCGCTACATCCTCGGCAGCTACTCGGCGCGCAAGCTCGGCCTGGCCAGCACCGGCAACGCCGGCGGCGTGCACAACCTCGTCGTGCAGGCGAACGCGGGCTCGCTGGCCGAGCTGTTCGCGGAGATGCGCGAAGGCCTGTACGTCACCGAATTCCTCGGCCAGGGCGTCAGCACCATCACCGGCGACTACTCGCGCGGCGCGGCCGGCTACTGGATCGAGAACGGGCAGGTCGCCTACCCGGTCAGCGAGATCACCGTCGCCGGCAATCTGCGCGAGATGTACGCGAACCTGGTCGCGGTCGGCAACGAGGTCGACCCCCGTGGCAATGTGCGCACCGGCCCGGTCTGGCTGCGCGAGGTGACGGTGGCGGGGGATGGCGGCAGCAATGAGTGAGCCGCTGCTCCCTCGCAGCGTCGGGCCGGTTCTTGTCCGCAAAGGACGCAAAGGACGCAAAGAAGAGCGATTCGGAAGCGGGTGTTGAAGGCGCAAGGCCAGCGAGCCGGCGCCTTGCTCGGCCTCGATCGTTTCATTGACGGCTCCTCTTTGCGTCCTTTGCGGACACCAACGCTTGTTTCCGTCGAAGGTCAGGAGTCGATCCATGCCCGAGCAAGCTTGCCGCCTCGCCATTCACGGCGGCGCCGGAGTCATCGACCGCGCGGCGCTGACGCCGGCGCGTGAGGCCGAGTTCCGCGGCGCGCTGCAGTGGATCGCGGCGGCCGCCTGGGCGCGCCTGGTGGCCGGCGCGAGCGCGCTCGATGTGGTCGAGCTGGCGGTGCGCGATCTCGAGGACTTCCCGCTGTTCAACGCCGGCCACGGCGCGGTGCTGAACAGCGACGGCGTGGCCGAGCTCGACGCCTCGATCATGGACGGGCGCACCCGCCGCGCCGGCGCGATCGCCGCGGCGCGCACCACCAGGCATCCGGTCAGCGTGGCGCGCGCGGTGATGGAGCGCAGCGAACATGTGCTGCTCGCCGGGGGCGGCGCCGACCGCTTCGCCGCGCTGCACGGCCTGGAACTGGCGCCGCCGGCGCACTTCATCACCGCCGAGCGCGCCGCGCAGCAGCGCCTCGCGGCCGAGCGCGGTCGGGTCACGCTCGACCACGACGCGATCTTCAACCCGGCCGACAAGGCCGGCACCGTCGGCGCGGTCGCACGCGACGCGCAGGGACATCTTGCGGCGGCGACGTCCACCGGCGGCATGACCAACAAGCACGTCGGGCGCGTAGGCGATTCGCCCATCGTCGGCGCCGGCACCTGGGCCGAGGACGCGAGCTGCGCGGTCTCGGCCACCGGCCACGGCGAATACTTCCTGCTCTCCGCGCTCGCCCACGAGGTGCACGCGCGCATCGCGCTGACCGGCGCCGACCTTAAGTCCGCCGGTGCCGCCGCGCTCGCGCGCGTGGCCGAGCTCGGCGGCAGCGGCGGCCTGATCGCGATCGACCACCGCGGCGAGATCGCCACGCCGTACAACAGCGAGGGGATGTACCGCGCGACCGTCGGCGCGGATGGCGTGCTGCGGGTGGCGATCTACGCGGACTGAGCGCCGCGGGTCATGTAACCCGCGACGCGGGCAACGTGACTTACGCCCCGGCAGCGGGCGCAGCCGGCGCCGGAGTGGGCTTGGCCTCCGCCTTCGGCGCGTCGGCGTGCTTGGCTTCCGCGACCTTGCTCTCGGTCGGCTTGGCATCGCCCGCCGGCTTCGCCTCGCCCCCGCTCTCGACCAGATTCCGCTTCTGGTCCTTGTCGCCCTTGAAATCGGTCTCGTACCAGCCGCTGCCCTTGAGCCGGAAGGCGGCCGCGGTGACCGCGCGCTTGACCTTCGCCTCGCGGCAGCTCGGGCAGTCGGTGGGATCGGCAGCGGACAGCTTCTGCAGGCGCTCGAAGCGGTGGCCGCAGGCGAGGCACTCGAATTCGTAGATCGGCATGGCGGCTTGGTGGCGGCGCGGATGCGGGGCAGATGGGGGTGCGGTGGCGCGGATCAAGTCCCGCGCGCCACCAGCAGGCGCTCGACGTAACGTGCGATCAGGTCGACTTCCAGGTTCACCGCGGCACCGGCTGCGAGCGATCCGAAGCGCGTGCGTGCCAGCGTGTGCGGGATCAGGTTCACGCCGAAGCCGTCCGGATACAGCTCGTTGACGGTCAGGCTGACGCCATCGACCGCCACCGAGCCCTTGCTGGCGATGTAGCGCAGCAGCTCCGGCGGGGCCGCGAACACCCAGCGTTGCGAACGCGCGTCGTCGGTCACCGAGACGACCGTGCCGACGCCATCGACATGCCCGGAAACGAAGTGGCCGCCGAGCGGCGTCGCCAGCGTCAGCGATTTCTCGAGGTTCAGCGGATCGTCGACGCGCAGCGCACCGAGCGTGGTCTTGGCCAGGGTTTCGTTGGAGACGTCGGCGGCGAAGCCCTGCGCGTGCGGGTCGAGCGCGGTCAGGCAGACGCCGTTGACCGCAATGCTGTCGCCCGGCTGCACGGCGGACAGGTCGAGGCCACCGGCATCGACCGCGAGGCGCACATCGCCGCCGCGCGCTTCGAGGGCGGCGACGCGACCGACGGACTGGATGAGGCCGGTGAACATGGCGGCGGATGCTAGCCCGGAGTGGCCGGCGCCGGGCGGCGTGGCTGGCGAGCATGCTGCGCGGCCTGCTGCCACCGCGTCGGCGCGGGCCGCCGCATACTGCCGGCATGTCGCTCACCGCCTTCCATCCCGCCGTCGCGCGCTGGTTCGCGCAGGCTTTCGACGCGCCGACCCCGGCGCAGGCCGCCGCCTGGGCGGCCATCGCGCAGGGCCGGCACACGCTGGTCGCCGCGCCGACCGGTTCCGGCAAGACCCTCGCCGCCTTCCTGCACGCACTCGATGGCCTCACGCGCGAGGCGCTTGCGGGCACCCTCGACGACCGCACGCGGGTGGTCTACGTCTCGCCGCTGAAGGCGCTGTCGAACGATGTGCACCTGAACCTGGAACGCCCGCTGGCGGGGATCGCGACGGAACTGCAGGCCCTCGGCGGGCCGGCGATCGCGATCCGCAGCGCCGTGCGCAGCGGCGACACCCCGCAGTCCGAGCGCGCGCGCTGGCGCAAGCGCCCGCCGCACATCCTCGTGACCACGCCGGAGTCGCTGTACATCCTGCTCGGATCGGAGTCCGGGCGGACGATGCTCGCCGGCGCACGCAGCGTGATCGTCGACGAGATCCACGCGCTCGCCGGCAACAAGCGCGGCGCGCACCTCGCGCTGTCGCTGGAACGGCTGGATGCGCTGTGCGGCCGGCGCCTGACGCGGATCGGCCTGTCGGCGACCCAGCGCCCGCTGGCCGAGGCCGCGCGTTTTCTGGTCGGCAACGCGGCGATCGCCGCCGACGGCACGCCCGACTGCGCGATCGTCGACGTCGGCCAGGCGCGTGCGCGCGACCTCGCGCTGGAACTGCCGAGCGCGCCGCTGTCGGCGGTGATGTCGAACGAGGTCTGGTCCGAGGTCTACGCGCGCCTGGCGGATCTGGTGCGCGCGCACCGCAGCACCCTGGTCTTCGTCAACACCCGGCGCATGGCCGAGCGCGCCACGCGGCATCTCTCCGAGCTGCTCGGCGCCGAACGCGTCGCCGCGCACCACGGCAGCCTCGCGCGCGAGCGCCGCCTCGACGCCGAGCAGCGTCTGAAGCGCGGCGAGCTGGCGGTGCTGGTGGCGACCTCTTCGCTGGAACTCGGCATCGACATCGGCGATGTGGACCTCGTCTGCCAGCTCGGCTCGCCGCGCGCGATCGCCGCCTTCCTGCAGCGGGTCGGCCGCTCCGGCCACAGCCTGCGCGGGCTGCCCAAGGGACGGCTGTTCCCGTCCTCGCGCGACGACCTGGTCGAATGCGTCGCCCTGCTCGCCGCGGTCGGCCGCGGCGAACTGGAGACCTTGCGCGTGCCTGAGGCGCCGCTGGACGTGCTGGCGCAGCAGATCGTCGCCGAAGTCGCGTGCGGCGAGTGCGCGGAGAGCGCGCTGTACGAACGGATGCGCAGCGCATTTCCCTATGCGCGGCTGGCGCGCGAGGACTACAGCGCGCTGGTGCGGATGCTGGCCGAGGGCTACACCACCCGCCGCGGGCCGCGCGCCGCGTACCTGCACCGCGACGCGGTCAACGGCATGCTGCGCGCCCGTCGCGGCGCGCGCATGACCGCGCTGACCAGCGGCGGCGCGATCCCCGACACCGCCGACTACCAGGTGCTGCTGGAGCCGGAGGGCATCAGCGTCGGCACGGTCCACGAGGACTTCGCGATCGAAAGCCTGGCGGGCGATGTGTTTCAGCTCGGCAACCAGAGCTACCGCATCCGCGGCGTCGGCCAGGGCAAGGTGCGGGTCGAGGACGCGCGCGGACAGGCACCGACGATTCCCTTCTGGGTGGCCGAGGCGCCCGGACGCAGCGATGCGCTGTCGGCGGCGGTCTCGCGGCTGCGCGCGCAGGCCATGGCGCTGCTGCCACCGGAGGCCGTCAGCCTGCCGACTACGCAGCGGCTGTACGAGTGGCTGTGCGCGCAGCCCGGCATCGGCGCCGCCGCGGCGCGCCAGCTCGCCGATTACCTGGCGACCGCGAAGGCCGCGCTCGGTACCCTGCCGACGCAGCAAGACCTCGTCATGGAGCGTTTCTTCGACGAGTCCGGCGGCACCCAACTGATCATCCACTCGCCCTTCGGCACGCGCCTCAACCGCGCCTGGGGCCTGGCGCTGCGCAAGCGCTTCTGCCGGCGCTTCAACTTCGAGCTGCAGGCGGCCGCGACCGACGATGCGATCGTGCTGTCGCTGTCGACCAGCCACAGTTTCCCGCTCGCCGACGTCGCCCGCTACCTGCATTCGAACTCGGTGTCGCAGGTGCTGGTGCAGGCGCTGCTGGACGCGCCGATGTTCGGCGTGCGCTGGCGCTGGAACGCGACCACCGCGCTGGCGCTGCCGCGCTTCGCCGGCGGCAGCAAGGTGCCAGCGCCGCTGCAGCGCATGCGCGCCGAGGACCTGCTGGCGACGGTGTTCCCGGACCAGGTCGCCTGCCTCGAGAACATCGTCGGCGAGCGCGAGATCCCGGACCACCCGCTGGTCGCGCAGACCCTGCGCGACTGCCTCGAGGATGCGATGGACCTGGCGGGCCTGGTCGCCCTGCTGCAGCGCGTCGAAGCCGGGCAGGCGCGCATCCACGCACGCGAGCTCGCCGCGCCCTCGCCGCTGGCGATGGAGATCCTGTCCGCGCGCCCCTACGCCTTCCTCGACGATGCGCCGCTGGAGGAGCGCCGCACCCAGGCGGTGCAGGCGCGCCGCTGGGTGGACCCGGAGCAAGCCGAGGACTTCGGCCGGCTGGATCCGGCGGCCATCGAACAGGTGCGCAGCGATGCCTGGCCGCAGGCGCGCGACGCCGACGAGTTGCACGAGGCGCTGGTCGGCCTCGGTTTCCTCAATCCCGACGAGATCGCGCGCGAGGGCTGGTCGGCGCTGCTGGCGCAACTGCTCGGCGCGGGCCGCGCCACCCGGCTGGATTCGCCCGCCGTGTGGATCGCCGCCGAACGCATCCCGCAGTGGCGCGCGCTGGCTCCCGGCGCCCGCCTGGAGCCCGCGATCGATGCGCCTGCGGACTACGCCACGCAAGCCTGGGAGGCCGACGCTGCGCTGGTCGATGTGCTGCGCGCGCGCCTGTCCGGGCTCGGACCGGTCGCTGTCGACGCCCTGCTCGCCGGCCTCGCGCCGCTGTCGCGCGCGTCCATCGAGGCGGCGTTGATCGGCCTGGAAGGCCAGGGCTATGCCATGCGCGGCGATTTCAGCGGCACCGGCGGGCCCGTCGAGTGGTGCGAGCGCCACCTGCTCGCACGCATCCACCGGATGACCGTGCAGCGGCTGCGGCGCGAGATCGAACCGGTCGATCCTTCCGCGCTCGTGCGCTTCCTCTGCCACTGGCAGGGTCTGGCGGGCGACGCGCGCAAGTCCGGCCCGGAGGCCCTGTCCGCGGTGCTCGCCCAGCTGGAAGGCTGGGAAGCCGCCGCGGCGGCCTGGGAGGGCGAGATCCTGCCGGCACGGGTGGCCGCCTACGAGCCGCGCTGGCTGGACGATATGTGCCTGGCCGGGCGCGTCGCCTGGGCGCGCCTGCGCCCGCCGGCCGACCCGGGCCGCGAATCCGCCGGCCCGGTGCGAGCGACCCCGATCGTGCTGCTGCCGCGCCGCGAATACCCGCGCTGGGC
>JABAQR010000046.1 GCA_019187485.1 Lysobacterales bacterium | reverse complement strand
CGGCAGCGCCGCCTCGCTGCGACTGCCGCGCAGCGCGCCGATGCGGTCGCCGCTGCGCTGCGCCGCCCAGGCGACGAGCGCGCCGACCTCGGCCGCGAGCACCGACTTGAAGCAGCGACGGGTGCCGAAATACAGCGTCGGCGCGGTATCGGCGAGCAGCCAGGTCACGCGATCACGCTCGGCGTGGAAGATCTTGGTGTGGGTCTTGCCGGTGCGCGCGGTCACCCGCCAGTCGATGTGGCGCGCATCGTCGCCCTGCGCATACAGGCGCGACTCCGCGTAATCCATGCCACGCCCGCGCAGCGGCGAAGTCGCCGGCCCTGCCGATGATCCCCGCGCGCGCTGCGGCGGCGGCCACGCGAGCACCCGGGCGCGCAGCGCGATCAGGGTGGCGAGGTCCGGGCGGACGGCGTGGGTTGTGGGTTCGGTCATGCCTTGCCGCGGTGAAAACCTGCGTTCGCAATGGACGCGAAGAAGAGCGATTCGCGTCCGTTCAATCGCATTCCTATGCGTCCTTTGCGTACCCATGCTCCTCGCGCAGGAGCACGCGAGAGCTCAGGGCAAGGGAACGCGCGTCAGTAACTCGGCGACCAGCCGCCCGCCGTCCCAACCCTCCGCCGTCGCCTCGTAGCTCGGCAGCACGCGGTGGCGGAGCACGTCGGCGGCGATCGCGTGGATGTCCTCGGGCATCACGTAGTCGCGACCGGCGAGCCAGGCGCGCGCACGCGCACACCGCTCCAGCGCGATCGAGCCGCGCGGGCTGGCGCCCCAGGCGATGCGACGCGCCAGCACCGCGTCGTATGGCCTTGCATCGCGCGAGGCGAGCACGAGTTCGACCAGATAGCGCTCCAACTCCGGCGCAAAATGCAGATCCAGCACCGCCATGCGCGCGGCGAAGACCTCGGCCTGGGTCAATCGCACCGGCGGTACCGGTGGCGCGTGCGAGGCGCTGCGCGCTTGCTCGCGGACCAGGCGCAGGATCCGCGACTCGGCCGCCGCTTCCGGATAGCCGACGCGCACATGCATCAGGAAACGATCGAGCTGCGCTTCCGGCAAGGGATAGGTGCCTTCCTGCTCGATCGGGTTCTGCGTCGCCATCACCAGGAACAGTTGCGGCAGCGCGTAGGTGCGGCCGCCCACGGTGACCTGACGCTCGCCCATCGCCTCCAGCAGCGCCGACTGCACCTTCGCCGGCGCGCGGTTGATCTCGTCGGCGAGCAGCAGGTTGTGGAACAGCGGCCCCGGCTGGAACTCGAAGCGGGCCTCCTGCTGGCGCCAGATGTCGGTGCCGGTCAGGTCCGAGGGCAGCAGGTCCGGCGTGAACTGCACGCGCTGGAAGTTCGCATCGACCCGCATCGCCAGCGCCTTGACCGCGGTGGTCTTGGCCAGGCCAGGTGCGCCTTCGACCAGCAGATGGCCATCGGCCAGCAACGCCACAAGCAGGCGCTCGACCAGTTCGGCCTGGCCGATCACCTGGGTCGCAAGCTCCTCGCGCAGGGCACGGAAGCGGTCATGCAAGCCGGTATCGGCGACGCTCTCGAAAACGGGTTCGGCGGCGGATCCTTCCATGCGGACTCGTAGTTCGGATTGCGGGCGGCGCCTGAGACCGCGCGCATGCGGAAAAGTTCAGCGCGACGATCCAAGGATGCGCAAGGGCGCCGCTGCGTCGCCGACGACGCAGCCGACGCACTGCGACTCAGGCCAGCGCGAAGGGAAACGCGATCAGCCGCTCGATGCGAGGTTCGTGCAAGGCCCAGCCGAGCAGGCGTTCGAGGCCGAGGGCGACGCCCGCGCAGTCGGGCATCGTCGGCAGCGCCGACAGCAGGGCTTCGTCGATCGCCGGCCCGGGCGTGCCGCGGCGGCCGCGGATCGCCAGATCGCGCTCGAAGCGGGCGCGTTGTTCGGTGGCGTCGCCCAATTCGTGATAGCCGTTGGCGATTTCGCTGCCGGCCAGGTACAGCTCGAAACGGCGTGCGACCCGCGGATCGTCCGGGTCGATGCGCGCCAGCGCAGCCTGGCTGGCCGGAAATGCGTGGATGAACACGCCGGGCTCGCGCGCCAGCGCCGGCTCGACGATGTGGCTGCGGATCAGGTCGAGCGCGTCGTCGCGCCCCAACCCTTCGCGGTCGATGCCGCAGCCGGCGAGCGCCCGCCACAGCGCGCCCTCGTCCGCTACCAGCGGATCGACGCTGGCGAACTCGATGAAAGCCTGCTGGAAGCTGAGCCGGCGCAGTGGCCCCAGCTCGCGCCCGAAGGCCGCCGCCACCGCGCACACCAGCGCCGCCACCTCGTCCATCAGGGCGAAGTGGTCGAAGCCGGTGCGATACCACTCCAGCAGGGCGAATTCCGGGTTGTGGCGCGCGCCGCATTCGCCGTTGCGGAACACCGGCGCGATCTCGAAGATATCGCCGCTGCCGGCGGCCAGCAGCCGCTTGTGGAAAAACTCGGGCGAGGTGCGCAGCCAGCGCTGCGGCGGGCCGCCGGCCTGCGGCCCGTGGTAGTGCGTGGTGAAGCTCTCGATGTTCGGATCGGTGTTGCCGGCCTGCGACAGCACCGGCGTGGTCACTTCGAGCACGCCGCGGGCGCGGAAGAAACCGCGGATGCTGTCGAACAGCGTCGCTCGGGCGATCAGAAGCTCACGCACGACCACTCACCCGCAGGGCGGCAGCGGCCGTCACTCAGTTCGCCCCTTCATGCTGCGCCAGCAAAGCCAGCAGCGCCGCCTCGTCCAGCACCGGCACGCCGAGTTCCTGCGCCTTGGCGAGCTTCGACCCCGCCTCGCTGCCGGCGACCACGAAGCTGGTCTTCTTCGAGACGCTGCCGGACACCTTCGCGCCGAGCGCTTCCAGGCGGGCACCGGCTTCGTCGCGGGTGAGGCTGGCGAGCGTGCCGGTCAGCACCACGATCTGGCCGGCGAGCGGGCCGGCGGCGCGCTGTGCCGGGTCCTGTTCGGGCCAATGCACGCCGGCGGCGCGCATCGCCGCGATGATGCGCAGGTTGCGCTCGTCGCTGAAGAAGCTGCACAGGCGCTCGGCGACCACCGGGCCGATGTCGGGCACCGCGATCAGCGGTTCGGCAGCGAAGGCCTTCTTCGTCGCCGGCTGATTCAGCGCCTCCGGATCGGCGAAGTACGGCGCGAGGCGCTGGCTCGCCTCGATGATGCGGTCGAGTCCTCCGAAGTGCCTGCCGAGCGCCTTCGCGGTGGATTCGCCGACGTCGCGGATGCCGAGCGCGTACAGGAAGCGCTCCAGCGTGGTCGCCTTGCTGCGCTCGAGTTCGGCGAGGATGTTCGCGGCCGAGCGCTCGCCCATGCGGTCCAGGCCGGCGAGCGTGGCGAGGTCGAGGCGGTAGAGGTCGGAGATGTCGGCGACCAGGCCCAGGTCCACCAGTTGCTCGGCGAGGCGATCGCCGATGCCCTCGATGTTCATGACCCGGCGCGAGGCGAAGAAGCGGATCGCCTCCTTGCGCTGTGCCGGGCACACCAGCCCGCCGGTGCAGCGGATCGCGGCCTCGCCCTCCTCGCGACGCGCCGGCGAACCGCAGTCGGGGCAGCGCTCCGGCAGGGGCGCGGGCTGCGCGCCCTCGGGGCGGCGCTCCAGCACCGGCCCGACCACCTCCGGAATCACGTCGCCGGCGCGGCGCACGATCACGGTGTCGCCGGGACGCAGGTCCTTGCGCGCGACCTCGTCGAAGTTGTGCAGGGTCGCGTTCGACACCGTGGTGCCGCCGACGAACACCGGTTCCAGGCGCGCGACCGGCGTCAGCGCGCCGGTGCGGCCCACCTGCAACTCGATCGCATGCAGGGTCGTCAGCGCCTCTTCGGCCGGGAACTTGTGCGCGATCGCCCAGCGCGGCGCGCGCGAGACGAAGCCGAGTTCGCGCTGCCAGTCGATGCGGTTGACCTTGTAGACCACGCCGTCGATGTCGTAGGGCAACGCCGACCGGCGCGCACCGATGCGTTCGAAATAGGCCAGGCAGCCTTCGGCGCCGGTCGCGATGTCGATCTCCGGCGACAGCGGCAGCCCGAACTCGCGCAGCCGCGCGAGCAGGCCGGTGTGGGTGTCGGCCAGCGTGCCGCCGCTGACCTCGCCGAGGCCGTAGGCGTAGAAGGCCAGCGGCCGCTGGGCGGCCAGCCGCGGGTCCTTCTGGCGCACGCTGCCGGCGGCGGCGTTGCGCGGGTTGACCAGTTCCTTGTCGCCACGCTCGCGCGCGCGTCGGTTGAACTCGAGGAAGCCGGCGCGCGGCATGTAGACCTCACCGCGCACCTCCAGCACCTCCGGAAAACCGCTGCCGGCGGCGAGCGCCAGCGGCACCGCCTTGATCGTGCGCACGCTGTGGCTGACGTCCTCGCCGGTCACGCCATCGCCGCGGGTGGCGGCGTAGACCAGCCGGCCCTGTTCGTAGCGCAGGCTGATGGCGAGCCCATCGAGCTTGGGTTCCACCGAGAACTCGATGTCGCCGCGACCGAGCATCTCCTCGATGCGCGCAACGAACTCGAACACTTCCTCGCGGCTGAAGGCATTGCCGAGTGAGAGCATCGGCAGGCGGTGCACGATCGCCGGGAAGTCGCCGACGATCGGCGCCGCACCCACGCGCCGGGTCGGCGAATCCGGCGCGCATAGTTCCGGGTGCGTCTCCTCGAGGCGTCGCAACTCGTGGAACAGGCGGTCGTACTCGGCGTCCGGGATGCTCGGTGCGTCGAGCACGTGGTAGCGATAGTCGTGCGCGCGGATCTCCTCGCGCAGCCAGTTCACGCGCTCGGCGACCCATGCCCGCTCGCTCATCACCTCACCAATCTGGCCGGATCTGCAACTGTTCGCGCTTGCGGTCGAAGGCGCGCAGCTCGTCGCGCAGCGCGGCGATGCGCTGACGACCGAGCGGCGTGCGCTCCTCGTCCAGCAGGTGCGCGCCGAGCAGCTCGGCGAAGCGCTGCGCCGAGGGCAGCATCGTGTCCCAGGCGTCGAGCGCCGACAACGGCCCTGGCAAGGTCATGAACAGGACCACGCCCGGGGTGCTGAACTGGTCCATCTGGCTGAGGTCGAAAGTGCCCGGCCGCACCATGTTGGCCATGCTGAACACCGGGCCGAGTTCGGGCTTGGTGTCCACCAGCCGGTGATAGATGCCAAGATCGCCGTGCACCAGGCCGGCCTTCTCGGCGGCCACCACCAGATCCGGCCCGTGCAGTGCATAGCCCTCGTGGGCGACCACGTACAGGCTGACGATGCGCTCGTGCTGGCCCACTTCGCGCTGGCCGACGCGCGAACTCGAGGGCTCGCGGTCGTCATGCTCGCCGAGGCCGGAACCGCGCAGCGGCGGCAATTTCACGTCGCCGCCTTCGCGGTGCCAGGGCTCGTCGGTGAGTGCGCTGAAGTGCGGCTCCGGCGGAACGGACCGATCTCCCAGAACCGGCTCGCGGCGCTCGCCGTCGGTACGAGCCTGGGCGCCGTCGCGGCGTGCCGGACGACCATACCAGTAGATCGCCGCGAGCACGACGGCGCCGAGGACCACAAGGACGATGCGCAGTTCGGTGGCGGACATGGAATGGGACCTGGAACACTGCGCGCAGCATACGCAAGCACGCGACCGGGGCGAAACGCAGGTCGGCCACCGCTTGCGGCGGCCGCCTCTGCCGTTATCATGACCCTGGCCCCGATCCGACTTCCCTGCGCGTGTCCTTTCTCGATCGACTGAAGCGCGAAGCAGACCAGCAGCGGCAGCAGGCCGAGCAGACCGCACGCGAACGCGAGCAGCGCGAACTGCTCTACCGCTCGCAGATCGAGCCGCGCGCGAAGGCGCTGTTGCACTACCTCGAGGGACTGGTCGCGACGCTCATCGAAGTGCGCCCGCCGATTCTGGTGAAAATGGCGATCCAGGGCTATGGCGAACTCTGTGCGACGCCGTTCTGGGACTACAAGCTCGATCACGAACGTCGCCATCGTGGCTTTCAGATCAGCATGACCTGGTCGATGAAAGTGGATCCGGAACGCACTCCCGAAGTGCGCGCCGAGGGGGTCACCCGGGTCAAGGCGTTGACCAGCATCTTCCGCCAGTATCACTTGGGCGGCATCAAGGAAGAAAAACGCACGCCGCAGCACGAGGTCTCGCGCGCCCTGTTCCACGCTCGTGGCTACATCAAGGCCCGGTTCAGCGCCCAGATCAGCGCCGACGACCCGGTGCTGCGGCTGGTGTTCGACAACGCCAGCTGGCTCGGCAGCAGTCGCCGACAGGTAGCCTGGGAACAGATCGACGACACCTTGTTCGACCGCCTCGCGCGCTTCATCGTGCGCGAGGACGATTCGCTGTTTACCGAGGAACTGCCGAACGAGTTGCGCCAGCGCCTGCGCGGCGAGCCGGCCGCCGTCGGGACGTCTTCGGCACCACCATCGTCGGCGGCGACGCAGGCTCCGCCACAGGAGGCTCCGCCACAGGAGGCTCCGTCTCGGGAGGCCACACCGGTGGTTGCGGCGACATCGCCGGAACCAGCCTTGCGGCAACGCGACGAACCGCTGCTGCCGGCCATGGACACCAACCTCGTTCCGGGCGTGATTCCGGCACCGGCACCGGTCACCGAAGGCCACGTCATCGAGATCGACGAGAGCAAGCTCGGACTCGACCAGTGGCAGGAAAGTGCCGAAGACGGCTTCGGTGCCTTTTCCTTCGGCGCCGACAAGCGTGCGGCAATGCTGGCGCCCGCCACGACGCCGGCGCCGACCTCCGTGCCCGCCGCCGCGCCAACGCCCGCAACGGATCCACCCATGCCGAAGGCGCCCGCCAGTAACCAGGTGGTTGCCGGCGCTCCGCCGGCGCGCGCACCGGCGCCAGCCGCTGCCGCCCCGGCGGCGTCATCCGGCGGCGACGCCCCGGCGCAGCCTGGCACGCCGAAAGCGCCTGCGGACGAGGCTTCCGAGCGTGAAGCCGCGCTGTTCCGTCTGAAGGTGCGCGCGATGCTCGCACGCATGCGCGCCGAACCCGGCAAGGACGAGGGCTGATTCGGTCCGCCATCGCCCGACCGGCGGCGGAAGCGATGGCGCACCCCACCCGCCATGCGTTGAACTCCGCCGCCCGCATGCGCAAACTCCGCAGCATTCGAAGCCGCCCCCGGACGGGGTGCCGTAAGGCCTATCGGGAGGAGTCACGATGACCACCAAGACGCCACTCAAGCTGCACGTGCCGCAGCCCAAGGCGCGCCCGGGCGAAAGCCCGGATTTTTCCAGCATCGTGGTGCCGCCGGCCGGCAGCCTGCGCAAGCCGGCGCTCGACGAGCCGCACCACGCGATTCGCGAACACGCGCTCGGCATGATCCGCGTGCTCGACGAGCAGGGCGACGCGATCGGCGAATGGGACCCGAAACTGTCATCGGAACAACTGATCCGCGGCCTCCGCCACATGCTGACCACGCGCATCTACGACGAGCGCATGATGAAAGTGCAGCGCCAGGGCAAGACCAGCTTCTACATGAAGTGCACCGGCGAGGAAGCGGTCGCGGTGGCGCAGGCGATGGCGCTGGAACCCGGCGACATGCTGTTTCCGAGCTACCGCCAGCAGGGCCTGCTGGTGGCGCGCGACTGGTCGCTGGTCGACATGATGTGCCAGGTGTACAACAACACGAAGGACCGCCTGAAAGGCCGCCAGCTGCCGATCATGTACTCGGTCAAGGAAGTCGGTTTCTTCTCGATCTCCGGCAACCTCGGCACCCAGTTTCCGCAGGCGGTCGGTTGGGCGATGGCCTCGGCGATGAAGGGCGACACCCGCATCGCCGCCTCCTGGGTCGGCGACGGCACCACCGCCGAGGCCGATTTCCACTACGCGCTGACCTTCGCGACCGTCTACCGGGCGCCGGTGATCCTGAACGTGGTCAACAACCAGTGGGCGATCAGCAGCTTCCAGGGCTTCGCCGGCGGCGAGCAGACCACCTTCGCGGCGCGCGCGACGGGCTACGGCCTGCCGGGGCTGCGCGTCGACGGCAATGACTTCCTGGCGGTCTACGCGGCCACCAAGTGGGCCGCAGACCGCGCCCGCGACAACCGCGGGCCCACGCTGATCGAGCTCTACACCTACCGCGCCGCGCCGCACTCGACCTCGGACGACCCGTCCGCCTATCGCCCGGACGACGAGTACCAGCGCTGGCCGCTCGGCGATCCGATCGAGCGCCTGAAACAGCACCTGATCCGCCTCGGCGCCTGGAGCGACGAGCAGCACGCCGCGCTGACCCAGGAACTGGACGACTATGTGCGCGCCGCGCAGAAGGAGGCCGAGAGCTACGGCACCCTCGGGGTCAAGCCGACCAGCGCCGCGAGCATGTTCGAGGACGTCTTCAAGGAGGTGCCGCCGCACTTGATCCGCCAGCGCCAGGAAGCAGGAGTCTGACCATGGCCCGAATGAACATGATCCAGGCGATCAACTCGGCGATGGACATCATGCTCGAGCGCGATCCGAACACCGTGATCTTCGGCGAGGACGTCGGCTATTTCGGCGGCGTGTTCCGCTGCACCGCCGGCCTGCAGAAGAAGTACGGCGACCATCGCGTGTTCGACTCGCCGATCGCCGAGGGCGGCATCCTCGCCACCGCGGTCGGCATGGGCGTGTACGGCCTGCGCCCGGTGGTCGAGATCCAGTTCGCCGACTACATCTACCCGGCCTTCGACCAGCTGGTCTCGGAGGCCGCGCGCCTGCGCTACCGCTCCGGCGGCGAGTTTTGGGCGCCGATCACGGTGCGCTCGCCCTGCGGCGGCGGCATCTTCGGCGGCCAGACCCACAGCCAGAGCCCGGAGGCGATCTTCACCCACGTCTGCGGCCTGAAGACCGTGATTCCGTCCAATCCGATCGACGCCAAGGGCCTGCTGATCGCGGCCATCGAGGACGACGACCCGGTGGTCTTCTTCGAGCCCAAGCGCATCTACAACGGCCCCTTCGAGGGCTACCACGACCGCCCGCTGGTGCCGTGGAGCAAGCACGATCTGGGCGAAGTGCCCGAAGGCTACTACCGCATCGAACTCGGCAGGGCCGCGATCGCGCGCGCCGGCAGCGACGTCACCGTGCTCGCCTACGGCACCATGGTGCACGTCGCGCTCGCGGGGGTCGCCGAATCCGGCGTCGACGGTGAAGTCATCGATTTGCGCACGCTGATGCCGCTCGACATCGAATGCATCGTGGCCTCGGTGAAGAAGACCGGCCGCTGCGTGATCCTGCACGAGGCCACGCGCTTCTCCGGCTACGGCGCCGAGTTGTCGGCGCAGGTGCAGGAGGCCTGCTTCCACCACCTGGAAGCGCCCATCGAACGCGTCGCCGGCTGGGACACGCCCTACCCGCACGCCTTCGAATGGGAGTACTTCCCGGGCCCGGCGCGGGTCAAGCGGGCGATCGACAAGGTGATGGCCGGGTAGGGTCTTGCACTGTTGCCCGACCTTGTTTTTTTGGACGCAAAGGACGCAAAGGAACGCAAAGGACCCAAAGTAGAGCGAAAGCAGATGCAGCATTTGCTTCTTTTGCGTCCTTTGCGCCCTTTGCGTCCTTTGCGACCAACATCTGGCCTCTCCGACGAAGCGCGCGCCACGGCTCCGCCAGAGACCAAAGTGAGGATCCGAACATGGGACGCTACGTTTTCAAGCTGCCGGACATCGGCGAAGGCATCGCCGAGAGCGAAATCGCCGAGTGGAAGGTCAAGGTCGGTGACATGGTCAAGGAGGACCAGCCGCTGGTCGACATGCTGACCGACAAGGCCTCGGTCGAGATCTCCGCGCCGGTCTCCGGCAAGGTCATCGAATTGTGCGGCAAGGCCGGCGACATGGCGCCGGTCGGCGGCGCGCTGGTGATTTTCGAGGTCGAGGGAGCGGGGACGCCGGAGGCGGAGGCCGCGCCGGCACCGGTTCCGGCGAAAACTCCAGCCGCTGCCGCGTCCACTCCCGCTGCCGCGCCCGCTCCAACACCCGCACCAACACCGACACCAACTCCGGCGCCAGCCGCGGCACCGGCCGCAGCTCCCGCCAGCGGCCTGCCCCGCCCGCCCGGCGAGAAGCCGCTGGCCTCGCCGGCGGTGCGCAAGCGCGCGCACGATCTCGGCGTCCACCTGCAGTACGTGCCCGGCAGCGGCCCCGCCGGG
>JABAQR010000062.1 GCA_019187485.1 Lysobacterales bacterium | reverse complement strand
CGCCGGCTCGCCGCTACGCAGCGCGGCGGTCACGGCTGCCACGGTTGCATCGTCCGCCACCGAGGGCGCCGGTGGCGGCGGCGGCGCGGCGGGCACGCCGCCCTCGCCCCAGGACACATCGGCCGGCAGGATCAGGGTCGCCACCTGGCCCGGCAATCCGCGCGCCGCGGCCACCGCGTCGACCGCGTCCCGGCACAATTCGGACGTGGACTTCGAGGTGCGCACGAAGCCCGGCGAGACATTGCGCGCGACGGTCTCGATGTCCGACTGCAACTGCGCGTCGAGCGGCACGTGGTAGGTCGCGTGGTCGCCGACGATGTTGACGATGGGCACCTTGCCCTTGCGCGCGTTGTGCAGGTTCGCGAGGCCGTTGCCGAGGCCGCAGCCGAGGTGCAGCAGGGTGGCCGCGGGCTTGTCGGCCATCCGCGCGTAGCCATCCGCGGCGCCGGTGGCGACGCCCTCGAACAAGGCCAGCACCGCGCGCATGCGCGGCTCGTCGTCGAGCGCGGCGACAAAGTGCATCTCGCTGGTGCCGGGATTGCTGAAGCACACCGTGACGCCGGCATCGGCGAGGGTCTTCATCAGGGCTTGGGCGCCGTTGGGCATCGGGATTCTCCAGGGGTATGCGGTTCTAAGCGCCGTCGATTTGGCGGGCGCCGATGTCGGCGATGCGGGCGACGCCGGTCAGCGCCATGGTGTTGGCCAGCTCGCGGCGCCAGATCTCCAGCATCGATGCGAGCCCGGCGCGGCCGCCGCCGGCCAGCGCCCACACCCACGGCCGCCCGATCAGTGCGCCGCGCGCGCCGAGCGCCAGCGCGCGGTAGAGGTCCATGCCGCTGCGCAGGCCGCCGTCGACCAGCACCTCGGTGCGCGCGCCGATCGCCTGGGCGATCGCCGGCAGCTTCGACGCGGTCGACGGCGCGCCGTCGAGCTGGCGCCCGCCGTGGTTGGACACCACGATCCCGTCGACGCCCACACCCACCGCCGCCTGCGCGTCGGCCACGTCGAGCAGGCCCTTCAGCACCAGCTTGCCGCGCCACAGCCCGCGCAACCATTCGATGTCGCGCCAGGTCACGCCGGGGTCGAACTGCGAGTCGATCCAGGCGCGGAAGGTGTCTAGGTCGCGCGCGGCCGGCACATGCTCGCCGAGGTTGCCGAAGGCGTGCGGCTTGCCGCGCAGGCCGACATCGACGATCCAGCCCGGGCGCGCGAGCAGTTGCGCGATCCGCGCCAGCTTCGGCCGCAGGCCCGGCAACCCGAGGCCATGCCGCGTGTCGCGGTGGCGCATGCCGGCGAGCGGCAAATCGACGGTGAACAGCAGGGTGCGGCAGCCACTGGCCCAGACCCGTTCGAGCAGCGTCTGCACCAGCGCGCGGTCGCGCAGCATGTAGAGCTGGAACCAACAGGGCGCGCCGGCCGCGGCGATGACCTCGTCGTAGCTGCAGATGCCGACGGTCGACAGCGTGAACGGCAGGCCCGCCGCGCGCGCCACTCGCGCCGCCTGGGCCTCGCCGCGGCGCGCCATCATGCCGGCCAGGCCAATCGGCGCCAGCGCCAGCGGCAGCGCGCAGGACTCGCCGAGCAGGGTCGTCGACGTCTCGATGCCCGATACATCGACCAGCACCCGCTGGCGCAGCTTCAGGCGCGCCCAGTCGGCGCTGTTCGCCGCGAGCGTCTGTTCGTCGCCGGCGCCGCCGTCGACGTAATCGGCCAGGAAACCCGGCAGGCGGCGCCGCGCCAGGCGCTGGTAGTCGTCGGGGGTGACCGGGGTCTGCGCGTACACCTCAGCCGCCCCCGCGCAGTGCGCGCACGGCGGCGTGTGCGGTCAGGATGCAGCCCGGCAGGAAGGTGCCTTCCAGCGAGCGCTTGCCGTTGCTGTTGCCGCCGCCGAAACCGGCCGCCTCGCCGACGCAGTACAGCCCGGGGACCGGCGCGTCGCGCGCATCGAGCACGCGGCTGGCGAGATCCGTGCGCAGCCCGCCCAGGCTCTTGCGCGTGGTCAGTTGGGTGTGGATGGCGATGAACGGGCCCGCGCCGCGCAGCTGCAGGGGCTTGGGCGCGCAGGTGCGCAGGCGATCGGAGGGCCACTGGCGCGCGTGCAGGATGCGCCGGATCTGGTCGTCGTTGCTCAGGCGCGCGCCGGCGGCGAAGTTGGCGTCGAAGGCATCGACGGTGGCCTGCAGCCGCGCGGGGTCGATGTCGTGGCTGGCGGTCAGCGCATTCATCTTCGCCGCGAGGCCCGCGAGGCTGTCGTCGACCAGGAAATCCGGGCACTCGCGCTGCATCTGGCGCACCAGGCGGTGGTTGCCCAGGAAGGTCTCGACGAGGAAGCGGCCGAACTGGCGGTCGCGGATGCGCGGGTTGTGCTCGGCGCCGGAGATCGCGAACTCCTTGGCCGCGATGCGCCAGTTGAGCAACTGCCAGGTCCACGGCCTGGCCTGCTCGGCCACCCGCTGGCACAGCCAGTGGGTGTCGAAGCCGGTGACCAGCGGCTCGGGCCCGATGCGCTCACCGCGATGATCCAGCCACAACGCCGACTTGCACGGGATGGTCGACAGCCCGTGGCCGTCAAAGTGCGGAAACGGGTGCGGGAAGCCGGCGGCATAGTTCCACATCTCGCCAGCGGCGACGATCTGGCCGCCGAAACGGTCGGCGACCTCGTGGTGTAGCTTGCCATCCGCGAATGGGTGCGCGCCGTTGAGCATGGTCGCCGGCATCGGCCGCCCGGTCGGCCAGTTGGCACGGCACTCCGCGTGGCCGCCGTTGATCCCGCCCATCGCCAGCACCACGTTCGGCGCGCTGAGTTCGATTTGCGCTCCAGTCGATTCGTCGACAGCACGCGCGCCGCAGACGCGGCCGTTGGTGCGTTCCAGCGAGGTGACGCGATGGCTGTGCAGCAGCTTGAGCTTGCCGCCGCTGTCCGCGCGCCGGAGCGCATCGGTCAGTTGCAGCACCAGCTGCCGCGAAGTGCCCCAGACGATGTGGTAGCGCGGCAGCGAATTGCCCTCGCCGAAGCGCCCGCGCTCGACCCAGTTGACCGCCGGCATGAAGCGGATTCCCTCGCCGAGCAGCCAGTCGTGCACCTCGGCCCGTGAGCGTTCGACGTAGTGTCTGGCCCAGGCCAGCGACCAGCGGTCGGCCGGATCCAGCTCGCCGAAGCGCAGCCAGTCGCGCAGCGCCACTTCCGGCGTGTCCGGAATGCGCATGCGCTGCTGCAGCGGGGTGCCGACCAGCGCCATGCCGCCGAAGGCCCAGCGTGCGAGGCCACCGAAGCGCTCCGGCGTGTCGCGGTCGACGAGGGTGACGCGCATCCCGGCGCGCAGCGCGCCGAGCGCCGTCACGATGCCGGCAAGGCCGCCGCCGATCACGAGCGCATCGCTGGTGTCGCTCGCGGGCATCGGGCGGCCTGGTGTGTGAGGAAGCGTCGAGTATAGGAAGTGCCGCCTACTCGCGAGTCTTCAACACCTCCACCAGATCCAGATGCCGCACGCGCCAGACCACGATCAGCGCGGAAGCGAGGGCTGCGAGCAGGATCACCAGGGTGGTGCTGGCGAAGGTCTGGGTCGACAGGTAAGCCGGCACGCGATAGAGCTCGCTTTGCAGACCGGCGACGATCACCCGCGCCAGGGCCGCGCCGACCAGCCAGCCGACGGGGATCGCGGCGAGCGTCAGCAACGCGAGTTCGCCGATCAGGATGTAGGCGACTTCGCCGCGGGTGAAGCCGAGCACGCGCAAGGAGGCGAGTTCGCGGCCGCGTTCGCCGAGTGCGATGCGCGCGGTGTTGTAGAGCACGCCGAAGGCGATCAGGCCGGCCAGCAGCGTCGCGATGAAGGTGAAGATCAGCAGCGACTCTGCCATGGTCTGGTAAAAGTTGTCGATCGCCGCCTTGCGCGATCCCACGGAGGCGACGCCGGGGCGGTCTTCCAGTTCGTGGTAGATCGCGTTGGTCTGGCGCGGATCGACCAGCAGCAGTGCGTGGCTGACACGCTCGCCCTCGCCGAGCGCGCGGTTCAGCGCGTCGAGCTCCATGTAGGCATTGATGCCGATGAACTCCTGCACGGTGCCATCCACCGGCAGTTCGAAGTGTCGCCGGGCGCCCTGCAACTGCTCCACTTCGACGCCGTCTCCGCGGCGCACATCGAGTATCCGGGCGAGGTACTCGGTCAGCAGCAGGCCGCCCGTGGGCAAGACACGCGGACGGTTGCGGGTGTCGAGCACACGTTTCATGCGGCTCCCGGCGGGCAGGCCATCGAGATGGACCAGCACGCTGCGCGGACCCGCGCGCAAGCGCACGCCGACGCTGCGCGTACCCTCGACCGCGAGCACGCCGGGAATCGCCGCAATCTCGGCGAGCGCATCGCGGCCGCGCGGCTCGACGAAGCTGACCGACAGATCGTTGCGCTGGGCCAGCGCGAACTGCTGGTCGACCATGTAGTTCAGCGCATCCTCCTGGAACAGGCCGATGGTCAGCACGCCGCTGGCCAGCGCGATGCCCAGCACCGTGGCCAGCGCCTTCAGGGGGCGTCGCGAAAGCTGGCGCAGGATCATGCGTGTGGGCTGGTCCAGCCAGCGCCGCGGCAACCAGTGCTCGAGCGTGGTGGCGCGGTAGCGCGGCGGCGCTTCCGGACGCATCGCCTCGGCCGGCGGCAGGCGCGCCGCGCGCAGCAGCGCGAAGGCGGCGCCGGACAGTGCCGCGAGCAGGGTGATCGCGACCGCGCTCGCGACCGAGGCCGGGGCGAGCACGAAATCCAGCCAGGGGAAGCGGTAGAAACTCATGTACAACCGGCCGAGCAGATGCCCGAGCCAGGCACCGCCGGCGATCCCGGCGAGCGCGCCGAGCCCGACCACGATGCCAGCCATCGCCGCGTAGTGGCGGCCGATCGCGCCGTTGCCGTAGCCGAAGGCCTTGAGGATCGCGATCTGGTCGCGCTGGGTGGCGATCAGGCGGCCGAACACGACATTCAGCAGGAAGGCGGCGACCGACAGGAACACCACCGGGAACACCGTCGCCATCGTCTTCAACTGGCCGAATTCGGCCGACAGAAACTTGTGACTCAGCTGATCCTCGCGCGCGATCGCGCCGAGCCCTCCCCAGGGTTCGAGGATTGGGTCGAGGCGCTCGATCACGCGCGCGGGCGGCGTGCCCGGAGCCAGCGACAGCGCCACCGAGTTGAAGGCACCGTCCATGCCGAAGGCTGCTTCCAGTGCACGCCGACCGATCCACGCGACCGCGTAGCGCTCGAAGTCCGGAAAGGCCGCGCCGGGCTGGATCTGGTAGACGTATTCGGGCGAGATTGCGATGCCGACCACCTCGAAGTCCTGCATGCGTCCGGCGACCACCGCAGTCAGGCGTCCGCCGGGTGCGATCCCGTGCGCGGTCGCGAAGGCCTCACCCAGCACCAGTTCCTGTTGCGCCCACGGTTGCGGCATGCGCCCGGCGCGCAGATACAGCCGGTTCAGCGGCTTGCTACCCTCGTCTGGCAGCGAGATCAACAGCCCGCGCACCGGGTCGGCGAAGCCTTCGAGGCGGATCCGCATCGGCGCCTGCACCGTGAGGTCGACCGCCGCCACACCCGGAATCGCGGTGATCTCCGCACCCACCGCGAGCGGCGCGCGCTTGGCGGTCGCGAACACGTCGGCGAAGGCGTACTCGCGGTAGAAACGCGCGCGCGTCGCCGTCAGCGAATCCAGTGTCGCCACCGACATCAGGTAGGTCGCGATCCCGCTCCCCATCACCAGCACGATCGCCAGCACCTGGCTGCGCACGTGCCAGAGGTCGCGCAGGAGCTTGCGGTTCAGGGAGCGCATGGGCCGGGGCGCGAGGCGAAAGGCGGGGCTGGGGACTGTGGGCTGGGGCGCTCCGCCGCAGTTCCATCGGCATTCGAAAGCGCTTGCGACAGGCTCGCCCGAAACCGCAAGCATCCGCGCACGCGCCCCAGCCCCCAGCCCCCAGTCCCGCTCTCGATTTCCCTCACCACGAAATCTCCCCCGCCGCCCGCCGCTGCGGATTCACCTCGACGCCGACGATCCGCCCGTCCTGCAGATGGATGACGCGATGGGCCATCGCGGCGATGCCGGCGTTGTGGGTGATGACCACGGTGGTGGTCCCGAGGCGCTGGTTGACGTCGGACAGCGCTTCGAGCACGCGCACGCCGGTTTCCGAATCGAGCGCGCCGGTGGGCTCGTCGCACAGCAGGACTTCGGGCTGCTTGGCGATCGCGCGCGCGATCGCGACGCGTTGCTGCTGGCCGCCGGAGAGTTGCGCCGGGAAGGCGTCGAGGCGGTCGCCGAGGCCGACCATCGCCAGCGCCTGCGCGGCCGGCAGCGGGTGTTCGGCGATCTCGGTGACGACCTCGACGTTCTCGCGCGCGGTCAGGCTGGGGATCAGGTTGTAGAACTGGAAGACGAAGCCGACGTGCTCGCGGCGGAAACGCGTCAGGCTCTCCTCGTCGGCGGTGGACAGATCGTGGTCGCGATAGCGCACCCGCCCGGCGCTCGGCACGTCGAGTCCGCCGAGGACGTTCAGCAGGGTCGACTTGCCGCTGCCCGAAGGACCGAGCAGCACCACGAATTCGCCGGCGTACAAGTCGAGGTCGACCCCGCGCAGTGCGTGGATCTCGACCTCTCCGGTGCGATAGACCTTGGTCAGTCCGCGGGCACTGAAGACGGTTTCGGGCATGGGGCGGGTAGTGAGTAGTGAGTAGTGAGTAGGAGCCGGCAGGCTGGGAGATGGTGCGTGGTGAGTGTCGAGGATGTCGTTGATGACACCGAGCAGCATCCTCGCAGAAGCCGTTCGTTGCGAGAGCAGACCCTGCTGGCGAGCATCGAGCTTGCCACGCGCGAGCAGCAGGCCCTGGGTGACCGGTTGCGCACGCACATCGTCGATCAGACCGGCCGCGTCTACACCCGCGTGCAACTGCTGGACGCGATCCACGACGCCGCCCACGTGGTCAGCGACCGCACCGTCGACAGCCACATCAACAATCTGCGCCGCAAGCTGACCGATGCCGGCCTGCCGAATCCGCTGGCGGCGGTGTACGGCATCGGCTACCGCTTCCAGTGATCCTGAGGCCGCGCGCCAGCGGTTAGACTGCGGCCATGACCGAGGCCGACATCAACCCCAGAGACCCGGTGATCGAGGTCCAGGGCCTGGTCACCTACTTCGGCCGTCGGCGCATCCTCGACCAGGTGGACTTCGTGGTCCAGCCGGGCGAGATCCGCGTGATCATGGGTGGGTCGGGTTCGGGCAAGTCGACGCTGCTGCGCCACCTGCTCGGCCTGCTGACGCCGGCCGAGGGCTCGATCCGGGTGCTCGGGCGCGACATCAACAAGCTTTCGCCGCTGCAGCGCATGGCCTTCAAGCGCGAGATCGGGGTCAGTTTCCAGGGCGGGGCGCTGTTCACTTCGATGAGTGTCGGCGAGAACGTCGCGCTGCCCTTGCGCGAGCACTTCAAGCTGGACGAGAACACCATCCGCATCATGTCGCGGCTGAAGCTCGAGGTGGTCAACCTCGGCGGTTTCCAGGACCTGATGCCGAGCCAGCTCTCCGGCGGCATGGTCAAGCGCGCCGCGCTGGCGCGCGCGATCGTCATGGACCCGCAACTGCTGTTCTTCGACGAGCCCTCGGCCGGCCTCGACCCGGTGGTCTCGGCCGAGCTCGACGAGCTGATCATCAAGCTGCGCGACGCCATGCGCATGAGCATCGTCGTGGTCACCCACGAACTCGACAGCGCCTTCAAGATCGCCGACAACATCACCGTGCTCGACCAGGGGAAGGTGCTGATGACCGGCAGCGTCGCCGCGGTCAAGGGCAGCGACAACCAACGCATCCAGGACCTGTTGAACCGGCGTCCACGGCATGTGGAGGTCAACGTCGACGAGTACCTCGCACGCCTCACCGGCAGCGACGAGGATCGCTGAGTCTCCGGTAGCTGGCGCAGCCTGCGGGTGAGCCGGAAACGCCCGCAATGGACAAGCGAAGGCCCGGATTTCCCCCGGGCCTTCGCCCCTGGCTGCCGTCGACCGCCGACAAGCTTCTCCGCTCAGCGCAGCTCGCAGAAACAGTAGGCGTACGTCGCCATCGGCCGCTGCCGCCAGCCCTTCAATACCGCAATGTCGCGCTGAAGTTCGCCGGCGAACTGCGGTTGCATCCAGCCTGGAAGCAGCGCGTCGGCCACCGCAGCGCTGAGCGCCGATCGCGCACGCGAGGTGAATCCGAGCATGAACTTCTCGAAGCCGTTCGGTTCTTTCTCGACGTATTCCACACGGTAGTCCTGGCCGAGCTTGGCGCGTTCGGCGGCGTTGGCGATGGCGTCCTCGAGGCCACCCAGGTGGTCGACGAGCCCACGCTCGAGAGCCTGGCTGCCGCTCCATACACGGCCCTGGCCAACCGCGTCGATCTCTTCCGGGGTCTTGTTGCGACTCATGCCGACCTTGCCGATGAAGTCCTGGTAGCCGTTGTTGATCACCGCCTGGATGACTTCGCCGAGGCGCGGGTCGAGCGGCCGCCGCGGGTCGAAGGCGCCGGCCAGCCAGGTGGTAGTGGTGCCCTCGGTGTGCAGACCGAGCGTGTCCATGGTCTTGCTGGCGTCCGGGAACAGCCCGAAAATGCCGATCGATCCGGTGATCGTGGTCGGCTCGGCGTAGATCGCGTCCGAAGTCATCGAGATCCAGTAGCCGCCGGATGCCGCGAGGTCGCCCATCGAGATCACCACCGGCTTGCCGGCGGCCTTGGTCAGTTCCAGTTCGCGCCGGATCAGTTCGGAGGCAAAGCCGCTGCCGCCGGGGGAATCCACGCGCAACACGATCGCCTTGATGTTCTCGTCCTCGCGCGCCTTGCGCACCAGCTCGCTGGTGCTGTGGCCGCCGATGGTGCCCTGCGGGTGGCTGCCGTCGAGGATCTCGCCCTGGGCGACGATCACGCCGATCTTCGCCTGGTCCTTGCCCGCCGGCGGCGCCGGCACACGCTTCAGGTAGTCGCCGAAGGAGACCTGGCGGAAGGTCTCCTGGTCGTCGTCCTTGGCACCGCTGGCGATCAGCATCGCGCGGATCTCGTCGATGGTCTTCAGGCCGTCGACCAGTTTGTCGTCGAGCGCCAACTGCGCGAGGTTGCCGCCCTTCGCGGCCACCCGCTGCGGCAGTTCGTCGATGCCGCGTCGCAGTTCATCCGCATCCAGCCCGCGCGCCTTCGCGATATCGTCCAGGAACACCTTCCAGACGTCGCCCAACCAGTAGGCGTCTGCCTCGCGCGCCGCTTCGGAGGGGCCGTCGAGCAGGTAGGGCTCGACCGCGCTCTTGTAGGTGCCGACGCGGAACACGTGCATCTGGATACCGAGCTTGTCGAGCGCCGAACGGTAGTAGTTGCGGTAGCGCCCGAGGCCTTCGAGCATCGTGATGCCCTCGGGGTGGATGTAGACCTCGTCGGCGTGCGCCGCCATGTAGTACGCGCCCTGGTCGAGGAACTCACCGAAGGCGATCACCTTCTTGCCGCTCTTCTGGAACCGGTCGATCGCGCGGCCGACCTCGCGCAGCGTGCTGACGCCGGCGCCACCGAAGGTGTCCAGCTTCAGCAGCACCTGGGTGATCTGATCGTCCTTCGCGGCCGCTTCCAGCACCTTCAGGATGTCGCGCAACTGCGTTTGCGGCACTTCGTCGCCGACCAGCTTCGCGAACGCGATTTCGCCCGGGTCGCCGGCGTACTGCTCGACGATCTCGCCCTTCGGTGCCAGCACCAGCGTGGTCTTTTCCTTGAGCGGCTGCTCGCCCTTGAACAGCGCGGCGATCACCAGCACGAGGATCAGCAGGAACACCAGGTTCACCACCAGGCGGCGGGTGAAGTCGAGTCCGTTCCAGAGGCCGCCGATCACTCGACGCAGGAATCCGGGACGCTTTTCGGTCATGGCAACTCCATTGGGCACGATTCCGCGCCGGTCCGCGCGGGGTCGGCGGATCATACGGAGTCGACGCGGGGCTGCGATGACCCGTTGGTCATGCGTGGAGACGGTGATCGGTTCCGGATTGTCGGAAGCAAGGGCCGCGAGTGCGGGACGTCGAAGATGTTGTGCGCGCTTTTGCCACCGACAAGCAGCAAGCGCGACCGATAACCGCGGCTAAGCCTCCACTGCCCGGTTCCTGCCGCCCTGCTTGGCCTGATAGAGCGCGCGGTCGGCGCGCTGGACGACGAGGTCGATGTGGTTGTCGATGCCATCGACCGGGGGGCGGCAGCGGGTGTGGCCGATCGAGCAGGTGACCGGCACCGCTTCGCCTTTGGTCTGCACCGGCCGGCAAGAGACCGCAGTCAGCACGGCGTCGATGCGGGACTGCGCAGCGACCGACGTGCACTCGCGCAGCACCAGCAGGAACTCCTCGCCACCCCAGCGGATCAGCTCGGCATCCTCGCCGCCCGCGGCGCGCAGACGTGCGGCGACCTCGATCAGTACTGCGTCGCCGACCGCGTGTCCGTGGCGATCGTTGATCGCCTTGAAATGGTCGATGTCGATCAGCGCCAGCAACAGACCCTGGCTCTGGCCACTGGCGCGCAGCCAGTCGCCAACCTGTGCGTGGAAGTAGCGCCGGTTCCAGGCGCCGGTCAGCGGGTCGCTGTTGCTGGCGCGCTCGAGCGCCCGCGTGCGCTCCGCAACCAGGGCTTCGAGGTGCGCCGCGCGCAAGGCCAGCGCGTGCGCACGCACGCGCCCGGCGGCAAGCCCGGCGCCGAGCAGGGCGAGGCCGATCGCGACCAGTGCGAGCGGTTGCCGCCACCACGGTGCGGCCACCGCGAAGGCGAACTCGAGTGGCCCGTGCTCGCGTCCGGCGGCGTCGCGCGCGTGCACGACGAAGCGGTA
>JABAQR010000079.1:3109-11629 GCA_019187485.1 Lysobacterales bacterium | reverse complement strand
GATCAAGGACGCGCTTAACCGACTGGCCAACGCTTCTCATATCGTCGCCGGCTTCTTCCGGCATCCAGACTGCAAATACGCCGCAGTGTAAACGGTGTGAACGCACTTTATTTACCGCTTAGTAACGCCGCAATAAGCCGTTGCGGCACGAAATTATCCGGTTTGAGCCAAGAGCCTGTTCCGCAATCGGCTTGATTGCATAGTTGGATTTCAGGTTTCTTGCCATACAGCCCGAGCACCCAACCGCGAAAAGACACATGCTGTTGATCTTCCTCCCGCGAGGTCTGCTGTGCAAGGCCCCGGCAAGACAACCCTGGCATGACTGCGCCGGAAGCCATTGATCCAGCCCCCCTTCCCAACTCCTTCGCTTGTACCGACGCCTCATCACCACGTAGCCAGTCTCCACGACTTGGGGGACTACTGCGCTCTTCCACCCTCAGGACCACGCCCGCTCTTCTGTCTCCACGACAAGGGTGCTAGAGCGGAATTCAGACACAGTTGCTACTGCGTTCTTCACCAGGTCAGCCTAGGCCAAGCCGCTCAGGCTCTGACGCTTCTGCGCCTACACTCTCAAGCCGCTCTCCCACAACCTGCCACTGCTTCTGAAATCCAACGCCGCAATAAGCCGTTGCGGCACGAAAGTATCCGGTTTATGCCAAGAGCTTGTTCCGCAATCGGCTTGATTGCATAGTTGTACCTCAGGCCGAAGACGAATTCTGCATGAAGTCGGCTATCTCATACCCGAGAGTCGTGACCTCATACACCTGACTCTTAAGCCCGCGACGTACTACAAGATCCTTTTCCACAAGCCTTTCAAGACCGTCTTCCCATTTTGCAGCTTGGCGCCTGTCTTCATTGCCCCCGAGGGTCTTTCCATTTACTTGATAGAACTTGCCACCCCGACCGGTAATGAGGAATATTGTGCCGCTCTTATCAGAGGCGGCTTCTTTCAAGAGGAGCTGTGCTTCAAGTGGTAAAGTGTTAGCAATCACAGCCTTGGGGTTCGCGGGCGTTCCGATGACACCGGGAGTACCTACGCCAGGAACGGAGTTCGCTTCCTCTTTGATTTTCTTGAGATGCGGATTCCGCGCGAGCGCGATTTGCAATTGCCTCTTCAACTTATCCTTGAACTCGTCAGGATGAGCGAAGCCCTCAATCAAGCCCTGCGATTGGGCCCACGTCTTGAACGATTGCAGAGCGGCAAACTGCGCAGGGTCAAGTGACTCTGGTGCCACTGGTGCACTTGAGAAGAACAGCATAGCTGGCTTCCCGGCAGAGACATGGCGCTCAATTTCTTCAGCTGTACCGCTAGCTGCGTGAGCCGTCGGCGTACCCATTCTGGTCCAGAAAACTCCAATCAAGAGATCGCAGTCCTTTAGCACGCGCTCGTTGATCAAGTCTTGCGCAGTTCCTCCAAGTTCTGGTGATGAGTGTGTCTCCCATCCAACGGGCATAAGAACCAAGTTAGTGGCGTCCGAATGGACATAGTTCCATTCAAGGAGTATGTCTCGCGTCAGTACACGTAAAGCGTGTACGTCACTGGGAGACGCAATCATCACCGGTATAACAGTTGCGGTATACGACATCACTTCCTCCTGAGGTACAACGCCGTGTTAAGCCGCGCCGGCCGCACAGCCAGGTTGAACGAAGAGCCTGTTCCGGCGTCGGCTTGAACACATAGTTGGACGTCAGGTTCCTTGCCATTGTTCCCGAGCCTCCAATCTCCATGAGCATCATGCCGTTGATCTTCCCCGCCTCAGGCCAATTGTGCAAGTGACAACCGTTCCACGTACCGCACTTCGAGATGACAAGAAACAGGACTTATCGGATTGAGTTCACAGCGAAGGATCATGGGTATGGCCAAGTTCGCGCCCCAACAGCAACTACCGCAACTACCCTTCTCCAGAAACACCTGCAACAAAATCCGCTCAATTCATACGACATGGTGCTATTGCGCTTCTCCAACCTGAGCCAACAATAGCCGACGCTCAATGCTTTCGCTCTTCACACCACCCCACTCACGCTCTCCCCCGACCCGCCGCTGCTTCTGACGTCCAACGCCGCAATAAGCCGCGCCGGCGGCAGTGTCCGATTTGTGCGAAGAGCCTGTTCCGGCGTCGGCTTGATTGCATAGTTAGAATTCACCCAGCTACAGAGCGGAAATAAACCTACCGAAAATCCCCACCTCAAGTTTCCCACCTCACGTTTCCCACCTCACGTTTCCCACCTCACGTTTCCCACCTCAAGTTTCCGCCTCAGGTCTCCCCCTCAAGTCTCCGCCCCAGGCTTTTCAACCTCAAACAGTCTACCTCAGATTTCCATCCTCAACCTCTCCCGTTCCCAATCTATCCCTCATCACATACCGCTCAGGCATCAACTCAGAACCATTTCCCGCTCAGTCTTCTGGCGTTTTACGAGCTCGGTGACGACCAAGCGAGTGAATTCTAACGCTGCGTTAAGCCGCCGCGGCGCGCAAGGCCGCAGATGAGCGCAAGAGCCTGTTCCGCGGTCGGCTTGAACGCGTAGTTAGGCCCCAGGTTTCTTGCCATGACTTCCAATCTTGCCAACCGAGGAAAGCTCATTTGCTCCTGATTCTCCAACCAAACTCACTACCAACCACCGCTTTCTCGCACCCAACCTTTCCCAAGATTAACGCACAAGTCTGCCGCCGATCCGATCCATTTCTCAACCGAAAAATTAGCCAAGAACAACTTCTGCGATGAAATGATCGCTTTTTGATCCAGCCACAAGCCCTACCCTTTTCCGATAAAATCTCCCAAACCACTCATGCACAAAGCTTTCCTTCCCCAATCCATCCAAAATCCTTGCTCATCCTCGACAAGTCTGCACCATCCACCTCAGCAAGAAAGCTCTCCTCCGCCTACCGATGAGCAGTTTGATTAACCCAGAACTCGAAGTTACGACAGCCCATTAATCAACGACTTACAGCCGCTGAAGGGGCAGAAATTGAGGTTAATCAAACTGCTCGTATGCTTCTGGGGCCTAACGCCGCATTAAGCCGTTGCGGCACGATAGTGTCCGACTTGAGCGACGAGCCTGTTCCGCAATCGGCTTGAATGCATAGTTAGACCCCACGCGATATTAAAATTTTGGCGGATGCATCCATAACGCGAATGCTGCGGCGGAAACGCTCAGTGTGTTTGCCATTGCCAACCCAAGCACTTCCCTCTTTTCCATGTTCTTTCCCTCCATCCAGCCAATCACCTTCGCTTCAATTGCGGCATTAATAAACGCGGAAAGCAAGATAAAGAGAAGCGCAAAGAGAATGTTTAGCGCGATATCTGGCAATACAAAGAAAAGCGGCACCGCCATTAAGTGCAAGAGAATGCTAGAAATCGGAAATACGAATAGCCCGATGGCTGCAGATCCCAAGTTTGCGAGAAGATCCATTCCGAGTGCTTTGGAGTACCCAAATCCATATATCCGCCTTATTGCAATATACTCAATTAGCAACCCTAACAAGATCGGTTCCCATGCGTAGAGCTGTAATTGGAGAATCAGCCCCGGCCAGATCACGTTCGAATGTGCAAATTGCGACCAACTCAGGAGGATCAGAAATACAAATGCACGAAGCATGAAGGAACTTCCAATGGGGTCTAACGCCGCGTTAAGCCGCCGAGGCGCGAAGCGGCTCGGTCAAAACCACGAACTGGTACCGAGGTCGGCTTGAACGCATAGTTAGACCTTTGTGCCACGATGCAAAACATTTAATTGGAGACATTGAAACCGAATTGGTTTACGTATGGACGACGAGGAGGCTCCGGCACTTCTCTTCCACTGAATGCCCCTCTAATACATGTGGCAAATGCACCAACAGGACGAACTTCAAGAGAATAGCCCCCATTCGGTGGAAAATACACATAGCCCGTCAAGCTGGACTTCGGGATATTACTTTCCATGCACGTGTTCAGGGCATCCAGTGTAGATTTTGAGTCCTTGAAGTAGCTCGAAAGCTCTTTATCAAATGCTGCGCCTCCTTCGGAATAGAGGTTTTCTTCCGCTTCGGCCAAGCGCTCTTCAAATTCTTGAAATTCTGAGGAAACTCCTGACCCAGAAGCGAGGCCCGTGACAATAAATACCAATCCAACAACCACTGACATCCGACTCATAAGAGCTCCCAAAAAGGTCTAACGCCGCAATAAGCCGTTGCGGCACGATAGTGTCCGGTTTGAGCCAAGGGCCTGTTCCGCAATCGGCTTGATTGCATAGTTAGGCATTATTCCTTACCCCGATCTTTTCATTCTCAGAAACACGTTCCGACAGTTGCTTCAAGCGAAATATAGATATTGGCGATTGACCATTCTTCTGCGGCTTCCCGCAGTTGTTCCACACCAGATCGCCAGGACCGTTGTACACTTCGTGAGCAGTTCCGTCCTTAGCGATCTTCAAAACAACCAAGTAATCAGGCTTTGAGCTCAGCGCAACCCTTGATCCCTGTGTCGCCTTTATTTGCACCATTCGGGAATCCGGCGCGACTGCATCATGTGTTTCACTGGAATTTTGAAGAAGTTCTAACCCATACCGATACTTTGCCAAGACTTCGCCAATGCTTCCGACAAGGTGCCCATCTGGGGTGAACGATCGCTTCTCTTCCTTAAACAGCTCGTCCAATTCAGATACAACTGCGTAGAGTCGACGAACGAGTTCCGGAATCCTCTCCACGGACATACGAAGGTCTCCAATAATGATGCCTAACGCCGTGTTAAGCCGCGCCGGCCGCGCAGCCAGATTGAACGAAGAGCCCGTTCCGGCGTCGGCTTGAACACATAGTTAGCTCTTCATCCGTAATCAAAAGCCCACACCTGCAGCCACGAGCATGCGCCGAAGTTGCGACCGCCCGCAAGCGCGCGGCGGCGGACCCCAACCCACAGAGAGCCGCCGCGCACAACGCGGCAATCTGGCCCGAAGTCTCTTGGAACCCAGGCTACGTTCCGGAGCGCCAGCGAGACCCGCCCGCCAACTGCGCGGCGGCGTCCCCCGCCTTCCTTGTAGCCGCCGCGCACAATGCGGCAACCTGGCCTCAAGTCTCGTGGAACCCAGTCTGCGTTCCGGAGCGTCAGCGCTACCCGCCCGCTCACCGCGCGGCGGCGTCCCCAACCACCCGCATAGCCGCCGCGCGCAACGCGGCAATCTTGCTCCAGTGAGAATCAGTGCCCTCTATCACCACCACAAAATTCCTTGCGATGAAGGAACCAAATGAAAGCTAACGCCGCAATAACCCGCGCCGGCAGTACGGCCCGGTTTGAGCGAAGAGCCTGTTCCGGCGTCGGGTTGATTGCATAGTTAGATTTCGGCACCGGAATCAATAGTGACTTCTCTCCATTCACAAGGAAGCGATCATTACCGAAAGCCCAAACAAAGCCAGTGGAACTAAGAATGCAATTCTCCATTTCCGAGCGTACGGAAAAAATGCTCCACCGCCGAGGATCAAAAGCGCGACCCCATAAGTTGGAACGGCCATTCCAAGCGCAACTAGCGTTTCGTCGTTCACAGCAGGCGCAAGCTGAGATTTGAGCGCAGCAAGCATGCACAGCAACCCGAACAGAACTCCCAAGACCAATAATAGTCTGAAGCCCGAGCCAGGCGAAACCGCTTCTTGAATCTGAGTCATTTCCGGTCCCTGCTTCTCACTCCAGCACACTTGCCAATGTCACTACACAGCAAAACCCACTTCCCCGAAAAAGCTCGCACCGAAATCTAACGCCGCAATAAGCCGCGCCGGCGGCCTTGTCCGGTTCGTACGAAAAGCCTGTTCCGGCGTCGGCTTGATTGCACAGTTAGCTGTCAGCTCCTATGTTCAAGATGATGCCAAATGCGAAGGACAGCAATTACTTTTGCGTGCACCGCATAACGGACTACATACTTACCAAACGCGAAATCTCGAACTACTTCTGGGTCTGGCGCCTTTCCAACGCCCCAACCCATTTGTGGAAATGTCCGAATTCCCTCTATTCGTTTGATCAGGTTCTGACCAACTTTCGCCGCGGCACTTGGATTCTTCTCAGCAATAAAGTCCCTCAGCCGCTTCAAGTCCGCTACCGCTTCCTCTGTATAGACCAGTCTCATGCGCGAGGCTTCGGTGCGCCCAGCTCGTCGGGCGTTCCCCAGGAACGCAGCCAAGCATGTACTTCTTCACCTTCAACGACTCTTCCGGCGTTGAGCGACTTTAGCGCACTCAACGTTCCCCGCCAGCGTTCATCCTCCAAGGACTCTCGAGATATGAACTCACGAAGTGCTTGATTTATAAGCCAACTCTTACTTCGTTGAAGCCGACCCGACATTGCTTCGAGGCTTTCCTCAACCTCAGGCTGAAGCCTTACCGATGTGACACCCACGTTGCATCTCCTACGACCGGATGTAGTGGACTGTATTACAACGCAGTCAGTGTCGCAAGGTGCGGCAAGCTATGCCCTGATAGCTAACGCCGTGTTAAGCCGCGCCGGCCGCGCAGCCAGATTGAACGAAGAGCCTGTTCCGGCGTCGGCTTGAACACACAGTTAGCTTTTCATCCGTAATCAAAAGCCCACACCTGCTGCCACGAGCATGCGCCGAAGGTGTGACCGCCCGCAAGCGCGCGGCGGCGGACCCCAACCCACAGAGAGCCGCCGCGCACAACGCGGCAATCTGGCTCGAAGTGTCTTGGAACCCAGGCTACGTTCCGGAGCGCCAGCGAGACCCGCCCGCCAACTGCGCGGCGGCGTCCCCCACCTACACTGTAGCCGCCGCGCACAATGCGGCAATCTGGCCTCAAGTCTCTTGGAACCCAGTCTGCGTTCCAGAGCGTCAGCGCTACCCGCCCGCTCACCGCGCGGCGGCGTCCACGACCTCCCGCATAGCCGCCGCGCGCAACGCGGCAATCTTGCAACAGGGTAATTTCAGTGCCCTCTTTCACCACCACAAAATTCCTTGCGATGAAGGAACCAAATGAAAGCTAACGCCGTGTTAAGCCGCGCCGGCCGCGCAGCCAGGTTGAACGAAGAGCCTGTTCCGGCGTCGGCTTGAACACATAGTTAGATTTACTCGCCTCATTCTATGGCGCCTCTCTCGGCGACTAATCTCGTAAAGTGCTCACCGCGCCAATTGAAAAGCGCTTTCAACGTCACCATACTGGCGATAACAAAGTACGCGGTTGTCATTCTCGCGTCCAAAACAGCAAGCTTCAACGCTTGCTCGGAGAATTCCATTGACGGCGGGTTAGGATTCCAACCTTTAAGGGCTACATAGAAAAAGAGAGCAGCCACAATCAGCTCTACCCACCGAAAGAACCGATGGGACTTGACTGCGAGTTGAGCCAGCTTTATTTCCTCAGCGCTGAACATTGATCTCTCCAAAAATGGCTACTACACACGTCAAGGAGTTCAACGATCTCAGTAAAACTATTGTGATTGAGAACACCATTTAAGCAACCACAACTCGCCTCTAGTTTTCGTGGAAATCTAACGCCGCATTAAGCCGTTGCGGCACGATAAAGCGCGGTCTGAGCCAAGAGCCTGTTCCGCAATCGGCTTGAATGCATAGTTAGGTTTCACCGTCTGGAGCCGCGGTGGGTGGTTGTTCTGAATGCACCTCAGTCTTTTTTGCCTCTTTTATGTTCGAGAAAGCTCGCGCAACAAGATGGAACTGTTCAACGTTTTGCACGACCGAAAGTCCTGGAAGCGTTGCGCCCGTAGAGCGGTTTGGGATGTACGCGGAAAGCACCCCAATTAGCATGACTTGCTCTCCACCATTCCAAAAAGCCGGACCGCCACTTACTCCGTTTACCGCGACTCCATCTACCAAATACTCTTTTCCCCCTCGCCGAAGTGCACTGATCTTCCCCGAAAAGAAGCATGGTTGAGTAGGCTCGACTGATGGGAACCCCACCCATCCGATTTCTTTCCCCACTTTAAGAAACTTTCCCTCCGGCGCTAGTTCCAAGGGTTGGGCGGGAAGGGGCAGTTCTCCTCTATCAAAAACGATAGCTCCTGTATCATCGGATTCTTCGAGGAAGATAGAACGTTCATTTGCGCGGAGAAATTTCGTTCTCCCCGAAAGATGATGCACAATCTTTAATGGCTGCTCCCAGTAATGGGCATCAGCGATAACGTGCGACGCGGTTGCAATGGCAATGAGCCCGGTTGGTGCCGAGGAAACCAAAAAACCAGTACCACTTCCGGACGGCGAGTGAATGCGAACCACGCTCGGAAGCACCGTATCTACAGCCTGACTCCATTCGATGGACATCGTCAGTCTCCGTAAGTGAAACCTAACGCCGTGTTAAGCCGCGCCGGCCGCGCAGCCAGGTTGAACGGAGAGCCTGTTCCGGCGTCGGCTTGAACACATAGTTAGAATTCGCCTGTCTACAGAGCGGAAACAAACCAACCGTAAAACCACCACCTCAATTTCCCACCTCAATTTCCCACCTCAATTTCCCACCTCAATTTCCCACCTCAATTTCCCACCTCAATTTCCCACCTCAATTTCCCACCTCAATTTCCCACCTCAATTTCCCACCTCAAT
>JABAQR010000079.1:0-3099 GCA_019187485.1 Lysobacterales bacterium | reverse complement strand
CCACCTCAATTTCCCACCTCAATTTCCCACCTCAATTTCCCACCTCAATTTCCCACCTCAATTTCCCACCTCAATTTCCCACCTCAATTTCCCACCTCAATTTCCCACCTCAATTTCCCACCTCAATTTCCCACCTCAATTTCCCACCTCATGCTTCCACCTCGATTCTCCAGCTCAAGATTTCCACCTCAGGAACGCATCAAACGCTTCCCCCTAGCCTCAACCTCAGATTCCCACACTCAAAACTCCCATGCGGGCACGATCCTGTCGCGGCTGGCTGGGCTGGTGCGACCGCTGCTGGATCAGGACCTGAACCTGGTGTTCTACGACCTGACCAATGTGCGCATCCAGGGCGAGACGAGACTGGCGGACGATGTGCGTGCCTTTGGCATGAACAAGGACACCGGCGGCATCGCGCGTCAGTTCGCGCTGGGGCTGGTGCAGAGCGGTTGCGGGATGCCACTGGATTTCGAGGTGTTCCCCGGCGATGTCGGCGAGGTGAGCACCTTGTTGCCGATGATCCAGCGCAGTCTGGCGCGCTATGCGGTCAAGCGCGTGGTGCTGGTGGCCGATCGCGGCATGCTGAGTCTGGATCAGATCGCGGCCCTGGAGGCGCTGAAGTTGCCGAAGGGTGTCGAGCTGTCCTGGATCATCGCGGTGCCAGCGCGCCGTTACGGCGACTTCATGGATCCGGTCGTGGAACTGGCGGGAACGTGCGTCGATGCGACCGCGCCCAAGGTGCTGGAGACCGAAGCGGGCGGCTATCGCATGGTAGTGGCGCACGACCCTCTCGTGGCAGCCGAACAGACTGCGCAGCGCAGCGCCCGGATCGCGGCCATCGAGGCGCAGGCGCAGTCTGCGGTGGACAAGCTGGAGCGCCAGGATCAGGGCAAGAAGGCCCGCGGCCGCAAAGCCAGCGACCGCGGCGCCTACCTGCGCTTCATCACGGCGGTGAGGGAGGCGCATCTGTCGAAGATCCTCAAAGCCGACTTGCGCGCCGACAGCTTCAGCTGGCACCTGGACGAAGCGGCGCTGGCGCGCCAGGAAGCCTTCGACGGCAAGCTGATCCTGTTGACCAACGTGCGCGACCTGAAAGCCGTCGAGGTGGTGGAGCGCTACAAGCGCCTGGCGGACATCGAGCGCGGCTTCCGAGTGCTCAAGCAGGACATCGCGCTGGCGCCGGTCTATCACCGGCTCCCCGAGCGCATCCGCGCGCACGCGTTGATCTGCTTCCTCGCGTTGCTGTTGCACCGGGTCATGCGTCCGAAACTGACCGAGTTCAGCCCGGCAGCTGCGCTGCGCAAGCTCAAGGCCATCCAACTGCACCGGTTCACCGCAGACGGCAAGACCGTGAGCGGACTGACCGCGACCGGCGAGGAAACCCGTTCGATCTTCCAGCAACTGGACCTGCCGTTGCCCGACACCAAAGCCCTCCAAACGAGCTGACCGAGGCCATCGTAGTGGCAACCGGGGATGCCGGATGCGCTACGAATCAATTACTTAAGTCGGATAAGTGTCGAACTCGGGCTCCCGCTCCATGCCTCAGCACATCCCGCCCACGCATCAACTCAGAACCAATTCCCGCCCAGCCATCTGGCGTTTGACGAGCTCGGCTACGGCCAAACGAGTGAGTTCTAACGCCGCAATAAGCCGTTGCGGCGCGAAATTGATGGGTTTATGCCAAGAGCCTGTTCCGCAATCGGCTTGATTGCATAGTTAGCTGACACGTGCTCATTGCCCTAAAGCCCACCAAATCCACGGCTTCCCATGCTGTGCCGTAAATCACGGAGGATTTCAGCAATTCTGTCCAGCTTCTCGGGAATTTGACCGGCATTATTTCCGCTTTCCGCTGTCGTGCATTTGGCAAGGTCTTTATTCAGGAGGTACTGATCCTCGTACATTTTTTGACCGCGACAATATCTTGCCGACATCTTGAACTCGGACGGCTGCGCGAACGGCGCCCCACCTTCTGGTTCAAAGAAGTCGGGAATTTCATAGACTATGGACTGCCCAGATGTGAGCGTAAATCCGACACCCGCAAATATTGGCAGCTCACCCAAGAATGTACCGTCATAGCCGTCACAGATCATATCCGCCGAGGTGCTTAGACTTAAATTTTCCGCGGCAGAGCGGCCAACATTCTCAATGATAATTCTCCAGTTTCCATGTCGACCGGGCAGCAGTTGTACCTTTACCATCGGTCTTTCATTTGCGTCATTCAATTGTTCTTGAGCAGATGCAGAGCGCCGTAGCTCATCCCTTGTGAGCGCAAGTTCCTTTCGCTGCAGCTCCAGTTCCCGCTTCTGGAGGAGTATTGCGAAGATTACGCCGGCGAAAGCCAGACCGCCAAACAGTGCACTGAGTACTTCATATGGAGATTTGTCATCACCCCACATTCGGTCCCAACTCAACGTCAGGACGACGATTGCCAGTCCTAGGAGCCCGAAGCCCACCCAAAGCCCAATTCCTTCCTTCTTAGAGTCTTCATCCATTTTCACCCACCTTCACTAGCGTCATTCTCAATTGGTTTGTGTGAGCGTCAGGGTTCGTGACAGCTAACGCCGTGTTAAGCCGCGCCGGCCGCACAGCCAGGTTGAGCGAAGAGCCTGTTCCGGCGTCGGCTTGAACACATAGTTGGGCGTCAGGTTCCTTGCCATTGCGCCCGAGCCTCCAATTTCCTTGAGCATCATGCTGTTGATCTTCCCCGCCTCATGCTACTTGCGCAAGTGACCACCGAACCAAGTTCCCCGCTTCGAGGACGCCACGCAAGATGCCTTTCCCGTTCTATTTCGTACCGATGGATCAAGCGACTACCGCCCTTCTCCAGAAACAGCCACGAAAGAACCCGCTCAATTGACACGACACTGGTGCTACTGCGCTTCTTCTCCAACCCAAGCGAGCAAGACTAAACGCTCAATGCTTTGGCTCTTCACACCACTCCACTCATGCTCTCCCCCGACCCGCCACTGCTTCTGACGTCCAACGCCGCAATAACCCGCGCCGGCAGTACGGCACGATTTGAGCGAAGAGCCTGTTCCGGCGTCGGGTTGATTGCATAGTTAGGCATTAATCCGTACGAAAGTTCAATACTGGCAGGGC
>JABAQR010000080.1 GCA_019187485.1 Lysobacterales bacterium | reverse complement strand
GGCTCCATTACGCCGATCCTGGAGTGGATCGTTTACGGCGATCCTGAAGTGGCTCCATTACGCCGATCATCGACTGGCTCCATTACGCCGATCCCGAAATGGCTCCATTGGGGCGGTCGGTGACAATGGCGGCGCTCTACCACGCGGTCAATGACCCGGCTTCTACGGGCACGTGGCTCAACAACTGGGCGGCGACGCTCGGTGACCCGCGCATCGGCAAGATCAAGCTGCGACGCGAGATGCTGGTGATCGGCGAGAGCCTTCATCGCCAGCGCTACAAGTTCCTCTGGGATCTGCTGCTGGAGCGCCATCCGCATGGCGTCTACATCAAGGGCAAATGGGAGGGGATGGGCGCGGGAAAGACCGACATTCCGTCGGACCAGCTGATCCTTGAGCTGTTGCGGCACACGCCAACGATGTTGCTGCTCGACGAGTTCCAGACTTGGTATGACGGTCTGACCAACACCAAGCAGTACCCTTGGAAGAACTGGGCCTTCACCTTCATCCAAATCTTGTCGGAGATCGCCAAGGAGCACCCCGAATTGCTGGTGTTGGTGATCTCGGTACGCAATGGCAGTAGCGACGCCTACCAACAGGTCCATCGCGTCAATCCTGTGGCCATCGACTTCAAGGCGGCAGGCAATGCTGAGCGAATCCAGTTGGATCGACGACGGATGCTGTTGCACCGCTTGTTCGACAATCGTCTGCAGGTCGCGCCAGCCAGCATCGAGGCCATCCTTGCGACTCATGTGAGCGAGTGCTTTCGACTTCAGGAGGTGCCTACCTCGGAACAGGATCGCAGGCGCAAGGAGTTCACCGAGTCCTGGCCCTACGCGCCGCATTTGCTGCGCTTGCTTGAAGAGCAGGTGCTGATCGCAACCGACGCGCAAGAAACCCGCGACATGATTCGCATCCTGGCCAACCTCTATAAGAGCCGTGGGGACGTCGTGCCGGTCCTGACGGCCGCCGATTTCCGACTGGACGACGACGCCTCAGGCATTGGTGCCTTGCTCGATTCAGTGTCAAACCAGCATCACCGCACACTGCGCAGCAAAGCCCAGCAGAACATCATTTCGGTCACTGAGGCAGTCACCGATCACGTACAGGTTGCTCCGCACCTGCAAGAGGTCATCGGGGCGCTCTGGCTGCGGTCAATCGCCGTGGGCAATCTCGCCGGCGCCGAACCTGCAACGCTGCAGGTGGATATCACCCGCAGCAAAGCCATCGACGACAACGCATTCCAGGTGGAACTGGCGACGGTCGTCGAGAACAGCTTCAACATCCACCAGGATGGCGCCAAGCTCGTGTTTCGCGAGGAAGAGAACCCGCAGGCCAAGCTCATGGCTTGCGCGCGCAACGACAAGCTCTTCTCTGACGGATCGGACCTGGCGCAGTTGGCCAAAGAAACCCGCTACGTGCTGGGCGGTGGGGAAGAGGTGGCGAAGGCTTTCCGCGTGATCGCACTCCCCAAGTCCTGGCAGACCAATCCATGGTCAGCGGTGGATGAGTCTGAACACCCGGATCGCTGGGATGATCGACTTCCGATTCTGGTGCTGCCTGAAGAGCCTGACCTTCTCGATCAGCGGCTCGGGAAGTGGATCAAGGATCACCTGCAAAAGCGCCGCAACACGGTTCGCTTCCTGTTGCCGCGTTCCGGATCATCCAATGCCTTTCAAGACCGCGACCTGCTGATCCTGGCCCGTGCCGCCATGAAGGCTCAGGAATGGAGTAGCCAGAACTCGGAATACCGGAAACTGCAGACCAAGTACCAAGGCGAGCTGCGCGACATCCTCAAGAAGCGCTTCGACCGTTTTGCGGTGCTGCAGCGCTGGAACTATGCCGACACAACGCAATGCCGCTTCAGTGTTGAGAGCCTGAGGAAGCAGGGCGCACAGATTCCAGAAGCCATCGAAGAGGCGTTGGTCAACGACCTGTTCGTGCCTGAAGACTTCGAAGAATTCGTGCTGGAACTCGCGGACGAGAGCGCAAGTGTAGGCAAGCTGCTGCTGATGCTTCGGGAACCCCGGCCGGCCGGACGGGACTGCATCCCATGGCTCGGGGAAACGGCGATCAAGGAACGCGTGCTGCGAATCTGTGCACGCGGCAAGATCGCGATCAATCTGCGTGGGCTGGAGTACCTGCAGGCGCAATCGGGTGAGGACGAAGAGAGTGCTTGGCGTAGGTTCCGCCCGAAGCTCTCCTACACCGGGCGTCAGCTCGATGAAGTGCTGCTGTTGCAGCCCTCAGCTGTTCCCACAACCGGCGGCAGTACCGCGGTACCGACAGCTACAGTTGATCCGCCCATTGGCCCAATCGACACCACTACGATTCCGCCATCGAAAGTCGGTGACGCGGACGATCAACCCGATCCGGGTGGGATATTTGGTGGCGGCGCCACCACCAAGCCCCACGTCACCCTGAGCAATCCGCCAACATCACCGCTAAATCTCATCGGAAAGCTCGAAAGCTGGGGAATCGGCCCTGCCACCGCAGTGACGGAGGTCTCGATCAAGCTCTCTGCGGCAACGGGCGCCCAGCTCAAGGAGCTGTTGAAGAGGTTGCCCGATGGCATGACCTTCGGGCTCAGTCTGGACAAGGAGGGTAGCTGATGGCCTTCGATGCCGACCTGCTACACCGGTTGACCAAAGGCACGGCCGAGGACGCATGGGGCGTGATCATCGAGCGGGCAATCGCCATTGCCTCCAGGCCTTTGACCAGCAGTAACGCACAGAGCGAAGTCACACGGCGTGATCGTGAGATCGGCACGCTGGATCATTTCTTGTCCTCCAGCGGTTGGGACTTGTGGCGGGCGTTCGGCGATACGGTCGAGCGTACCTCGGATCGCTTGGCGCGCTGGTGGACCGAACCCCACAGCGCCAAGGCCATCCTCATTCTCGATGGGCTTTCGTTGCGTGAACTTCCTTGGTTGTTGCAAGGCGCCAAGGACCGCGGATTCACCGTGCACAAGGTAGCGGCCAGCGCTTCTGAACTGCCGGGCGAGACCAACGCTTTTGCCCGTGCTCTCGGCTACAGCAGTCGCAGTCAGCTACAGAACAACGGTGGTGGCCTTGCCAGCCGTTTGGTTCCCAGCCAGACCGAATCTGCCGACATGCCCTGGACGGACTGCGCAGGCTTGATCAACTCCGCGCCCAACTGGGTCTTCTGGCATCACTGGCCCGACAACAAGCTGCACGATGGTTCGGGTGCAGGGCAGGGCTTGGACACCTTGACCCGCGATGCGGCTGAGCAGCTTGGCAGCGACGACTTCTGGACGTTCGTGGAACGTCTTGCCATCGGTCGACGGCTGGTTATCACCTCGGATCACGGCTACGCCGCAACGGGCTACTTCCCGGATGCAGACGGCGAAGTAGGGCAGTTCCTCAAGAAGACCTTTGGCAGTGGACGCAGCGCGCCTGGCGCTGGTGATGCCGGCCCCTTCGTGCCGCCTGTTGCGCTATCCGTGCAAAGCCCGCATGGCGCGCACCTGTTGGCTGTGGGTCGCTGGAAATGGCGTAGCCAAGGTGGCTATCCCACATTGACGCACGGTGGCCTGTCGCTGCTGGAAGTGCTGTCACCCTTCATTGAAATCACCAAATAGGCGCGGACGCATGGACTTCTGGGGCCAAAAAAAGGACGCCAAGGCGGAGTTGCGCGAACGCGTGGGCAAGGCGGTTGGCGCCGGCAAGGCGGTAGCAATGGAAACCGTCGACTTCAACGACCCCAACCGACCAAAAACCTGTCTGGAGGTGGATTTTCCGATCCTGCCAGTCAACCAGGTCGCCGTGATTGAGGGCAACGCCGGCAAGCCGATCTATCAGATGTCGAAGTGGTGGGCGCGTCGGCGTTCAAGCGTCTTCCGCTCAATGCTGATCGCGGCGGCGACGAAGGCCCCTGATGATGAGTCTCATGCGGCCAAGCTGGTCTGGGACAACTACTACGCCAACCATCAGAAAAAGGGCGCGTTCAAGGACCTGAAGGTGGCAGACATCTTCATGGGCGGCGGCACCACCCTGGTCGAAGGCTCTCGCCTGGGCATGCAATTGATCGGCAACGATCTGAACCCGGTCGCGTGGTTCGTCGTCAAACAGGAATTGGCCAATGTCGATCCCGTTGAAGTGAAGCGACTCCTCGCCGACATTGAGGCCGACGTCAAGCCGCAGATCATGCCGTACTACTACTGCGACGGTCCGAATGGCGAAAAAGGCAAATGGACGCACGTGCCGACTGCGCGCGTGATGCCCGCGGACTTCGACCCTCTATTGCTTACTCAAGAACAACGCTCAGAGTACAGATATGAAGGTCCGGAAATCATTTACACATTTTGGGCAAAGCACGGCCCATGCAGGGTGACCGGGTGTGGGCACCGGACACCGATCATGAACAATCCGGTAATTGCGCTGAAATCGCTCAGCGTCAAGCATTGGGAGCACACTTGTGGCAAATGCGGTGGCGACTTCCATATCGAGGAAGACGCTGCGCGGATGGCGCCCGGCGTGCCGCTTTACGTTTCCCCGTCGGAACATCCGTACTCAGTACTCGACCGAAAGAAGGGTGTCGTGTGCCCCCTATGTGGTCACACCACCATGGTCAACCTTGGCAAGGGCAAGAACAAAAAAGTAGATCTCAACCTTCTCATGCATCCGCAGTGGCTTGCTGGAAGCGCGAAGGTGGACGTAAGCGGGCAGTCATTTGGTGGCAGTGCCCAAGATGACGCAGACTCGACGGCTCGCTGGAACCAAGAGCGTGCTTCAAAGGTTCGACTCTTAGAGGTACGCGGCGAATTACCGGCAGAGGTGACCTGCCCCGAAACCAAGGTCACTTTCAGGTCGGATGGCGGAACCGTTCCCAAGGCAGCGAACTTCGCCTGCGCTGCATGCGGTACGGTCCAACCGATAGTGACAGCGATCGAGGCAACAAGAAAGACTGCTCAGGCCAGCGTTTACGCTGTTCAAGGGTATTCGCCAAGCCTCGCGACCACGACCAACCCTTACAACGGACGGTTCTTTTTGCCTGTCACGGACTGCCGAGCGTTAGACGCGGCAGAAGCCGAGTGGGAGCGCCGAAAGGATGCGGACCTAGCTGACTACTGGCCCAAGAGCGCAATACCTTATGGCCACATGACGCATCAGCGGCAGCCGCTTCCGCAACACGGATATCTCAAGTGGTCGGAGATGTTCAATGCACGCCAGATGCTGGTGCACTCACAGCTGCTGAAGGCAATCATCACTGTTGGCACGTATGACTGGGCCACGAGAGAGTACGTCCTCGGCGCATTTCAGAATCACCTTCGGAACCAGAACATGTTTTCGTTCTGGCACATTAAGTTGGATAAGCTTGCTCCCGCATTGTCTAACAACAACTTTCACCCGAAGAACAATGTAATTGAGGTCGGCGTATTTCCGCCGATGGGATATGGCCCTTGGTCGTCGACAGTTGAGGTACTTCAAAAGGCCGGCGAGTGGAGTGCAGACCCTTGGGAAGCTGTAAGTGCCGAGAACCTCAAGAGGATCAATCCTGGTCTTGGACGGCAGATCACCGGCAAGAGTGAGAAAGTAAAGACCGGCGACCCCGTAATGGGTGCCGAAGTTCTCTGCGCATCCTCAACTGACCTTGACAAAATCGCGGACGGTAGCGTTGATTTAGTGATTACCGACCCTCCCTTTGGTGATTTGCTTCATTACTCGGAACTCGCTGACTTTTTCTATGTATGGATGCGCTTGGTGCTGAAATCGAAGTATCCAGAGTACTTTTCGGCCGAGTACACGCCAAAGTCTCTTGAGGCAGTTGCCAACCGCGCACGCGAGCCTGAGGACCCTGATGGCTTTTACCAGCGGCTGCTGACCCTATGTTGGAGGGAGGCGCACCGTGTCCTAAAGCCCGGCGGCATTCTCGCGTTCACGTTCCACCACAGTGAAGACGAGCCGTGGGTCGCTGTGCTGGAGTCTCTTTTTGAAGCAGGGTACTACCTAGAGGCCACGTACCCGATTCGCTCCGACGAGACCAAGGGCGAAGGCGAATTTGGTTCCAAAACCATCGAGTACGACATCATCCATGTCTGCCGTAAGCGTACCGAAGAACCCAAGCCTGTCAGCTGGGGCAGAATGCGACGCGAAGTGATGGCGGACGTGCACCAGCTTCAGGCGATGCTGGAGAACCATGCCAAAGCTGGGTTACCTGCGGCTGACCTGCAGGTGATTCGCCGCGGTAAGGCGCTGGAGTACTTCTCGCGCCACTACGGTAAGGTCTATGTCGATGAGGGGCGAGCGATCTCGGTGAAGGATGCGCTGGTGGGTATCAACCAGCTCATCGACGAAGACGCTGACAAGGGCAAGGAGGCACCACCAGTCAACGCTGAACCGATCACCAGGCAGTTCTTGCGCACCTTTGGGACCGCCAATGAGATCAAACGGGACCAGTTGCAGAAGTTTCTGCGTGGGTCGATCACCACGTCCGATGACTTCATCCAGCGTCGCTGGTGCAGCGAGAAGAGCAAGGTGTTCACTCGTGCGAGTCCGCTTGAATTCGCTCGCGATTGGACTGGCAAGCACAAGCGGCGCCTGACCTCCGATCTGGATCAGGCGCTGGTGCTGATCGGCGCCTGCTTTGACGGTAGCGGCATCAATGCAGCCGACACGCTGAAGAACGACAACTTCAAACCCCACGTGGCTCTGAAACCGCTGCTCGAATGGCTGCACCGACATGGCCCGGATCAACCCAGCCGTAACGCGGCATCCCGCGCAGCATCGATCTACAACGCCTGGGCAGCAAGCCAAGCCACGAAGCCCCTGCAGGGATCGCTGTTCGAGGAGTACGAGCTATGAAGCAGCTGCTCGACACCGGTTGGCAGCGACATGGGATCAGCTGGATCTGGGACGAGGAAGCTCGCAACCAGGTCTGTATCGCGAACGAGGTTTGGAGCTTGCGTCAGCTGCTGCAATCCGTTGGAAAATGGCCGGAAGATCTGCCCAGCAACGGCAACAACACCGTGGTGGTGGCTGGGCTGGAGGGCGGCCTGGATCTGCTCACGCCGCAGGACGCCGAGGCGTGGTTGGGCGACGCGATCAAGGACGCCATTCTCTCGTTCCAGTCGCGCTATGAAGGCGAGGCAGCGCTGATCTTCTGGCTCCCATCAGGGCACGGCCGCATCAAGGTGCACTCGGCTACCGATGCCATCGCCTGGCGCTGTGCCGCGCCACATGGCGACAGCCTGATCGATTTCGGGCGCGTCCTCTGGGGCGAGGCGCATGAGTACCCGCAGGAGATTTTGTTGCGCGAGGGCGCCAAGCCGGCGGGCCTGTTCCATCTGCGGATTACTTGAGCGGTGCCAGTGGACGCAGAAGCCCAGTTGCACCGTGGCGAGCGGATCAACCATCCCGAGTACGGTCAGGGTGTCGTCCTTGATGTTCCGCGCGAAGGCTATGTCCAGGCGTTCTTTGGCGTCGGCGAGCGTCGCGTTCCGGTGGCATCGGTTCGCCGGGAGCGTTCGCGAACGGAGCGAATCCTCCGTGCCGTAGACGGCGGCGCCGAACGCGCACACAAGGCCTGGCTGTCCTACGAGGCACATGCACTGCCGGTGATGGAAAGCGCTTCTGCGCTGACTTCGGCCAAGATCGATCTGTTGCCGCATCAGGTGGTGTTGACGCACCGCATCGCCACTGCATCGCCACGCCGCTACCTGATCGCCGATGAGGTAGGTCTGGGCAAGACCATCGAAACCGCGCTGATCCTGCGCGAACTCGCCAGCCGGGGAGAACTCCAGCGGGCGTTGATGGTGGTGCCGGCGGGGCTGGTGAACAACTGGCACCGCGAACTCAACGAGGTCTTCAATCTCGACTTCGAAGTGTTTGGCTCCGAAGGCGATATCACCGACCGCAAGACCAACGCCTTCGCCAAGCACGACCGGCTGATCGCCAGCATCGACACCCTGAAGCGGCCGGCGCGCATCAAACGGCTACTCAGTGCACCGCGTTGGGATCTGGTGGTGTTCGACGAGGCGCACCACCTGACCGCTTACCGCAACGGCGGCAAGATCAGGAAGACCGAAAACTACAAGTTGGCTGAGGCACTGAAGGACCATTCGCGTGACCTGATGCTGCTGTCGGCCACGCCACACCAGGGCAATCATTTTCAGTTCTGGATGCTGGCGCAACTGCTGAACCCGACGCTGTTCAATAGCCCGGAGGAGATGCTGGAGCACCGACATCGCCTTAACGCCGTGATGTTCCGCCGCACCAAGGCGGATGCCTGTCAGCCTGATGGCTCGCCGCTCTTTGCGCGGCGCTGGGTGCATACCGAGTCTTTCGTGATGGGCGGGGAGGAACGCCGCTTCTACGAGAAGCTGCGCGAGTACCTGGAGGACGGCTTCGACCTGGCGCGCCGGCAAGGCGGAAAGGGCAGGGCGCTTGGCTTCTTGATGGCGATCTTCCAGAAGATTGCGGCATCGAGCTTTGCCGCCGTGCGCCGCACGCTGAAACGTCGGTTGTTGATGCTGACCTTGCACGAGGCTTTGCTGCGCGACCAGGATCTGGACATCGAAGGGCGTGAGCGGCTGACCAATGAAGCCCGCGAGCTGATCCACGAAGAATTCAGCATCTCACGCGACATCATGGGTCGCAGCGAGGTCGAGCGGATGTTGGCCGATCTGAAGTACCGGCTGGTCAAGAAGCTCGATGAGGAAGCGCTGGAGCTGGCCTCCGATCCCTACGCCAGCGAGTACTCAGCAGCGCACGCTGAAGAAGCAGCATCGGCCGTTGTGGAACTGCACCTGCCTGAAGAGCGCCTGCGCATCGACGATCTGCTCAGGGTATTTCCGCAGCAGCGCGAGACCAAGGCGCAAAAGCTGCTCGACGGTCTTGGCATCCTGTGGCGTCAGAACCCGAATGAGAAGATCGTGGTGTTCGCGACCTACCTCGGCACCGTCGATCTGATTGCACGCGAGATCGACCAGACGTTTCCAGGACAAGGCGTGGTGGTGCTGCGCGGCGGCGATCACGGCGCCAAGCTGGCCGCGGAGCGGCGCTTTCGCTTGAAGGACGGGCCACGCGTGCTCGTGTGCACGGCCGCGGGCCGCGAAGGCATCAACCTGCAGTTTGCCCGCATCCTGTTCAACTTCGACCTGCCATGGAACCCGATGGATGTGGAACAGCGCATCGGCCGCATCCACCGCTATGGGCAGAACCACACCGCACAGGTCTACAACCTGGTGCTCTCCGACACCATCGAGGGCCGGATCTTCCTGCTGCTCGAAGAGAAGCTGATCGAGATCGCCAGAACCGTCGGCAAGGTCGACGACCAAGGCAACATCGCCGAAGACTTACGAGCGCAAATCCTCGGCCAACTGTCTGAACGCCTGAACTATGACCGCCTTTACCAGGAGGCGCTATCCGACCCCGAGCTGAAACGCACGGAAGTCGAACTCAAGGAGGCGCTGTCGAATTCCCGCGAGGCGCGCCAGGTCGTGTTTGACCTGTTCCAGGATCTCGACGGCTTCAGTCTGGATGACTACAAACCCTTCTCCGACATCTCTTCGAGCTTGGGCCGCTTGGTACGCTTCATGACGGCCGCCGTGACCGACCGCCGGCAGAAGCTGCTCAAGGTCGACGACGAAACCTATGACCTGACGACCGTCGACGGTGCCCGCATCGCTAGGTTCACCCTGAACCGCGAAACAGCCACCAGCAGCGACGATCTCGAACTGATGGGCCTAGACCATCCCCTGGTGCAGCAAGAGCTGGGGCGCTGGCGCAGCGTAGCACCCGAAGATGTCGGCATCGCCGTAGCAGGTGACGTCGACGAACCCGTACTACTCTCGATCTGGATGGTCGAGGCAACCGCGGGCAAGGGCGAGCGCCGGCTACTGGTGCAGCCAATCGCCGTCAAACCAGACGGCACCCGCGTCCCCGCAGTCGAGCGCCAGTGCGAACGCTATCTGAAGACGCCGACAGCTAAGCCAGTTTTCACCGCAGAACAACGGCTGGATCTGTTCGCTCGCGTCGTCGAACCGACGCTGCAGCGCGAGCTGAAGCAAAAAGGCGCAGCGAGTGGCGATGGGAGTTATTCGGCGGAGTTGGTGGGGTATGTGGAGTTCTCGTGCAACTGACCTCCATTATGCGAACTACTTCTGCTTTCAGGTGGCCGGAAATGCGGGCCGTGGTGTGCCATTAACAACGAAGAAGAAGACCGCACCACACTTTCGGCAAGCAACTGACGGATACTGACGTTCGGGGGAGTGAACCAGCGTAGTCTTGTGGACCAACCAGTGGTTGCATTTTCCGCGAGTCCCCCTCCGACTTGCACTGGCCGTCGAAACGTTTTTGGGGTTTCTTGAAAAGATTTTTATGCGCATTCGAATCCCTGAAGTTTAAAATGCTAGGGCATTCAAGCCCCGTGTGAAGGCCGGGTGTTTAAGTACTTCCTCGGCGAATTCAAGGAGCTAGGCACTCATGAAGGAACTTGTTTTGGTGGGTGCTGCGATTGAAACATTAGGAATGAAAATCGAAGAGATTCGAAGTCTAATCGTCAATCAGCGAATGGCCTGTTTTGCGTTTGTTTCAGAGTGGTCATGTGCCGAACTACCTGAAAAACCAGAAGTCGTACCGAGCATAATTGAAGATGACTTTCCAAGCAGTGAGCTAGTTGCGGAATTTTCCGCCTGTGATGCTACGGAGATCCCGGCAGCTTCGCGTGAATGTTGGAAGGCTTCATATTTTGTAGAGGAATTCGATGAAACCATTCGCACCTATCGTGAAGCGGACGGCACGGACTGTGCCGAATTTATTTTTGACGATGGCGGAGTCGCGATCCGAAAAATCAGCAAGTATACTGGCTTCGTGCAACTTCTGGCTCAAGACGCCGCTATGCTCGCAGCGACTTGGGGAGGCGACGAAGCATTCTGGCAAGCCGTGGCTATCGATGGATCAGATCCCGCTCCCACCAAACGAAATTTGCTCGGCCTCAGGTTCAATCCAAAGGGCTACCCGGTGCAGCATTTTCGTGTGAACCCCAACGGGATTTGGGTAAATATCGAAGATGTTCGGCGGGCAAATCGAATAAGACGCCCATTCTCCAGGCCGGACGTAAAGGCAAAGAACGAGGAGCGATCAGCCAAGAACCAGGCCGAAATTATTGAACTGGCTGAATCAATCATTGCGCGCAAGGTTAAGCTTGTGATTGACCGGCGCGGGGGCGTGGTGATAAAAGCCCTTGCGGAGCAAATCGAGCTGCATGCAGGTGAGAAATGGTTGGATGGTGCAGCGCCTATGAGTGCGGCTCGCATGGCCCGTCTTCTTGGAAAGTGCAAAGAGCGACTGCAGACCCGAGTCGAAGCACAACTATCTGCCGATTCCGCACGTATCAAGCGATAAGCCCCTTTTCATCTCCGACAACCGATAAGCTGGAATCGTATTGTTCGGGGAAGCTACTGGCAGGAACTGTTCATGGCCGACTACAACTTTCGCGAGCTGAACGACAAGGATTTCGAATCGCTTGCTGTTGATCTGCTGTCGCAACGGCTCGGTGTGACTATTGAGAGATTTAAGCCCGGGCGAGATTTGGGGGTCGATGGGCGATATTTTTCACCCGGTCAAGGTGAGGTCGTTGTTCAATGCAAGCATTGGCTAAAGTCAGGGCTGCCAGCGCTCGTCACGAAGTTGAGAAGTACTGAGCGCGATAAGATCGCAAAGCTGAAACCGGCGAGCTACCTCTTGGTCACGTCATTGGAACTGTCGCGGGTCAACAAGGCAGAGATAAAGACCGCACTTCACCCGTTTATCAAAACTGAGTCAGATGTTTTTGGCGCAGAGGACTTGAATGATATGCTTGCGCTATATCCAGATCTAGAGCGCAAGCACTATAAATTATGGATTTCAAGCTCCAATGTTCTCAGGTCAATGCTGAACAATGCGATATTGGGTCGAAGCAACTACAAACTTCAAGAGATTATCCGGGATTCGCATCGGTACGTTAGGACAGAAGCGCACGCCGAAGCATTGGTGAGGCTTGAGAAGATGCGGTCAATAATAATTACTGGCGCTCCCGGCGTTGGAAAGACGCTCCTCGCCGATCAATTGGCTAGAGATTACGTGGCAAGAGGGTTTGAGCTCTGCGTGATCGAAAATTCGATTGAGGAAGCGGAGGCAATATACCAGGAACGCAAGCAGCAATTGTTTTATTTTGATGATTTTCTGGGTAGTACTAAGCGGTAAATAAAGTGCGTTCACACCGTTTACACTGCGGCGTATTTGCAGTCTGGATGCCGGAAGAAGCCGGCGACGATATGAGAAGCGTTGGCCAGTCGGTTAAGCGCGTCCTTGATCT
>JABAQR010000070.1 GCA_019187485.1 Lysobacterales bacterium | reverse complement strand
TGGCTCCATTACGCCGATCCTGGAGTGGATCGTTTACGGCGATCCTGAAGTGGCTCCATTACGCCGATCATCGACTGGCTCCATTACGCCGATCCCGAAATGGCTCCATTGGGGCGGTCGGTGACACAAGGTACAGAACTCACGGATCTCTTCCTCGCTGCCCGGCTCCTGACCCATGAAATCGTTCGACGGGAAGCCGAGCACCGCAAAACCACGTTCGGCATACTTCGCGTGCAGCGCTTCGAGACCTTCGTACTGCGGCGTGAATCCACACTTGCTGGCCGTGTTGACCACCAGCAGCACGTGACCGGCGTGGCGTTCGCACAGATTCACCGGAGACTTCCCGGCGAGTGGGCGAAAGCTGCGATCCAGCAACGCGGGGCAGGTCGCCGACACTTGCAGCGAGGCCAGCAGCAATCCGGTGGCGATCGCGATTCTGGTCATCCGGGCGTCCTCGGGCATGGGCAAGACCGGCATTCCATCACCTTCGGGATCGATGCCGAGTGAACAATCTTGCGCAAGAGCCGTCTCGGGACTAGCCAAGTCCTGCCCATCTGTCAGAAACTTGCAGAACCTTGTTGATGTCGCTTGTCAAGCCGACAGCCGGTCGAACGCTGACCCGATCATGATCCTGCGTGCCTTTTCGCTGACACTCGCATTCGCCCTGCTCGCGCCGCCGGCGCTCGCCGCGCGCGAGAACATCTACAAATACGTCGACCGCAACGGCGTCACCGTCTACACCAACATCAAGCCGCGTGGCGTCAATGCGAAGGTCATCGGCACCTACGCCTGCCCCGCCTGCAAGCTCGATTCCAAGATCGACTGGACCCACACCGGGCTCAACGTCGGTGCATACAAGGACGAGATCACCACCGCGGCGCGCCTCAACGAGGTCGACGAATCCATGGTGCGCGCAATCATCCACGCCGAGAGCGCTTTCCACCACGAGGCGCTGTCGCCGGCCGGCGCCCAGGGGCTGATGCAACTGATGCCCGGCACCGCCGGCATGTATGGTGTCGACAACGCCTTCGATCCGAAACAGAACATCGCCGCCGGCGTGAAGCATTTGCGCATGCTGCTGGACCTGTTCGACGGCGATTTCGAACTCGCGGCCGCCGGCTACAACGCCGGCGAAAATGCCGTGCTGCGCCACGGCGGCATCCCGCCCTACGCCGAAACGCAGGTCTACGTGCAACGCGTCGGCATCCTGCAAAAGCGCTACGCCACCGAACTCGCTTCCGCTGCCGGCGGGATCTCGGCCGGAGGGCTGTAATCCGCTGATCCGGCGGGGGAGTGCGTGGTTTCCAGCGCCATCGGATCGGGCTGCGCGCAGCCCGCCGGCACCGGACTGGGTGGGGTTGGATGGAACCATCCGGACTCGCGAACGCGCACGCTTCGTGCGCCGATGGCCTCGAAGGCGCTGCGCTGCCAGCGCTCGGCAAGCGCGGGTTCGGCCGACCCGGCCCAGCGCCCACGCCGCCAGCACGGCGCAGGCGCGATGGCCAGGCGTCAGCGCGCTGCCGTGTGCCGCGCCAGCCATGCCTCCACCGTACGGTGCCACTGCACCGAGTTCTGCGGCTTCAGGATCCAGTGGTTCTCGTCCGGGAACCACAGGAACTCGCTGTCGATGCCGCGCCGCTGGGCGGCGGTGAAGGCGGCGATGCCCTGCTCGAAGGGCACGCGGAAGTCGAGCATGCCGTGGATCACCAGCATCGGCGTCTTCCAGTCCTTCACGAGGTTGACCGGGTTGTGCTTCTCGAAGTTCGCGGGCCGCTCGTAGTGGGTGCCCTCGAACTCCCACTCGTCGAACCACAGCTCCTCGGTGGTGTAGCTCATGAAGCGGTTGTCGAGGATGCCGGCGTGGGTCACCAGGCAACGGAAGCCCTCCGGCCAGGCGCCGGCGATCCAGTTCATCATGTAACCGCCGTAGCTGCCGCCGAGCGCGCAGGCGCGGCTGCCGTCGAGGAATGCGTATTTCTCGGTGGCGGCGGCGAGGCCCTTGCGCAGGTCTTCGAGCGGCTTGCCGCCCCAGTCGCCACGGATCGAGTCGGTGAAGGCCTGGCCATAGCCGGTGGATCCGTGGAAATCGACGAACACCGCGGCATGGCCTTTACCGGCATGCGTCTGCGCGTTCCAGCGGTAGTGGAAGCTGTTGCCCATGCTGCCCTGCGGGCCACCGTGGACAATGAAGGCGATCGGGTACTTCTGCCCGGCCTGGAAACCGACCGGCTTGACCACCCAGGCGTACACGGTCTCGTCGTTCCAGCCCTTGAAGCTGAACTGCTCGAAGGCGCCGAACTCGACATCCTTCAGGCGCCCGGCGTTGACCGCGGTGAGCTGGGTCGCCTCGCCGCCGCGCAGCGGCAGGCGATGGATGTCGGCCGGTGAATCGAGATCGTCGATCGCCGCGTAGATCGCGCGTTCGCCGATCGCGTAGCCGCCGACGTTGCCGGCGCCGGTCAGGCGCGTCGTCTTGCCCGTGCGCACGTCGATGGCATACAGCGGGTGTTCGCCGAGGTCGTCGACCGGCGCGTACAGCGTGCGCCCGTCGGCCGACAGCGTCAGTCCGTCCGGCGAGCGGTCCCAGCCCGGCGCCACTTCGCGCAGCGCGCCGCTCGCCAGCGTCCGTTCGAAGATGCGGTTGCGGTCGGCCTCGTAGCCGGCGCGCGCCATCGAGCGCCAGTACAGGCGCTTGCCGTCCGGCGAGTACACCGGCGTGGTGTCGTAACCCGACTGCTCCGCAGTCAGGTTGCGCGGCTCGCCGTCGGCGCGGGTCGACACCTCGTAGAGATCGGTGTTGGTCGACCACGGCTCGGTCTTGCCGGCGATGCGCGCGGTGAACACCAGGCGCTCGCCATCCGGTGCGAACGCGACTTCGCTCATGTCACCGAAGGGCTTGGTCGGTGCATCGCCATGCACGCCGCGGCTGAGCCAGCGCGGCGTGCCGCCGGCCTTGCCGTCGGCGTCGAGATCGAACAGGAACAGCTGCGCGCGGGTGCCGCGCTGCCAGGTGTCCCAGTGGCGCACGAACAGCCGGTCGTGCTTCGTTCCGCTGTGCTTCTCGGCCTCGTCGTCGGCGCTGCGCTTCTTGGTGCATTCGAGGTCGGTGCCGCAATCCGGGTACACCTCCAGCGCGAGCGCGATGCGTTTGCCGTCCGGGGAAAGCAGGAAACCGCCGACGTCGACCGGCAGCTCGGTCACCTGGCGCGCCTCGCCGGGGCCATCGAGCACCCAGACCTGCGCCGAGCCGCTGCGGGTCGACAGGAAATAGAGCTTGTCGCCCGACCAGCGCGGGTGCATGGCCGAGGATCCGGGCGCGGTCATCCGCCGCGGCTGGGCGCCTGCGCGGCCGACGTCGAGCTGCCACAGCGACTGCACGCCCTTGTTCGCGTCCCAGTCGGTCTGGCGCAAGGCGTAGACCAGCTTCTGGCCGTCCGCGCTCAGTTGCGGATCGCTGATGCGCTCGAGGCGCACGAGGTCGCCGACATCGAAGGGGCGCGCCTGCGCGCCGGCGGCCAGCGCGAAGGCCAGCGCGAGAGACAAGCAACGGGTCATCGGAGGACTCTCGGAGGGACGGGACCCGGGAGTCTGCCACCAGCGCAGGCTGGTGGCATCTGCCGACCGCACCATCATCGACGCAGGAGCACTCAGGAGTGGAGCATCTGGTCCACGGTGAGGGTGCGATCGCTTGCCCACCGCGCACGCTCATCGCAGTACGCGCCACACGCGCCGTTGATCGAGGCTCGATGCGCACGCTCGCCACCGGGAAAGCGATGCAGCGGTGGACACGGATCACGTCGCGATCCGGCGCATCGGCACGAACGCGCAAGCGCAGGACGACGCGGCGGCGCTCCTGTCGAACCGCGACGGTCGCCGCGGTTATGATCGGCCGTCCTTCCCGTGCCGTCGTCCGATGGATGCCCCGATCCAGATCCCGAACTTCGAACTGACCAAGGAAATCGGTCGGGGCGGCATGTCGCGCGTCTACCTCGGGCGCCAGTTGCAGCCCAAGCGCGAAGTCGCGATCAAGATCGTGGCGCCCGGCACCGCGCCGGACCCGGCTTTCCTGGCCTCGCTGAAGCTCGAGGGCGACACCGTCGCTGGACTCAACCACGACAACATCGTCACCGTGTTCGCCTGCGGCGTGGTCGACAACCATTACTACCTGGCGATGGAAATCCTGCCGGGTGGCGACCTCACCGAGAAGATCAAGAAGGGACTGCGGCCGGAGGAAGCGGTCGAAGTCATGATCCAGATCGGCGGCGCCCTCGAGCATGCGCACAAGAAGACCGTGCTGCACCGCGACATCAAGCCCGAGAACGTGATGTTCCACGAGAGCGGCAAGGCCGTGCTGGTGGACTTCGGCATCGCCAAGGAGGGCGACGCGGAATCGAGCTTCACCCAGGTCGGCGCGGTGGTCGGGACGCCGCATTACATGAGTCCCGAGCGCTGCATGGGCAAGCCCACCGATGCGCGTTCGGACCTGTACGCCATGGGCGTCATGTTTTACGAGATGCTGACCGGCCACAAGGTCTTCGAGGGTCGCGATACTTTCGCCGTCTCCTACGCGCACGTCTACGAGCCGGTGCCGCCCTTGCCGCCGGAGCACGCGCGGTACCAGGGCATCGTCAACAAGCTGCTCGCGAAGGATCCGAAGGACCGCTTCCAGAACGCCGGCGAGATGGTCGCGGCGCTCAAGAAGCATCGCACCGGTGCGCCCGCGGCCGCCGAGCCGGCGACGCGTCGCATGGACACCTCGGTGTCCTCGCCCTTGCAGGAGAAACTCAAGAAGCTCGCCGCCAGCGACCAGGCCGCCGCGACCACCGTCAACGCGCCGACCGGCGCCAGCAACCCCTATGGCGCGACGACGGTGTCCAAGCCGGTGGAGGCGGTGGCGACACCCGCCGCGGCGCCGTCAGCGCCGACACCGGCGAAGGCGACACCCGTGGCGATGTACGGCGCGATCGCCGCGCTGGTGCTGGTGGTGGTGACCGGAATCGCGTTCTGGCCAAATCCGCAAAGCGACCTGCCGCAGGTCATCCTCGACGCGCAACAGCAGATCGAAGTGCAGGACAAGCTCGCCGCGGCCCGGGCGATGCTGCGCAACCAGAATCCCGAAGGTGCCGCCGCGCTGTACTACTCGGTGCTGAAGGACTTCGACTGCACCAACGAAGAGGCCCGCGGCGGCCTCAAGGGCTCGGACCCGACCCGCTACGAAGAGGCCATTTCGGCCTGCAAGTGAGCTTCGCGCCGGGCGGCCCGGCCAGCGGAATCAAGGGACAGCCAGTCGCTCAGACCGGGACAGACGCTTCGTCTGCAGGAACGCCGGAGAACCTCCGCGCGGCACCCGCCTGCACCACTGCGCTGCGCCCGGAGGTCCTGCGAGGCCCCGCGGTGGCGGCGCGGGAGCGCCGCCTTCCAGGGACGGCGCGCTCCCGGAGGGCCGCCGTCCCGGCGGCCGCTCTGCCGGGCATTCGGTTTCTCCTCAGCTTTTTCACCTCAGCAGCCCGACGCACCGGGCTACCCGGCACGCCCTCACTCCGGCACCGCCAGCGCCAGCGTTTCCTTGACTTCCTCCATCACCGCGTAACTGCGCGACCCGGAGACGTGCGGCAGGGTCAACAGGGTCTCTCCAAGCAGGCGGCGGTAGGCGCCCATGTCCGCCACACGCGCCTTGATGAGGTAGTCGAAGTCGCCGGAGACGAGATGGCATTCAAGCACCTGCGGCAACTCGACGACCGCCTGTTTGAAGGCCTCGAACACATCCTTGTTCGTGCGCACCAAACGGATCTCGACGAAGACCAGCAGGTCGGCGCCGAGACGTGCTGGATTGAGGCGCGCGTGGTAGCCGGTGATGAAGCCCTCGTCCTCCAGCTTCTTGACCCGCTCCAGGCAGGGCGTCGGCGACAGGCCGACGCGCCGGGCGAGTTCCACATTGGCGATCCGGCCATCCTGCTGGAGTTCACGCAGGATGCGATAGTCGATTCTATCTGGTTGATTCCTGAGAACATTTTGCTGACGCATGGTGATTCATGCTCCGCGACCAACCAGCATCAGTCAATTATCCTGCAAATTTCATATATATAACCGAAAATTCCGTAACTGCACTCCTAGACTTCGCGCCCATCCTGTCTGGGCTCGTGTGTGCAGTCGATTGCGCTGCTGCGGTGCAGCATGACAGGCCCACCCCAATCGCGAGGCGAGGCGAGCATGTTGATCGGCGTTCCCAAGGAAATCAAAAACCACGAATACCGCGTCGGCATGGTGCCGGCCTCGGTGCGCGAACTGGTCCAACACGGCCACCAGGTGGTGGTGCAGACCCAGGCCGGCAGCGGCATCGGCTGCTCGGATGCCGACTACGTCGCCGCCGGCGCCACGGTGCTGGCGACCGCCGAAGAGGTGTTCGCCAAGGCCGAGATGATCGTCAAGGTCAAGGAGCCGCAGGCGGTCGAGCGCGCGCGCCTGCGCGAGGGCCAGGTGCTGTTCACCTACCTGCACCTCGCCCCGGACCTGCCGCAGACGCAGGACCTGATCCAGTCCGGCGCCACCTGCATCGCCTACGAGACGGTGACCGCGGCCAACGGCGGCCTGCCGCTGCTGGCGCCGATGTCCGAAGTCGCCGGCCGCATGTCGATCCAGGCCGGCGCGACCGCGCTGCAGAAGGCCAATGGCGGCCGCGGCATGCTGCCCGGCGGCGTGCCCGGCGTCGAACCCGCGAAGGTCGTGATCCTCGGCGGCGGCGTGGTCGGCGCGAACGCCGCGCTGATGGCGGTCGGCCTCGGCGCCCAGGTGGTCGTGCTCGACCGCAATGTCGACGTGCTGCGGCGCCTGGTCGCCCAGTTCGGCACCCGCATCGAGACCGTGTTTTCGAGTGCGGATGCGGTCGAGCGCCATGTGCTGAGCGCGGATCTCGTCATCGGCGGCGTGTTGGTCGTCGGCGCCGCGGCGCCGAAGCTGGTCAGCGCCGCGATGGTCAAGCGCATGAAGCCCGGCGCGGCGGTGGTCGATGTCGCGATCGACCAGGGCGGCTGCTTCGAGACCGCGCACGCCACCACCCATGCGGACCCGACCTACATCGTCGACGACGTCGTGCACTACTGCGTCGCCAACATGCCGGGCGCGGTGCCGCGCACCTCGACCTTCGCGCTCAACAACGCCACCCTGCCCTTCATCCTGGAACTTGCCAACAAGGGCGCGAAGCGCGCGATGGCCGAGAACGTGCACCTGCTGCGCGGACTCAACGTGCACGCCGGCATGGTCACCTACCAGCCGGTCGCCGAAGGCTTCGGTTTCGAGTACGTGGCGGCGGAAAAAGCGCTCGGTCTGTGAGCCTCGCGGGCCGGTGGGCGCAGCCGCGCCCGCCGGTCCGGCGCGCTGCCTAACCCGCGACCGCCTCGAGCGCTTCCGCCAGGGTCGCGGCGCCGATCACTTCCAGGCCGCCGACCGCGCCCTTTTTCGGCTTGTTCGGCGCCGGCACGATCGCGCGCCGGAAGCCGTGGTGCGCGGCCTCGCGCAGACGTTCCTCGCCGTTCGGGATCGGCCGGATCTCGCCCGCGAGGCCGACTTCGCCGAAGGCCAGCGTGTGCGTGCCGAGGCTGCGGTTGCGGAAGCTCGAGTGCACCGCGAGCAGCACCGGCAGGTCGGCGGCGGTCTCGGACACGCGGATGCCGCCGACGATGTTGACGAACACGTCCTGGTCGTAGATCGCAACCCCGCCGTGGCGGTGCGCGACCGCGAGCAGCAGCGCCAGGCGGTTGCTCTCGTAGCCGACGGCGACCCGGCGCGGATTGGCGAGCGGGCTCTGGTCGACCAGCGCCTGCACCTCGACCAGCAAGGGCCGCGTGCCTTCGCGCGTGACCATGACGATGCTGCCCGGGCCGCGCTCGGCCTGGCCCGAGAGGAAGATCGCCGAGGGATTCGGCACCTCGCGCAGGCCCTTGTCGGTCATCGCGAACACGCCGAGTTCGTTGACCGCGCCGAAGCGGTTCTTGAGCGCGCGCAGGATGCGGAAGCGGCTGCCCGATTCGCCCTCGAAATACAGCACCGCGTCGACCATGTGCTCGAGCACGCGCGGGCCGGCGATGCCGCCCTCCTTGGTCACGTGGCCGATCAGGAACACGCTGACGCCCTGCTCCTTGGCGTGACGCACCAGCCGCGCGGCGCATTCGCGCACCTGCGAGACTGAACCCGGCGCTGAGCTCAGTTCGGGCAGCCACAAGGTCTGGATCGAATCGATCACCAGCACCCGCGGGCGCTCGCGGATCGCGGTCGCGAGGATGCGTTCGACATTGGTCTCGGCCTGGCAGCGCAACCCCGCGACCGGCAGCTGCAGCCGGCGCGCGCGTTGCGCGATCTGGCCGAGCGACTCCTCGCCGCTGACGTAGAGCACGCTGGCCTTGTCGTGCAGGCTGGCGTGCACCTGCAGCAGCAGCGTCGACTTGCCGATGCCGGGATCGCCGCCGACCAGCACCACCGAGCCCGCGACCAGCCCGCCGCCGAGCACCCGGTTGAGCTCGGACAGTCCGGTGTCGAGGCGGATCTCCTCGTCGGCGGCGACCTCACCGAGATCTGCGACCTCGCCGGCCGCCGCCGCGCCCGCGTAGCCCGCGCGTCGCACTCCTCCGGCGGGCACCGCCAGTTCCTCGGTCAGGCTGTTCCAGGCACTGCAATCGCCGCACTGGCCGGCCCATTTCGGCGAGACCGCGCCGCATTCGGAACAGACGTAACGGGTCCTGGCCTTGGTCGACATCGGTGGGCTGCGGAATCGGGGTCGCTGAGTATCGCCGGCCGAGCAACCCCGCAGTAGCTCAGGTTGGCCGCAAAGCGGACTACGTGACGACTACCGCCCCGCTCTGGGAAGACACCCGCATCAGCCCTCGCGCACCGGCAGCCGCAGCGGCAAGGCCTGCTCGCCGCACAGCAGCTCGACCGCGACCTCCTCGTCGATCGCGAAGGTCCGCTTCGGTCCGATCAGCATCAGGTGGTTGCCGCCGGGCTCCAGTGGCACGCTCTTCCCCGGCGCGATCTCGATGCGCTCCAGGCGGCGCATGCGCATCACCCCGTCGACGTGCGTCATCGAATGCAGTTCCACCCGTTCGAAGCCCTCGGAACGCGCGCCATCGACCACGAGCGCCGTCTTCCCGGTGTTCGTCAGCGTCAGGTATCCCGCCATCACCCGCGCGGTCGGCGGTGCCAGACGCACCCAGCCCGCGCTGACTTCGAGCCCTTCACAGGCCTGCGCCGGCAGCGATGCCCACAGTGCCAGCAGGGTTGCAAACGCGATTCTCATGCTTCCTCCGCAGGTCACGTCGGCCGCGCAGCGGACTACGTGACATTCGCTGGTTTCCAGGTGCAACACTCGCACCCAGCGTGGGCTGCGTGCACCGAACAGTCGATCGATGCCTCCGATGCTATGTTCGATCGCCTGAACCCAGCACCGGAGGCCCGCCATGCTCGAGCGCATCGCCCACGAGGATATCCTCGAACTGAAACTCTCGCGGCCGCCGGTCAATGCCCTCGATCCGGGCTTGATCGCGGCCCTGCGCGAGGCCGTGACCGACGCGCCGCGACAGGGCGCAGCCGCGGTCGTGATTTCCGGCGGACCCGGGCTCTACAGCGCCGGTCTGGACGTACCGGCACTGCTGAAGCTGGATCGCGCCGGCATGCTCGAACTCTGGCGCAGCTTTTCGGGAATGCTCGCGGCCATCGCCTGTTCGTCGATCCCGAGCGTGGCCGCGATCACCGGTCACAGTCCGGCCGGCGGCACCGTACTGGCGCTGAACTGCGATTACCGGGTGATGGCGGACGGTCCCTTCAAGCTCGGCCTCAACGAGACCCAGGTCGGCCTGGCGCTGCCGCGCAACATCCTCGCCTCGCTGCAGCGATTGCTCGGTCCACACCGCGCCGAGCGCCACATCGTGGCCGGCAACATGATCGATGCCGCCGAAGCGCTGCGCATCGGCCTGGTCGACGAACTGGCGCCGCCCGAGCAGGTGGTCCCGCGCGCCATCTCCTGGTGCCGCTTCCACCTCGACCTGCCGCGCCGCGCAATGCGCCTCAACCGCGAAACGACGCGTGCCGACCTGCGCGCCATCTACGCCGGCGACGATCCGGCGATCATCGAGGAGTTTGTCGACGGCTGGTTCCACCCCGAGACCCAGACGGTGCTGCAGGCATTGGTGGCGCGCCTGAAAAACAAGAGCTGAGCCTTTCGATTCCCACCGGGCGACAGTCGCCCGCGGATCGTTGGAATAAACCGACTCGGCCAACCGGACTGGTTCATGGCGCCATGTCTTGGATGCGCAAAGGATGCGGATTGGTCAGGATCGGGTTCTGGATGCCAGACGCGAAGAAGGCGTTGTCGGCCTCTGCGACAAGTTCTCGAAGGGCAACACGGCGATCGAACGCGGATCGATCCTGGCCGGGCTGGCAGCCACCGCAGCAGCTTCGCCTGGCCCCGCCGGCTTCGGCTGCGCTCGTGACCCGACGCGCCTTGCGTCCTGGCGCCAGCACGAATGGGCCGAACGCGGAATACGCCAGCGCGATCGACGGCAACACCAGGATGCTCCGCTGCATCCTGCGTGCCGTTTGCGGCGTGATCGAGTCATTGCGAATGACTCCCGAATCGCGCTTCAGGCCGTCGGGCGTGAGCTCGAATATCCACGCAAAGATCATGGTCGGAATGAAGCCGACGCTCGCACGACTGCCCGATCGCCGCTCAGCCCTTCTTTCCCCCGATCCGCTTCATCAGCGCGTCGACCTCGGTGCGCACCGCGCGCACCTGCTGCCAGATGTCGTGGTCGAGGGTCATCTTGTGGTGCAGCGCCGAGACCAGCGGGATCAGGGTTTCCTCGTAGGCCGTGGCCATGCGCGCGAGCGTGGTGGCGAGTGAGGACGGCAGTTCCAGCTTCGGTTCGCGCGGTTCGCGGGCGAGGGCTTCGCGGATCGCGTCGAGGGTCTTCAGTGCGGCCAGCGCCTCGCGGGTGGCGGCGGCTTCGCCGTGCTGCTTTTCCAGTTGCAGCGCGATGTCGGCGAGCACCTGGGCGGCGCGGGTGGCGCCGTCGGCCTGCTTGCCGCCCTGCTTCATCAGGCGCCGGAAATCGTCGACCACCTGGGCCCAGCGCGCCTGCTCGTCGGGCGTGGGCGCGCCGATCAGTTGCGCGAGCCGCAGCAGGTTCTCCTCGGCGCGCGCGCCGAGCGTCTGCGCCTCGCCGCGGTAGTGGTCGCGGATCAGGGAGTCCAACTCGCCGTCGGTCATCAGCGGCGACAGTTGCGCCGCGAGCTTGACCATGTTGCGGTAGCTGCCCTGCAGCTTGAACGGCGGCTCGCTGCGGTAGGCATCGTCCTGCGCGGCGCTCGCCACGTAGGCGGCGTTGACGCGCGCGAGCACATCGCGGGTCTTGACCATGCGCCGCACCAGTTCGATCAGCTCCACCCCGCCCGGCAGACCCGGCGGCGGGGTCTCGTCGTCGCCGCGGGCGATCCGCAGCACCGCCAGGATCTCCGCGCGCGGGCGCTCGGCGAGCGGCGCGCTGACCGGGTTGGCGGTCAGCGCGTTCTCGATGTAGCTGTCCGCGAACAAGGCTTCGCGGCCGGACAGCACATCGCCCAGGTTGTAGACATCGGCGCGGTTGGCGAGCATGTCCGGGATCCGGAAGACCTCGCCGGTCTCGGTGTAGGGGTTGCCGGCCATCACCAGCGCGAAGCGCTTGCCGCGCAGATCGATGGTCCGCGCGACGCCGTCGATGACCGCGTCGACGCGCCGGGTGCCGTCGGCGAGCGAAATGAACTTCTGCAGGAACTCCGGCGAGCAATGCTGGATGTCGTCCACGTAGAGCATCACGTTGACGCCCATGGCCAGGCCGAGGTTGAGCTTGGTCAGTTCGTCAGCCGCGCCGCGGTGCGGCGCCTGGGCCGGGTCCAGCGCGTGGGTGTCGTGGCCGAGCGTGGGGCCGTTGACGCGCACGAAGATCATGCCGAGGCGATCGGCGAGGTACTCCATCAGCGTGGTCTTGCCGTAGCCGGGCGGCGAGATCAGCAGCAAGAGCCCGGAGCGGTCCGAACGTGCGTCGCCGATGGTGCCGATCTGCTTGGCGAGGTTGTTGCCGATCAGCGGCAGGTAGACCTCGTCGATCAGGCGGTTGCGGACGAAGCCGGCGAGCGGCTTGGCGAGGAAGCGGTCGAGCCCGAGGCGCTTGCGTTCGCGCTCGCTGACCTGGTGGCGCAGCGCGGCGAAGGCCTGCCACTCGGGCGCGACCGATTGTTCGTGCTGCGACAGCCGCGCGAGGAATTCCGGGAAGTCGAGCGCGAGCGCGCCGGCCTGCAGCAGCGCGTGTTCGCCACGCAGGCCGTCGATGTGGGTGTGCAGGCCGACGTTGACGCGCTCGCGCGGCAGCGCTGGCCAGCACAGGGCGGCGGCGGCTTCGAGCACGGTCGAGGCCGGCGCGCCTGCGGCCACGCGCGCGCACCAGGCCTGCGCCAGCGCGAGCTTCTCGC
>JABAQR010000076.1 GCA_019187485.1 Lysobacterales bacterium | reverse complement strand
GCATGAACCAGATCAGGGAGCCGAGCGAAGGGCGAGCCAATGTGCGAGACGACCGCCAACGGAAACCCGATCAGGCTGCCGAAGCAAAAACCGGCGGGGAAGAATGGCCGCTGTCGGACGGATACGGGGCGCCAGCCCCTTCACGGCGGGCGGCTTCGCGCCCAGGAATCCGATGTGCTTGAGCGACCACCCTTCCGGCTTCGGATTGCCCGACGCGCCCGGCGGCCACAGGGAAACGGAGACGGCGCGGTAATGACCCGCCTCGATGGCATCGACCAGCTCGGGCGTGACCTCCACCTCGGCCCACAGGCCGTCGTCGGCCAGGCTCAGGCCCAGCGCCCAGCCGTAGGCCGGGTGGTCGTCCTCGGGGTGCCCGATCACCACCGGCGCCCGGTAGGCGGCCGGCTCGTATGCCGCCGCGATGGCGCTCAGGTCGGCGTCGGTCAGTGTCAGGTCACGCGGATGCGCCGGCCAGGTGCCTGCCCTGAGCACATGGATGCGCCCGCGGCGCAGGCCGTTGGCGGCTTCGCGGGAGTCAAGCTGGAAGGCGGGCGATGGCTGCATGGCCCGCACAGGTTCGCGGGCCGGGGCCTGGTGTTGGGATTAAGCCGTGCTAACCCCGAGGGTGGTGATTCCGGCAGTCTTTGCGCGGGCGAGGCGCGAACCGCCCGAGCAACCCCGTTTAAAACCCCTTTAAATCGCGCCACACGCCTTTAAGAGCCTCCGGCAGCGGTGATGGTAGCTCCAGACGGCCTCCGGCGCGACTGGGGCGGTTCTGTGCGGTTTGCTGTCAATCCGTGAGATAGGCCGCTGCACGCTCGTTGATGAAGTCCTGGTCTTCTGCCGACAGCCCAAGGTACGGCCGCGCCGGAATCTTCACGCCGCGCCCTGCGGTCCCGCCAAACTGGTGGATCGCCGAGTAGTCCAGGCCGGAGCCGGAGCGGATCTCGACACTCTGCGCATCGGCCCGATAGTGGATCTCGCTGGACAGTCGCCGGGTCTCGCCGATCAAGGGCTTCTTGCCCATCGCGCGGCCGGCGCCGCCCTTGGTGATCCTGCCGCTCTTGCCGAAGCTGCCCTTGAACGCGCCGAGGTAGGCCAGGTAGGTGGCCGGCGCGTTGGGCTCCCACCTGGAGCCGTCGGGCGCGGTGCTGGTCTGGAAGCGCTGCTTGGTGGTCTCGGTGAGGTACTCGCCGAGATCCTGCATCAGGGGCGTCAGGTTGGTGCCGCGCTCGACCAGCTTGCGGAAGAGGGCGTTGGCCTGACTCATATCAATCTCGGCCTTGATCATCGACTATAATCCGTGGCAACTGATGTGCGCATCGCACCGTCCGGCTCATACCCGGAAGCGTCTCGGGCGTTAGAGCGGGGGCACATCAGGGTTTGCCTATCCACAGGCTTTGCAGTGCGAGCGTCTTCCGCCCGCCGCGCACTTCGAGCGCGGCGATGAACTTCTCGCCGTCGATTACCCTGATGAACCGAACGATTGGGTGTCCGACTCCTGACAGCCCGGCGGGCTGGATGGCATCGGGGTCGTCGACGATCAGCGGGAGTCGCGCATAGTCCTTTGGCATCACGGCCCTCTGGCCACGCAAGCCCTCGGCACCGGAGTCGCCGTGGGTGGCTCTGATGTGAATCGGCGCATCGCGGCCGACGGCAAAATCAAACCCATCGACCTTGCGCCCGATCTTTTCCGCCACTTCTGTCGCCTGCGCACGCGTCAACAGCCCCAGTGTGCGGTACGGCGGCACCACAGTGCCTGCGGGTCCTTCCAGAATTCGCTGCGCATAGCGCCGCGTATCGTCAGCCACAGACGGCAGCCCGCGGTAGGCGCGCGCCAGTGCATCGCGTTGAGGCTCCGGAACGTTTTCCATGTATGCCTTGGCTAACGTGTAGTCCCACTGCTGCGTCTTCGCAGCCATCTGCTGCACCGCATCCGCAACCGTCGCCCCCGGCTGATACCCCCAGCCGCGATCGATCCCGGCCGGTTCGCCGGTCTTGGCGCTGACCTCGTCCCAGCCCTCGGGCAACGCCTTGTCCGGCTTGCCGCCCAGCCTGCGCGCCATCTCCTTGTCGCGCACGCCCACGATGCGGCAGGAGCAGCCCCAGCCATTCGGCGGGCTGTGGGTGTTCCAGAACGGGTGATCGGCCGGCAACACCATGCCGTCCCATGCCAGGTGCTGCGGTCGCGGATCGGCCGAACCGCCGTGCTTGTACATCCAGAATGGGAATCCATCCTCCGCTGCGCCGCCAGCGCCTGCTTGTTCGCGCGCTTGTATTGGCTCTTGGCGCGCGCGTGCTCGGTCGCCGCGGCCTGGTCGGCAAAGCCCACCGGCGCGCGACACTCGGCCTCCGCGATGTAACTGCCGTCCAGGCCGTACACATGCACCGGCGCATGCAGGCGGTCGGGGTCGAAGCGCAGCATCACGCGCTCACCGGCATGCCGTGACAGCGATTCCGTCCAATAGCGGTTCCCGGCGTAGTGGATCGCCCCGTCCTGGGACGACACCGTCACCGCATCGCTGGCCAGCAGCAGGTCGCGCAGTTGGTCGGCGGTTGCCCGGCGGATGGTTGCGCCGGCATAGCTGGCCGCGAAGGTCTCGTCGAAGCTGCGTCCCGCGCACACCTTGGATCGCCGGCCGCTGCGCGCGTTGTGCGCCGCGATCTCGGCATCCGCCACCGCCACGAACTCATCCCACGGCACCGCCTTGCTGCCGTAGTTCTCCGGCTTCGCCATCGGGTTGTTGCCCACGTAAGCGCCCGCAAACGCCGGCGCCTTGGCCAGCGTCTCGCACAGATCGCGGAACGCCCGCTCGATCGGCTTGGCCTGCCCGTGGTACGGCGTCGCCCAATGGATCTCGATCCCCAGCGCCACCGCGATGCCGGTCGGGTCCTCGGGCTTCGTCTTGAATCGGTAGCGCGTGCGCGTCCCGCCCGTGATGAACTTGCTCGCGAACGCGCGGCCGTTGTCCAGCCATGCGTGCGTCGGGATGCCGTAGGCGCGCACCAGATCGGACAGCGCCAGCCGCACCGCGTCTGCGCTCTCGGTCTCCGACCATCGCCACGCCAGCACCTTGCCGCTGTAGATGTCGTGGAACGCCACCAGGATTGGCCGGCATACATGGCCCAGCGGGTGTCGCACGAACACGTCCACCTTGTGCCCGTCGGCGTTCACCGCCTCCAACGCGCAGAACACGTCGTGGTCGCGCTGCTGCGCCGGGTACATGCGCATCATCGCCTCCACGCCTTCGCGCGCCAGCACCAGCACCGGCGGCGGGATCTCCCGGTCGAGCCGCCGCAGCAGCGTCTTCAGGCTCGGCATGGTCCAGCCGTGCTTGTCCGCCAGCCGCTGCACCCGCGCATGGCAGGCCGACGCCGCCGGGGCTTCAAGCCGCAGAAAATCGGCCTTGAACGCGTCCCAAACCTCGGGCGCGCACTCGGCCGTCGCCGTCCGCCCGGCCCATCGTGGCGCCAGGAAGAACAGCCAGTACGGCCGCGGCACGCGCGCCACATCGCTGGCCCAGCGCCACAGCGTGGTCGCCGCGACTTCAGCGCCTTCCGCCTGCATCCGCGCCGCCACCATCCGCCGCGCCGCCGCTTCCGTATGCCCCTCCCGTCGCAGCGCCTGCACCGCCAGCAACGCCTGCAGCCGCCGCTCTGCCGTTTGCCGGTAGTTCGCCGGCAGCCGCGCATAGCGCGCGCTGCGGTCGGCGATCTCTGCCTCCGACGGCGGCACCTTGTCGCCGGTCTCGATGCCGGCCTCCGCCAGCGCCTCGAAGATCGCGGCACTCGCCGGCTTGGCGCGCAGCAGCAGCGCGGCTTTGGCCGGCGCGGGCAGGGCGCTGAAGGGGTACTCCAGGCCCTTGCCCTTCGCGCGCGGGCGGGACGGCCAGCGCTCGCGCTCGGCTATTTTGCGGATGCCGCGCTCAGTGCCCGGCAGTCCGGGCAGCCCGGCGAGATCTGCGGCGGTGTACCAGGTGTCCATCAGTGCACCGTCCCGTCGATCAGGGCCTGCGTTGCAGGCTGGGCTGGAAACGCTTGAGCAGCGTCCGCAACTCTCTTAGCGTCCTCGCCTCGCCACCCGTGAGCCTTGCGATGTACTCCGAGCGCGAAATTCGCGAATCCCTGCTGGAGTTTTGCTGCACAGAAGCAGGCTTCATGTGGGACAACCGCCTGCTGGCGCCGCGCGTGGAGACCGACTTCACCGGCGGCGGGGGAGCCTTCTGGGTGACTTTCCTCAAGGGTTTCCGTGTGCGCCGTACGTTCATGTTCTTTCGCCGTGATGAGGTGTTGTTCCAGTGCCCGTTCTGCCAGACCGAATGGGTGCTGGCCCTGGGCTATCGCGACCACGCCCGCGGCACCGAAGGCCGCGGCCTCCTGACCGCACTCCCGCGCGGTCGCGTCAAGCAGCACCGGCTCCCGCGCAGCCTCTTCCTGCAGGCGCTCGCAGATACCAGGCGCCGCAGCAAGGGCTGGCCGCCTGACGAGTGAGTGCAGGGCATCCATCAGCCGCCCACCCGCTTCGCATAGCTGCCCACCGCAAACGGCCGGCCGAACCCGCGCGCCCACTGTTTCGCCATCACCCGCAACCGCCGCAGCCCAAGCCCGATGGAACAGATCTCCACCAGCGTCTCGCCGTCGGCGTCGCACGCGAACGTCACCCATTGAATCCGCTTACTCATGTCGCCCCCTCAGCCGTTGTTTGAGCGCACGCACGTACTCGTCCGCCTCGTCCCGCTTCTGTTCCCAGCGCGCCAGGTCGTGCACCAGCGCCTCCTCGCCCACCAGCAGCCGCCCGCCGCGGATACCCGCCAGCCAGTGCGTCAGCGCATGGCTGCGGCAGGCCACCTCCAGCGGCGCAATCAGCCACGCCGGCAGGTTGAATTCCTCCCGCGCCTCGCTGGTGTAGGCGTCCAGCATGTATTTGCTGACGTCCTTGCCCGTCAGCCGGCTCACCTGCGCCGCCACGTCGTACCGGTCCCCCGGCGCGCCGCGCAGCATCTCCGCCAGCACATGCGCCACCGTCGCCCGGTAATCCATCGTGCACGCCACCTCCGGCGCCGGCTTCGGCGCATCGAACAGGTCCGGCGTGCGTGCGTCCCGGCGGGTCATGCCGCACCCCGCAAGGCGACTCCCCACCGGTGGCAGGCTGCGCGGGCCAGCGCAACAACCACACCACCGGAGGGGGTCATGACAGACCACACAACCGAGTACGTCCGATTCGACCGCCTCGGCGACAGCCTTTGGCGGATCGAGACACAACAGCGCTCAGGCAAGCTGACGATTGACGTGCGCATGGAGTTCACCCGCGCGCCGAACCAGCCGATTTGGGGAGCAGAGCGGCTCGCAATTCAGCAAGCTCACGCCTTGCTTGAAGAATGGCTGCGGTCGCAGCCGGCCCGAGCCGAACCGTCCGGCCCTGATACTTGACGCGGACCACCAGCCGCTCACTGGTCTCCGTCACACTCACTTCAACGGGCGTCGTCATGTCAGTTACGCCGCCCGCTTTTGCACATTGCGCGGCAGCGCCATGTCGGCAACACTGGGCCGTGGCGCGTTCGCGGGGCGGATCACCGGCGCCGTGCCAGATGCACAAGCGGAAACACTGATGCGGGTGTACGGCATCATCTTAAATGGCCTCACGAACCCGCCGGAGGCGCGGCTTCCGAAGCCACGCTGAGGGCCACTTCACTGAGTTGGCGGCGCATCAGCGCTGCCAACTCAACTGCGCCGGAAGGCGCATGTCCCGCGCGCACCAGCTCCATCGCGGTGCTCCAGATCTGGTCGATCTCGCGCAGCGTCTTCTCGACCGGCTTCGCCTGCGCCGTTCCCGGCTGTGCCTCGCTGACCTCAATCCCCTCCTTGCGGAAGAAGTCGGCAACGTTCTTGGGCATCACAAGTTCGGTGCTCATATCAAGCCGCCCGCTTTTGCGTATTGCGCGGCAGCGCCATGTCGGCAACACTGGGCCGTGGCGCGTTCGCGGGGCGGATCGGGCGGCGGCTGCCGGTGCGGTTGGGCTGTCCGGCACGGTCGTAGCGGCTCGGCCAGATCTGCATCGGGTGCAGGCCGAGCGCGGCGGCGATGATCCGCTCCGCCTTCGGGTACGGGCGCGACACCGCGGTGCGCACGGCGCTCTTGTCCGCGTACCCGTGATGCAGCGCCAGCTGCGCCAGAGACCATCCGGCCTTGCGCAGCGAGGCAATGATGTCGGCAGGGTGCCAGTCCTCAAGACTGGTGTTTTTTCGGGGTGCTGGTGTCGCCATCGGTGCGCCTGCTGTCAGTTGAGCCGGTGGCGATAGACTGCCCTCGGAAATCTGAGGTGTCAACAGGTATCCGAGGGTGCTTTTCTCTCGGTGCGTCAGCGCACCGAAAATGCCTCGTAAGGCATTGAATACAAAGGCGATGAGATGGAAAAGCACGCGGAAGGCGAGAAAAGCACGTCACGTGCTATTCGAGATCCGGGAATAGCACGTTTCCCAGGGAGGCTCCGCGAGGGCATGGGGTCCTCGTCTATCCGAGGGTTTGCCCGAGAGGCTCGGCTATCCGAGGGCGTTCTTCACAGCTACCTGAGTGGCGACACCTACCCGACGCTCGACCGCCTGGACCAGATTGCGGCCGCGGCGGGCAGGCCGCCGGGCTGGTTCATCGGGGCAGGGGAGGCGATCTTGCCGTCTCAACCCGTGAGACCAGACGTCGGCAGCTTGCAGGCCGCGGTGGAGACGGTGGACACCGCCCTGGAGCTGGCCGGCGTCGCCGTCGGGGCCGCGGATCGCGCCGCCCTCTACGTCAGCGCCTACGAGTTGCTCCAGGGCGCGCAGAGCGTTCCCCAGGCCACCGCGCAGGTCCTGAAACTCATCATGGGAGGCAAGCGATGACCGACGACACCGAGCGCAGGAAAGGCCAGCTGATCGACCTCATGGCCGCCGCTGCCGCCCGCGGCAAACCCCTGAGAAACCCAGCAACGGCGCGGCCTGCCGTCTCGATCAAGGGGAACGGCAACATCGTCGGCAACCACAACCAGGTCCACGTCACCGTCCACCACCGGCACGCCGCAAAGCTGGTCGTCACCCCCGGCCCGCAGCACATCACCCAGGCCCAGGCCGCCGAAATCCGCGCGATGGTAAACCGCCTCGTGCAGCTCCAGGGCCACACTCACCAGATGGTCTGGACCACCCTGAAACGCCGCTTCAACTTCACCAGCTACCACCTGCTGCCGGCCGGCCAGTTCCCCGACGTCCACCACTACCTTAAGGCCTGGCTCGCCAAAACCCCCGCACCACCCACCCGCCAGACCCTGCTCCGCACCATCCACGCCCAGGCCCGCAAACACCCCGGCGGCATCGACCAGGTCAAGGCCACCCACAACATCCAGAGCCTCAAGACCCTCAGCGACAGCGACCTCCACCAGCTCGCCACCACCCTCCGTTCAAAGATCCCTTAAAGACCCGCAAACGCCACCCCCCCACCCGCGCCGCATTTCACTTCAAGTGTCCCGAGCGCCATTTTTCCGCACACCTTGCAAACCATCCAACACCAGCAACTCAAGCAGCGCACCCCCAGAAAAACCGCGTCCCAACGCCCCCGCGGCCACTTTCTGCCCCTTGCGGCCGCAATTGGTCGGAATTTTCAAACCATGTGTCTCCTAACATTTTCCGTGGCGGGCGACGCTTGCTGCAACGTCGCGGCGGGCGAATCGGGGGTATCCCGATACTACGCGCCGACCGCGGCCGCGACTTCCCGCCAGCGCGGGGACTCGGGACTCGGGGCTGGGAGCTCAGCCCGGAGCACGTGCTGGAATCAGACCCGAGGTCTTCCCGTGCCCCATGCTCCATACCCCGAAGCATTGGTCCGAAAACGGCGAGTCCCGGTCGTTGCCGGACAGTACGATGTGCTCCATGAACCTCGATCCCGCCAGCGCCTACCAGGCCCTCGTCAGCCGCGACCGCCGTTTCGACGGCCGCTTCTTCGTCGCCGTGACCACCACCGGCATCTATTGCCGGCCGATCTGCCGCGTGCGCACGCCCAAGCCCTCGTCCTGTCGCTTCTACGAGCACGCCGCGGCGGCCGAGGCAGCCGGTTTCCGACCCTGCCTGCGTTGCCGACCGGAACTCGCACCCGGGGTCTCGCTGATCGACAGCCCGGATGCGATTGCGCACGCCGCCGCGCGCCTGCTCGACGCCGGTGTCGGCGACGCGGGACTCGCGGCGGTCGCCGCGCGCGTCGGCGTCGTCGAACGCCACTTGCGGCGCGTGTTCGTGCGCCAGTTCGGCGTGAGTCCGGTCGAATGGCTGCAGACGCGCCGGCTGCTGCTCGCGAAGCAATTGCTGACCGAGACCGCGCTGTCGGTGTCCGAGGTCGCGCTCGCCGCCGGATTCCAGAGCCTGCGGCGCTTCAACGCGCTGTTCCGGCAGCGCTACCGGCTTGCGCCGACGCAGTTGCGTCGGGAGGGCTCCGCGCCGGCCGGCGACGGCCTGGCGCTCGCGCTCGACTACCGGCCGCCCTACGCCTGGGATGCGCTGCTCGCATTCTTCCGGGCGCGCGCGGTGTCGGGCGTCGAGAGCGTGGACGCGCAGGCCTACCGGCGCGTCGTGCGGCTGGCTTCGACGACGGGCTGGATCGAACTGCGACACGCACCGGAACGCGCGCAGTTGCGGCTCGCGGCCGATCCGGCGCTGGCGCGCGTGCTGCCGGCGCTGCTCGCCGCGGTGCGTCGCCAGTTCGACCTCGACAACGATCCGCAGCGGGTCGCCGCCGCACTTGGCGAGCTGGTGCGCGAACCCGGCCTGCGGCTGCCGGGCTCGATCGATCCCTTCGAGCAATCGGTGCGCGCGGTGCTCGGCCAGCAGGTCTCGGTGGCCGCGGCGACGACGCTCGCCGGTCGCCTGGTCGCGCGCTTCGGTACGTCCTTGCAGACGCCGCACGCGGGACTCACGCACGTCTTTCCGGAGCCGGCGACGATCGCCGGCGCCGATCCTGACGAACTCACGGCGCTCGGCGTCCTCGCGACGCGCGCGCGCAGCATCCAGGCGCTCGCGCGAGCGTTCGCCGCGGGCGAGTTGCGGCTCGACGCCGAAGCGCCGGTCGAGCCGACGCTGGAGCGCCTGCGCGCGCTGCCCGGCATCGGCGAATGGACCGCGCAGTACATCGCGCTGCGCTGCCTGTCCTGGCCGGACGCCTTTCCGCACACCGATCTGATCATCCGCCGCGCCTTCGGCGACCTCACGCCGTGCGCGGTGCTCGCCGCCGCCGAGCGCTGGCGTCCCTGGCGCGGTTACGCCACCCTGCACCTGTGGAGGAATGCATGAGCCTGACCCACACCACCATCGACAGCGCACTTGGTCCGCTGCGGATCGCCGCCGAGGACGGGCACCTCGCCGGGGCCTGGTTTCTCGGTCAGCAATACGAAGCCGCATTGCCCGGGCGCGACCACGGGATCGACGCCGATCCCGCGCTGCGCGTCGGCGCGGACTGGATCGACCACCTGCTCGGCACCGGCCGCGACGCGCCGCGACCGCCGCTCGCGCCGCGCGGAACGCCCTTCCAGCGGCGCGTGTGGCAGGCGCTGGAGCAGATCCCGGCGGGCGCCACGCTCAGTTACGCAGCGCTCGCGCGCGAGCTCGGCGCACCGCGCTCGGTGCGCGCGGTCGCGGCGGCGGTCGGACGCAATCCCCTGTCGCTGCTGCTGCCCTGCCACCGCGTGGTCGGCAGCGACGGCAGCCTCACCGGCTACGCCGGCGGCCTCGGGCGCAAGCGCGCGCTGCTCGCGCGCGAGCGCGGCGAGGACTGGCCGTGGTGCGTCGTCGCCAGCGGCTACCGCACCCAATACCGCGATCCCATCGTGGTCGAGGCGGGCGAGGCGGTGCGCTTCCTCGCACGCCCCGACGACGGCGAGTTCCCGGGCTGGCGCTGGGCCGAACACGCCGGTGGTCGCAGCGGCTGGGTGCCGGCCGCGTGGTTCGGCGTCGACGGCGATCGCGGCGTCGCCCGGCGCCGCTACAGCGCGCGCGAACTGGAGGTGGCCCCCGGCGATCGCGTGCTGCCGCTCGACGAGTTCGGTGGCTGGGCCTGGGCGAGGCGAGCCGGCGAGGCACCCGGCTGGGTGCCCTTGTCGGTGCTCGCACCGATGTGAACAGATGTTTCTCGTGTTCACTTCGTGAACTGATTCACGGATTTTTGCGGAGGTGTAAGGTGCGCACGTGGGAATTTCCCGCGCCTTGCAGGAGTCGGTCATGCGCACGTTGCTGTCCCTCGTACTGTTGCTCTGCGTCAGTTCGGTGCTCGTCGCCCAGGAGCGGCCCTACACCGAGGGCCCGGTGTCGGTGGTCACGGCGGTCAAGATCCACGATGGCCAGTTCGACAACTACATGGACTACCTGGCCAAGAGCTACAAACCGGTCCTCGAGGCGCAGAAGAAGGCTGGCCTGGTCGTCGCGTACGCGATGTACACCACGCAGGCGCGCAACCCCAAGGAACCGGATATGTACCTGGTGGTGACCTACGCCAACATGGCCGCCTTCGACGGCCTCGACGACAAGGCCGAAGCCGTCGCGAAATCGGTGACCGGGCAGGACCGCGCGACCGCCAACACCGCCTACGCCGATCGCGGCAAGATGCGCGCGATCCTCGGCAGCGAGCTGATCCGCGAGATGGTGCTGAAGTAATTCGGAGCCGTCCGGGAGCGGCGTGCGCCACTCCCGGGAGTCACTCCACCTCGACGGTGATCGGCTCGCTGATCACCGGCGGGTGGTGCGGGATGTGGTTGGCGTCGCCGAGCAGCAGTTGCAGCGTGTGCCGGCCGGGCGGCAACTCGATCGTGACTTCGGTCTGGCCGCCGCCGAAGTGGCGATGCCGGGCGTCGTTCGGGATCGGCAGGTCCATCGGCGGCAGCGTTTCGACATCGACCAGCAGGTGGTGATGCCCGGTCGCTTCCTGGACGATGCCGGCCGGCGCGACGCCCATGCCGGCAAGGCCGAAGCGCACCGTCAACGGGCTCTTGAGCTTGGCACCGTCTGCGGGGCTGATGAAGTACAGCTTCGCGCCCGTCGGGGCCGGCGTCCGTGGCAGCGGACCGGCGCTGGCGAACAAGGGCAGCAGCAAGGCGAGCATGGCAAGACGCATGGGGGTCTCCTGTGCTCAGGGATTGGCGACCGCGAAGGTGTCGCAACTGTCGAAACGCCCGCTGCGGAAGCCCTGCGTGAACCAGCGCACGCGCTGTTGCGCGGTGCCGTGGGTGAAGGCGTCGGGCACGACGCGGCCGCTCGACTGCTTCTGCAGCGCATCGTCGCCGATCGCGCTCGCGGTGTTCAGCGCCTCCTCGATGTCGCCTTCCTCGAGCCAACTGTGGCGCGCCTGCGCGTGGTGCGCCCACACGCCCGAATAGCAGTCCGCCTGTAGTTCCTGGCGCACCAGCAGGCCGTCGTCGCCCTCGACGTTTTCGCCGCGACGGCGTGCGTCGTTGACCAGTTTGGACACGCCGGTCAGGGTTTGGACGTGATGGCCCACCTCGTGCGCGATCACATAGGCTTCGGCGAAATCGCCACCGCCGCCGAGTCTCCGCTGCATTTCCTGAAAGAAGGAGAGGTCGATGTACACCTGGCGGTCGCCGGGGCAGTAGAAAGGTCCGACCGCCGAACTCGCCTGGCCGCAGGCCGATGCCACCGCACCTTCGAAAAGCACCAGCGTCGGCGCCGGGTACTGCCGGTCGATTTGCGTGAAAATGGTGCCCCAGACATCTTCGGTCTCGCCGAGGATCGCCGCCACGAACTGCCGTCGCGGATCGTTCGCGCGTGCCGCTTCCTCTTCAGGACTGGCTGGAGCCTGCGTCTGCTGGCCGCCCTGCATGCCGCCGAGAACGCCGAGAATCTGCGCGGGATCGATGCCGAAGACCCAGCCGCCGATGATCGCGAGCAGGATCGCGCCGATGCCGAGTCCACCGGCCTTGGCGGGTCCGCGGCCACGGCGATCCTCGATGTTCTGACTCTGGCGTGCGCGTTGCCATTTCATGGGGAGGCTCCGGGAGTGTCTACCACATTGAACCACTGAAACGGCTCCACTGCGCCATTTCATCGGTTCACTTATTGGCAGGTAGCGCCAAACTGATTCGACGCTCCCCGCTTCCGCGCCGGCAACGTGCTACAGCCGCAGGCCGGGGAACCGTGCAGTCATGCGGGTCATCATGTCGCCGATCAAGCCCGCGCGCAATGCTCCCTCGTTCCAGTAGTCCGCGCGTAGCCGGTCGAAGGTGGCGGTGTGCATTTCTTTGGGCTTGATGCGTGGTGCGCCATCTTTCCAGCCCATGCGTTTCTCGATGGCCCATGCACGTCGCCAGCTTTGTCTTGCTTTGGGTTTCCTGGACCCGGTGCAATGTTAGTCAAGCACTGGAGGACAGGACATGCCGAAGAAGTCGGAGTTGACGCAAGAACAACGGGCAGAGGCGGTGATGGCGTTGTTGCGGCGGGAGGCGCCGGTTCCGCAGCTGGCGCGGCGCTTTGGGGTCAGCGAGCAGTCGCTGTATCGCTGGCGGGATGAGTTCATCAGCGCCGGGAAGCTGGGGCTGGCGGGCAAGGCCCCGGAGCATGAGCAGGCGCGGGAGATGGCGCGCCTGAAGGGCGAGATCGAGTCGCGCGATCAGGTCATCGGGGAACTGACGATCGCCAATCGCATCCTAAAAAAGCTCTCGGGCCCGTCCCCCTGACTGCGGAGGTACGGGCCATGATCCAGCAGCAACAGGGTGAGCATCCGGGCGCGCGGCTGAAGCCGATCCTGAAGGCGGTCGGCATTGCGCCGTCGAGTTGGTTTGCCGGCCAGTCGCCAACGGCACCAGCGAACCGCCGCGGGCCACCGAAGCGAGAGCTGGATGCGAGCCTGCGTCAAGGCGTGGTGGCATTTGCCGCGCGCTACCCGTGGTGGGGTTACAAGCGGCTGGCGGTGGTCATGCGACGCGCGGGGACAGCCGTCAGCACGCGCTTCGTGCACCGGGTGTTTCAGGCCGACCAGTTGTTCCAGACGCGCAAAGCCACGCTGGCCGAGCTGCACCAGGCCAGCAAGTTGTTCGAGCTGCTGCCGACCCGACCGAATGCACTGTGGCAGGCGGACGTCACCTACATCCACATTCCGGGTGAGGGCTGGTGGTACGCAGTCACGGTGATCGATTACTACAGCCGCTACCTGCTGGCGGTCCACTTCACGCCCAGCTACGCGGCGCTCGACATCAACGAGGGCATCGACAAGGCGCGCGGTATCCGTCCGACAGCGGCCATTCTTCCCCGCCGGTTTTTGCTTCGGCAGCCTGATCGGGTTTCCGTTGGCGGTCGTCTCGCACATTGGCTCGCCCTTCGCTCGGCTCCCTGATCTGGTTCATGCGG
>JABAQR010000041.1 GCA_019187485.1 Lysobacterales bacterium | reverse complement strand
GGAGGCGAGGGCGTTCATGCCGGGCTCCGTCATCACGCCGCCCTCCCCGCCAGCACGGCGGCCGCGACCTCGCGGTCGTCGAAGGGCAGCTTGCGGCCGGCGATCTCCTGGTAGGCCTCGTGGCCCTTGCCGGCGATCAGCACGATGTCGCCGGCGGCGGCCGGCGCGGTCGCGCCGGCGATGGCGCGGCGGCGGTCGCGTTCGATGCGCACCGCCTGCGGGCGCGCGAAGCCGGCGCGGGTCTCGGCAACGATCGCATCGCCGTCCTCGCCGCGCGGGTTGTCGTCGGTCAGCCAGACCTCGTCGGCGCCGGCCTGGGCCGCGGCCGCCATCAGCGGACGCTTGCCGCGGTCGCGCTCGCCGCCGCAGCCGAACACGATCGCCAGCCGCCGCGGCGCGTGTTCGCGCAGGCTCGCGAGCGCCTTCTCGATCGCATCCGGGGTGTGCGCGTAATCGACCACCACCAGCGGCTGCTTGCCGCCGCCGAGGCGGTTCATGCGCCCGGGCACCGGCTGCAGTTGCGGCAGGATCCGCGCCAGCGCGTCGATGTCTGCGCCGAGCGCGGAGAGCGCCCCGCAGGCAGCCAGCAGGTTGTCGACGTTGAAGCGACCGAGCAGCGGGCTGCGCAGCGGCCGGCGCTCGCCGTGCAGCCGCAGCGTGAAGCCGATGCCGGCGTGGCCGAGTTCGACGTCCTCGGCGGCGAGCGCGGCAGCGGACTCGCCGCGCGCGCTGTAGCCGGTCACCGGCGCCGTGCTTCGCCGCGCCAGTTCGCGGCCCCGGGGGCAATCGAGGTTGATCACCGCGTGGCGCAGGCCCGGCCAGGCAAACAGTCGCGCCTTGGCCTCGAAATAGGCCTGCATGTCGCCGTGGTAATCGAGGTGGTCGCGGCTGAGCTGGGTGTAGACGGCGACATCGAAGCGCAGGCCATCGACGCGGCCCTGCACCAGCGCGTGCGAGGACACTTCCATCGCGACGAGGTCGCAGCCTGCGGCACGCATGTCGGCCAGAAAGCGATGATTGGCGCAGACATCCGGGGTGGTCCGCGTACCCGGAGCAAGCTGCCCGAGTGGACCGGCGCCAAGCGTGCCCTGGGTCGCGGGGCGGCGCCCGAGCAGGGCGGCGCCTGCGGCGATGAACTGCACCGACGAGGTCTTGCCGTTGGTGCCGGTGACGGCGATCACCGGTGGCGCATCCGCGCTGCGATAGACCCGCATGGCGAACCGTGCAAGCCGACTGCGCAAGTCCGGCGCGACGTACACCGGCACCGGCAACGCCAGTTCGCCCGGCAGCGGTGCCTCGGCGAGCACCGCGACGGCGCCGCATGCGACGGCACTGCCTGCATGCCGATAACCATGATCCTGCGCGCCGCGCAGCGCCAGGAACACATCCCCGGGGCGCAGCTCGCGGGTATCCAACGCGACCCCCCGCACCGGGATGGCGGCGGCCCCGACGTCTGCCGGCAGGCCGACCAGAGCGAGCAGGTCTGCGAGCGTGGTCTCGCTCATGGCGGCGCCGGCTCCCCGACCGCCTCGGCCGCCGCTTCGATCTCCTCCTCGACGCTGCGCGCGGCCTCCAGCAGCAGCGGGCTGTCCGGCGGCACGTCCATCAGCCGCAAAGCGCCGCCGACCACACGCCCGAACACCGGCGCCGCCACCAGGCCGCCGAAGTAGGCGCTGCCGCGCGGGTCGTTGATGACGACCACGCAGGCCAGGCGCGGCGCCGACACCGGTGCGATGCCCGCGAACAGCGAGATGTAGCGCTTGTCCTGGTAGCCGCCACCGCCGGCCTTGCGCGAGGTGCCGGATTTGCCGCCGACGCGGTAGTAGGGCACCGCCGCCTGGCGTGCGGTGCCAGCCGGGCCGGTGACCGTCTCGAGCATCGCCAGCACCTGTTCGGCGAGCATCGGGTCGATCACCGAGGCCTCCGGATAGGCGCCGCCCTTGACGAAGGTCGGCGTGCGCATGCGCCCGCCGTTGGCGAGCGCGGCGTAGGCGTTGGCGAGTTGCAAGGGCGTCACCGAAAGGCCATAACCGTAGGCCAGCGCGGCCTTCTCGACCGGGCCCCAGCGGCGATGGTCGGGCAGCACGCCGGGCGATTCGCCGGGAAAACCCGAACCGGTGATGGCCCCGAAGCCGAAGCGACGCAACACGTCGTAATGCGCTTCGCTGTCGAGCTCGCGGCCGATCTTGATCGAGCCGACATTGCTCGACTTGGTGATCACGCCGGTCACATCGAGCAGACCGAAGTTGCGGATGTCCTTGACGAGATAGGTGCCGATCGCGATCTGGCCGGGTGCGGTGTCCACCTTGGTCTGCGCGGTGAACTTGCCGCTCTCCAATGCCGCCGCGATGGTGAAAGGCTTGATCGTCGAGCCGGGTTCAAAGACATCGGTGGCGGCGCGGTTGCGCACCGTGCCGCCACGCTGGCGTTCGCGCTGGTTCGGGTTGTAACTGGGCTGATTGACCATCGCCAGCACTTCTCCCGTGGGCACGTCGATGATCACCACCGAACCGGAGGAGGCGCCGTGTTCGGTGATCGCCGCCTTGAGCTCGCGCCAGGCGAGGTACTGGATGCGGCGGTCGATGCTGAGTTGCAGGTCCTTGCCCGGCTGCGCCGCTTCGATCAGGTCGATGTCCTCCACCCGGTGCCCGCGGCTGTCCTGGAGCACGCGCTTGCTGCCCGGCTTGCCGGCCAACCAGTCCTGGAAGGCCAGTTCCAGACCCTCCTGACCGACGTCGTCGATGTCGGTGTAACCGATCACGTGCGCGAGCGCTTCACCAGCCGGGTAGTAGCGGCGGAACTCGCGCTGCGCGTGCACGCCGGGGATGTCGAGGCCAATGACCTCGGCGGCCTCGTCCGGACTGACGTGGCGCTTGAGGTACACGAATTCCTTGTCGGCGCGCTGCACCAGGCGCTGCAGCAGCGGTTCCTCGCCGATTCCCAGGGCGCCTGCCAGTTCCGGCAATCGCGACCGACCCTCGCCAAGCAGTTCGGCCGGTTCGGCCCACAACGAGGCCACCGGCGTGGACACCGCCAGCGGCTCGCCGTTGCGATCACTGATGGTGCCGCGGTAAGCCGGGATCGCGACTTTGCGCAGATGCCGCGCATTGCCCTGGCGCTGGTAGAAGTCCTTGCCGAGGATCTGCACCGCGAGCGCCTTGCCGATCAGCCCGGTCACGGCCAGCGCCAGCACCATCACGACCACGTGCAGGCGCAAGCGATAGTTGGGCGGACGCAGGCGCGGCTTCATGGAGCGATCACCACGATTTCCTGCGGTTTCGGGAAGCGCATGCCGAGTTCGCTGGTGGCGACCTGTTCGATCCGGTGCGCGTCGGCCCAGGTCGATTGCTCCAGTTGCAGCTGGCCCCACTCGATGTTCAGCTCGTCGCGCTCGGCGTTGAGCTTCTCCATCTGGAAAAAAAGCTGGCGGTTCTGATGGCGCGCGTACACGAGTGCGATGGCACTGCCGAGCACGGCGGCCAACATCAGCCCGAACAGGATCCGGCCCAAGGTCATCGGATACGCTCGGCAGCACGCAGCACCGCACTGCGGGCGCGCGGGTTGGCGGCGATTTCGGCGGCGTCGGCGCGGCGCTTGCCGAGGTCGCGCAGCGTGCAGGCCGCGGCTGCCCGCGGCGGCAGCCGACGCGAACCCTGGGGAGGGCGCGCGCGCTGCTGGATGTAGCGCTTGACCAGGCGGTCCTCGAGCGAATGGAAGCTGATCGCCACCAGCCGGCCATGCGCCGCGAGCAGGTCGTGCGCGGCGTTGAGTCCATGTTCGATCGCGCGCAGCTCGTCGTTGACCGCGATCCGGATCGCCTGGAAGCTGCGCGTCGCCGGGTGGATGCCGTCATGGCTGCGCGGCAGTTGCGCGGCGATGAACTCGGCGAGGTCGGCGGTGCGCTCGAAGGGCTGCTCGACGCGGCGGGCGACGATCGCACGCGCGATCCGCCGCGCGAACTTCTCCTCGCCGTAGTCGGCGAGCACGCGCGCCAGTTCCGCCTCCGGGACCTGCGCCAGCCACTGCGCCGCACTCGGCCCACCCTGCGGGTCCATGCGCATGTCCAGAGGGCCGTCGCGCAGGAAGGAGAAGCCGCGCTCGGCCTGATCGAGCTGGGGCGAGGACACGCCAAAGTCGAACAGGATGCCGTCGACGCTCGCTTCGGGCAGCTCCGCACGGAGGTCGCCGAAATTGCGATGGTGGATCTCGAAGCGTGTGTCCGCATCCGCCAACACACGGCCGGCAGCGACTGCCTCGGGATCGCGATCAAAGGCCAGCACCCGCCCCTCCCCGCCGAGCCGCTCCAGCAGCGCCCGGCTGTGTCCACCGCGGCCGAAGGTCGCGTCCACATAACGGCCCTGCGGCCGCACCGCCAGCGCTTCCAGCGCCGCCTCCAGCATCACCGGCTGGTGGGCGCCGCCCATGCCCGCCGCCCTCGTTGTCAGCGCCTGCGTCATCTTCGGAAGCCCTCAGAAGCGCAGTTGCCGCATGTCGTCGCTGATGTCCTTGTCGTCGATGGGGAGTTCCAGCCGCGCACGCTGCGCGGCCTCGCTCCACAGCTCGAAGCGCGCGCCCATGCCGAGCAGCACGCCCTGCTTCTGCAGGGCCGCCACCTGGCGCGCCGTGTGCGGCAGCAGGATGCGGCCGTTGCCATCCAGCTCCACCTTCGCCGCGGCGCCGACCAGCTTGCGCTGGAGGTCGCGGTGGGCGGCGTTGAAGCTCGACAACTGCATCACCGCATCGCGCGTGCGCTCCCATTCCGGCTGCGGGAACAGCCACAGGCATTCGCGTTCGAAGGGGTTGTAGGTGATGACCAGGCGATTGCCGCACAGCGCCGACAACGGTTCACGATAGGACGTCGGGATGGCAAGCCGCCCCTTGTCGTCGATCGCCACGGTGGACTCGCCGTAGAACACCCGCTCTGTCTCCACAAAAACCCACTTTTCACCAACTCTTACCACTCTAGAGGCAGACATTCGACCGGTCAAGGAAAAATCCTTGCAGGACAAGGACTTAACGAATGTAAGGATAATTCTAGGAAAGGCTCCTAAGTGATTGAATTGGCGAGTAACAGGTCAAAACTCATGCGCATGGAGACGAGCCACCCCATTGAAATGGCGATCGATGGCAACGAGACCCGCTGCTCAGTTCGGGCGATACGAGGGCAAAGTCAGCCCAGGACGAGTGCTCGCAAGACTCGTGCTCGGACGAAACCCAACCGGCGTCGCCGATGGCTCGAAAATGCATACAGCATGCGGTCGCCGACCGCGCCCATCCGTGCGCCCGGAAGAAATCGACTGGAACCGGACGAGTCCGTCAATGGCTCGTGAAATCAACCCATTGCGCGCTCAATTCGTTGCCTGCCACCGCTGGCATCTCATTCCTCGCGGGGCGGGCGCTCCCACTGCGCGACTCACCCGCCCTTCCACGAATCCACGTAGTCCTGCCACTCGATGCTGCGGGCGGGCTCGCTCACTTCGAGTGCATCGCGGGTGTCGATCATCACCGCGTACTCGTCGGTGGATTCCTTGGTCTGCCGCAAGGCGCGCGTCAGCGCCTTCGGGTGCGGGCCGTGGGTGAAGCCGCAGGGGTGCAAGGTGATCATCCCGGGATGAATGTTGTCGCGGCTGAAGAACTCGCCGCGGTGGTAGAAGATCACCTCGTCGTAATCGTCGTTGTTGTGGAAGAACGGGATCTTGAGCGCGCCGGGATCGGTCTCGAAGGGGCGCGGGACGAAGGTGCAGACGACGAAGCGGTTGGCGACGAAGGTGGTGTGGGCCGATGGTGGCAGGTGGTAGCGGTGAGACATCAGCGGACGAATGTCCTTGACGTTGATGCGCACCGGAAACAAGTCGCCATGCCAGCCGACCGCATCCAGTGGATTGAAGGGGAAGGTCATCGTGGTCAGTGCATTGCTGCGCTTGATGACCACCCGCCATTCGCCCTGCACCTGGCGCTGGAACAACGGGTCTATCGCCGGCGCGTCCAGCATCGCCTGATCGAAGATCGCGTGCGGACCCACGAGGCCCTTGTCCGGCAACATGTAGCTGGAATTGGTCGCTTCGATCAGCAGCAAATCGAGCGGGCTGGTCACTTCCAGGCGCCAGGTGGTCGAACGCGGCAGCACGATGTAATCGCCGGCCTCGATGACCAGGTGCCCGTAGTCGCAGAACAGGTGCCCGGCGCCGTTGTGCACGAACAGCAGTTCGTCGCCATCGGCGTTGCGCACCAGATGGTCCATCGAGGACGCGCAGCGCCAGGCGCGCATCCGGCAATGGGCGTTGTGCATGAGCTCATGGGCGCGCCAGGGCGAATCGCCATGACTTGGAAACTTGTTGGTGTCGAAGGCGCGCGGCTTCAACGGGCCCTCGAAGTGGATCCACGCCGTCGGCGGGTGCGCGTGGTACATGTGGCAGGCCGGACCGAAAAAACCCTCCTTGCCCATCTCGCGCTCGTAGCTGCCCTCGGGCAGGTCGCAGTGCGCCTGACGCGAGGCACGACCCTCGATGCGGGAAACGCCGATCCATTTCTTCGACATGTTCTGTGACCTCCGAATGGCGAATTGGGAGGGCACGAGGGCATGGGGGCACGAGGGCACGTAAAAGCGACTCGGTGCGAGCCTCGGCTTCTACGTGCCCTCGTGCCCTCGCACCCTCGTGCCCTCGTGAAGACTCACAGCACGCCCCGCCGCATCTGGTCACGCTCGATGGACTCGAAGAGCGCGGTGAAATTGCCTTCGCCGAAGCCCTCGTTGCCCTTGCGCTGGATGATTTCGAAGAAGATCGGGCCGATGTTGGTCTCGGTGAAGATTTGCAGCAGCTTCTTCTGTTTCGTCTCCGGATCGGCGTCGATCAGGATGCGGTTCCTCGCCATCCGCGCGACGTCCTCGCCGTGGTTCGGGATGCGCTGGTCGATCACCTCGTAATAGGTGTCCGGGGTGTGCAGGAAGCTCACGCCCTGCGCGCGCATCGCCTCGACCGTGGCGTAGATGTCGTCGGTGAAACAGGCGATGTGCTGGATGCCCTCGCCGCGGTACTGATCGAGGTACTCGTTGATCTGCGATTTGGGATCGGAGGACTCGTTCAACGGGATGCGCACGATGCCATCCGGCGCCGTCATCGCCTTCGACACCAGACCGGTCTTGGCGCCCTTGATGTCGAAGTAGCGGATCTCGCGGAAGCCGAACAGGCGTTCGTAGTAGTCCGCCCATTTCTTCATGTTGCCGAAATGCAGGTTGTGGGTCAGGTGATCGATGAAGGTCAGGCCGAAGCCCACCGGCTCGCGCTCGACCTCGTCGAAGAACACGTAGTCCTCGGCGAAGGGATCGACACCGTCGGTGACGAGATAGAGCATGCAGTCGCCGATGCCCTTGATCACCGGCGCGTCGACCGCGCGCGTCTCCGGCTTGTGCGTGAAGACTTCGGCGCCACGCGCCACCACCTCGGCGCAGACTTCCTCGCCGTCGCGCACGCGGATCGCGAAGCCGCAGGCGCAGGGCCCGTGCTGCGCCGCGAAATCGGCGGCGAAGGAGCCCGGTTCCTCGTTGATCAAGAAGTTGACCTCGCCCTGGCGGTACAGGGTGATCGCGCGCTCGCGATGGCGCGCCACCGCGGTGAAACCCATCTTGCGGAACAACTCATGCAACAGCGCTGCCTCCGGCGCCGCGTACTCGACGAACTCGAAACCGTGGATGCCGAGTGGATTCGGCATGCCGGTGGGCGAGGCTGCGGCCTCTGCGACTGCGTTCATGGCGGGTCTCCGTGCGCGATTGCTGCACCGCAGATTGCGGGATGGGAGCGCTCATTATAGTTTCATCTGAAACGTTTGCATCTGGCGGTGCAGCACGACAGCAGTGAGTGGTACGCGCGGTTGCGCCGCGCTCAGTGGTGAGTAGTGAGTGGCAAAAGCTCGCCGCCCCGCTGTCCCGCCGCTCCTGCTACTCACTACTCACCACTCACTACTCACCGCTTCCCTCGCCATGCCCAAATCGACGCCACCGCCCACCCTCGATCTCGAACGCTTCCTGCCCTATCGGCTGTCGGTGCTGTCGAATACCGTCAGCGAGGCGCTGGCAACGCTCTATGGGGAGCGTTTCAACCTCAATGTGACTCAGTGGCGGGTGCTGGCGGTGCTCGGGCGCTTCCCGGACCTGTCGGCGGTGGAAGTGGCCGAGCGCACGCGCATGGACAAGGTCGCGGTCAGCCGCGCGGTCGCCGAGCTGGTGGATTCGGGTCGCCTCGACCGCCAGATGGACCGCCTCGATCGTCGTCGCTCGGTGCTCAATCTCACGCTCGCCGGACGCCGCGCCTACGAGGAGATCGTGCCGCTGGCGCTCGCCTGCGAGCGACGCCTGCTGTCGGCGCTGAGTCCGAAGGAACGCGTCGCGCTGGAAGGCATCCTCGACAAGCTGACCACGGCGGGCGTGGGGCTGTTACTGACCGGGAAGGATCTGGGGATGAAGCAGTGGGTGGTGAGTAGTGAGTAGTGAGTGGCAAAAGCGGCGGCGGGGCGCGCTTCTGCCACGCACCACTCACCACTGAGCGCGGCGCAGCCGCGCGGACCATTCATCGCTTCACTTCACTCCATGCATCAGCCGGTTGACCAGCGGCGCGCCGAACAGCAGCACGGCGCCGAGGCCGAAGCCGGCGTAGGCGATCAGGGTGTAGGTGGCGGCGTATTGGTCGAGGCCGGTGGCGCCGTTGCCACTGACCGCCACCGCGGCGACGTGACCGGCGGTCGAATTGCCGATCGCGGTGCACATGAACCACGCGCCCATCGCCATGCCCACATCCTTGGGCGCGGCGAGCTTGGTCACCATCGACAGGCCGATCGGCGACAGGCACAGCTCGCCCATGGTGTTGATCAGGTAAGCGAAGGCCAGTACCTCCCAGGGCAGCTTGCCGTCGGGACCGACCAGGTTGCCGATGCCCCAGACCAGGGTGGTGAAGCCGACGGCGACCAGGATCAGCGCGAGTGCGAACTTGCGCGGGATGGACGGATTCAGCCCGCGTGCTTCCAGCCGCGGCCAGGCCCAGGCGAACACCGGCCCGAGCAGCAGGATGAAGGCCGGGTTGAAGGACTGGAAAGCGGAGAAGTCGAAGGGCGCGTTGACGTGGTCCTTGGCGAAGAAGTTCAGCGAGGACCCGGCCTGCTCGAACATGCCCCAGAACACGATCTTGGCGAGGAACAGCAGCAGCATCGCGATGTAGCGGTCCAGCTGCGCGCGGTCGCCGCTCTTCACGCCGCTGGCGACGAAATACACCGTCAGCAGCGCGAACAGACCCATCAGGATGAAGCTGACCATCTTCGCCTGGCTCAACATCAGATAGACCACCGGCACCGCCGCGACGCAGCCGAGCGCCACCTTGAACAGGCGGTTGAGGCTCTCCGCCGGCTGCAGCGCAGCGCCGATGTGGCCGAGCCAGCCAGTCAGCCAGTGGAACACCACCAGACCCAGGATCATGCCCAGGCCCGCGGCGCAGAAGCCCCACTTCAGGCCGAAGTACTTGCCGATGATCGAACCGCAGATCAGCGGCGCAATCATCGCGCCGGCATTGATGCCCATGTAGAAGATGGTGAAACCGGAGTCCCGGCGTGCATCGTCCGGCGCATACAACTGGCCGACCATCGCCGAGATGTTCGGCTTGAACAGCCCGTTGCCGACCACGATCACCGACAAGCCGATCAGGAACCAGTGCAACTCGGGGATCAGCAGCAGGAACAGGCCGAGTGCCATCAGCCCGCCGCCGAGCAGGATCGACGGGCGGTAGCCAAGGTAGCGGTCGGCGACGAAACCGCCGAACAACCCGGTGGCGTAGATCAGCGCGGTGTAGGCGCCATAGGTCAGGCTCGCCTGCGCCTTGGCCTCGCCCTCCGGCAGCAGGCTGAAGAAGGTGCTGGCGACATACACCGCCAGCAGCGCGCGCATGCCGTAATAGGCGAAGCGCTCCCAGAACTCAGCCCCGAACAGCATCCACAACGGGCGTGGATGACCGATGAACTCGCCGGGCGGGGGTGGGATGAAATTCTGGTTGCTGGAGGTCACTGTCACGTCCGTACCGCTCGCGGGTCGAGTGAGTGGTGAGTGGCAGAAGCGGAGAGCGGCAGGTCGTTGCCACTCACCACTGAGCGCGGCAACGCCGCGCGGACCACTCACCACTCACTGCTTCAACTATTTCACCCCGTGCATCAACCGGTTGATCAGCGGCGCGCACAGGAAGTACACGGCGGCGATCACAATGCCGAGCAGGAACAACTGCCAGAACACGCCGGCGTACTGCACGAGCGATCCGGCTGCCTCGTCGTGACCGCCGCCGCCCGCGGTCGCGATCGCCGCAATGCGTCCGGCGACGAAGTTGGCCATCGCGATCGACAGGAACCAGCCGCCCATGGCGAGACCGGTCTCCTGCGGGCGCGCGAGCTTGGTGACCATGGCGAGGCCGATCGGCGACAGGCACAGCTCGCCCATGGTGTGGATCAGGTAGGTCAGGGTCAGCCACAGCCAGCTGATCTTGCCGTTCGCGCCGACCGCGTGCTCGATGGCGAACACCAGGATGTAGAAACCGACCGCCGCGCCGATCAGCCCGTAGCCGAACTTGCGTGGGATCGAGGGGTTCCAGTTGCCGCGATCGAGCGCCGGCCACATCGCGGCGAACACCGGCGCGAGCAGCATGATGAAGATCGGGTTGACCGACTGGAACCAGGTGAAGGGCACGTCGAAGCCGAACACGGTCGGCATGTTGACGTAGTCGCGTGCCAGGAAGTTCAGCGAGGAACCGGCCTGCTCGAACAGCGCCCAGAACAGGATGTTCGCGGCGAACAGGATCAGCATCGCGATGTAGCGGTGCAGCTGCTCCTTCGATCCGCTCTGGATGCCGCTCCAGATGAAGTAGGCGACCAGCGCCAGCATCATCGCGATCAGCAGCATGCCGAGCACATCGCTCTTGCTGAGCAGGAAGTAGACCGGCACCACCAGCAGCGCGGCGGCGATGACCACCTGGATCATCGAGGAGGCGCCGTTGCGATCCTTCGGAGCGGTGCCAACATGGCCGAGCACTTCCTTGTAGATCTGGAACACCACGAGGCCGAGCAGCATGCCGACCGCAGCGGAGAAGAAACCCCAGCGGAAACCGTATTTCGCGCCGATGTAGCCGCACACCAGCGGGGCGAAGAAGGCGCCGGCGTTGATGCCCATGTAGAAGATCGTGAAGCCGGAATCGCGGCGCGCATCGCCCGGTTGGTAGAGCTTGCCGACCATGGTCGAGATGTTCGGCTTGAACAACCCGTTGCCGACCACGATCACCGACAGGCCGATCAGGAAACTGGTCAGGTCCGGGCTCATCAGCATGAACATGCCGATCGCCATCAGCACGCCGCCGAGCATGATCGAGCGCTGATAGCCGAGGATGCGGTCGGCCACGTAGCCGCCGAGGATGCCGGTCATGTACACCATCGAGGTGTAGCCGCCGTAGGTCTTGCTGGCCTCGGAGGCGGCCTGGTCGCCGAGGTGGGCGAAAAAGGCGGTGGCGACGTGCACGGCGAGCAGCGCGCGCATGCCGTAGTACATGAAGCGTTCCCAGAACTCGGTGCCGAACAGATTCCACAAGGCCCGTGGATGGCCGAGGAACTCGCCCGGCGGCGGTGGCGTCCAGTCGTGTATGTCTTTGCCGCTCATCGCGCGTCTCCGGAGTGAAGGTCTGGTGCCGGCGCGAACAGGCGGCCGCACGCGGGCCGCGAACATCTAGCGGTTCGGGCCCGGCGCGTCAAACCCAATATGTGTTGCGGTGCAGCATGAGCTGCCCGCCGCCAGGTGCGTGGCTCAATGCGAGCCGCGTTCGCACTCCATCTTCGCCAGCGTCATCAGGTGCACTTCGTCGGGGCCGTCGGCGATCCGCAGCGAGCGCGCGCCGGCGTAGGCCTGGGCGAGGAAGTGGTCGGACGACAATCCGGCGCCGCCGTGCACCTGGATGGCGCGGTCGATCACCGCGCAGGCCATGCGCGGCACCGCGATCTTGATCATCGCGACGCGGTCGCGCGCGCCGCGGGTGCCGAGCTTGTCGAGCGCCCACGCGGTCGACAGCGTCAGCAGCCGCGCCTGCTCGATCTCCACGCGCGACAGCGCGATCGCCTCCTGGCCCATGCCGTGGCGCGCGATCGGCTGGCCGAACACGATCCGGGACCTGGCGCGCGCGACCATCGCTTCGAGCGCGCGCTCGGCGAGGCCGATCAGGCGCATGCAGTGGTGCACGCGGCCGGGGCCGAGGCGCCCCTGGGCGATCTCGAAACCCTTGCCCTCGCCGTAGATCAGATTGCCGAGCGGCACGCGCACGTCCTCGAAGGCGAGCTCGGCGTGCCCGAGCGGCGCGTCGTCGTAGCCGAACACGGTCAGCGGGCGCACCATGCGCACGCCCGGCGCGTCGCGCGGCACGATCACCATCGACTGGCGCGCGTAGGGCTTGGCCTCGGGATTGGTCTCGCCCATGACGATGAAGAAGCGGCAGCGCGGATCGAGCGCGCCGGTGGTCCACCACTTGCGCCCGCTGATGCGGTAGACATCGCCCTCACGCAGGATCCGACAACGGATGTTGGTGGCATCCGACGAAGCCACGTCCGGCTCGGTCATCGCGAAGCCGGAGCGGATCTCGCCCGCCAGCAGCGGCTCCAGCCACTGCTTCTTCTGGAACTCGTTGCCGTAGAGGTGCAGCACCTCCATGTTGCCGGTGTCCGGTGCCGAGCAGTTGAACACCTCGGAGGCGATCAGCGAGCGCCCCATGATCTCGGCCAGGCGCGCGTAATCGAGGTTGGACAAGCCGGCGCCGTGGCGGCTGTCCGGCAGGAACAGGTTCCACAGCCCGGCGGCCCTGGCCTTGCGCTTCATCTCCTCCATGACCGGCGGGATCGACCAACGCTGCGAGTCGACGGCGACATGCGCGTGGTAGTCGCGCTCGCCAGGCTCGACCACCTCGCGCATGAAGGCCAGCAGGCGCTCGCGGATTTCCTGGGCGCGGGCGGACAGATCGTACATGGCGGCTCCGGGGCGATGGCGATCCGGGCAGGGTACGCCGGCGGCGTCGAGCTTGCGAGCACGGGGCACGCGGGTGCCGGTCACCGGATGAACCCGCTCCCACATCCTGCCCCGTGCCCCGCTATCCTGTCTCCATCGCAACGGGGGCGCAGCGATGAATCAGGCGAGTGCGCGCGAGCGGATGGAGCGTTTTGCGCGGGAGTTCCGCAATGGGGATGTCGAGGTCGCCCTGGAACTGATCGAGGGCCTGCTCGCCGAGCATCCCGAGCAGGCGCCGCTGCACTGGCAGCGCGCGCGTGTGCTGCAATCGATGGGGCGGCTGGACGAGGCCCGCGAGGCCATCGACCGCGTGCTGGAGATGCGCCCGACGCATGCGCCAACCTGGCTGATGCGGGCCGAACTGGTGGCCGATGCGGACTCCTCCGAGGCGGCGCTGCGGCGCGCGATCGAGATCGACCCGCGACTGGCGCGCGCGCACCTGCTGCTGGCGCGGCAACTGGCCCACGACGGCCGCCGCGACGAGGCCGAGTTCGCGCTCGAGCAGGCGCTGCGCCACGATCCGCACCAGCCCGAAGCGTGGACCCTGCGCGGCGACTGGCACCGCGAACAGGCGGCGCTCGGCGTCGGCAAGATCGATCCCGGCGATCCGGACATGATCGCCGGCGTCGCCGGCCACCGCTACTCGCGCACCTTGTTGCTGGCGGCGCGCGCCGACTACGAAACCTCGCTGGCGCTGAAGAACGATCCGCGCGTGCGCCTGTGGCTGGCGCTGGTGCTGCAGGGCCTCGGCGACCACGACGCCGCGATCGCGCATTACGACGCGGTGCTCGCGCTGACCCCGCTCGACGATCCCGGGCGCGAGGCGATCGAGAGCGAGCGTGCCTGCTCGCTGGACGGCGGTCGCGGCGCGCAGAAGGTGATCGAGCGCGCCTATGCCGAGGCGCTCGCGCAGGAGGCCGAGTACACGCCCACGCCAGCGCCGCCGGTCGCATCGACGCCAGCGCCCGCGCCGGCTGCCAAGCCCGTG
>JABAQR010000006.1 GCA_019187485.1 Lysobacterales bacterium | reverse complement strand
TGCGCATGCGCGGCGCAAGTTCTTCGACATCGCGGCGCTGGCGGACAAGAACGGTCAACGGGTGCTGGCGCATGAGGCGCTGGAGCGGATCGGCGAGTTGTTCGAGATCGAGCGCGAAGGCAAGGAATGGTCGGCGCAGGCGCGACGGGCTTTGAGGGAGGAGCGTGCCAGACCCAGGCTCGACGCACTCCAGGTGTGGCTGAAGGAAAAGCTCGGCGAACTGCTGCCGAAGTCGCCGACCGCCGGCGCGATCGGCTACATGCTCAGGCGCTGGCCGGTGTTCACCCGCTATCTGGACGACGGTCGTATCGCGATCGACAACAACGCGGCCGAGCGCGCGCTCAGAGAAATTGCCGTCGGAAGAAAGAACTGGCTGTTCGCCGGCAGCGAGCGCGGCGGCGAGGCCTGCGCCATCGTCACCAGCCTGATCGAGACCGCCAAGGCCCATGGGCACGACCCGCTCGCCTACCTGACGGACGTCCTCGAGCGCCTGCCGACGACGCTCAACCGGGACGTCGACAGCCTGCTGCCGATGAACTGGAAACTACGCGACGGGTAGCCCATAGCAGGTACGCCGTCGCGTTGCATCAATGGGGAACGTCGGACGGATACTCAGCAGCAGCGGCCGTGCGTCCGGCGGTGCGTGAAAGCCGCGGTTACGACGCACACGCAACGCGATCGGTGCGCCCTCGGCGGCCTGCACGCACAGCCAGCCGGAACCGATCCCGAGGCTGCCGTCGGCACGCCGCGCGAGCCGCACCAGCAGTTGCAGGCTGCCATCGGCGGGCAGCGAGGCGATCGAATACTCGCGGTGCGGCAGCGGTTGCAGCGCCTCGACCAACGTCTGCGCCGCGATGCCGGGCGCAAGGTCGCTCGGCCAGTGGGAACGTGCCAGCCAGACGCGCAGCGGCAGTGTTTCGCCGTCGCGAAGGCAGGACACCTCGCCGTCGAGTGCGTGCCGCTCGAGCCAATCCCGCACCGCCGCATCGGCGTGGCGCGGACCGATCTCGGCGATGTCGCCGGCCTCCCACGCGAGATGCGCGGCGTTATCTGGAATCAGATCCAGGCGGTACACCGGCCCGCCGAGGCTGCCCGGATTCAGCAGCCGGCGCGACCGCAAGCGCCAGCACTGGTACCCCGGCGCCTCCCAGTCCGGCAGCTCGGGCGCGTCCGCGAGCTCGCGCAGTTGGTGCTGCCAGTGGCGCAGCGCGCCGGGATCGCCGTCGTCGACCTCGATCAGGTCGAACAGCGGCTGCGCGCCGGCGCCGCGCAGGCAGGCATCGACGCGCCTTGCGTAACCGCAGAACTGCGCGTAATCGCGGTCGCCGAGCGCGAGCAGGCCGTAGCGCAACTCGACCAGCCTCGGGGCAGCGGATTCGAGCGCAGGCAGGAATCCGGCGGCGACGTCCGGGGCATCGCCCTCGCCGGTGGTGCTCAGCACCAGCAGCACGCGCGGCCAGGCGGCGAGCTGCGCCGGCGTCACCGCATCGATCGCGAGCGTTGAGCTGGCGATCCCGGCGCTGCGCAGACTGGCGGCGCTGCGCTCGGCGAGCAGTTCGGCGTGGCCGGTCTGGCTGGCGTGGATCACCGGCAGGCCGATGAGGCTCGCGGCACTGACATTCCGCGGCGTGCGGCGTCGCCGGATCAGCCACGTGCAGCCACCGGCGTACAGCGCGAGTGCGCCGACGGCCGCCAGCCAGCGGGCACCGCCTTCGGCAAGGACCGGGCCCTGGGTCTGAGCGAGTCCCGCGAGCACCGCGAGCGCACCGACCATGACCAGCAGCAGCGCATCCGGCCAGCGCGCGCGCAACCAGGTCATGCGGCAACGTGAGCCCGCATTTGCGGAGTCAACCGTCTGCGGTAGCCGCCGTCCCCCGTGCGCAGGGTAAACACGGCCGCCACGCCGTGCGCACGCGCGTAGTCCCAGCCCGCGTCCGGACCGAGCACCAGCAGCGCCGCAGCGAGCGCGTCGGCCTCGATCGCGTGGGCGGCGAGCACGGTCACCGCCGCGAGTGCGTGCTGCACCGGCTCGCCGCTGCGTGGATCCAGAGTGTGTGCATAGCGGCGGCCGGCGTGGATGAACCCGCTGTGGTAGCCGCCGGAGCTGCCGAGCGCAGCGGCGCGCAGGCGCAACACCAGGTCGTATGCGCCGATCGGCTGTTGTGGATGCTCGACCGCGACGTGCCAGTCGCCACCGTCCGGTCGCCGGCCGGAGGCCAGCAATTCGCCGCCGAGTTCGAGCAGGAAGTCGTCGATGCCGTGAGCGCGCAGGCGTGCGGCGATGCAATCGAGCGCAAAGCCTGGACCGAGCGAGTTGACATCGATCTGCATCCCGGGCGGCAGGCGCGCACGCGACCGCGCGGCATCCAGCTCCACGCGCCGCCAGTCGACGCGCGAACGCGCGGCGGCGATGTCGGCGGCACTCGGCGGCTCCGAGCGGCGCGCGCCGTCCGGGCCGAAGCCCCACAGCGCGACCAGCGGGGCGATGCTCGGGTCGTAGGCGCCGCCAGTGGTGCGCGCGAGTTCCAGCGCGTGGCCAAGCACCTGCGTGAGTTCTGCCGGCAGCGCCTGCCAGTCGCCACTGCCACGGTTGAGGCGCGATAGCGCCGAGTCCGGCTCCCACGCGCTCAACAGCGCCGTCAGGCGCGCCAGCTCGTCCTCGATCAGCGCCCGCACGTGCGCATTCGCGTACCCCGGCGCCAGACTCGCGCTCCAGGTGGTGCCCATGCTGGCGCCGCTCAGCCGCGCCGGCTGCACGGCCGGCGGCCGGTTCGCACAGGCCGTCAGCAGCAGCAAGGCGAGCGCACAGCCGGCGCGCGCCAGCCAGTTCACTGCGGCAGCACTTCCAATGTCGCCACGTAGGCGGCGCGACGCGAGGTCGCGGGCGGGCTGGCCTGATCGTCCTGGACCACTGCCTGCAACCAGTACATGCCGGACGCCGGCCAGCTCAGGCTGAAGTTCCCCTGCTCGTCGGTCGTCGCGACGATCTCCTGGAGCGCGTCGCGATAGCGCGTACCGCCGGCGATCGCTTCGACCCGCACGCCCGCCGCCGGCTTGCCGTCCATCGTCATCCGGAACTTTGCGGTTTCGCCGGCGTACAGATCGTTCGGGTGGGTGGCCGCGATCAGCTCCAGCCCAACGCCCGTCGGCTTCAGCGCGCCCTCGCTCGGGGCGCCGTTGGTGACGAAGGTCTCGATGCGGTTGCTGGCCTGGGTCACCTGCAGCTTCTCGGCATCCTGCGGCACTTCCCTGACGAAGTTCTCGGCGCTGCCGCGCCAGCCGCGCGGCTCGCCTCGCTCTTCCCAGCGCGCCATCAGGCCAGCGCTGGTGACGGCGATGCGATAGGTGCCACCCTGCTGCAACTGCAAGTCGAATACGCTGCGGTACTTGCCGGTGTGCAGGTTCTGCGGCGTCGCCGCGCTGCCGTCCGGTGCGGTGATGTGCAGGTTCTCGGTACGCAGGGGCACATGGTTGAAATAGAAGAGGTCGTTGGAGACCGCCGCGTCCACCGTGACCCAGGGCTGGTCGCCCGAGAGTACCGTGGCGGAGGGCAGCAGCCAGGCTTTGTGCGCCTGCGCGGCGGGCGCGAGCGCTAGCAGGGCGGCGAGCGCAAGAGATTCCAGACAAATTTTCATGGGCAGTACCCGGGTTCCTGTGTGGTGGAGATCATCGTCGACAAAAGGGGATGGGCCACTCACGGCGTCAGCCGCAACGCGATGCGACCGAGTTCGGCCTGGCCATGGGCGCTGCTCTCGATGGTGGCCTGCGGTGGCCAGTCGAAAGCCAGGCGTGCCAGTTCGCGACCGCCGACTTCGCGCACCGCCTCGACCACCAGGCGGTAGTGGCCGGCCGCAAGATCCTTGAGCGGCGCCTGCGCATCGCTGAACTCGAGTGTATGCAGGCCGACCGGACGGGTGGCGCCGGTGACGCCGTCGACCGGCAGGCGCAGCGTGCGCCCGCTGCGACGCCACCACTGGCGCAGATCCGGCAGCCAGGTGCTGCCTTTCTCGCCCCCGCCGCCGGAACCCTGGCCCGGGCCACCGGACGATCCTGTCCCACCGCCGGCCTTCTGCGGCCGTTTCTGGCCGCGCGCTTGCTGGTACCAGACGGCGAGATTCGCGGCTACGGCGCCGTCCTCGCGCTCGATCCACACCGCGACGTAGGGCCGGTGATATTCGGCGACGTCGATCTGCGGGATTTCGACCTCGACCGCAAGCGTCGCCGCCGGCAGGTTGCAGGACAAGGCGTACAGCAGGGACAGGCAGGCCAGACGTTTCATCGGCAACGCTCCGGGTATCAATGGACGAGCAGCAGAATCAGCAGCAGGGGCAGCAGCAGGCCGAGACCGAGTGTGGGCCAGGTCGCGGTGCGCTGACGCGCGTGCAGTTGCAACAGACACAGCCCGGTCAGGCAGAACACCAGGCAGACGATCGCGAACAGATCGATGAACCAGCTCCACGCCGCGCCGGTGTGGCGTCCCTTGTGGAGATCGTTGAACCAGGCGATCCAGCCGCGCTCGGTGGTCTCGTATTCCATCCCGCCGGAAGCGAGGTCGATCGCCAGCCAGCCATCGCCGCCGGGTCGCGGCAATGAGACGTATATTTCGTCGGCCGACCATTCGACGTTGCGACCGGACAGGCGAAGACCGAAACGCGCGTACACGGCGGTGCGGACGTCCGGCGGCAACTCGCCGCCCCGCTCCACCTGGGCGCGCAAGGACGCGAGCAGTTCCGACGACAACTCGGCGCGCTGATTGCGGGTCTGCGGCGTTCCGCCGATCTGGCCGGCATGATTCAACGTGATTCCGGTGATCGCGAAAGCAAGCATGCCGACCAGGCACAGCGCGGCACTGATCCAGTGCCAGCGATGCAGCAATTTGAGCCAGCCGGCGCGCGCCTTCGGACTCATGCGGACCGTGCAGAGCTCACAGCTCCGCCCATTGCCGCAGCAGGTTGTGATAGCTGCCGGTCAGGTTGACCAGCGCCGGGTGCTCGGGATGGTCGCGCGTCAGCAGACGGATCGATACATCGAGGTCGAACAGCAGCCGTCGCTGGCCGGCGTCGCGGATCATGGACTGGATCCAGGTGAAGGCGGCCAGGCGCTCGCCGCGCGTGACCGGCGTGACCCGATGCAGGCTGGTCCCGGGATAGATCACCGCGTGCCCGGCCGGCAATTTCACACGCTGCAGGCCGTAGGTGTCCTCGATCAGCAGTTCGCCACCATCGTAGGAACCGGGATCGGACAGGAATAGGGTCATCGATACGTCGGTGCGCACCGGCTCCGCGCGCGCGCCGCTGTGGTCGTAGCGCACCGCGTTGTCGACGTGGGTGCCGAAGGAACCGCCGCCGCGGTAGCAGTTGAACAGCGGCGGATAGATGTGTCGCGGCAGCACCGCCGTGAAGAAGCTGGGGTGGCGGCCGAGCGCGTCCAGCACCAGCGCACCAAGCTCGCGCGCCAGCGGCGACCGCTCGACGAGTTGCAGGTTGTCCTTGGCCTTCGCGGACTGGTAGCCGGCGGTCAGTCGGCCATCGGCCCAATCGGCGTTTGCGAGGCGCTCGCTGCAGTGCGCGAGCGCATCGGGGCCGAGCACATCGGGGAGTTGCAGCAGCATGGGCGTTTCCCGGAGGTGGCCCTGGCCGCGACGACTGCGCGGACACCGGGCCGGATCGCTCAGAATACGTAGGTCGCGGTCAAGGTCGCATTGCGCGCGTCGCCCGGCACCGCCCAGCCATTGTTGCGCGGGCGCTGGTAGTACTCCTTGTCGGCGAGATTGTTGAGGTTGAGCTGTAGTTGCAGGTCGTCGATGGCTTCCCAGGAGACCATCGCGCGCTGCACCCAGTAGCCGGGTGCCGTGACCAGTGGGCCGTCGACATTGGTCGCGCTGTGTTGGGTCAGCCAGACCTTGCCGAGGTAGCTCGCGCCGTAGCCGATCTGCCAGCCGGGAGCGATGTCCCAGGCGGTCCACAAGCCGATGGAATCCTCCGGCGTGTTCAACAATCGATCGCCACGGGTGTAGTCGAGGCCGAGCCCCGACTGGCGGTCAGACACGCCCTGCAGCACCTCGCTCTCCAGGCGGGAATAGTTGGCGTACACCGCCCAACGCTCGTTGATGCGTCCGGCGACGCCGAGCAGAAGGCCGTCCACGCGCGCACGCCCGTCGAGCTGCTGCTCGCCGCTCGGGTTGTCCGGGTTGCCGAGGTCGGCGACTCGATAGTTCTGACGATCATTGCGAAAAATCGAAGCGGTCAGCGACAACGCTCCATCGTACAGATCCCATTTGCCGCCGAGTTCGGTGATCACCGCGGTCTCGGCATCCACATCGCAGGTCTGCGCGGTGCAGGCGCCGTTGACGCTGGCCTTCGACGGCGACTTCGAATTGCCGCGCGAGAGGTAGACGGTGGCGTGCGGCGCCGGCTTCCACACCAGGCCCGCGCGCCAGGAGAACAGGTCCTCGTCGTTGCGCAGTTCCGGCCCGGCGGTGATCGCGCCGCCGGCCGAGGGCAGCGCGACGACATCGGTGCGATGCGTGCCTTCGTTGCGTTCCCAGCGCGCGCCGAGGTTCAGCAGCCACTGCTCGTTGAAGTTCAGGGTGTCCAGCGCGTAGACCGCACGGTTGTCGAGCTCGCCGCGCTGCAGCGCGGTGCGGATGAAGTTGACCGGACCGGTGTAGCGGGTGTCCGGGTGGTACAGGTCCATGCGCGGCAGCGCCACCACGCTGCCGTCGGGGTTGCGCAGCGAATTGCCGGAATCGAGCGCGAAGCTCTCGTCCGACAGCGAGAAGCCGAGCACGAGGTCGTGGGCGATGCCACCGGTGTCGAAGTGCGCAAGCACATCGGTCTGGGTCACCAGCAACTCGTTGCGGGTGTCGCGGGTGGTGCCGCGCGGGCCGCTCGGCTGGTAGGTGCCCGGTGCATTGCAACTGGCGCCGGTGGCCGGGTTGATGCCGGTATCGAGGCAATAGGTGCCCTGCGGCGGATCGACCCGCGAGAACTGCTCGACGATTGCCTGGCGGGTGATGTTGCGCAGCGAGAAGTTGTCGCTGAACTGGTGCTCGAAAAGTGCGGTGAAGCTGTCGACCCCGATTTCCTGGACGTCGACGTTGCGGTAGCCGAAGTAGGTCGAGGGATCGACGCCCGGCAGCGGACCACCGTTGTAGTAGGGCACGCCGTACTCGGGGGTGTTCTCGTCTTCCTGGCGCAGGTAGCTCAGCGTGAATCGGGTGTCGCTGCCGAGGCCGAAGGCGATCGAGGGCGCGAAGCCCCAGCGTTCGGCGGTGTCGACGTCGCGGCCGGGCTGGTCGTTCTCGTGGCGCATCAGGTTCAGGCGCAACGCCGCGCTCTCGCCGAGCAGGAAGTTGCTGTCGACCGTGCCGCGCAGGTAGCGGTCGCTGCCGACGCCGGCCTGCACGCGGTTGAACTCGCGCTCGCCGGCGACCTTGCTGACGAGGTTGATGGTGCCGCCGACCGCGCCGGCGCCGGAGTGCACCGAGTTGGCACCGTGGATGACCTCGATGGACTCGACGTTGAAGGTGTCGCTGCGGGTGTACTGAGCGCTGTCGCGCAGCCCGTCGACGGTGATGTCGCTGTTCGCCGGGAAGCCCCGCAGGTTGATGCTGTCGCCATAGCCACCACCGCCCTCGCCGGCGCCGAAGGTGATGCCGGGCAGGGTGGCGAGGATGTCCTGCAGACCGAGCAGGTTCTGGTCCTCGATCACCATTCGCGGCACCTGGGTGACCGTCTGCGGGGTATCGAGTAAGGGCTGCGTGTACTTGGGCGAGGACACCTTCTTCGCCTGCTGGCCTTCGACCACGACGCTGTCCAGCGTGCGCGCATCGCTGCCGTCGGGTGCATCGTCGGCGTTGCCGACCGCCGAGCACAGAGCGAGGGAGAGGGCGGCGCCGAACTGGGTGGCGCCCGAAAAATGGGTCGTGATGCGCATGATGAAGGTGTTCGGAAGCGACGGATGGGCGCAGGCGAATCGCGTGGGGAGTCGCGTGCTCGCTCGTGTTCTTAATACGAAACGATCTTATTCGTACTTTTCAACGCATGCAAGCACTCTTGCTGCACACTTCCGCGATTCGCACCTTGACCTCGGTCATGCCGACGGTGAGCCGATGTGCATCCAGTCCCGATGACACCCCCGTCGGGAGGCGCCGGAACGAGCTGCTCGCCTCGAACCGGCACAGTGATCTCAGATCGGTTCCGGCACCCGTTGGGGTTTCTTCAGGGCTTCGATCGCCTCAGCGATTCCACCCAGGGTCAACGGGTACATGCGCTCACCGAACCGACGGCGAATGTGTTCGATGGTCGGGGTGTAGTGCCAGTGCTCGCGATCGCAGGGATTGAGCCACACGCAGCGCGGCCAGGTGGTGAGCGCACGCTGGAGCCAGGTCGCACCGGGCTCCTCGTTCCAGCCCTCGACCGAGCCACCAACCTCAGTCAGTTCGAAGGGGCTCATGCTGGCGTCGCCCACGAAGATCGCGTGATAGTCGGACGGATATTTATGCAGGATTTCCAGGGTCGGCGTGGATTCACTCCAGCGCCGACGGTTGTCCTGCCACACGCGCTCGTACAGGCAGTTGTGGAAGTAGAAGTGCTCGAAGTGCTTGAACTCGGCCCTGGCCGCACTGAAGAGCTCCTCACAGACGCGGATGTGCTCGTCCATCGAGCCGCCGATATCGATGAACAGCAGGATCTTGATGGCGTTGTGCCGTTCCGGGCGCATCCGCAGGTCCAGCCAGCCGGCGTTGCGCGCCGTAGCCGAGATGGTGCCGTCGAGATCGAGTTCGTCGGCCGCGCCCTCGCGCGCGAACCTGCGCAGCCGCCGCAGCGCGATCTGGAAGTTGCGGCGGCCGAGTTCGACCTCATCGTCGAGATTCCGGTACTCACGCTGCTCCCAGACCTTGGTCGCGCGCCCCTGCTGCGAGCGACCGCCGATGCGCACGCCCTGCGGGTGAAAGCCAGCATGTCCGAAGGGCGAAGTTCCACCGGTGCCGATCCAGCGGTTTCCGCCGCTGTGGCGTTCCTGCTGCTCCTGCATCCGCTTGCGCAACTCGTCGAGCAGTTTGTCGAGCGACCCGAACGCAGCCAACCGCGCCTTCTCCTCGTCGGTCAGTTCGCGCGCGAAGGTCTGCCGCAGCCAATCCTCGGGGATTTCCTTCAGCCAGTCGGGCACATGGCTGGCGATGCCGTCGAAAAAGGCGCCGAAAGCGCGGTCGTAACGGTCGTACAGGCCTTCATCCTTGACCAGTGCCGCGCGCGCCAGCGCATGGAAATCCTCGATGCTGAGCTGCGCATGCCCCAGCTTCAGCGCTTCGAGCAGCATCAGGAACTCGTTGAGCCCGATCTTGAGGCCAAAGGCACGCAAGGTCAGCAGGAAGCGGATCAGCACACGCGCGGATTCCTGGTTACCGGTCTCGGGTCGCCGGCACAAGCGAAGCGTACCGCAGCTTCCACTTGCGGCCGAAAACCCGCTGGAGAGGTCCATCTCCAGCCGGCTCTTCAGCCCACGTGGCGTGGATTTTGCGGCGGCCACAGAAGGCCGATCTTGTCCAGTGCGCCGCGTGCCGAACGCTCGTCATGTTCTTCCTTCTGCGGCTCGCTCGGAGGCTCGAAACGCGGCGCTTCGCGCATCCGGTACTCGGGTTCCTTCTGCGGCTGGCTCGGTGGGTCGAAGCGCGGACGCTCGGTGCGCGCTTCCTCGCGCGGCGCCTCGAAATGCGGCGCCTCGCGCATCCGGTACTCGGGTTCCTTCTGCGGCTGGCTCGGTGGGTCGAAGCGCGGACGCTCGGTGCGCGCTTCCTCGCGCGGCGCCTCGAAATGCGGCGCCTCGCGCATCCGGTACTCGGGTTCCTTCTGCGGCTGGCTCGGTGGGTCGAAGCGCGGACGCTCGGTGCGCGCTTCCTCGCGCGGCGCCTCGAAACGCGGCGCCTCGCGCATCCGGTACTCGGGTTCCTTCTGCGGCTGGCTCGGTGGGTCGAAGCGCGGACGCTCGGTGCGCGCTTCCTCGCGCGGCGCCTCGAAACGCGGCGCCTCGCGCATCCGGTACTCGGGTTCCTTCTGCGGCTGGCTCGGTGGGTCGAAGCGCGGACGCTCCGCCGTCGGTGGCGATCCACCACCGCCGTCGCGCCCGCGCCCCAAGCCGGCGCCCGTCTGTCCAACCTCGCCCGGACGAGCCCCCAAGCCGTAGCTGCCCTCCGGGAAGGGTGCGTTGAAGCCCGGGGCGGGCGCGCCGGGCTCGACCACGCGTGCCGGCGCCTCGCGGGTGTCGACGATCGTCCCGGCTTGCCAGCCGCGACCGATATCGCGCCCGCGCGGAGGCGGCGCCAGCCCGGCTGCCGCCAGATCGCGCGCTTCCCAGTAGGCGGAGGTTGCAACGGCGCGCGGCGACACCTGCCGAGGTGGTGCCGCCTGCACCGCTGGCAGACCGACCGAGTCGATCATTTCGCGTCGGTAATGCGGGTTGCGTTCGATGTAGTCGTAGTGGCGTCGGATCTCACCGACCCACACGGCGCTGAAACGATCGCTGTAGCTGATGAAGGTGGGCGAGCGCCAGTATGGCTCCCAGTCCCACAAGTTCGTGTAGGCGGTGTCGTAACTGTAGTAGCCATACCGCGAAGGGCCTTCCCACAGGTCCACGAAATAATCGTAATCGCTGCAATACCAGTAGCCGCGGTCGAAACGGTAGAGATCGAAGAAGTACAACAGGTCGGCGGTCCAGCGGGTCAGCGGGCCAAGCGAGTAGACCCAGCCGCGATAGGGATCGGCGGTGTAGACGATGCCGTAGCGATCGACGCTCCAGGCCCAGCCGGTGGTCGGGTCGAGGAACCAGAGGTCGCCGCGGTAGTAGGTGTAAATCACGCGGTGACGCGGTGCGCTGCGCCAGCGCCAGCGCGCGTCGAATCGCCGGTAATAGACACGCACCGCGCCCGATGGTGGCGCATTCCACCGCGCGCGCCGTTGCGGGCTGGCCACGCGCACCTGCTCGCGCCAGAATCCGTAATCCTCGTGAGCGTACGCCAGCGCGGTGCTCACCCGTAGAGCCTGCGTCGCCGGGAGCTGCGCCTGCACCAGGGGTGCCGCCAGCAGAGCAAGCAGCGAGAACGAGAGTGCCTTTGAACGGGAACCCATGAGCCACCTCGCAAGATCCCGCGATCGCCGCACCCACCGCGGGCACGGTGCGATCACGCTCGCCGGGAATCCTGCGCGAGCCGAACTGAAGGCGCGTTGACTTCTGTACGCCACTGATCGGACTCGTTCAGCGCACCGCTACCTGCGCGCGCCTTCGGCCGCGATCCGCGCGGGCGCGACCGATGATCGAGACCGCCCGCGTGCAGCCAAGTCGCGGTGCGCCCGCCTAACCCAGCCCCAGTCCGGGTGGATACTCGGGCTTCTGGTCGCGTGCGAGCAGGGCCTTCAAGCCATCGGCGGGCGTGGCTTGCCCGTGCAGCACGGCGTGCACTCGCGAAGAAATCGGCAGGTCCAGGCCGTGACGCGTCGCCAGGCGCATCACCTCGTCGGCGGTCTGCACGCTCTCGACCACCTGACCGATCTCGGCCACCGCGTCCGCCAGCGACACCCCGCGCCCCAGTGCCAGACCGAGGCGACGGTTGCGCGAAAGATCGCCGGTGCAGGTCAACACGAGGTCACCCAAACCAGCCAGACCGATCATGGTTTCCGCGCGCCCGCCCAGACACAGGTTCAGGCGCAACATCTCGTTGAGGCCGCGAGTGATCAGGCCGGCGCGGGCGTTGAGGCCGAGCTGCATGCCATCGCAAATGCCGGTGGCAACCGCGAGCACGTTCTTCATCGCGCCACCGAGTTCGGCGCCGCGCATGTCGTTGCCGCTGTAGGCGCGGAAGCTCGCACCGTGCAGAGCCTTTGCGACGCGTTGCGCACAGGCATCGTCGTCGGAGTGCACGGTCACTGCACTCGGCAGGCCGAGCGCGACTTCGCGGGCGAAACTGGGCCCGGTCACCACCGCCTTCGGCAGGTTCACGCCGACGATGCGGTCGGCCACCTCGTGCAGAAAGTCGCCCGATCCGGGCTCGAAACCCTTGGTCGCCCAGGCCAGGGCCGTGAGCGTGTTCGGCAGCAGGGGCCGCAGTTCCTTGAGCACGTGCGCGAAGGCGTGACTGGGCACCACCAGCAGCAAGGCATCGACACCGGCCAGCGCCGCCGCCGCATCGGTGGTGTATGCAAGCCCGGCGGGCAGATCAATGCCCGGCAAGTACTTCGGATTCTCGTAGACGCCATTGTGGAGGCCGAGTGCATCCGGCCGACGCCCGCACAGACGGACGTCGAGGCCGTTGCGGGCGAGCAGCGCCGCCAGCGCGGTACCCCAGGAACCGGCCCCGAGGACCGCGATGCGCGCGATGCCGCCCACGGCGGGCCTGGATCAGGCGGCCGCCTGCTGCTGGCGCCGGCGCAGGTTGTCCGCGTAGATCTGCTCGAAGTTGATCGGCTGTATCAGGAAGGCCGGGAAGCCGCCCTGCTCGATCATGCTGGAGATCGCCTGGCGCGCGTACGGGAACACCACGTGCGGGCACCAGGTGCCGATCACCATGTCGAGCTGCTGCGGGTCGAAGCCGACGCAGCCGAAGATGCCAGCCTGCTGGACTTCGGCCAGGTAGGCCGTCTTTTCGCCGACCTTGCAGGTCACGGTGACGGTGAGGACGATTTCGTAGACGTTCTGCGCGAGCTGGGTGGCCTTCTGGCCCAGGTTCAGCTCGACGCGCGACTGGCCCTGCTCCTGGAAGATGTGCGGCGCGCCCGGCGCCTCGAAGGACGAATCCTTGATGTAGATCTTCTGCACGGAGAGCTGCGGGCCGGCCTCGGCGCCGCCGTTGCCGTTCGCGCCGGGGTTCTGGGTGTCTTCGTTGGCCATGGTGGGTCGTCCTTCAGGAAAAACGGAGGGGCGCGGATGCGCAGTACGGGGGATTCAGCGTCGGCGACGCACGGAGCCGGTGATTATCGCACGCTGCGGCGCACCGCGGAAAAAGCAGGAACGCCGCCCATGGGTGGGGCGGCGTCGCGGAATATCAAGGGGTTCGCCTGGTGGCCCGGCGACCGGGCGATCGCTCAGTCCGCGAACAGCGCGCGCATCTTCTTGAACGCCGCCGCCTCGATCTGGCGGATGCGCTCGGCGGAAACCTTGTACTCGTCGGCCAGTTCCTGCAACGTGGCCTTCGGCTCGGCCAGCCAGCGGCGGTTGATGATGTCGCGGCTGCGCGCATCCAGCTTCTCGAGACCCTCGGCGAGCACATCCAACTGGTGGCCGCCAACGTCCGTGGATTCCAGATTCTCATAGGGATTGGCGGCCTGATCGACGAGGAAGGCGATCGGCGCCGGGCGCGCATCGGTGTCGTCGTCGACCGGCGCGTCGAAGGCGACGTCCTGACCCTGCAGGCGCGCTTCCATCTCGACCACGGTCGCCGGATCGACGCCGAGGTCCTTGGCCACCGCCTGCACTTCCTGCGCGTTCATCCAGCCCAGGCGGGTCTTGGCACGGCGCAAGTTGAAGAACAGCTTGCGCTGGGCCTTGGTGGTGGCGACCTTGACGATGCGCCAGTTCTTCAGGATGAACTCGTGGATCTCGGCACGGATCCAGTGCACCGCGAAGGACACCAGGCGCACGCCCATGCCGGGATCGAAGCGCTTGACCGCCTTCATCAGGCCGATGTTGCCTTCCTGGATCAGATCCGAGATGCCAAGACCGTAGCCCGCATAACCGCGCGCAACGTGAACCACGAAGCGCAGGTGGGACATCACCAGCTGGCGGGCGGCTTCGAGGTCGCCCTCATCGCGGAAACGGCGGGCCAGATCCTGCTCGTCTTCCACCGCAAGCATGGGAATCCGGTTGACCGCCCCGATGTAGGAATCGAGACTGCCGACGGTGCCAAGAATCGGCAGGTTGTTCGCAACCAATGCAGTGCTCATCGTGGACTCCTCAATCCGTTTGGGTCAGCGGTCACCCGCACCTCGATGGCGGGATTTTAGCACTCTCGCTTCGAGACTGCTAAGCGCCTGGAGTTCCTGCCCCGCAACGCCGATTCAGCTTCGCCTGACGGAGGCTGCGTACATCGGGATCCCTTGCCACCCGCACCGGTGTCCGGCGTCAACTATCTTGGCCGCCCGGCGACAATTATCTTGGCCGGTCAGAGGCGGGGTGGTGTTGGCTGTTGATGGCTGCTTGAGTTGGGCGTCTGCCTCCTCGGTGGCTGGTTCAGGTCG
>JABAQR010000061.1 GCA_019187485.1 Lysobacterales bacterium | reverse complement strand
ACGATCTCCGCCACCGCCGCTGCGGCCACCGCCACCGCGTCCACTGCGACCATCGCGGCCACCGTCGCGGCGCGGGCCGCCACGGCCCTTGCCGCCCGCGTCGCGCGGCCGGCTGATGCGCAGCGGCGGCACGTCGGCCAGCAACTCGTTGCTGATCGGCTCCACCGGGATGCGCTGGCCGATGTAGGCCTCGATGTCCGGCAGGCTGATCGCATAGCGCTCGCAGGCGAAGCTGATCGCGTCGCCGCTGGCGCCGAAGCGCGCGGTGCGGCCGATGCGGTGCACGTAGTCCTCGGAATCCTGCGGCAGGTCGTAGTTGAAGACGTGGCTGACATCGGGGATGTGCAGCCCGCGGGCGGCGACGTCGGTGGCGACCAGGATCGCCACCTCACCGCGCTGGAAGCGGCCGAGCAGCGACTGGCGCTTCTGCTGCGGCACGTCGCCGGAGAGGATCGCACTGGGCCAGCCGTGCTTCTCCAGGCGCAGATGCACCTGTTCGGCGGCGAGCTTGGTGTTGACGAAGACGATCGTGCGCGGCGCCTCCATGCGCGACAGCAGGCCGATCAGCAGCGGCAGCTTCTCGTCGCTGGCCGGGAAGTAGACGCGCTGGGCGACGCGCGCGGCGGTCACCGAATCGGTCTCCACCTTGAGCGTCAGCGGCTCGTTCATGTGTTCGTAGGCGAGCTCCAGCACGCGGTGCGAGAGCGTCGCCGAGAACAGCAGGCCCTGGCGCTCGCCGGGCGCCGGCATCTTGCGCAGGATGTAGCGGATGTCCTTGATGAAGCCGAGGTCGAACATGCGGTCGGCCTCGTCGAGCACCACCACCTCGACCGCGCGCAGGCTGAACACGTGCTGCTTGAAGTAGTCCATCAGCCGGCCCGGAGTGCCGATCAGCACGTCGACGCCCTCGGCGAACTGCGCGCGCTGCTTGTCGTAGTCGACGCCGCCGTAGACCAGGCCGAAACGCAGCCCGGTGAGGCCGCCGAGCTGCAGCGCGTCCTTGTGGATCTGGATCGCGAGTTCGCGGGTGGGCGCGAGGATCACCGAACGCGGGTCCTGGATGCGGCGTTCGGCCATCGCCTCATGGGTCAGCAGGCGCTGCATCAGGGTCACGAGGAAGGCGGCGGTCTTGCCGGTGCCGGTCTGCGCCTGGCCGGCGACGTCGCGGTTCTTCAGCGATTCGGGCAAGGTGAGCGCCTGGATCGGGGTCAGGCGGGTGAAGCTGGCCTGGGTGAGGCCGGCGGACAGCGTGGGGTGCAGCCCGAGGCTGTCGAAATCAAGGTCGGTCAGGGTACGGTCGGTCATCCTACGATCCATGTGGTGACGCCGCCGCCGGGCGCCCGTCGGGCTCCCCTTGCGTACGGCAATGTCCGGAAATCGCCAGCGCCGGCGAGCCCGGGAAATCCTTTTCTCTCAACACCTTGTGCTCATCCTCCTGGCCGACGGGCGGCCCCGGGGTCAAACCTCACGGGTTGAAATAAGACGCCGGAGTGACCACACTTCGGTCATCCCGACGAGCGCGCCTGGGCGCGGTCCGAGGGCACGAAGGCCACCAGCGGCGCCCGCTGGCGGGCGCGAGTTTATCCCATCCGACCGCAAGTTAGCTCGGCAAATGCAAGCGTTTCCTGAAATGCCCCCGGCGGTTGCAGCCGTCGCGCAGCCGGGCCTGAGGTCGCGTCCATCCAGAATTCCGGAGTCCCGCAGTGAGCGATGCCATCCCCCAACTCGGCAGCAACGATTTCGAAGCCGCGGTCCTGAAGTCGGACACGCCGGTCCTGGTCGACTTCTGGGCCGAGTGGTGCGAGCCCTGCAAGCGCATGGAGCCGCTGCTCAACGAACTGGCCGGCGAGCTCGGCGGCAAGCTCAAGGTGGCCAAGCTCAACGTCGAGGCCCACCCGTCCATCGCCGCGCAGTTCCGCGTGCGCGGCCTGCCGACCTTCATGCTGTTCAAGAACGGCGCGGTGCACTCCACCCAGATCGGCGCGATCAGCAAGAGCCAGCTCGTGCAGTTTGTCGCCAAGGTGATCTGACGAGGAAGCGGTGAGTAGTGAGTGGTGAGTGGTGAGTAGCACCCGGTGATTGCGCGATCTGGTCGCGTGGCACCGGCATGTACTTGCCCTGCTGCTTTGTCCTTGGCTACGCAGCAATCGCCGGGCAAGCTCAGCGCTACGTGGAGCGGAGCTTGCTCCGCTGCCGCACTGCAATCCCAACCGCGCTTCCCCAGCCGTTCGCACACTTTTCCCTGCGGCAGACAGTCGCAACACCGGCTGCTACTCACCACTGGGAAGAAACCAAGAACCGGCCCCGAGTTCCCGCGCTGATCGCAGCGCCTGTTTGAGGGCACAAAGGACGCAAGAAAAGCAGAAGCGGGCGGACGATTCGGCATCCGCTCTCCTTTGCGTCCTTTCTTTTCCCCTTTGCGTCCTTTGCGTCCAACGCTCTTCCGGCCCGGAAGGAGCAGACACGTTTCATCCCTCGCGGGTCGGACCCTTCGGTGAACAACTCACTACTCGCTACTCACCGCCTCTGCCAGCTAGACCTCGTCGCGAAAACCGTGCTAGCTTGATCGCATCGCGCTCGCCGGCATGGCTGGAGCGCCCTTCGCACCGCAAGCCCGCAACGCCCCTTCGACGCACTGCGTCGCCGGACCCATCGCGCATTCCGCGCATCGCCATCCTCCCCCGAGCCTTCCTTTAGGCGCCTCGCCACGATTCCCCATGCATTTGACCGAACTCAAGCGGAAGACCGTCGAAGAACTGTTGGAAATGGCCGACGCCATGCAACTGGAAGGCGTCGCCCGCGCCCGCAAGCAGGACGTGATCTTCGCGATCCTCAAGGCCTACGCCAAGAACGGCGATTCGATCGACGGCGAGGGCGTGCTGGAGATCTTGCAGGATGGATTCGGCTTCCTGCGCGCGGTCGATTCCTCCTACCTCGCCGGCCCGGACGACGTCTACATCAGCCCGAGCCAGATCCGCCGCTTCAACCTGCGCACCGGCGACTACATCCGCGGCAAGGTGCGCCCGCCGAAGGAAGGCGAACGCTACTTCGCGCTGCTGAAAGTCGACGACATCAACGACGAGCCGCCGGAGTCGAAGAAGAACCAGGTTCTGTTCGAGAACCTGACGCCTTATTACCCCACGCAGAAGTTCCTGCTCGAGCGCGGCAATGGCTCGGCCGAGGACATCACCGGGCGGGTCATGGACCTGATGAGCCCGGTCGGCAAGGGCCAGCGCGGGCTGATCGTCTCGCCGCCGAAGGCCGGCAAGACGATGATGCTGCAGAACGTCGCGCAGGCGCTGATGGCCAACCACCCGGAAAGCCATCTGATCGTGCTGCTGATCGACGAGCGCCCGGAAGAGGTCACCGAGATGCAGCGCATGGTGCGCACCGGCGAGGTCATCTCGTCGACCTTCGACGAGCCCGCCGCGCGCCATGTGCAGGTCGCCGAGATGGTGATCGAGCGCGCCAAGCGCCTGGTCGAGCACAAACGCGACGTGATCATCCTGCTGGACTCGATCACCCGCCTCGCACGCGCCTACAACACCGTCGTGCCGGCCTCCGGCAAGGTGCTCACCGGCGGTGTCGACGCGAACGCGCTGCAACGCCCGAAGCGCTTCTTCGGCGCCGCGCGCAAGGTCGAGGAGGGCGGTTCGCTGACCATCCTCGCGACCGCGCTGATCGAGACCGGCTCGAAGATGGACGAGGTGATCTACGAGGAGTTCAAGGGCACCGGCAACATGGAAGTGCACCTGGAACGCCGCATCGCCGAGAAGCGCGTGTACCCGGCGATCAACATCAACCGCTCCGGCACCCGCCGCGAGGAACTGCTGCTGCCGCCGGACGCGCTGCAGAAGATCTGGATCCTGCGCAAGCTGCTGCACTCGATGGACGAGATCGCGGCGATCGAGTTCATGCTCGACAAGATGAAGAACACCAAGTCGAACGACGAGTTCTTCCAGTCGATGAAGCGCCAGAGCTGAGCGCGGCGGGCGAAGGGATCGGGCCGCTCCCGCACGCAGGCGCTGTCAGGCGGCGAGCCGGGTGCGCTCGCTGCGGAACAGACGATTGCGGCGGCGCGCCTGCGCACCGACCGATCGCCGCCGCGGATGCTGCGGACGCGCCGGGCGCCAGCGTGCCAGCGTCGGCGTCAGCGCCAGCAGCGGCAGCAGCCCGCACCAGAAACCCGGATGGGCGAGCAGGCCGACCGCGTCGCGCACGGGCAGCACGGCCGCGAGCGGCGCCAGCGCGATCCACGTCCACAGGGCGCGGCGCAGGCGCGCCGGCAGCTTGGCGAAAAAGTCCATCGGGCCATCTCCGGTCGGGTCGGGTGGGCGCAGGCTGGAGGCCCTCCGTCTCAACGCTTGAGACGCGACTCGACCGGCTGCTGCTATCGTCCGCGGCGTCCCTGGGGAGTAGTCGCTCCGCGCCGCGCGCGGAGGCCCGCGTCAACACACTTGGCCGACCGGCCATGGCGCGTGCGGTCCCGATCTGGCAAGACCTTGGACCATGCCGCCTCCGGTCGGGCCGGGGAGCGGCGTGGTCCTGCGTCGGTGCCGGCCCTGGAGCGAAGCCTTGGAATCCTTCCTGCTGTCGACCGGCGTCGTCGCCCTCGCCGAGATCGGCGACAAGACCCAGCTGCTGGCGCTGGTGCTCGCGGCGCGCTACCGCAAGCCGCTGCCGATCGTGCTCGGCATCCTCGTCGCCACCCTTGCGAACCACGCCGCCGCAGGCGCGCTCGGCCAGTGGATCGCCGCGGCGCTCGGCCCGGCGTGGCTGCGCTGGATCCTCGGCCTGTCCTTCCTCGCGATGGCGGCGTGGATCCTGGTGCCGGACCGCATCGACGCGGATGCCGCGCCGGCCGGCCACGGCGGCGTGTTCCTGACCACGCTGGTCGCATTCTTCCTGGCCGAGATCGGCGACAAGACCCAGATCGCGACGATCGCGCTGGCCGCGCAGTCGGCCTCGCTGCTGGCCGTGGTGCTCGGCACCACGCTCGGCATGCTGATCGCGAACGTGCCGGCGGTGCTGTTCGGCGAGCGCATCGCGCGTGCGCTGCCGCCGCAGCTGATGCACCGCATCGCGGCCGCGCTGTTTGCGGCGATCGGTGTGGCGACGCTGCTCGGCGCAGGTCCGTCGCTCGGCCTGTGAGCCGTGGGCGAAGGCCGAGCGCCGCGCCCAACTACGCGAGCACGCCACCCAGCCAGGGCACCCACGCGAGCGCGATCAGGATGCCGTAGCCGACCAGGCCGGCGGCCAGCTCCGGCGCCAGTTTCGCGTCGATCGCCAGCGCGCCGGCGGTGATCATCGCCGGCATCGCCGCCTGCAGGGTGTTGACCGCGACGATCTCGCGATCGACGCCCGCGAGGGTCGCCACCGCCCATGCCGCCGCCGGCAGCAGCGCCAGTTTCAGCAGCAGGCCCACGGCGAGCGGCAACGCGACCGCGCGCGAGGGCACCAGGCGCAACTGGAAGCCCACCGCGAACATCGCCATCGGCACCAGCAACGCCGCCAAGGTGTCGACCAGGTGCGTGAACGGCGCCGGCCGCTGCCAGGGCAGCAGGCCGACCAGCAGCGCCGCCAACGAGGGAAAGGTCAGCGTCCGTCGCAGCACCAGGCCCGCGCCCGGGCGCTCGCCGCCCGCATACAGCGCCACCACCACCGGGCCGAAGCTGGCGAGCAGCAGGAAGGAACCGAGCTGGTCGTAGACCACCGCGTGGCGCAGCGCGCCGTGGCCGAGCGTGGCCTCGACCAGCGGATAGCCGAGGAAAGCGGTGTTGCCGAGCGCGACGCACAGCAGCAGGCAGCCCTGCACCTCGCGGCGCCAGCGCAGCATCCGCCCAAGCAACAGCACCGCGGCCACCGTCAGCGCCGCCAGCAGCCACGGCGTCGCCACCAGCACCAGCAGGGCGCTTTCGAAACGCAACCCATGCACCGCTTGCAACACCAGCGCCGGCAGGAACAGCCAGATCACGAGGCGATTGACCACCTCCGGCGTCTGCGCCGGCAGCAGCCCGCTCCACGCATAGAGCTTGCCGAGCGCGAGCATCGCGATGACCACGAAGATGGCGGGCGAGAGCGACATCGGGCAGCTTGGCGACGAGAAACGGTGCAGCATCGGCGAGCGCCCGTCCTGCGTCCATCGCACGATGGTCGCGGGCTAACCGGGTTCGCGCCAGACCAGGGTGGCCATGCGACCGCTGCGTGCGCCGTCGCGGCGGAAGGAATGGAAGCGCGTGGCGTCGGCGTGGGTGCACCATGCGCCGCCGTGCACGCGCGCGATGCCGAGCGCCGCGAGGCGTCGGCGGGCGAGCGCGACGAGATCGGCGTGCCAGCGGTCGCCACGCCCGCCGCGGAAGCACCCGGCGGCGCCAGGGTCCGCGTCGACGAAGGCCGCACGCACCTCCGGACCGACCTCGAAGGCGTCCTGGCCGATCGCGGGCCCGATCCAGGCGTGCAGTGTCGTCGAAGGCGACTGCATCGCGGCCACGGTGGCTTCGACGACCCCCGCCGCGAGGCCGCGCCAGCCGGCGTGCACCGCCGCCACTTCGTCGCGGCCGGCGAGCAGCAGCGGCAGGCAGTCGGCGGTCAGCACCGCGGCGGCGCGCCCGGGCCCACGCACGATGCAGGCATCGGCACGCGGCGGTGCCTGTCGCGGCGACATCTCGTCCTGCGGGTAGCGATGCACCGCGCGACCGTGCACCTGTTCCAGCCACAGCGGCTGCGCCCGAAGTCCCAGCGCCGCACACAGCAGTTCGCGGTTGCGCGCGACCGCGAACGGATCATCGCCGGTGCGTTCGCCGTAGTTGGCCGGGCCGTGGCTGGCATCCGACACGCCGGCGCAGGCGCGCGTGGCGCAACCGCCGCGCACACCGTGCGGCAGGCCCTCGGCGGCGATCCAGCCGGGCGACTTCATGGCGCGCGCAGCGCCTCCAGCAGCGTCTGGAAATCGACCGGCAGCGGCGCCGTCGCGCGCACTTCCCGGCCGTCGACGGGGTGCGCGAAGACCAGCGTCTGCGCGTGCAGCGCCTGCCGGCGGAAGCCGCGAAGCACCTCCACGAGCGCGGGCGAGGAGCCCGCCGGCAGCCGCAGGCCGCCGCCGTAGAGCGGATCGCCGATGATCGGCCAGTGCAGATGGGCGAGATGCACGCGGATCTGGTGGGTACGGCCGGTCTCCAGCGCCACCCGCAGCAGCGTGTGCGCATCGAAGCGCTCGACGACTCGATAGTGGCTGCGCGCCGGTTTTCCGCCTTCCACCACCGCCATGCGCAGCCGATCACCCGGATGCCGCCCGATCGGCGCGTCGATGCTGCCGCCGGCGATCACCCGGCCCTGCACCAGCGCGAGATACTCGCGTGTGATCTGGCGTTTCGCCAGCGCCTTGACCAGCGCGTGGTGCGCTGCGGGTGTGCGTGCGACGACCAGCGCACCGCTGGTGTCCTTGTCCAGACGGTGAACGATGCCAGCGCGCGGCAACGCGACCAGTGCGGGATCGCGGTGCAGCAACGCATTGACCAGGGTGCCGCTGCGGTTGCCGGCACCCGGATGGACCACCAGCCCGGCGGGCTTGGCGATCACGAAGAAGGCGGGATCCTCCACCAGCAGATCGAGCGCGATGTCCTCCGGGGCATCGCTGCCGACCGTTTCGAGTTCGGCGCACAGCCGCACGCGTTCGCCGCCGCGCGCCGAATCTCGTGGACGCGGGGACCGGTCCTCCACCACGATGCGCCCATCCTTCAGCCATTGCGTGAGCCGCGCGCGCGAGAACTGCGGAAAGGTTTGCGCCAGCGCGGCGTCCATGCGCAGTCCGGCGGCGCTCATCGGGATGTGGGCCTGGTGGGTTTCGGTGGCGGCCATCGGCGTCGGATCAAGGCGGGATGAACCGGGCTGCGGCACGATGGCGCCGGGGGTCCGGACGATAAGGCTATCATCGCCGGTCCCGCCCACCCCGGAATGCCGAACGTGCCCAAGTTCTCCACCGCCCTGCGCGCGCTGCTGCTCCTGTCGCTGCTGCTGCTGGCGGCCTGCGGCAAGCGCGAACTCGAGGAGACCGAGCGGCTGCCGGTGGACGAGCTCTACCGCGAGGCGAAGAGTTCACTCGATGGCGGCAACTACGAGCGCGCGATCCGCTACTACAAGCGTCTGACCTCGCGGTTCCCCTTTGGGGATTACTCCGAGCAGGCGCAGCTCGACCTGGGCTATGCGCAGTACCGACGCAGCGAGTACGACGATGCGATCAGCACCGTCAACCGTTTCATCAAGACCTACCCGGCGCACCCGAAGATCGACTACGCCTACTACCTGCGCGGTCTGGTCAACTTCGACCGCAACCGCAGCTACATCGATCGCATCCTGCCCTCGCAGGCCGGTAACCGCGACCAGGAGGCGGCGCGCCAGTCCTTCAACGATTTCAGCGAAATGCTGCGCCGCTATCCGCAGTCTGGCTACGCCGCGGACGCACGCCAGCGCATGGTCTTCCTGCGCAACGATCTCGCCAATTCCGAGCTGACGGTGGCGCGTTACTACTTCCGGCGCGGCGCTTATGTCGGCGCGGCCAACCGCGCGAAGTACATCGTGGAAAACTATCAGCAGGCCGCGCAGGTACCGGACGCACTGGCGCTGATGATGCAGAGCTACGAGGCCCTCGGTCAGCAGGATCTCGCCGCCGACGCCCGTCGCGTGCTCGAACTGAACGCGCCGGATCACCCGGGATTGAGCGGCGTGCGGCAGGAGCAGCGCAGTTGGTGGAGTCGCATCTGGCCCTTCTGAGGCTGGACACCGACCGGCGGACGTCCTGGATCGAACCGCAAACGGTCACGATCACACGTTGCGACTTGCGCAAATGTCGGGGCGGGTTCATCGTGCGCGCCCCTGTCTTCGTCCGGACCACCGCCATGCGTCGGTTCCTGCCTGCTGCCTGTCTTTCGCTCACCTGCATCAGCGCATCGGCGGCACTGCCGGACTACCTCACTTTCCAGTTGCAGGTGCGCAGCAATGTCGGCATCGGCGCGGGCTTCAACATCACGCCGGGTGCCGGGTTATCCGATACCGCGCCGGACCTGAACGACGCGTTGCGGGTCGCCGCGCGCGCGCGTTTCCCGTCTGGACAGCCGGGCGACGATTTTGATCGCCACGTCTGGAGTGGCAGCAACGGCACCGGTTTTCTGGTCAGCGAGGGCCCGACCGGCAGCGAGATCTCGGCGCCCAGGCTGGACCCGCTCAATCGAATCTGGTTCGCCGCCAGCGGCGGCATCCAGCCCGGCATCTGGCGTTACGATGCGCCGGCCACCACCCTCTTCACCAACGAGCCCTCGCTTGCCACCGGGTTCCAGCACGCGCGTGGCAACGCCGCCGGCGCCGCCGGTTACCGTGCGCAGTTCACGCTCGGTCGCGCCTGGGTGTCCTTCGTCGGGGTCGAGTTCAATTTTCACGCGCGCGAGGTCGGCCTCGATTTCCAGAGCCCGTATGCGGCGCTGTTCCCGCCGGCCTTCGACGAGAACCGCGTGATCGCCGGCAAGCTCACGCTCGCCGCCAGCGGCTTCCACCAGATCCGCACCATCGACCACCGCGGCGACTTCGTGATCCTCGCGCGCACGAGCGCCGAGCAGGCGGGCTCGCCGTACCTGAGCTTCGACGACCAGGTCGGGATTTCGCCGACCAGCGGACGCGTGGTCTTCGTCGCCGGGCTCGCCGGCGGCGCGCGCGGCGTGTTCCTGGCCAACGGCCCGTCGAACATCGTCGAGATCGCGCGCACCGGCACCCAGGGTCTGACCGCGATCGCCAGCCTCGCGCCGGTGGTCAACGACGACGGCCTGGTCGCCTTCATCGGCACCGACGGCAGCGCGCGCGAGTCCGTATTCATCGGCGACGACACCGGCATCCGCCGGGTGATCGGGCGTACCGATCTGGTGCCGGTGGACCTCGCACCCGGCAGCGCGCGCATCGCCCCGCCGCAGGCCGGCCAGCCGCCGCTGCTCGGCGGCCTGGCGATCAATGGCGACGGCGACCTCGCCTTCCTGGCGACGCTGACCACGCCCGATGGCCAGTCCATCCTGGGCCGCGGTGTCTATGTGGCGCGCGCCGGTACGCAACTGATCCATGCGAGCGGCTTCGAATAGATCACGCTCGGGCTGGCCGGGTTCGTCCGATGCGCGGTGAACTCCCCCAGGCGCACCGTGATTCGCAGATGCACGCGATCCGAGAGGGTGCGGCGGTATTCGGTCATGCCGAAGCGTGAGCGTCTGAGGCTGCCGCGCACGCGGACCTCGCAATGCGGCGTCGCGCTGTGGCCGCAATCGCCGCGGTCAACAACGAAACGCACCTTGTGGCGCACGCCGCGCACGCTGAGCAGGCCCGGCAGCACGGACTCGCGCGCGCCGGCGAGCGCGAAGGATTCGGATGTGAACTCGATCCACGGATGACGGCCGGCGTCGAAGAAGGCCGGCGACAGCAGCAGGCGTCGGTGGTCCGGATCCTTCATGCGCACGCTGTCGACGCGGATGCGCACGGCAATGCGGGCGCTGCCGGTCTGCGGGTCAACCAGCAACTGTCCATCGATGTGCCCGAAATCTCCGTGGCGGCGCAGCAGCCAGAGCGCCGCGATCTCGAACTCGACCCGCGCCTGGGTGCTGTCGAAGCGGGTTTCGCGCGATGTTTCAGCGGCGCTGACGCCGACGCTGGCCGCGCACAACAGCATCCGCAGGGTGATCGCCGCGATGCGACCGCCGCACATCGCCGCGTTGACTCAAGGCCACCAGAACTCGATCAGCTCGGCCGCGCCGGGTTCGAGCGCGACGCCGGCGCGCAGGCGCAGACGCGCGATCGCCCCGGTGGGCATGCCGCGACCATCGGTGCTGCGACCGCCCGCGAGCAGGGTGACCAGGGTCTCCAGGCCAGGGTTGTGTCCGATCAGCAACAGCGGCGACGCCGGTCGGTGGCGATCCAGCAGCGCCACCAGTTCGCCCGGCGTGGCTTCGTAGATGCCGGGCTCGTCGACCACTGGAAAGTCGCCCTGGCGGGTACGCAGCGCGGCCAGGGTCTGACGCGTACGCAAGGCCGGCGAGCACAGCGCGCGCGCGGGACGCAACTGGCGTTCCACCAGCCAGGCGGCGGCCGCATCGGCCTGGGTGAAACCGAGGGTGGACAGCGGGCGGTCGATATCGCGACCACTGGCCGCGTCGCGTTCGGCGTGCGCGTGTCGCACCAGGATCAGATCCTCGCTCGCCATGCCGGTCTTCCCTTCGGATGCCGGTCGAGTCTGGCGCCTGCCGATGCCCTCGGACAAGGGGCAATGGCAACCGTTTGTCGCGAGGGCGCGGGGCATGTGCCCGTGCCCGTGCCCCGATCCGGCCCGCCGGCATAGCCGTCGGGTGTTCGTCCCTGCCGATGCGGCGCATCGGCTCGCGCTGTGCGCGACCGGGCCTCACCCCGTGCCCCGCTACTGCTGCACCGGGGTCAGCAGCGAGATCGGAATGTCGCTGCGCAGCCATTCGATGCCGGTCGGAGCGGGCACCTGGAAGTGGGTGCTGATGGTGCCCGAGTTCGGCGCGACGAAGCTGCGCCGCAGTGGGCCGGCGGAACGTTCGGAGTCGAAAAAGTCGATCCAGCCGCAACTCGGGCAGTGCACCCGGAAGGCCTTGCTCGGCAGGTCGCCGGTCTGGCTGGCCGGAGCGTCGGTCAGCACCCAGCGTGGCTGGCCGGCGCTGTCGTAGAGATAGCTGGCAATGAAGTCGCGCGCGACGCCGCCCGCCATGTAACTGTCCCAGGTCTGGCCCCAGCCGTCCTCGGGCGCGTGGAACCAGACGCCGGTGCGGTTCGGGCTGGCGGCCGCGAGGCCCTGGAATCCGTGGGTCAGGATTTCGGTGCCACCTTCCAGGGTGGATTCGATGAAATAGTTGAAGACCAGCTTCTCGGGATTCACAAAGTGCAGGCGCGCGCTGCCGACGGTTTCGCGACGCACGCTGAAACTGCTGGCGGCCGTGTCGCGGGTGACGCGCAGGATCGGCGCGACCACCTGGTTGTCCTGCACCACGCCCTGCACCACGTACCAGATCGGCGTGCGGTCGGGCGCGCCGGTGTACCAGGCGGCGAAAAAGATCGGCAGTTGTCCCGGCACCGGTACCACATGCGCGACCAGCCCATTGCCGGGACGGCGCGCATTGTAGAAGGCGCCCGGGCGCAGGTTGACGGTCGGTGGCAGGCTCAGCGCACAGTTGCTGGCGACATTGCAATTGCCTTCGGTGCCGACGAGGAACTCGAAGGTGCCGGACTGGAAGTTGCCCGAAGCATCGTCGGCGCTGCCGGCCAGACCGATGCGGTAGCGGCTGCCGCAACTGGCGGCCGGGTCGACCGCGAAAAAGGTGGACACCGGGGTGGTGGCGCCGGGTTCCAGCGTGCCCAGCGTCACCAGCGGATTCTCCAGCCGCAGCTTGCTGAGGTCAGCGGCGGCGGCGGGCAGGTTCTGCGGGTGGAAGAAACACACCGCGCGCGGTGCGGCCACCGTGGCCTGGTTGCAACTGGCGTTGAGGCGGTTGCCGCTGATGGCCGGGTCGACGATGCCGACGGTCGCACCGTCGCCATTGCCGGGGATCGCGTTGCGGTACTGGTAGGCGATCGCACCGGTTTGCGGATAGATCACCGCCTGGAAGTCGAAATCGCCGTCCGTGACGCCGGTGGCGACATAGCGACCCATGTCGTTCCACTGGAACACGAGGCAGCGTTGGCTCGCCGGGCCCACGTCGGGGGCGCGCGGGCACTGCGCGTAGGCGGCCCAGCGCAGACTGCCGGCAACCAGATCGTCGTGCAGCACCTGCAGGCGTGGACCATTGTTGTCGAAGGCGTAGACGCCGCTGCAGCGATTGTCGTAATCGCCACCAGTGCTCGCGGTGCCGGTGCCGAGGTAGCCGTTGGTGCTCATGATCAACTGCGACACGTTTTGTCCGTAGAAGTCGAAACTACCGTTGACGGGCGTCAGGTCGAGCGCACCGGTGCGGCCATCGTCGTTGTCGCTCAGTTGCAGCGCCGCCACCTGATTGCCGATATCGACGAACTGGTAGCCGCACTGCGGCCCCTGGGTGCTGTTGATGGTGCGGTAACCGAAGCCGTCGCGCGGGGCGCTGGCGACGCTGTCCGGGGTGCTCTTGGCGAACAGCGACAGTGCCTCGGTGCCAGTCGCGCGCTGACCGGCGTTCAGCAGCTCGCCCGACAGGCGCCAGCGTTCGCCGGGCTCGATCGTCGCATCGCCGTCGCCGCAGACCTCGGCGGGCTGACCGAGTGCGCTCGCCAGGCGTATGCGGTGGCCAATCACGCTCACGCCGATTTGCGCGCTCGTGCTGCAACCGGTGCTGTCGCGGACGCGCACGCTGGCGTTGAACTGGGCCTCGCGGTTGTAGCGCGCCACTTGCGTGGATGCGCTGCTCTGGTGATCGAACACGCCATCGCCATCGATGTCCCACTCGTAGCTGTAGCCACCGGCGCCGCCACTCGCGCTCGCCGTGTAGGTCACATCGGTACCGGCGATCACCGGGTCGGCGCTGCTGGTCAGGGTCACCGTCGGCGCATCGCAGGAGCCGCGGCCGTCGAGAAACTCCAGGCCGGCGCCGGCGCTGTCGAGGTGATCGGACAGGCGGGTTCCGGCGCTGCCGCCGCCGGTCCAGGAGATGAACAGGCGACCGTAGTAGTCGGCGTCGTTGTTGCCGCAGGCGGCAAAGCCGCCGTGCAGGGTACCGATCAGACGCTTGTCGGGGTTCCACAGACCGCTGCCGGAGGATCCGCCCTCGGTGGTGCCGGCATCCCAGTCGCTGACCTTGAGATGGGTGGTCGCATCGCCACCCGGCGTCGGCTCGTAGTCGCTGACCGTCGGGGGATCGTTCTCGAAGCTGATGCGCTTCTCGTGCCCCTGCGGGTGGTGGATCGCGACCGCGCTGGCGGGCACGAGGTTGCGCCGGTCCCAGCCGCTCCACCAGGGATCGGCCGCCGCCGGCGGTGCCTGCGAAAGCCGCAGCAGGCTCATGTCGGACGGCGCGTAGGTGGCCACCAGACTGGCGCCGCTCTGCGAGGCCGAGGCGATGGAGAGCGGCAGCGAACTGCCGTTGGCGCCGGAATTGACCGCGCGGCAGGTGGGGCTCTCGTACTTCCAATAGACCACCACGCTGGCGGCGCTCTCGGCAGTCGACAGGCAGTGGTTGGCGGTCAGGAACAGCGGCTCGCGATCACCGCTGTCGCGGTTCAGTAGTTGTCCGGTGCACAGGAAACTGCCGCCGCCGCTGCTGAAGGTGTAGCGCCCGACCGCACGGATCTGCTGGCGCCAGGGGTCGCCCTCGGGACAGATTGTGTCGAGGTTGCAACTGCCGGATTTCAGGGCTTCCTCGCCGCTGCGATAGCCGTGGCTGACATGGCCGAGTTCGAGCACCAGGAAGTCGCGTTGCGCGGCCGGCAGCAGTACTTCGATCAGCGCCTCCTCGCCCGCGATCATCGGCAGCGCCAGCCCGCCCTCACGCGGGTTGTGGGCATCGGTGTAGGGACCGTGCACGGTCCTGCGCCTGGCATCCGAGAAGCGCAATTCCGCACCGTGTGGCAGGAACCAGCGACGGAAGCCGACGTCGATGCTGACCGCGCCCTCGGCGTGGATCGGCAAGCGCCAGCGCAATCGGCCGTCGGTGAGCCGGCTCCAATGGCCGCCGCTGCCACCGCCGTTCACCAGCTTGACGCCGTCGACCGCGTGCGCCACCGCGTAGCGAAAGGGCTGCGGCTGGCCATCGGACTTGGCGGCGCGCAGATCCTCGAGTTTGAGGCGGGCGGTATCCAGCGCCGGGAAGCGCAGCCACGCCGTCTCCGGGAGCGCCTCCGATGCCGCAGGCGGCGGGGCGGCCGCCAATGGCATGGCAGCGAGCGACAGGGCGAACAGCAGCGTGATCGGGCGCATGCGCGGTCTCCGGTAAGCGAAAGCTGCGTCGATCATTTCACAAGCCGTGAAAATTGCAGCTATCCGGCCCGGGGCCGGCAAATGTCCGCCAGTCACCGGAGCGCACACGGGCGGCGCCTATACTCGCCCGCCATGCCCTCCCTGTCCCGGCGCCACCTGTTCGGCGGTCTCGCGGCGCTGGCCGCGCTCGCCTGCGTGCTGGCGGCTGCGCGCCTGCCGTCGCCGGCCACCTGGCTGTACTGGCTGGCGCTGCCGCTGGCCGCATTCGCCCGCATCCAGGCCGAT
>JABAQR010000035.1 GCA_019187485.1 Lysobacterales bacterium | reverse complement strand
GGCCGGCGCCAGCCGCCGGCGCAGCCGCGGGCGGTGGCGGCGATGCGACCAGCGCGGATCCGGACTGCACGCGCAAGCGCTGCCTGGGGTAGATCGTGTATGGCGCGGCGATGCCGTTCCAGGCCGCGAGGTCGCGGTAATCGATCCCGTACTGCACCGAGATCTTGTACAGGGTGTCGCCCGGTTGCACGGTGTATGTGGCGCCCCCATCCGCGGGCGTCGCCGGCGTCACCCGTGGACGCGGCGGCGGTGTGTCGTCGACGCGCTCGACCATCACCGAGCGTGTGCATGCGCCCAGCACCAGCGCCAACGAGAGCAGGGTCGGCAGTCGCCTCACAGCACGCCCCGCACCAGCGGCACGAAGCTCACCGCGCCCAGGTTTTCGCGCGACCATCCGTCCGTCCCTCGTTGCATGCGTACCAAAGTCTGTTGTCCGACTGGCCCGAGCGGAGCCACCGCAATGCCCCCGGGCGCCACCTGTTCGAGCAGGGCCGGCTCAAGCGCTTCGCGCGCCGCCGTGACGATCAGCGCATCGAAAGGCGCGTGCTCGCGCCAGCCGATATTGCCATCGTCGTGCTTGCTGCGGATGTTGCGGTAACCGAGCCGACGGAAGCGCTTGCGCGCCTGACGCAGCAACTCGTCGATGCGCTCCACCGTATGCACCTCACGGCACAGCAGCGAGAGCACCGCGGCCTGATAGCCGGAACCCGTGCCGATTTCGAGCACCTTGTCCGGCGCACCATCGCGCAGCAGCGCCTGGGTCATCAACGCCACCACATAAGGCTGCGAGATGGTCTGACCGAGGCCGATGGGCAAGGCCGTATCCTCGTAGGCGCGACTCGCCAGCGCCTCGTCGACGAACAAGTGTCGCGGCACCCGACCGATCACCTCGAGCACACGCGCATCGACGATGCCCTGCGCCTTCAGACGCTCGAGCAGGCGGTCGCGCGCGCGCTGCGAAGTCATGCCGGTACCCAGCGAATCGGTCGGACGCGGCGCCTGGAATCGCGTCATCGCAGCGTCGCCACCCAATTCGCGACCTTGTCCAGGGCGGTGTAGCGGGTCAGGTCGACGGTGATCGGAGTGATCGAGATGTAGCCCGAACGCACCGAATGGAAGTCGGTGCCCGGGCCGGCATCCTGCTCGGGACCCGCCGGACCGATCCACCACATCGGGCGCCCGCGCGGATCGCATTGACGGATACAGGCCTCGGAGCGGTGGCGGTGACCGAGGCGGGTGACCTCGAAGCCGCGGATGGCCTCCCACGGCTGATCGGGCACATTGACGTTGAGGATGGTGTCCGCCGGCAGCGGATCCTCCAGCAGGCGCATGACCAGGCGCAGCGCGGCGCGCGCGGCGGTGTCGTAGTGCTGGCCAACGTGGTCCTGGGTCACCAGCGATACCGCGATTGCCGGCAGGCCGAGGAAGCGACCTTCCATGGCCGCGGCGACGGTACCCGAATACAGCACGTCGTCGCCGAGATTGGCTGAATTGTTGATACCCGAGACGACGATCATGGGTTCGCTGTCGAGTAGACCGGCGAGTGCCAGATGCACGCAATCGGTGGGGGTGCCGGCAACCCGGATGCGCCCGTCCTCCAGTGGTGTCGCCCGGATCGGCTGATCCAGCGTCAGCGAATTGCTGGCGCCACTGCGGTCACGATCTGGCGCCACCACGCTGACGCGCCCGAGCGCGGCCATGTGTCGCGCGAGGACGGCGATGCCCGGAGCGTCGACGCCATCGTCGTTGCTGATCAGGACGTGCATGGATTCCCCCGGAAGTCGGTCGGCGATAATAGCAATCCAACTCTGGCGACGATCCCCGATGCGGAAACGCAGCCCGCCCGCGCCGCCCGCGGAATCCGATCACGCGTTGTTCCGCAACGCGGTGGGACCCGTGCGCGAACTGTCAGCAGCCACGGATCTGCGCCGGCAGACGCGCACGCTGCCGTCGCCGGAGCCGCTGCAATCGCAAGCCGACGAGCGCCGGGCGCTCGGCGAATCGCTCACGCAGGACGAGTGGCTGGTCGGCCTCGCCAGCGGCGAGGCGCTGGCATTCTTGCAGGATGGCTATCCGCCCAGGCTGCTGCGTCAGTTGCGGCGCGGGCAGTTCGTGATTCAGGACGAACTGGACTTGCATCACCTGCGTCTACCGCAGGCGCGCCAACTGCTCGCGCACTTCCTCAGCGACAGCCGCGCACGCGGGCACCGCTGCCTGCGCATCGTCCACGGCAAGGCCCGCGGTGCCGATCCGGGCAGCGTGCTGAAGGCGATGGTGGATCGCGAGCTGCGTCGGCGCGCGGAGGTGATCGGCTACACCTCCGCGCGGCCACAGAACGGCGGCACCGGCGCCGTGCTGGTGCTGCTGAAGACCTGAGCCCTCAGGCGACGCGTTCGGTCAGCGCCGTTACCCGGGTGGTGGCGAGCAACATGTTGAGGCGATCGAGCAGCACCGGCTTGGTCAGCCATTCGTCCACACCCGGTGGCAGCGCCTTCGGGGCCTGGTGACCGGAGACGATCGCGATCCGCGTGCCCTGCATGTTCGGCTCCAGCGCGCGCAGACTGCGCGCCAGCTCTGCGCCCTGCCCATCCGGCAGATCGAAATCGAGCAGCACCAGATCGTAGCGACACGCCGCGACCTTGTTGCGGGCGGCCTGCGAGCTCGCCGCCTGATCGATCTCGCACTCGAGCACTTCGAGTTGGCTGCGCAGCGCGAGTACGACATCCTCGTCGTCGTCGACCATCAGCACCTTGAGCCCGCTGCCGTGCGACCGCGAGAAAGGCTGGGTGGTTTCCGCCGGACTGTCGCAAGCGGCGAAGGCGAGTTCGAAGCGGAATTGCGCGCCCTTGCCCGGCGTGCTGTCGACCTGAATCTGCCCGCCCATCAGGCGCACCAGATCCGAGGAGATGGCAAGGCCCAGACCGGCACCGGAACGATGGCGTTGTCCGGCGCGGCCCTTGGCGAAGGGCTGGAACAGGCTCGCGAGTTCGTCCGGATCGATGCCCGGGCCGGTGTCGCGCACTGCGAAGCTGACGCGGATGCGGCCGTCGCCGCCGCGCCCACGTTGGCGCAGCGAAAGATTGATGGCGCCGCGCTCGGTGAACTTGAGACTGTTGCCGAGCAGATTGCTCAGCACCTGCTGCAGACGCTCGGCATCCGCCATCAGCATCTCCGGCAGATCGGGACCAAGATCCAGTTGCAGGGTCAGGCCCTTCTCGCGCGCCCGCGGCAAATGCAACTGGTGGACGCTCTCCGCCAGTAGTTGCAGACAAGTCGGCTGCAAGGAGAGGCTGAGGCGCCCGGACTCGATGCGACCGCGATCGAGCAGGTCGCGTGCGAGCTTTTCGATGGTCGAACCGGCGGACCGGATTGCCTCGACCATACTGCGCTGGGCGGCGTTGATCGGCGTCTTCAACAGCAGTTCGGACAGCCCCAACACGCCGCTGATCGGGTTGCGCAGCTCGTGACTGGTCTGCGTCAACGCGCGCAGGCGCGCATCCAGCGCCGCCTGCAGGCGCCGGTGCGAGCGCCGCTGCGCGGCGTAGTAGATCGCCATCACCAGCACCACGGCGATCGCCAGCAGCACCAGGAAGACGGTCGAACGATTGCGCTGCCTGAGCGCATGCTCACGTTCGCGCGCAAGTGCGGCCTCGGCCTCGAGCCGGACCATGCCCAGCGCCTGCTCGGCGTACTTGAGGCGGGCGTCGAAATCGTCCGACGCCGAGGCGCGGTCGAGCTGCGAGACCGTGTTCTCGAGTTCGAGCATGCGCTTGAGCATTGCGCTCCAGGGCAGATCGTCGGCTGCGAATTTCAGGTGCGCCGCGATCAACTCGCGCAGGGTGCGCAACTCGTCGCGCTCGAGGCCCAATTCGCGGAAGGAGGATTGCGCCGATGCCAGATGCACGAGCGCGAACTCGCGGTCACCGGCATCCATCGCCGCGAGCCCACGCAACTCGAAGGCGAGGCCAGCCAGTTGCGAGTTCTTCAGTTCCGTCGCCAGTTCGAGCGCACGCGCGGTGTTGCGCTCGACCCCATCGCGATCACCGCCGGTGCGCGCCAGGCGCGCCGCTTCCAAATGCAGTTCCGCGCGCAGTTTGGGGTCGATCACGACGCGCGCGATGGCGAGCCCCTCGTCCAGCGAGCTGCGCGCGCCCGCGAGCTCGCCGAGCAGGGTCTGCGCGCGCGCACGATTGCGCAACAGGCGCACGCGCATCCCCAGCGCCACACCCGGCGCGAGCTCCGCCAGGCCGCGGTCCGCGTATTCGAGGCAGAGTTCGTGCTTGCCGAGACTGCTGCTCAGCGAGGAATAGGCGAGCATGACGTCGGCCTTCAACTCCGCGGAAGGCGAGCGCTGCAAACGCAGCTCGGCCTCGCCGAGCAGGCGTTCGCCGTGGGAGTAGTCCTGCAGCGCCATGCGCGCGCGCGCCTCGGCGATCAGCCCGCGGATCGCGAGGATCGCATCGTCGGCGAGATCGGCGTGCTGGCGCGCCTGCGCGCCCGCGCTGCGCTGGCACTGCCAGTCGGCGACCATGCGACAAGCATTGGCCCGCGCCAGATGCAGCAGCGCGAGTTCACGATCATCGTTGCGCTCGCCCGCACGCTGCAGGGCGGTCGGAATCGCTTTCAGGACTTGCGCCGGCGCGGTCAGCGCCTGGACCTCCAGAGCATGCCGCGGCAACTCCGAATCGTCTTCGGGCAGGTCTTCGGTCTGGACTGTCAGCGACAGCAGCAAGGCCCAGATTCCCAACCAGGCCAGCGGCCAATCCCGATGCAAGGACCTTCGAAACACCCGTTCGTTTCCCCAGGCCAGCGGCGTCGTTCGCAGCAAATTCTACGCAAATGCAAATGATTGTGCATCCGCGCGCCGAAAAACACTCGGCTCCGCTTCCACCGCGTGCCCATAATGGCCCATGCCCGACATCCTGCTGGCCACCCTGAATGCGCGTCACGCGCACGCTTCGCTCGGACTGCGTTGCCTGCGCGCCAACCTCGGCGAACTGCGCGAACGCAGTGCGCTGATGGAATTCGTGATCGGCCAGGATCCCGGCGAAATCGCCGAAAAACTGCTGTCCGCCACGCCACGCATCGTCGGCTTCGGCGTGTACATCTGGAACGTCGAGGAAACCACGCGGCTGGTCGCGCAGTTGAAACTGCTGGCACCGCACCTGCGGGTGGTGGTCGGCGGCCCCGAGGTCAGCCACGAGGTCGCGGAGCAGCGCATCTGCGCGCTCGCCGACCACGTCATCACCGGCTGGGGCGACCTGAGTTTCGCCGACCTCGCCCGCCGACTGCTGGCCGGCGAACCGGCAGCGCGCCTGATCGTCGGTACGCAGCCGCCGCTCGTGCAGTTGCGCCTGCCCTACGAGGAATACAGCGATACCGACCTCGCGCAGCGCCATGTGTACGTCGAGGCTTCGCGCGGCTGTCCCTTCCAATGCGAATTCTGTCTGTCGGCGTTGGACCGCAGCGCCCGGGCTTTCCCGCTGGAGCCTTTTCTCGCGGCAATCGATCAGATGTACCGGCGTGGCGCGCGCCAGTTCAAGTTCGTTGATCGCACCTTCAACCTGCGCATCGACGCCTCCCTGACGATCCTCGACTATTTCCTCGCACGGATAGCCGAACGTCCGCAGGATCCGCCCTTCGTGCACTTCGAGCTGATCCCGGACCACCTGCCCGAACGCCTGAAAGCGAGCATCGCGCGCTTCCCCCCGGGAACGCTGCAATTCGAGATCGGCATCCAGACCTTCGATCCGGTGGTGCAAGCGCGCATCTCGCGGCGCCAGAAGAACGACGTCGCCGAGGAGAATCTGCGCTGGCTGCGGACGCATAGCAACGCGCACCTGCACGTGGACTTGATCGCAGGCCTGCCCGGCGAGGACGTGCAGGGCTTCGCGGAGGGCTTCGACCGGTTGCTTGCGCTGGCTCCGCACGAGATCCAGATCGGCATCCTCAAACGCCTGCGCGGCGCACCGATCGCGCGCCACACCGAAACCCATGGTCTGCGCTTCGCACCGGATCCGCCCTACCAGGTGCTCGCCACCGACGCCATCGACTTCGCCACAATGCGTCGTCTGACGCGCTTCGCGCGCTACTGGGACCTGATCTCCAACTCGGGGCGTTTCCGCACCACTCTGGGCTGGTTGCTCGGCAGTTCGCCCTTCGCCAACTTTCTGATCTTCAGCGACTGGCTGTACGCGCGCACCGGGCAGACCCATGCGCTCGCGCACGAGCGCCTCGTGCGCCTGTTGCACGAGTACCTGGCGCCGCGCTGCGGCGATCCGGCGGTCGCCGCACTGGTGGCCGACTACCGCAACGCCGGCGGGCGCGCGCGCCTCGATTTCGACCCCGACCCGGCGCCGATACCACCGCCGCGGGCGCGCGCAACCGGCGCGACACCGGCGCGCCAGGCCCGCCACCTGCGTAACTGATTGCGACCGTTCGGCGGGAGATGTGCCTCGCTGGTCGCGTGGCGCATGCGCGCACCGCGGGCATGCGCTCTGATGCGCGCGGTCCAAATCGGGATCCGGGCAGTGTCGCAAAACGCGCGTTCGAGTCACCTGGAGATCGCCAGCTCTGCGCGGCGCCTGCCGCCGGTACTGCAGACCAACGTGGACATCGACTTCGCGGCGCGCACACTGACGATGCGCATCGACCTCACCACCCGCTTCGGGCGCCGCCCCGCCTGCGACTGGCTGCTGCGGCTGGATCTGGCCACCAGCCCGCCGGTACACGAACAATGGCACGGCCATGCGCACTGCGTGGGCGGTCACGTCGAGTTCGAGGTGCGCCCGGGCAACTGGCCGCTTCACCTGGAACGCTGGTTTCTGCATTTGTGGATGCGCGATCCGGGCGGCTGCACCGACTGGGAGCTGGTCGACACGCGGCTGCTCAGCTGGAGCGGCTGAATCCCGGCGGGGCAGCCGCATTTCGAATGCACGCGGGCAGTTCGAACCAACCCTCGTGCGCTCAGATCCGGGTCAGCGTCCAACCGGCACCCAGCAACAGCAAAGTGGCATTGCCGGCCCATTGCAGGAAACGCGCGTCCCAACGCAAACGTTTCAGCCAGGAGCCTGTCGCGAGCACGACCCACGCGAATGCCACCTGTCCCAGTTCTACGCCAAGATTGAAGGCCAGCAACCAGGTCCACAGGGCGTTACCGGACGGAGCACGGTCGGCGATCGCGCCGGCGAAGCCGAAACCGTGGATCAGGCCGAAGGCAAGCACCAGCAGCCAGCGGGTGCCGATGCGCACGGATCGCGGACGCAGGTTGTCGATCGCGACCACCGCCACCGACAATCCGATCAGTGGCTCGACCAGCGCGCCCGGCGCGTGCACCAGACCGGCCGCCATCAATCCCAGCGTCAGCGAGTGCGCGACCGTGAACGCGGTCAGCGTCAGCAACAGCCGCCGCAGCGCAGGACCGGCAAGCAGCAGGCCGAGCAGGAATGCCAGATGATCCAGACCGAACAGGATGTGCTCGGCGCCCAACCACAGCACGGCCCACCAGGGCTGCGCAAGGGCATCCGCGGCCAGTTCGAAGCGCTGCTCCCGGGCCGACAGCAGCAGGCCGCGCTCGCCGTCCGCGAGCACCAGCGTGGCCCACTGGCGATGCTCCAGCGAGAGCTTTCCCAGCAGCGGCAGACTGACGCCAACGGTACCGTCGCCGGCGCAGGGTGCGCGCAGGCGGAGCAGGACGGCATCGTCGGCGCGCCATTCCAGATCGACTTCCGTCGGTGCGCAGGGGCGGCCCTCGCGCTCGATGGTGATGCCGGCGAGCAGCGCGTCGCGCAGCTCCGGCTCATGGGCGGCGAACTCGACCGACGACAGCTCGCCGTCGCCGTCGCGATCGGCCACTGCCCGCAGCGCCACCAGTTCGCGCGGCGCGAACCCGATCTCGGCCACCAGTTCGTCGCCGGACATCCGCCAACGCGATTGCGAGAGCCCGACCTCGTGCGCGCTCAAGGTGCCGGCCTGAGCCAGGCAACAAAGCAGCAAGCAACGAACGACCCAGCGGATCATCGCGCGACCATTTCCGGGGAGCTCGGAAATCGCGCGGCGATGGTGCGCGCGGCGTGAACGTCGATCTGCACGTCGAGCCGCTCGCCGTGCGCGTAGAGCGCGGCGGCGCGGGCGACGTCGCCGCATTCGGCCTCGATGATCGCGGCGTGCAGACGCAGTCGCGCGTCGCGAACGCCGAGTTCGCGCAATGGTGCCAACGCCGACGCCGCCGAGCGGCAATCGCCGTTGCGGTAGTGCGCCCATGCGAGGGCTTCGCGGAGCTCCAGACTGTCGCGCCCGAGCGCTTGACGCTGCAGCAGGCGCAGCGCGCGCGCGGGATCGCGCCCGCGCTCGGCGAGGAAGCGCGCGAGCCCCAGGGCGTCGCCGCGACGTCCCAGGTCCTCGGCCTGGCGCCAGCTCGTCTCGGCCGCGGCGGTTTCGCCCTTGGCGGCGAGCGCATCGCCGAGCACGATCGCCGCTTCCACCGAGGGCGCGGTGGTCAGCGCCTCGCGCGCGAAGGCCTCGCCCTCGGACACGCGTCGCTGCGCCAATGCCACGCGTGCGGCGCCGATCAGCGCCGGCGGAAACCCGGGCAGTTCGGCCAGACTGCGCGCATACATCGTCGCCGCGTCGGCATAGGCGCCCTCGTGCAGATAGATGCGCGCGATCTCGCTCCACAGCCAGGCATTGAAGGCCGGCGTGCGCGCATCGCGCCCGCGCAGGGCCACCACCAGATCGCGTTTGGCGGCCTCGACATTGCCCGCCAACCACTGGAAGTACGCGGCTCGCGCCTGGGCGGCCGCGCCCGGCCACAGCCGCATCTGCTCGCGCGCGGCCTGCGCCGCCTCGGCGTAGCGCCCGAGTTCGAGCAGAGCATCGCTGCGGATTCCCCACAGGTTGGCGTCGACCGGGTCCTGCGCAAGCGCATGCTCGGTGAGCTCGAGCGCCTCGGCGAAACGATGGCCACCGAGTGCCACGCTGGCTTCCAGTTCCAGCGACGCGACGCTGAACACGTCGCGCTGGCGCGCCGCCCGGGCACAGGCCGCCACTTGCGGCAGCTCGCCACCGTCGGCGCGTGCGAATGCGCGTTCGAGGCGGGCGCGGCCGACGTCGATCCACGCAGCCGCCGACCGTGGCCGTGCGCGCGCCGCGGCGATCGTCGCGAGCAGGGAGTCATCGCTGCGCTCGACCGTCAGGCACAGCAACTCGTCGGGCGCAAAGCCGATTGCCGGCACCACCGGCTCGCGCTGACAGGCGACGAGGAGCAGGCAGCAGGCGATCAGAACGCAAAACAGGTTCTTCATTGCAGAACCTAGTCCAATCGGGATGTGGGTTCAGCGGGCCAGGCCCGGTGGGTGCCTGCGCACCCACCGGGCTCGGGCTTCAGCGCGCCGGAGCGCCGTGGCCTTCGTCCAGACCCTGGTGCGGCAGCGCCGCGAAGGGGAACTCGCGCAGATAGGCCTTGTCGTTGCCGTTGACGCCATCGCCTACGCCCGCCGCCGGGTTGCCGGCGACGATCAGGCTGATCAGCACGTCGGAAACGTCCACCTGCTCGCGGTTGCAGGCATCGCCCGCCGGGGCCGCGCCGCAGCCGAGCACGCGTCCGTTCGGGAACTGCGAGTCGATCGATGCGTCCAGCGTGATCACATCGCCGGTGAAGCCGTCGGCCACCGGGATCGGCCTGCCGAGATTGATCGCCTGGATGATGTCCAGCCGGGGACCCTTGAGACCGGCCGCAGTCGCGTCGACGCCCAGCGCGCGGTAGATCCCCAGCAGTTCGGCGTCCCGGACCAGCACCGGGAACAGGAAGTCGGCACCGAAATTGCTGACGTCCTGCGTGGGACTGCTGCGCAGATACAAGGTCTGGCGGGCGGTTCCGATCAATCCGGCGTTGACCAGCGGCAGCGCCTGGCGACCGACCTGGCGCCACGGTCCCTCGTAGCGGTAGCCGGTCACGGCGTTGCTCGGATCAACCACCTCGGTCTCCTGGCGCGAGACGTTGAACCACACGCGCAGCAGGCTGTCGACCGAATTCGGCTGAAGTTGTCCGTTGTGCGGAATGCCCTCCGGGAACAGGTCGCTGATCGGCACTTCGAGCGCCACCGTGAACACGTTGAAGCCCGCGAACACATCCTCGCCCGGGGTGGCGCGCGCGCCTTGCAGGGGCAGGCCATCGCGGCTCAGATTGACCAGATCGAAGATGCCCTTCTCGTCCAGATAGAAGGGGTCGTCGCGCTGACCGGCGAAGAAGCGGCCGCCGTTGGCGAGGTCGTGGATATAGTTCTCGGCGATGAAGGCGTCGTCGTAGAGCCCGTCCTCGCGACTGTCCGCGCTGCCGTCGTACCCCATGAACGGCCCCAGGCCGTAGACCAGACGATCGGTCTGCGGGCCGTGGTTATTGGGCGCAACGGCCACGTCACTGGCGAGCACCGAGGACGTCTGCAACGGCCTGCTGCCGATGCCCGGAATCGGCGCCGCGAACAGCGTGCGCAGGCGCGTGATGGTGGCGGTCTCGCTGCCGCCGGTGATCTGCCACAACAACTCGTTGCTGCCCAGCGGCGGATCGTCGGCGCTTGGCGCCGCCTCGATCGGCAGGTTCTTGCGGAACTCGATGCGGTAGACCATGTCGTCGCGGAGCTGCGTGCCCTTGGAGACATGGAACTCGTAGCGGTAGCCATCGCAGGCGCGCAGGCCGTGGTTGCCCTGGCCCGGCTCGTGCAGCGGCAGGAAGTTGGCCGCCAAGTAGAGTTTGGAGTGATCGCCGGGCTTGACCCAGGCATAGACATCGGTGGTGTCGGCGCAGGGCTCGTTGAGCACGGCCAACGCTTCGCGATGGGAAGAGGCAAGGGCGCTGTCCGTGAGGGTGCAGACGGCCAGCGTCAGCGCCATCGCGGCATGCAGCGGCTTCGACAGAGACATGGGATTCCTCGGTGCGGTGATGGGAGCGAAGGCGCTCCGACCGGCCTTACGGCGCCACCGTTGCGATTGGATGCAGTCGTTTGCGGCACGCGCCCGGAGTGCGAGTATTCGGCACGAGTACCGACCATCCGCGAGACCGGTGCGCCCGACCCACCACGGTCCAGTCCATTGCCTTTTTGCGCGTCGCCCCCATCTGCGCCGGATTCCCGCGGAGAAACCCCATGGCCGAGTCTGCCCACATCTTCCACGCCACCCAGGACAACTTCGAGTTGGATGTGCTCGAAGCCTCCTTCTCCACGCCGGTTCTGGTCGACTTCTGGGCCCCCTGGTGCGGACCGTGCAAGACCCTGATGCCACTGCTCGACCGGATCGTCGGCGAAGCCAAGGGTGCGCTCAAGCTCGCCAAGGTCAACACCGACGAAGAAATGGCGCTGGCCGGCAGTTTCGGCATCCGCAGCCTGCCGACCGTGGTGCTGTTCAAGGACGGCCGTCCGGTCGACGGTTTCATGGGCGCACAACCCGAAGGCACGATTCGCGCGCTGCTGGCCAAGCACATGAGCGCAATACCGCCCGCGGAAGCCGAGCCGGAGCCGGAGCCGGAACTGGGCATCGAGGACCTGGACGCAGTCATCGGCGCCTTGCAGGCGCAGATCAAGACCGAGCCGAAGAAGCACGAGCTGAAAGCCGAGCTGGCGGACACGCTGCTGCGCGCCGGTCGGGTCGACGAGGCCGTGCGGCTGCTCGACCAGTTGCCGGGCGAAGTCCAGGAACACGAGGCCGCGCGCCGCGCGCGCGCGCGCCTGCACTTCGTCCAGGTGATCGAACGCAGCCCGCGCGATGTCGACCCTGCCGCAGTCGTCGCCGCCGATCCCGGCAACCTGCAGGCGCGATATCAACTTGGCGCACGCCTGCTGCTGGGTGAGCAGTACGCCGCCGGCATGGATCAGTTCCTGGCCATCCTCAAGACCGACCGCAAGTTCGATGAGGACCTCGGGCGGCGCGCGCTGCTGGACGCCTTCCGCATCGTGCCCGAGGCCGAACTGGTCGCCGACTACCGCCGCAGGATGAGCAGCCTGTTGTTCTGAGCGGCGGCAAGAGGAGTCGCCGCGACGGCTGCCGGATCGAAACCCGGGCTCGCGGACGGCGTCGATTCCGGCGGACCCTCGCCACACTTCCGAACCACCGCCGACGCATCCTCCGGCGGGCGGAAACCGTGTCCCTCGACTCCCGCCAGCGCCGGATGCGCACCCGCTCGCGGGAGGGCATGATCGGCGTCCCGCGCGCATTCCCCTCCGATGCCCTCCACGCCACGCCGCCTTGGTCTGCGTCTGCAACTCGCGCTGTTCTACCTGGCGTTGTCCATCCCGGCGTTGCTGCTGATCGAGCAGGCCACGCTCGGCGTGCAGTTCCAGCGCTGTCTGACCGAGCTCGACGATGGTCGTGTGCAGCGGGTGCTGACCGCCGAAGCGGCGGCGCTGGACGCGGCGCGCCTGCGCGGGATCGCGCAGACCGAGGTGGAACAAAGACTGCGACGTTTCGTGCTCGAGCTGGAGCGCCCGCGAGAAAGCCTGGGCACACGCGCAGCCTATGTGCTGCTGGAACTCGCGCCGCATCCCTTCGCGGTCCGCGTGACCCCCGAGCCTGACCACGAATCCGGCACCGACGGCATGGTCCATCGTCGCTGGCAGGCCCCGCTGCCGAGTTCGGGCGACTGGTTGCTGCTCGAGCTGCGCGTGCCCTCTCCCTGGGACTTGCTGCGCCGCCCGCTGAGCTTCGAGTGGCCGATCGCGGTGGCCTTCCTGACGTTGTTCCTGATCGGCTCCACCTGGTTCCTGCGTCGCCGCGTGCTGATGCGCATCGCGCGCATCGAGGCCGCGGCACGGGCCTGGGCGCGGGGCGATTTCGCACCGCACCTGGTTGATCGCAGCGGCGACGAACTCGGCGAGCTCGCCGCCGACCTCAATCGCATGGCCGCCGACCTCAAGGCGCTGTTCGCTACACGCGCGCAACTGGCGACGCTGGAGGAACGGCGACGGCTCGCACGCGACCTGCACGATACCGTCAAGCAGAAGGTGTTCGCGCTCTCGCTGCAACTGGCGGCCGCGCGCGAGAGCGGCGGCGATGGCGAGCGCCTGCAGTTGCGTCTGCACGAGGCCGGCGCGCTGGTCGAGGAGATCCAGCGCGAGCTCGCCGACCAGCTGCGCGAGCTGCGCGAGGATGCCGGCGCGGCCGAGGATCTGGTGCCCGCCTTGCAGCGGCGTCTGGAGGATTTCGCCAGGCGCAGCGGCCTGGCGGTGGACCTGCATCTGCCGCCGCAGCTGAACCTGGCCCCGGCGCACACCGAGAGCCTGCTGCGCATCGTCGACGAGGCGCTCGCGAACTGCTGGCGGCACAGCGGCGCGCGGCGCGTCGGCGTGCGCGTGCGGCGCGCGCAGCGGCGCGTGCGACTGGTGATCGAGGACGATGGCCGCGGTACGGCGCGCCAATCGACGCAGGGCATGGGGATCGCCAACATGCGTCAGCGCGCCATCGGCCTGCCGGCGGGGAGTTTCGTGATCGGTGCCGGCGCGACCGCCGGCACGCGGATCGAGGTCGAGTTCGAACAGGGGGATGCATGAAGCTGCGGGTGATGCTGGTCGACGACCATGCGGTGGTGCGTCAGGGGCTGCGCGCCTACCTCGAATTGCAGCCGGATCTGGAGGTCTGCGCCGAAGCGGGCAACGCCGCGCATGCGGTCGATCTGGCGGCGGTGCAGCAGCCGGACGTGGCCCTGGTGGACCTGGCCATGCCGGGCGAGGACGGCATCGCCGCGACGCGCGCGATTCGTGCCGCAAGTCCTCGCACCCAGGTGGTGATCCTGACCTCGAGTACCGAAGATGCCTCGGTGCGCCCGGCGCTCGAAGCCGGCGCAGTCGGCTACCAGTTGAAGGATGTGGCCGGCACCGAGCTGGTCGAGTGCGTGCGCAGCGCGGCCCGCGGCGAGTCGCGTCTGCATCCACGGGTCGCCGCCGGGCTGCTGCGCACGCTGCGCGGCGAATCCCAGCGCCCGGCGCCAGCGGTCCAACTCAGCACGCGCGAGCGCGAGGTGTTGCTCTTGATCGCGCAGGGCCTGTCGAACCAGCAGATCGCCGAACGTCTGCGGATCGGCGAGGCCACCGTCAAGACCCACGTCGGCAACCTGCTCGCCAAACTCGATCTCACCGATCGCACCCAAGCCGCGGTGTGGGCCTGGCGGCAGGGTTGGGTCGCCGGTTGAAAACCGGTCATGCCAAATACCCGGAAATGTTGGGCGTTTGGGGCGTACCCCGCCCTTCCACCTGATCGGAGCGCCGGAGTCCATCGTCCGCGAACCGCTCCGGTGAAGATTTCACCGGTGACTGAGCAGGAACTGGTAGATCGTCAGGTCCGTGGTGCCGAAGCAGCAGAACAACACCTCGGTGAGCGACCCAGGTGACCGCAACTCGCTGCGGACGGTGGCCACCGCCAGTTCCGCGGCGGCGCGCTTGGGGTAGCCGTAGACGCCGGTGCTGATGGCCGGAAAAGCGATGCTGCGCAAGCCGGCGACTCGCGCGAGCTCCAGCGAGTTGCGATAGCAGGCGGCAAGCAGCTCCGGTTCGCCGCGCCCGCCACCGTACCACACGGGGCCTACGGTGTGGATCACGTGGCGCGCCGGCAGCCGATGGCCGCCGGTCATGCGCGCCTGACCGGTCGGGCAGCCACCGAGCCGCTGGCACTCCTCCACCAGCCCAGGTCCGTATCCGTCCGACGTTCCCCATGGATGCAACGCGACGGCGTACCTGCTATGGGCTACCCGTCGCGTAGTTTCCAGTTCATCGGCAGCAGGCTGTCGACGTCCCGGTTGAGCGTCGTCGGCAGGCGCTCGAGGACGTCCGTCAGGTAGGCGAGCGGGTCGTGCCCATGGGCCTTGGCGGTCTCGATCAGGCTGGTGACGATGGCGCAGGCCTCGCCGCCGCGCTCGCTGCCGGCGAACAGCCAGTTCTTTCTTCCGACGGCAATTTCTCTGAGCGCGCGCTCGGCCGCGTTGTTGTCGATCGCGATACGACCGTCGTCCAGATAGCGGGTGAACACCGGCCAGCGCCTGAGCATGTAGCCGATCGCGCCGGCGGTCGGCGACTTCGGCAGCAGTTCGCCGAGCTTTTCCTTCAGCCACACCTGGAGTGCGTCGAGCCTGGGTCTGGCACGCTCCTCCCTCAAAGCCCGTCGCGCTTGCGCCGACAGTTCCTTGCCTTCGCGCTCGATCTCGAACAACTCGCCGATCCGCTCCAGCGCCTCGTGCGCCAGCACCCGTTGACCGTTCTTGTCCGCCAGCGCCGCGATGTCGAAGAACTTGCGCCGCGCATGCGCA
>JABAQR010000022.1 GCA_019187485.1 Lysobacterales bacterium | reverse complement strand
CGAGGCGCCGCTCGCCTCGCCGGCCGCGGCCTCGGGCAGCGATCTCCCGCAGCCGACGCCGCGCGCGGAAGCGCCCCGGGTGGAACCGCGCTCGCGCGGGCTGAACCGCGCCGAGGCACTCGCGCGCTTCGGCGCCGGCAGCGGCGAGGAGCGCATGGCCTTCGACATCGCCTGGAACCTGTACACGCTCGGCCACCCGCCGGAGCCGGCCTTCCTGCCGGTGCGCCTGGAGGACTATCCACGGCACATGCGCGAGCACGCGCAGCGCACCACCACGGCGCTGGGCGCGCTCGGCTTCCGCGTGATCGGCGACTTCGAGGCGGCCCACCTCGCCGACGTGCTGGCGCGCAAGACCGTGATCCGCCTGTACGCATCGGCCGACGGCATCACCCGCGCGGCGAGCTACTGCGTGCGCCCGAAGTGGCCCGGCGTGCTCGGCTTCCTGGTGCAGAAATGGAAGGGCCTGTGGTCGGTGCCGGGCACGGTCGAGCTGGAGACGGTGTTCGACGACGGCGGCATCGTCGTCACCTGGAACGCCGGCAGCCACGACGTGTTCGGCTATGGCGGGCGCATCGACGAGTCGACGCTGCCGGCCGACGCCACCGCACCGGTGGTGCTGGCGCGCCACCGCGAACGCGTCGACCGCCACCGCCGCGACAACCCGCAGGCCACCGCCGAACGCGCCGATACCCCCGAACGCATCTTCGCGCTCGCGCGCCGCGTCGGCCAGGCCAAGGCAGCGTGGCGGCGCTCCATCGGCTATGTCGAGGATGCCGAGCTGCGCCAGTTGCTGGCCGAGCACCACGACCGCCTCGCGCCACTGGTGCGCAGCAAGCTGCGGCAGTTGATCGAAGTCCGCTGAGTGCCTGAGGAGAGTTCGCCTGCCCACTGCGGTCGCCGCCGAAGCTCGCCCGACCGATGTCTCCCACCCGCTTCGGGAAGCAACCGGCCCGTCGTGCCTCGACGCCGGCATCATGCGGGAAAACGCAGGAATAGACGGGAAACGCAGAGCGCAGCAAGTGACTGAACACACAGCACAAACCGCGTTGCAGAGCCCTTGGAGGCTATGCGTGGCCCCCATGATGGAGTGGACCGACCGCCACTGCCGGCATTTCCACCGGCTGCTGGCGCCGGATGCGCGGTTGTACACCGAAATGGTGGTGGTACAGGCGGCGATCCACGGCGACCGCGAGCGCCTGCTCGGCTACGACGCGAGCGAGCATCCGCTGGCCTTGCAACTCGGCGGATCCGACCCCGTGCTGCTGGCGCGGGCGGCACGTATCGGTGCCGATTTCGGCTACGACGAGATCAATCTCAACTGCGGCTGCCCCTCGGACCGGGTGCGGTCGGGCCGCTTCGGCGCCTGCCTGATGCTGGAGCCGGCGCTGGTCGCCGATTGTGTCGCGGCGATGCGCGCGGCGGTTCCGGCGCACGTACCCGTCACCGTGAAATGTCGGCTCGGGGTCGACGAGATCGACGACGAGGATTCCTTCCGTCGCTTCATCGACACCGTCGCCAGTGCCGGTTGCGCGGTGTTCGTGGTGCACGCGCGCAAGGCCTGGCTGTCCGGGTTGTCGCCCAGGGAGAACCGCGAAATCCCACCGCTCGACTACGATCGCGTGCACCGGCTGAAGGCCGATCGCCCGCAGTTGACGGTGGTCCTGAACGGTGGGCTGCGTGAACTGGCCGATATCGAACAGGCTCTCGCCAACCTGGATGGCGTGATGCTCGGCCGTGCCGCCTATCACGAGCCTTATCTGCTGGCAGGCTGGCAGCAGGCGCTGTTCGCGCGACCGGCGTCGATGCCGACGCGCGCCGACGTGCTTGCACGCATGCGCCCCTACATCGCCGCACACCTGGCGGCCGGCGGTGAGTTGCGGCACATCGGCCGCCACCTGCTCGGCCTGTATCAGGGCGAGCCCGGTGCGCGCGCCTTCCGACGCACGCTCTCGCAGGCGCGTCCGCATGCGACGCTGGTGCTGCTCGAACAAGCGCTCGGGTGCGTCGAGCGGAGGGTCGCATGAGGCGGCCTGGTGCGCATCGCAACGGCGGCGCGCGGATCGCGGCCTTCGGCGCGGTGCCGCAGCAGGGCGCCGGTTGATGGACGCCGCACCGCCGCTGTCCGAGTTCCTGCGTGCCGCCTGTCGCGACGAACTCGAGCGCGCGCTGGCGCTGCTCTCCGATCCCGCCGGTGACCGCGATGGCGCAGTTCACGAATCGCGCAAAGCGGTGCGCCGGGTGCGTGCATGGCTGCGCCTGGGCGATCGTCACCGGCGCACCGCGCTCGCGCAGGTCGACATTCGGCTGCGCGCGCTGCGGCGTACGCTCGGGCCGCTGCGCGATGGCGCATCGCGCATCGAGGCGCTGGAGCGCCTGCGCCGGCGCCGCGAGTTGCGCGGCCAGCGCCTGCCGCTCGCCGCCGCGCGTTCCCGGATGCAGCAATTGCTGGAACGCCGATGGGCATGTCGCCCGCGCCACGGAAAGGTCTGGCAGGGTTTGTTGCGCGGGCTGACGGAACTGGTCGCCAGCCTGCCGGAATGGCCACTCGCAGGCTGGAGCGAGGTCGAGGCGCGCAGTGCGCTGCGACGCAGCTTCCGGCGTGCCTGCGCCGGTCGGGAGGATTGCAGCGCTCGCATCGGCGCCGCCCGCCGGCACGCCTGGCGGGGCCGCGTACGCATCCTGTGGTTGCAGACACAGCTGCTGGAGCGACGCGGGCTGGCGTCGGAGGGTGCTGCGTTGAAGCGGCTCGTGCAGAGCCTGGGCAACGAACATGACCTGGCGCTGGTGGCGCGCGCACTCGCCGGGCTTGGCCTCGCCGATGCGCCGACGCGAAAGCTGCGCATGCTGGTGCAGGCGCAGCGGCGTGCGCTGGCCACGCGCAACGACGCCCGAGCGAGGAACCTGCTGCGCCGGGAGCTGGCTCCGCCGGAGATCGTGCGCGGGAAATAACTACGCCGTGCTGTGGGCGGCTCCCGGATGCGCACGCGCGGCGTGCATACTTCACGCCCCGCATCGTCGTACACCGCCCATGCGTGCCCTGCTCGCCTGCCTGGTACTCGCCGCGACTCCGGTGCTCGCCGCCCCCGACCCGCACTCCTATGCCAACAGCGATGCGCTGCGCATGCGCCACGCGCACATCGACCTCGCGGTCGACTTCGAATCGCGCACGCTGCACGGATTCGTCGACCTGCATCTGGATCGCCGCGATCCGGCCGCGCGTGAACTGGTGCTCGACACGCGGGCATTGACGATCGAGTCCGTGCACGCCGTCCACGCCGATGGTCGCTACGCGCCAGCGCGCTTTGTACTCGGCAACGAGGACCGCATCCTCGGCCGCGCGCTCAGGATCACGCTGCCGGCCGACAGCGAACGCGTGCGCGTGCATTACCGCAGCTCACCGCAGGCCAGCGGCTTGCAGTGGTTGCCGCCGGAGCTGACCGCCGGCAAGCGCCACCCCTTCCTGTTCACGCAGTCGCAGGCCATCCATGCGCGTTCCTGGGTACCCCTGCAGGACAGCCCGGCGGTGCGCTTCACGTGGACTGCGCGCATCACAACCCCGAAGGGCCTGCTCGCACGGATGGCGGCCAACAACCATCCGCACGACGCCGCCGACGGCGACTACCGTTTCGAGATGCGCCAACCGGTGCCGAGCTATTTGCTCGCGCTCGCGGTCGGCGAGCTGAAGTTCGCGCCGCTCGGCGATCGCAGCGGCGTCTATGCCGAGCCCGAGCTGCTGGAGGCCGCCGCGCACGAATTCGCCGACACCGAACGCATGATCGAGATCGCCGAGTCGCTGTACGGCCGCTATCGCTGGGGCCGCTACGACCTGCTGGTGCTGCCGGCCTCCTTCCCCTTCGGCGGCATGGAGAATCCCTGCCTGACCTTCCTGACGCCGACCGTGATCGCCGGCGATCGCAGCCTGGTCGAACTGATCGCGCACGAGCTCGCGCATTCGTGGTCGGGCAACCTCGTCACCAACCGCGACTGGAACCACTTCTGGCTCAACGAGGGCTTCACCACCTACGTCGAGAATCGCATCGCCGAAGCTGCCTTCGGCGTCGAGCGCGCCGACATGGGACGCCAGCTCGCCGAACGCGACCTCGTCGAGGAACTGCCGACGCTGGCGCCGGCGCTGCGGCGCTTGCGTCTGGATCTCGCCGGCGGCGACCCCGATGAGGGCATGACCGAGGTCGCCTACACCAAGGGCATGCTGTTCCTGCGCCTGCTGGAGCTGCGTTTCGGCCGCGAGACCTTCGATCCTTTCGTCCGCAAGTGGTTCGATGAGCACGCCTTCGGCGCGGTGGATACCGACGATTTCCTTGCCTTCCTGCGCAGCGAGCTGCTCGAGCGCCATCCGGGCAAGGTCTCCGGCGAGGAGATTGCTGCCTTCATCGAGGGCGAGGATTTGCCGGCATTCGCGCCACGCACCCACGCCAGCCGCTTCGCCGCGATCGACGCACTGCGCACGGAATGGCTTGCCGGCAGGCGCGATCTTGGCGCGCTCGATACCGGTGCCTGGGCGACCCAGGAGCGCATCCATTTCATCGAGGGTCTGCCGGCGGAAACCACGGCTGCGCAACTGGCCACCCTGGATGCGCAACTGGCGCTCTCGCGCAGCGGCAACAGCGAGATCGCCTTCGCCTGGTATCTGCGCGCAATCGCGCTGGACTACCGGCCCGCCTTCGCGCCGATGGACGAGTTCCTGCAGCGCATCGGCCGGCGCAAGTTCGTGCTGCCGCTGTACACCGCGCTGATGCGCGCGCATGCCGACTTCGCGCGTGCCAGCTACGCAAAATCGCGCCCGAACTACCACCCGATCACGCGCGCCAGCATCGACGAGTTGATGTAGGCCACCCACGGCGCCGGGAGCGTCGAACGAGGCGCCGATCGGTCGCGCCGCGATCCGCCTCCCGGGCCTCCGAATTCGGCCTGTCGCGCACCCGCCATGCATCGGAAAATCAGCGATGACCCACAAGATTCCGCTGCGCGAACGCCTGATCTTCGCACTCGACGTCGCCGATGCGACGCAGGCGCGCGCCTGGATCGCGCGCCTCGGGGATTCCGTGCAGCACTACAAGCTCGGCCTGGAGCTGCTCGCCGGCGGCGAATACTTCGACCTGCTGGCGGAGCTGAAATCGGCCGGCAAACGAGTGTTCGCCGATCTGAAGCTGCACGACATCCCGAACACGGTGGCGGGGGCGGTGCGCGGCATGGCGCGCCATCGCGCCGACCTGCTGACGTTGCATGCCTACCCGGCCGCGATCGCCGCCGCGGCCGCGCATGCCGGCGCCACGCGCCTGCTCGCGGTGACCGTGCTGACCAGCATGGGACCGGCGGAACTGGCCGACAGCGGAGTCGCTGGTGCGGTCGCGGACGTGGTCGTGCGGCGTGCGCGGGCCGCGATCGCCGCCGGCGCGGCCGGCCTGGTGTGTTCCGGACTCGAAGCCGGACGCTTGCGCGAGGCACTCGGCGGCGGTCCGCTGATCGTCTGTCCCGGCATCCGCGCAACGCCCGGAGGCGACGATCAGCAGCGCACAGTCGACGTGGCCGGCGCATTCGCCAACGGCGCCGATTACATCGTCGTTGGCCGGCCGATCCGCCAGTCCGAAGATCCGCGCGCGGCCGCCGAGGCGATCCAGCAGACGATCCGTGGTTGCTTCCAGGACTGAAACTCGGGCGCTTGCAGGATATATCTCACCTATTGACTCACGAATATCGTCTAACTTACTATCATCACAAGGAATTGTAGTGACGATTGCCAGCCAGCGCAGGAAGCGCTCATAACAAGAAGGCCGGAGAGGCCATTGTGCAAAGGCGGAGCGACCCCTCCGCCTTTTCTTTTGGGCGACGCAAGCCCCGACCGCTCGCGCCGGCGCTGTCGTGCGCCTTGCGGAGCGTCGCCAGCAGTCGGGTCGTACCGGTGCGGAGCTCAGCCCGTGGCGCCCTCGAAACCGAGCTGACGCCAGGCTTCGTAGACGACCACCGCGACCGCATTGGACAGATTCAGGCTGCGCGACTGCGGGCGCATCGGCAGGCGCAGGCGACGCTCGGGCGGGAAGCGCTCGTGCAGGGGCGCCGGCAGCCCGCGCGACTCGCAGCCGAACAGCAACGCGTCGCCGGGCGCGAATCGGGTTGCGTACGCGCTGCGGCTGGCGTGTGTGGTCAGGGCGAAACAGCGCGGTTGGCCAAGCGCGGCGAGACAGGCGTCGAGATCGGGCCAGACCCGCAGGCGCGCGTATTCGCGATAGTCGAGTCCGGCACGACGCAGGCGCTGGTCGTCGAGCGCAAAACCGAGGGGTTCGATCAGGTGCAGCCCGGCCCCGGTGTTCGCAGCCAGACGAATGACGTTGCCGGTGTTCGGAGGAATTTGCGGTTGGTGCAGGACGATATCGAGCATTGGCGGATGCTCGCATGCAGGTCGGTCGCTGTGTTGACCAGGCCTGCACGCATTCGATCGGATTCGTGCCGTTTCAGCGCTTCAGCTCCGGCCGGCCATTGACGTAATCGGCGGCGTCGATCACACGTCCACCGGCGCGCTGCAGCTTGAGGATCGCCAGCGCGCCTTCGCCGCAGGCGATGACCAGCCGCGAACGGTGGTGACGCACCGGTTCGCCCGGTGGACCGTCGGTGCCCACAGGCTCGGCCGCGTGGATGCGCACGCGCTCGCCGGCAATCTCTGCTTCGGCCACCGGCCAGGGGTTGAAGGCGCGAACCTTGCGGTCGAGCCGGATCGATGGTTCGCGCCAGTCGAGCAGGGCTTCCGACTTCTCCAGCTTGGGTGCGTGGCAGACGCCGACCTCCGACTGCCTGCGCGCCGGCAAAGGCTCGCCGCGTTGCAGCTTCGCCAGGCCCTCGGCCAGCACTTCGGCGCCGAGCGCGGCGAGACGGTCGTGCAGGCTGCCGGCATGGTCGTCGCCGCGAATCTCGGTGCGCCGCTCCAGCAGCACCGGTCCGGTGTCGAGGCCGGCATCCATCTGCATCAGGCCGACGCCGGTCTGCGCATCGCCGGCGAGGATCGCGCGCTGGATCGGCGCTGCGCCGCGCCAGCGTGGCAGCAGGCTGGCATGCACGTTCCAACCGCCGAGCGGCGGGATCGCGAGCACTGCGGGCGGCAAGATCAGTCCATAGGCGACCACCACCAGCAGATCCGGCGCGTAGGCGCGCAAGCCCGCTTGTACCGCGGAATCCCTGAGGGATTGCGGCTGTTCGACCGACAGGCCGGCCGCGAGCGCGCGCTGCTTGACCGGGCTCGATTGCAACTGGCGGCCACGTCCGGCGGGACGGTCGGGTTGGGTGTAGACGGCGACGCAGTCGACGCCGGAGGCGAGCACCGCCGACAAACAGGGCAGCGCGAATTCCGGTGTGCCGGCGAAAACGACCCGCAAGTTCACGCTGCCTGCTGGCGGCGGCGCTTGTCGAGCTTGCGCTTCACCAGTTGCCGTTTCAGCGGGGACAGGTAGTCGACGAAGACCTTGCCGGCGAGATGATCCAGCTCGTGCTGGATGCACACCGCGAGCAGGCCACTGGCGTCGATGCGCTGCGCCTTGCCCTCGCGGTCGAGGAACTCGACGACGACCCGCTCGGCGCGTTCGACGTCTGCGAACACGGTCGGTACCGATAAACAGCCTTCCTGACAGGTCTGGCTGCCTTCTTTTTCGACGATGTTCGGGTTGATCAGGACCAGCGGACGATCTTTCTCCTCGCTGACGTCGATGACAATCAGTTGCCGGTGGTAATCGACCTGGGTTGCGGCCAGACCGATGCCGGGCGCGGCGTACATGGTCTCGAACATGTCGGCGATCTGCCGATGCAGCGCCGCGTCGAAGATCTCGACCGGGCGCGCCACGATGCGCAGGCGTTCGTCGGGGTATTCGAGAATCGGAAGCAGGGCCATGGGCTCGGGATGGGGTGCGCGGTGCGCGAATCAAGACCGCGTCATTCTAACCTTCGACGAACGCTGCCGGATCGGTGCCGGGCGACCCAGGCCGCCGGCGATCTCCCCGCAAGCTTCCCGGAGCGGCTGGCAGGCGAATACGCGCCCATGATCGGGCTCGGCCGGAGCAGCCTGCCCGCCGCACGGCACTTTCGGCAGCGACCCAGGTGCGGCGAGCACCATCCGCCCGTGGGCAGCCGCCGCGTTTTCGTGTCCGCCAACCGAAAATCGTGCTTGGCAGCTCGTTTCCACTGGCGCATTCTTCCGCTAAACTCCGGAAGCCCTCGGGAATCAGGCAGATGGCTGCCATGCTTAAAAAAGCACTTTCAGTTGTTGCCGTACTCCTCATCGCCGCTTCGACCTGCGCCGCGGGTCCGGAAGTCCGCAGCGACCACCCCGACACCTATGTGGTGAAGAAGGGCGACACCCTGTGGGACATCTCCGGGATGTTCCTCAAGAACCCCTGGTACTGGCCGGAGATCTGGCAGGCCAATCCACAGATCGCCAATCCGCACCTGATCTATCCGGGCGACGCCATCAGTCTGGTCTACATCGATGGCGAACCGCGGCTGATGGTCAACGGCGAGGCGCCCGAGGTGGCCCCGAAGGCGCGCGACGATGGCGCCAGCGAGGCGATTCCACCGCTGCCGCTGTCCTCCATTCGCCAGTTCCTGTCGCGCCCGCGGGTGCTGAGCGAGGAAGAGTGGCAGTCGGCGCCCTACTTCGCCGCCGTCGAGGAAAACCGCATCGTCGGCCATGCCTATCAACTCGGCTATGCACGTCGTTTCGAGGGCGAGCTCAAGGTCGGTCAGCAGTTCGCGATCATGCGTCCCACCGTCGTCTACACCGATGTCCCGGCCGGCTGGTTCTGGCAGAAGGACAAGCGCAAGGTCGAGTCCCGCAGCTGGCAGGCTTCCGACCAGTGGCACTGGAGCCTGCGCGAATGGGTTTCCGAGCGCGGCGCGGAGACCCTCGGCCACGAGGTCGTGGAAATCGGAATGGCGACGGTCTCGGTGCTTGGGGATCCGGCCACGCTGTACGTGACTTATTCGGAAATGGAGGTGCGCCGCGGCGATCTGTTGCTGCCGGTCGAGGAAGCGCCGCACCCACTGAACTTCTACCCGCACGCGCCGGCCAACACCGCCATCGACGCGCGCGTGATCGGCCTGACCGGCGGCTTTGATCGCGCCGGACCGAACGACGTGATCGTGCTCTCGCGCGGCGCACAGGATGGCGTCGAGGTCGGCGAGGTCTATTCGATCTATCAGCCGGGCGAGGTGGTGCACGACGAGGTCGCGTATCCGAAGGGCAGCTACCGCGCGTTCTTCAACCCGCACGACAAGAAGGTCAAGCTGCCGGACGAGTTCAACGGGCATGTGATGGTGTTCCGCACCTTCGACCGCATCAGTTACGGGCTGGTCATGAACGGCGTGAAGCCGATCCCGCTCGGCGCACGTCTGGACGCGCCGACGCAACTCTGAGCGCCGTCCGCCTGCATCCGACGCCGCCTGCGGGCGGCGTCGTCGTTCCTGCGACCGGAATGCGAGAATCGCGGCACCGTCCATCCACCGCCGTCCCGCATTGACCGACACCCGCCTCGACTGGCTGACCCTGCACCGCGCCTGCGCCACCGGCGCGGCGCAGGCGCTGCGACTGCTCGAAGCGGCCGGGGGCGACGTGCAACTTGCGGTGCACCGCGTGGGCTGTGCGCAACTCGGCGCCGCGGCGGTCGCCCGCGCCCGTGCCGAAGCGCTGCTCGATCTACAGTGGCTGGACGCCAAGGGCGCGACCCTGCTGGTCTTCGACGACGCCCGCTACCCGCCCCTGCTGCGAGGTATCTCCGGCGCACCACTGCTGCTGTTCGTGCGCGGCGATGTGGACACCCTGTGGCTGCCGCAACTGGCGGTGGTCGGCAGCCGCCAGGCCAGTGCTGGTGGACTCGACACCGCGCGCGATTTCGCGGCAAGCCTTGCCAGCCGGGGCTTCGTGGTCACGAGCGGGCTGGCGGCGGGTATCGATGCCGCGGCACACGTCGCCGCGCTCGACGTCGGCGGCCGCAGCGTGGCGGTGACCGGCACCGGCCTGGATCGCATCTACCCCGCACGCCACACCGCGCTCGCGCGGCGCATTGCAGAGCACGGGGCCCTGGTCACCGAGTTCCCGCCGCGCACGCCTGCGCGCCGCGAAAACTTCCCGCGCCGCAACCGCATCATCAGCGGACTTGCGCTCGGCACGCTGGTGGTCGAGGCCAGCCTCGGCAGCGGCTCATTGATCACCGCGCGTCTCGCCGCCGAACAGGGGCGCGAGGTCTACGCGATCCCTGGCTCCATCCACAATCCGCTGTCCAAGGGCTGCCACCAACTGATCCGCGAGGGCGCCAAGCTCACCGAGACCGCGCAGCAGGTGGTCGATGAGCTTGCGCCGCTGCTCGGTGAGCTGCACACCGCACTCGTGCCCGAGCCGATCGGCACCGTGCAGGCGCTGGTCGGCGCCGACGATGCCGATTACGCGCGCCTGCGCAGCGCGCTCGGTCACGATCCGGTGGGCATGGACGCACTCGTACGTCGCACCGGTTTGACCGTTCCGGTGCTTTCCAGCATGTTGCTGCGCATGCAGTTGGAAGGAGAAGTCGAGGTCAATCCTGGCGGCAGTTACAGCCGCCTCTGCGGGCGGGGACGATGAAAGAACGTCTGCTGGACGTGTTGCGCTTCCTGTTCGAAAGCCGGATGAACCAGGATCCCTGCGCCGACCAGGATCGCGCCAGTCTCCAGAGTTCCCGGCTCCTGATCGGCCTTGCTCCCCGCGAAATCCGCCGCGCCTTCGAATGGTTGGACGAGTCGTCCGGCCTGCGCGCCCGGTGTGGCTGCCACTGGTGATCCTGATGGTTCCGTTTCATCAGCCCGATCAGGAAGTGGTCCATTCCCGGCCGAGCATCTGATCTTCGAACCGGAGGGAATGCCCGGCCGGGCGCACTCAGCGCGGCTCGCGCCGCAGTTGCCTGCGCATCGACTCCAGGCTGAAGCTCGCCAAGTCTCCCCGCGGTCCTCGCAATGGCGCGCCGGCCTGCGGCGCCTGCGCCTGCACGAAGATCACTTCGTAGCTCGCCGGCAGCCCCTGGGCGACGCGCTCGCATTCATAGGCGGCGAGCATGCGCGCGAAGGCCGCACGCCCCGTGAGCCCGCGTGCGCGTTCTCCGAGCGCGTTGCCGGCGCCGATCCCCTTCAGCTCGCGCATCAATGTGCGTGCATCCGGGTAGTGCAGGCGAAAACGCTCGACGTCGAGCACCGGATCGACGAACCCCTGCGCGAGCGCGGCATCGCCGAGGTCGTGCAGGTCGAGAAAGACGTGGACGTGCGCGCCCGCATCGGCGGCGCGCCAGGCCGCGCGCAGTTCGCGCAGGGTATCCGGACCGAAGCTGGTGGCGAGCAGCCACCCGCTCGGTCGCAGCACGCGTCGGAACTCGCGGAAGACCGCGTGCGGATCGCACCATTGCAGACACAGATTCGAGACCAGCAGGTCGAAGCTGGCATCGGCGAAGGGCAACGCCTGCGCGTCGCCGGAGATGCAGCGCAACGGACGCCACCACGAACCCTTGCGGCGCGCCTGCTGCAACATGCCGAGCGCGAGATCGAGCGCCACGACCTCGGCCTGTGGCCAGCGCCGCTTGAGCAGACGCGCGAGGCGGCCGCTGCCGGCACCGGCATCGAGCACCCGCGCCGGCGGCTCGCGCACGCGGTCCAGCCGCTCCAGCAACAGATCGCCCACCTGCCCTTGCAGCACGGCGCTGCGCTCGTAGTCGACCGCGGCGCGCGTGAAGGCGGCACGGATGCGGGCACGGTCCAGGGGCATGTGCGGTCGATTGGCGATCAGGGCCGGGCAGGCTAGCCCGGAAACGCCGACGGGTCACGACGAACGCGATCCCGTCGCCCGCGGGGGTCGAAGCGAGCGTCTTGGACGCTCTGCGGCAACGACCGCCACCACCGCCGCGAACCCGGTTCGTGCCGCAACTCAGCGCCGCTCAGTGTCCGTGGTGCTCGTGCCCCGCCGGCCTCGTCTGGCGCACCGGTCCGCGCGCGGGCGGGAGCGGATTGCGGCGCACCGGTTCGCCGAAATCGCGATCGCGGCTGATGCACTTTGCGAGTGTGCCCGACGGGTGGCGGTACCAGCCCGGGTCGCGGTAGTCGCCGGGCGCGAGGTCGTCGCGGACCTTGATGACGCTGAACATGCCGCCCATCTCGAGGTTTCCGAACGGGCCCTTGCCCATCATCATCGGCAGCGTGTTTTCCGGGCCCGGCATGTGGCCCATGTCGACGTGTTCCTGGTGCTCGGCCATGCCGGCTTCGCCCATCGCCATGTAGCCCGGCAGCAACCGGCGGATCTCCTTTTCGATACCGCGCTGATCCACCCCGAGGGTGTTCGGCACTTCGTGCCCCATCGCGTTCATCGTGTGGTGCGACTTGTGGCAGTGGAAGGCCCAGTCGCCGGCCTGCGCGATGAATTCCAGGTCGCGCGTCTGGCCGACGCCGACGATCTCGGTGACCTCGGTGCGCCACAGCGCGCGCGGCCAGCGTCCGCCGTCGCCGCCGGTGACCTGGAAGCGTGGGCCGTGCAGGTGGATCGGGTGCTCGTGCATGGACAGGTTGCCGACCCGGATGCGCACGCGCTCGCCGGTGCGCGCGACCAGCGGCTCGATCGCCGGGAAGACTTTCGAGTTGAAGGTCCACAGGTCGAACTCGGTCATCACCGAGGGATCGGGCCGCCAGGTGCCCGGGTGCAGCGCCCAGTTGTGCAGCAGGATCGCGTAGTCGCGGTCGATGCGATCGGGCTCGGCCTCGCGCGGGTGGATGATGAACAGGCCCATCATGCCGACCGCCAATTGCACCATCTCGTCGGCGTGCGGGTGGTACATGTGGGTGCCGTGCTGGCGCAGCGTGAACTCGTATTGCCAAGTCTCGCCGGGTGCGATCTGCGGCTGGGTCAGGCCGCCGACGCCGTCCATGCCGGACGGCAGGTCGATGCCGTGCCAATGGATCGTGGTGTGTTCTGGCAGGCGATTGCTGACGAGGATGCGCACGCGGTCACCCTCGGAGACCTCGATGGTCGGCCCCGGCGTGCTGCCGTTGTAGCCCCAGCACTTCGCGCGGCAGCCGGGCGCGAACTCGTGCTCGATCTCCTCGGCCACCAGGTGGAAGACCTTGACGCCGTCGACCATACGGTACGGCAGCGTCCAGCCGTTTGGAGTGCGCACCTCGGGGTGCACGCGTTCGCCGTCCGGCGCGTCCGTCTGCGCCAGCGCGGCGGCCGGCAGCGCGGCGGCGAGCGTCGCGGCGCTGGTGTTGCGGAAGAAGTCGCGGCGGTTCATGAAAGGGTGGTGAACTGTGAATGGCAAAAGGTGCATGGTGCATGGTGAAGCACGAGCGGCGGGGTGCCAGCAGGGGTGAGCGCTGGAACGCGACTCTCCCGATTTTCTTTTCACTTTTCACTTTCACCGCTCTTCGGCAATACCGCCTCCACACCCACGGTCGCTTCCGGCATCGCTTCATCGCCGGGCAGACGGCCTCCCACGGCGCGACGCAGCTCGCCGCGGGCGATCCAGTAATCGCGCACGGTTTCCAGATACTCCTGGTAGGCGGCGTACTGTTCCTGCCTGGCACGCAACAGCTCGAAGGCGCCGGTCAGCATGTAGTTATATTCGCGCTGGGTGGCGTCGACGATGCCTTCGCGCTGCGGCAGCAACCGCTCGCGGTAATCCTGGGCGAGCTGGCGCAGGCTCTCGGTGCGGTCGCCCGCAACCATCACCTCGTGCTCGATCGCGATCGCGAGCTCCGTGAGGCGGGCGTCGGCGGCTTCCAGCTCGGCCTGCGCACGCGCGATCGCGGCCTGGCCCTGGTGGAAAATCGGCAACTCGATGCTGGCTTCGAGACCACGCACACGCACCTCGCCGCCGGCGGTTTCGCGCTCGACCCCAAGTTCGAGCGAGCCCAGCCAGCGCCACTTGCGCGCCAGTTCCAGCGCGTCCGCGCGCAGCGCGCGTTCGCGCTCGAGCGCCGAAAGGTCGAGCCGCTGCGCGCGCGCCGCCGTCGCCAGTGCCGCCGCATCGAGCGCCAGCGCCGGTGGCGCTGCCAGCCATGCGGGCAATTCCACCGTCGCCGCCGATCCAAGGCCGAGCAGACCCAGCAACCGTGAGCGCGCCGCGCGCGCCTGCGCCTGCGCGCGCCGCGATTCGATCGCCGCCTGGCTGGCGGCACCCTGTTCGACCAGCAGGGGCAGGCGCGCGAGATTGCCGGCGGCGTGCATGCGCGTGGCGAGTTCGGCCGAAAGTCCGGCCGCTTTGGCGATCGCCGCCCGCATTTGTGCGATCTGGACCGCGCCGACTGCCTCGAACCAGGCGGTTTCGACCTCGGACGCGAGCCGCAACACGGCATCCGCGACCAGCCGCTGCACGCGCACGTACTCGGCTTCACCGATGCGCGTGCGCGTGCCCAGCAGCAGCGCCTCGGTGAAATTGCGCGAGACCGACTGGGTGGTGCTGCGATTGCCGTCCGCACGCTCGCGCAGCACGCCGAGGCGCGGGTTCGATGGTCGGCTGGCTTCGATCAGGTCGCCGCGGGCGATGCCGAGCGCGGCGTACTCGGCGCGTACGCGCGGGTTGTTGAGCAGCGCCAGCCCGACCGCGCGCGCCAGGGTCAGTTCGCCGGCGCGCAGCGCGTCGAGCTGCGCGCGCAACGCCGCCTCGTCGCGTTCGCCCGCGGGTGTCACGACGCCTGACGCGACGCGCTCGGCAACGAGCGCATCGACGGCGTCGATGCCGGCCCGACGTGGCGGCAGCGTGCAGGCAGCCAGCAACGCGAGCGCCGACAGCAGGCTCCAGTGCGCCGGCGTCGTGGCTACCGGTTGACGAGTCGTATCGATCAAGATGTCCTCCAGACTGAAGTCTCGCCACTGGAGCCCGCCTTGCCAAGCCATCGCGCAGCGCGCAGCGCGGGGATGTTCCCGCCAGCGGCGGCGTAGATGCGATCGTGGCCACTCTGGACGACTTCGACCTGGCTTCGCTCCTGCGCGGAGAGCCCGGAGCGTGGGCGGCTTTCGTCGATGCGTCGGCGCCGCTGCTGCGTGGCGCCATCCGTCGGGTGCTCGGCGGGCACGGACTGGCGGACGCCACTGCGGATGTGCTGCAGGAGGTCTACCTGAAGCTGTGTCGGCAGGACGCACGCCTGCTGCGCGGATACCGGCGCGAACGGGCACGGCTCTCGACCTGGCTGTGTGTGGTCGCCGCGCACGCCGCACTGGACGAGGTGCGCACGCGCCGTCGCGCGCGGGCGACCGAGTCCGCGGCAGTCTGCGCGGAGGCGGTCGCGGCACCGGCACCGCCCTTCCAGTTGCCGCCCGACCTGCTCAGCCCGCGACAGTTGCTGGTGCTGCGACTGCTCCACGAGCGCGGGCTGGAGGTGGCGGAGGTCGCGCGCCTGCTGGGGATCGCCGAGCAGAGCGTGCGTTCGCTGCACCATAAGGCGCTGGCAAAGCTGCGCGAAGCGCGCACGCGCTTGTTCGGCTGACGGGGATGCGTGCGCCCGCGACGGCGTAAGCGAGCGACGGAGGACGACGATGACACCATCCGACGAGGAACTGCTGATGCTGCGAACGCTGGCGGCGACGCCGGTGCCCAGCCCCGACGCACTCGCCTGCGCCGCCTGGCTGGACGGGCGTTCCGACGAGTGCGCGAGCGCAGCCGTGGAGACCGCGCTGGCGGCGGATCCGGTGCTGGCGCTGGCCTTGCTGGCGTTGCGCAGTTGCGCACCGGAGCCGGTGCCGGCACGGGAACTGGCGCGGGTGCGGAGCTTGCGGGAGCCGCCCGGC
>JABAQR010000019.1 GCA_019187485.1 Lysobacterales bacterium | reverse complement strand
GTGGCTCCATTACGCCGATCCTGGAGTGGATCGTTTACGGCGATCCTGAAGTGGCTCCATTACGCCGATCATCGACTGGCTCCATTACGCCGATCCCGAAATGGCTCCATTGGGGCGGTCGGTGACATAAGGTGTCCCAGTGTCCCAGTGATTCCCTGTTGTGGGTATCTCGCGCCTGTCCGGCCGTCCGATCCGGCGACTTCCGCCCCGTCGGTTGCGTGTGTCGCTCTCGCATCTCACACACACTTACCTTGTTCCGGCTGGGACAACTGGGACAACTGGGATTCCGTTACGGATCAGCGGGTTAGGGTGTCCCAGTTTGTCCCAGCTTCCGGGATCAACTGGGACACGAATTGTCCGTCAACGTCCGTTGTCGTCTTCTCGGAACCCCCTTAGGGCTGCCCGATAGCTACGCGGCAAACGCGGTCCACGCACCCGCACAAGGGCAAGCCCTGGGGAGGACCCACGCGGAACCCGCCAAGAGCCGCGCGGATGGGTTTCCCTGCGGCCCAGCCGCCGCCCGGCGAAACGAAGCGCGCGCCGGCCAGCAGTCGAGGCGCCAGCCCGACCGCTTCGCCAGACCGCGCCCACGGGCTCGGGTGTGCGAGCACGGCCCCACGGCAGCGCCAGCGCTCGAAGCCGCCCGCGGCCCCTCCCGCTTCGCCCTGGTGCCGATCCTTCGCCGACCGGCGCGCGCCGGCCAGCGGCAGCCCAGCAGGATCGAGGCGCCAGCCCCGCCGCTTCACCAGGCCGCGCCCACGGGCTCGGGTGCTGCCGGTGTGCCACGGCCCGGCGGATACCTACCGGGAACCGCCTGGGGGCAACTTTGGGGGCACCAACAATGAACGATGGCCACAAAAACCACGTTTGAAGCCTTTACGGCGGATTGTTCGGCGCCCGCTCCGACCAGCTAGATCAATGTCTTATGGTGTATTGAAGCGAAAGTTCACGGCCTGTCGCGAACCTGAGATGCATCGGTGATACCGGGCTAGGTTGCGTCTGTGCCCGGACGGGCTTTCCCGTTCGTCGAAGCGTCGAACCCGTCATGAAACATCCGGGCCAGGAAGAAACGAATTGGGTCTGGGCGCCGACCGGCGAATGCCGCACGCAACCGCAGGGCGCCCATACCGACTTCGCACGCACGCCGAGCTTGCGCGGGAGCAGCCCGTTGCAACAGCACGAGGGGCGACCGCTATGCGAACCGCGCGGCGTCGATGCCAAGCCAATCGAGCGCCGTGCCGCTCAGCAGGCGTGTGCGCGCGGCGGCGTCGAGGCGCATGCGCGCGATGTGCGATCCGGGTTCCTGCTCGCCGAGCGGGAATGGGTAGTCGGTACCGAGCATCAGACGCTCGGCGCCGCAGGTGTCGATGAGGTAGGCAAGCGCGGCGTCGTCGTGCACGCAGGTGTCGAAATACAGCCGTTGCAGGTATTCGCGCGGCGGCCGCTGGTTGTTCACCGCGACCAGGTCCGGACGCATGCGGAAGCCGTGCTCGATGCGTCCCAGTGTGTACGGGAAGGAACCGCCGCCGTGGGCGAAGGCAATTCGCAGCCGCGGCAGCCGCTCCAGCACGCCGCCGAGGATCAGACTGCACACCGCGCGCGACTGCTCTGCCGGCATCCCGACCAGCCAGGGCAGCCAGTACTTCGGCATCGAAGCCGCACCCATCATGTCCCAGGGATGCACCAGCAGCGCGCAGCCCAGTTCCTCGCAGGCGGCGAAGAAGTCGAACAGCTCCGGCGCGTCGAGGTTCCAGTGGCCGACGTGCGATCCGATCTGCACGCCTTGCAGTCCGAGTTCTCGCACGCAGCGAGTTGCCTCGGCGATCGCCAGTTGCGGATCCTGCAGCGGCACCGTGCCGAGGCCAAGATAGTGGCACGGGTGCGCCCGGCACAGTTCGGCGCTGTGCTCGTTGAGTTCGCGGTGCAGTTCCAGCGCCTGCGCGCCGGGTGCCCAGTAGCAGAACATCACCGGCACCGTGGACACCACCTGCACCGCCACCCCGAACTGCGCGTAGTCGGCGATCCGCGCCTGCGCATCCCAGGTGCGCGGTTCGATTTCGCGGAAGAGCTTGCCCTCGCGGTAGATGCGATGCCGGCCATCGCCGTGGTCGATGACCGGGAAGCGCGCATCGCCGAAGCGCGCGGCCAGATCCGGCCATTCGCGGGGCAGAACGTGCGTGTGGGTGTCGATCTTCAGCATTGGGATGGTGGTGGCGATCGCAAAGGGGTTGGTCGGAGCGTGGCGCGACCGACTCCTTGCGCTCGCGCAGCGCCGTGGCCGCGCGCCACTGGCACCAAGTCCGAGGTCGGCGGCGCTATGATACGCGGCTCGCGTGCCGCGACCGGCGCGTTCTGGAGACGGTCTCATGGATGCCTTGCAACGGATTCGTGCCCTGCTCGATGCGCACCCGATCGTGCTGTTCATGAAGGGAACGCCGCAGTTTCCGATGTGCGGTTTTTCGGCGCGCGCGGTGCAATGTCTGAAGAACGTCGGCGCCAGTTTCCATGCGGTCGATGTGCTCGCCGACCCGGAAATCCGCGCGAATCTGCCGCAGTACGCGAACTGGAAAACCTTCCCGCAACTTTTCGTGCACGGTGAACTGATCGGCGGTTGCGATATCGTCGCCGACCTCGAGGCCTCGGGCGAGTTGAAACGCATCGTCGACGAAGCCCAGGCGCAGGCGGGCGCCGCTTGAGCGAATTGCTGGAGCGGGTGTTCCCGCCGGCACAGGCCTGGGCGGGTGCGGATCTCGCCGGCCGTCAGGTGCTGGTGGTCGGCGCGCTGGGTGCGCTCGGCCGCGCCTGCGCGCTGGAAGCCGCCGCGCGCGGGGCCAACGTGGTCCTGCTCGGGCGTCGCGTGGCGTCGCTGGAAAAACTGTACGACGAGATCGAGGCGCGCGGCGGCTCGCAGCCGGCGATCTATCCGATGAACCTCGAAGGGGCTTCGCCCGCCGACTTCGGTGAACTCGACCTGCGCCTGCGCGATGGCTGTGGCCGCATCGATGGCGTGATCTGGGCCGCCGGGCGGCTCCACGGCTTGACGCCGCTCGAGCAGTACGAGCCGGAGGAATGGCTGCGCACGCTGCAAGTCAATGTCAACGCGCCCTTCCTGCTGTTGCAGTCGCTGTTGCCCGCGCTGCGGGCAGCGTCTTCGCCGACCGTGCTGTTCGTGCTCGACGAGATTGAGCGTGCCACGCGTGCCTATTGGGGCGCCTACGGTGTAGCTCAGGCGGCACTTCGTGCGCTGATCGGTATGGCCGGACAGGAATGGGAGTGCCAGGGTGTGCGCACGCTTGGCCTACTGCCAGCGCCGCTGGCGAGCGCCTTCCGGCGCAAGGCCTATGTCGGCGAGCCGAGCGACGGCCTGGTGCAACCGGCGCGGTATGCCGGCCTCTGCACCTGGCTGCTCGCGCAGGCGCCGGCGCAGTGGTCCGGAAAGCTGGTGGACGCGCGCCAATTGCCGGCCGGCAGTCACTGAGGCGACCGGTCCAGTCGGCACGCATCAGGAGGGCACCGTGGACATCGCTTCGGCGGCCATTCTGTTGTTTCTCATCATGGACCCGCTCGGGAACATCCCGTTGTTCCTGTCCTTGCTGAAGACGCTCGCGCCGGCACGCCGGCGCCTGGTGCTGGCGCGCGAAATGCTCATCGCACTCGTTGTGCTGCTGTTGTTCCTGTATTCCGGACGTGCGTTGCTGGAGCTGCTGCACCTGCGCCAGGAATCGGTCAGCATCGCCGGCGGCATCGTGCTGTTCCTGATCGGCGTGCGCATGATCTTTCCGACACCCGAAGGCTTGTTCGGCGACATTCCGGAGGGTGAACCTTTCATCGTGCCGATGGCGATCCCCTGTGTCGCCGGACCATCGACGATGGCGGCCCTGTTGCTGCTGGCGAACCAGTCGCCGGGTCGTCAGTTCGACTGGACGCTGGCGCTGCTGATTGCCTGGCTCGCGACCGCGACGATCCTGTTCGCGGCCACCACGCTGTACCGTTGGCTTGGTGTGCGCACGCTCGCCGCCCTGGAGCGCCTGATGGGCATGCTGCTGGTCGCGATTTCGGTGCAGATGTTCCTGGACGGGGTCGTCAGATACCTCGGCATGCCACCGACCTGAGCGCAGTCCGCGAGCTTGCCCCGGGAAGCGGCGACGGTGTTTTCATCCCGCGCGGGTCGGACCCCGCGGTGAAGAGCTCAAGCGGAGGGTCCGGCGTACGCAAGTCCCGAGCCCTCGGAAAATGTGAAAAATTGACTCTGGAATCCTCCCGGCGGAGCCCGCGTCGGTTGCGTTATGAGGCGTCGGCGCGGCAGCAGACGGCTTCTGACAGGCGCATCCGACCGCCGGTTCGAAGTCGTAGCGGCAGGGCGTTGTCATCCGCTCTTGCCCATCCGTCGCGCAGCGCTGTTAAACTCCCCTTAATTCCGTGCTGCGGCGGCCTTCGAGTTGGTCGTTCCGCAGGCCCTTCCCGCAACAACAGGTCAGGCAGTCGCCATGAAGAAAAAACCGCAGATGAAGGCGCTGGTGCTCGGACTCATGCTGGGTCTCGCCGCTTCCCAGGGTGCGTTCGCGCAATCCACCTCGTCCGCCGTCAACGGTCGCATCACAGATCCCGAAGGTCGCCCGATCGCCGGCGCGGTGGTCGAGATCCTGCATGTGCCGTCCAACACCCGCCGCAGCGTCGTCACCGACGACCAGGGTCGCTACTCCTCCTCCGGCCTGCGCGTCGGTGGTCCGTACAAGATCACGGTGACCAAGGAAGGCTTCGCTGGCGAGGCTGCCGAAGGCGTATCCCTGGCGCTCGGTGAGGCCTCGCAGATCAACATCGACCTGGATCCGGCGATGACCACCCTGGAATCGGTCGAGGTGGTCGCGTCCTCGCAGGCCGACATCTTCAGCAACGAGCGTTTCGGTGCCGGCACCAGCGTCTCGCGCGAGACCATCAACGCGTTGCCGTCGATCAAGCGCGACCTGCAGGACTACGCGCGCCTGGATCCGCGCATTTCGCAGACCGACAAGGAGCGCGGCGAGATTTCCGCGCTCGGTCAGAACTCGCGCTTCAACTCGGTGACCATCGACTCGGTATCCACCAACGACACCTTCGGTCTGGAATCCAACAATCTGCCAACCCTGCGCCAGCCGATCTCGATGGATGCCATCGAGTCGGTGCAGCTCAACATCGTCAACGTCGATGTGACCCAGCGCGGCTACACCGGCGCCAACATCAACGCGGTCACCAAGTCCGGCACCAACGATTTCCACGGCAGCGTCTACGGTACCTACCGCGATTCCGACATGGTCCGCGAGACCGACGACCGCGGTGTGAAGTTCACCGGTTTCGATGACGACATCAGCTATGGCGCCACTTTCGGCGGCCCGCTCATCGAGGATCGCCTGTTCTTCTTCGTCAACTACGACAAGACCGAGATTTCGGCACCGGGTCCGGATCTGTCCAGTGGCCCCTACAACCGTGCCACCAACGGCATCTCCGACGCACAGTTGCAGGAAGTGATTTCGATTGCCCGTAACGTGTGGGGCATGGAGCCTGGCGATCTGGTTCCGGGTGCGCTCGACACTGAGGTCGAGACTTGGATTGCGCGCTTCGACTGGAACATTTCCGATGCGCACCGCGCGGCTTTCCGCTACAGCCGCACCGAGCAGGGCGAGGCGATCCTGCCGGGCTTTGGCAACAACTTCTTCTCATTGTCCAGCCACTGGTACACCCAGGAGAAGGAGTTCGAGAACTACGTTCTGGAAGTGTTCAGCGACTGGAACGAGCGCTTCTCGACCGAGATGCGCGCTTCCTACCGCGACTACTTCTCGACGCCCGCGGTGTTTGCGCGCCAGCCGCAGGTACAGGTGGACTTCGGCACCGCGAGCTTCCGCTTCGGTACCGAGCAGTTCCGCCACGCGAACGTGCTCGAGACCAAGACCTTCAACATGTTCGCGGCCGGTAATCTGTTCCTGGACGACCATGCGGTGAAGTTCGGCGCCGATTACGAGTCGAATGACATCTACAACCTGTTCCTGGAGTCCAATCTCGGCGTCTACCGCTTCGCCAACACCAACGACTTCCGCAATGGCGTCTACCGCGAGTACACCTATCGCGCGGCCACCAGCGGCAACCTCAACGATGCCGCGGCAGAACTGGAACTCGACAACGTCGGTGTGTTCCTGCAGGACACCTGGAGCGTCAACTACAACCTGACGCTGACCTACGGCGTGCGTGTCGACACCCCGAGCGTGGCCGATGCGCCGCCGCTGAACCAGCGCTTCGTCACCGCCTTCGGCCTGCGCAACAACACCACGATCGACGGCAACGATCTGGTGCAGCCGCGTTTCGGCTTCAACTACAACTTCGACAGCGAGCGTCCGACGCAGTTGCGCGGTGGCGTCGGCCTGTTCCAGGGTGCGGCGGCGAACGTCTGGCTCTCCAACCCGTACACCAACAACGGTCTGACCATCGGCGTCTTCGGTTGCGGTACCGCCGGCCTGGCGAACTGCCCGGCCACGCGCCCGTCCATCTTCGTGCCGAATCCGGACAATCAGCCGCCGGTGGTGGTGGGCTCCGGTGCGCCGCCGGCCGACGTCGACATCGTCGCGGACGACCTGCACCAGCCTTCGGTATGGAAGTTCAATCTCGCCATCGAACACGAGCTGCCATGGTGGGGCATGGTGGCCTCCGCCGAAGCGATTCTGACCGAGGTCGAGGATGCGGTGTTCTACGAGCACCTGAACCTGGGATCTCCGACGCGCCTGGGTCAGGATGGCCGCAACATGTACTGGGCGAACTTCGATCCTTCCCGCTACCAGACCAACGGCACCTTCAACGGCACGGCGCGTTCGCGCCGAAACACCGCTTTCCGCGAAGTTCTGCTCGCACGTCCCACCAACAAGGGTAGCGGCGAGAACTTCACGCTGGCGCTGACCAAGCCGATGAACGTGGATAGCAACCTGTTCTGGCAGGTGGCCTATTCGTACACCGATGCGACCGAAGTCAACGGTCTGACCTCGTCCCGCGCGATTTCCAACTGGGCCAGTCGTTCGATCTTCAATCCGAACGAAGAGGTCTCCTCGCGCTCGCCCTACGTGAACAAGGATCGCTTCACCGGCACGCTGAGCTATCGCCACTTCTTCTTCGAGGGTTACAAGACCGAGTTCGCGATGTTCTACGAAGGCCGCCGGGGCAAGCCCTACAGTTGGACCTTCAACAACGACATGAACGGCGATGGTCTGGCCGGCAATGACCTGATGTACATCCCCTCGGGTGGCGAAGTGACCTTCACCGATCCGGCCGAGGCGTCGGTGTTCGCTCAGCTCGTCGAGCAGTATGGCCTCGACCGCTACGCCGGCGGGGTCGTGCCGCGCAACGAAGAGTACGCGCCCTGGGTGCACAACTTCGACATGCGCATCTCGCAGGAGCTGCCTGGTTTCTTTGCGGGCAACAAGGCCGAGATCTGGCTGGATGTCCTGAACGTTGGCAATCTGCTGAACAAAGACTGGGGCGTGATCGACGAGGTCGGGTTCCAATCCAACGGCGGTCAGGCGCGCAGCTTTGTCAACTTCGCCGGTATCAACGCCAATGGCGGGTACGTCTACGACGTGCTCGCCACGCCGGAAGGACTGGCACGCAGGGACCGCACCGCTGAGTCCCGCTGGGCATTGCAACTGGGCTTCCGCTACAGCTTCTGATCCGCTGTTGCGGTGTTTGCAGGCAAACGGCCGGCCTATGCCGGCCGTTTGCTTTGGTGCGCCCGGCGGGCGCATCTGCCCAGGGAAGGTCTGAACAAGTCCATCCTGGACTTCTTCAGACGTGCCATCCGTGGCGCGCGGAACCTCTGAGTTGTTCGGAGGTTCCCTGGCTGGATAGAGGGAAATCCTCTACCCACCCGGCAAGGGGAGGAGTGATCCGAACGGCAAAGGCGCTGCGGGTTACCGCGAATTCGGAGGAAGCCGAAGACAGAGCAGTGGTCCGACGAACAAGAAACGCACACGAGGCGGCGCGGCGGGACAAGACGGCCGATGCCCTCAATATCCGGTTCTTGCACGAGGTGCGCCGTGACGTAGATCCGACAGGCAGGCATGCGCGTGAGGGTGGGTGCGTCATGCCCGGGGATCTTCACCCGTGCCTGGTGCTGCTTGATCCCGACGCAAAGCTCTTCGCGGGGGAAAGCAATGCCAGCGGCGCCTCGTGCGTGCGCGGGTGTGGCGATTACGTCGAGAACAGTTTGCTGGCGTCGATGGAGCGATTCTTTGAAGAGCGCTACTTCACGGTCTCGAACTTGCCGTACTGCCGCAACTGTCCGGCGACGGCCGCGTCGCCGACGACCACGATCGACCACTGGTCCACGGCATAGTACTTGCGCCCCATCTGCAAGATCTGCTCGGCACTGACCGCGCGCACCTTTGGCACGTACTCACCCAGATACTCGGGCGGCAGGCCAACCAGCCAGTTGCCTGCCAGCGTGCCAGCCACCGAAGCCTGCAACTGGTTGCCGATCAGGTAGCCGCCGGCAACGAAGCGTTTGTGCATCTCCAGTTCCGCTGCCGGCACCGTCTGCGTGCCGATGCGCTTGAACTCGGCCATGAACTCGCCGATCGCGGCGCCGGTGACTTCGTTGCGCACGTCGGCACCGGCGACCAGCGCGCCGCCAACGGACTGCGAGCGATAACCGACCGAGGCGCCGTAGGTGTAACCCTTGTCTTCGCGCAGGTTCTGCATCAGGCGGCTGCTGAAGCCTCCTCCGAGGATGGTGGTGACCAGCCGCAGCGGGATCGCGTCCTCATGGGCGGCCGCCACCGCCGGCCTTCCGATTCGCAGCGCGGACTGCACACTGCCGGCGCGTTCCAGATGCACCAGGCTCGGCTTGGCGCGGTCGCGCGATGCCGCGATGACCTCCGGACCGGTGTCCTCAACCTCCCAGTCGCCGAAGGCCTTCTCCGCGAGCGCGAAGGCCGCATCGGCCTCGATGCGACCGGTGACGACCAGCAAGGCCTGATCCGGTCGCAGGCGTTGCGCGTGCGCGCGCTGGAGTTCCTCGCGTGTGAACGCGTTGATCGACTCCTCGGTGGCTTGAGTGCGTGCGTAGGGATGATCGCCGTAGATTGCTGCCAGAATCGCGCGTTCGGCACGAAAGCCCGGTTGTGCCTCGGCCGCCTTCAGACCCTGCAAGGCATTGGCTCTGGTCAGAGCCACTTCCTTTTCCGGGAATACCGGTGTGCGCGTGACCTCGGCGAGCAGATCCAGCATCGGCTCCGCATGGGAAGCCAACGCATTCGCGTACAGTGTCAAACCATCGTTACCGGCGCTGGCGCCGATGCCGCCGCCATGACCCTGGGCGATTTCGGCGATGCTCTTTGAGTCGTGCTTTTCGGTACCTTCGCTGAGCAGGCCGGCAAGGATCGACGCGAAGCCTGGCCGATCCTTGGGATCGGCCGCCAATCCTGCACCGCGGAAAGCGAGCACATAGTCGACACGCGGTAGACCCTGGCGCGGGATTGCCCAGACGATGAGGCCATTCCCCAGCGTTTTCTGCTCGATCTGGGGCACTGGCAACGGTTTGTCCGGTGCGTAGGACGGCAGATCTTTGGGCAACCGTGGCGCCTTGGCGCAGACCTGGCCGCAAACGAGGACGGTGGTGGCGAGTGCAATCAGGGTCTTGTGCATGGCTCAGCCCTCCTGCTTGGCGGCGGCTTCGGTGGCCAGCATGGCCTTCGGCTTGCGGTCGATCACGGTGCGATTTGCCGCCGTCAGGTACTTGGCGGCGACGCGCTTCAGGTCGTCCGACGTGACCGCCTCGATCCACCCGGGCACCTGGTTGGCCACCTGGGCGTCGTCCCACAACGCCTGGAAGATCGCCAGGGTGTCGGCGCGGCTCAGCAGGCTCTCCATGCTGTTGTTCCAGTCCGAGAGCATCGCGGTCTTGACGCGCCCGAGTTCCGCGTCGCTGACACCGTCGGCGACGACTCGTGCAATCTGCGCGTCCATTTCCGCGATCAACGCGTCGCTGGTCACGTTCGGTTTGTACAGCGCGAACAGCGTCAACAGGGTCGGACCGTTGTACTCGAAGGGACCGGTGAGGCCGAACAGATGGTCGATGTTCAACGACATTTCCTTGCCTTTGACCAGACCCTGGTACATGCGCGAAGCGTCGCCACCGGCAAGCACTTCGGCGAGTACCGCGATCGGCGCCTGGTCCGGACTGCCGCGGTCGGCGATCTTCCAGGCCACCGCGACGGCCGGCACCTGGGCGAGATCGTCCGCCTGCGTGATGCGCTTTTCTTCGGTATTCAGCGGCTCCGATACATCCGGTCGTGGCGGGGTTTCGCGGCGCTTGATCTTTCCGAAGTACTTTTCGGCCAGCCGGAAAGCCTCCTCGGCGCCGATGTCGCCGGCGATTCCGAGCACCGCATTGTTCGGGCCGTAGTAGTCGCGATGGAAGGCGCGCACGTCGTCGAGGCTGGCGTTTTCCAGGTCGACGAAGCTGCCGTAGCCGTCGTGGTTGTTCTCCCACTTCTGGAAGGCCTGTTGGCCGATGTCGATCCACATGAAGCCGCCGTAGGGCTGGTTCTTCACGTTGACCCGGATTTCCTCCTTGACCACGTCCTGCTGGTTCTTCAGCGTCTTCTCGTTGAAGTCCAGCGTGGTCATGCGGTCCGCCTCCAGCCACAGGATCGGCTCCAGCGCGGAGACCGGCGCGACCTCGATGTAGTTGGTGTAGTCCGGTCGGGTGGAGCCGTTGTTGCGGCCGCCGCCGCCGGTGATCACCTTGTCGAAACTGCCCTCCGGCGCATTCGGCGTACCCTCGAACATCAAGTGTTCGAAGAGGTGCGCGAAGCCGGTGCGGTCCTTCGGCTCCAGGCGCATGCCAACCTTGTAGACCACGCTGACGCCGACCACCGGCGCGCTGCGATCTTCGGAGACGACCACGGTGAGTCCGTTATCGAGGGTCTTCACCGCGATCGGCAATTCCCAGCGGTCGACGTCGCCGGCAAGGGCGGGCAGGGTGTTGCCGAGGGCGAGCGACAGCAGGGCGATTGCGGGTATGCGCGGCATGGGCGTCCGGCCGAGTGTGAGCAAGGGGCGCGAGGCTACGCGCAGCCGCAGCGCCGGTACAGGGACGAAAGTCACTTCTGCTCAGCTTGCCGGCGCAGGCAATTCGCGGGCAGAGCGTGCGGTCGCGCGCGGCAGGACTGCGTTGCGCTGCCGGTCGCCGGCCGCGCGCGTGTATGCTTGCCGACCTTCCCGACCGGAGTACGCGAGCGATGCCGCAACTGGCAGAACGGATGAGCCGGGCCGTCCCGAGCGCGATCATGCAGGTCGCCGAGAAGGCCAAGAAGCTCAAGGCCCAGGGGCGCGACATCATCAGCTTCTCGATCGGCGTGCCGAACTTCCTGCCGGGCGAACACGTCTACGCCGCCGCGCGCGAGTCGCTGGCGAGGGACTCTGGCCAGTACGGCAGCAATCGCGGCCCGGATGCGCTGCTCGACGCCTATCTGCTGCACCTCAAGCGCAACGGCTTCGAAGGCTACGAGCGCAGGCATGTCTGCACCGGTGTGGGCGCCAAGCACATCATCTTCAACGCGATGTACGCGATCCTCGAAGAGGGCGACGAGGTCATCCTGCCGGCTCCGTACTGGACCAGCCACATCGACATCGCGCGCATCCTCGGCGCCGAGATCAAGGTGCCGTACTGCGGCGCCGACCAGGACTACAAGCTGCGCCCGGAGCAATTGCGCGCGCTGATCGGCCCGAAGACCAGACTGCTGGTGTTCAACAACCCGTCGAACCCGACCGGCATGGTCTACACGCAGGCCGAGGTGCGCGCGCTCGGCGACGTGCTGGTCGAGCACGACCTCTGGATCCTGTCGGACGACATCTACAACCAGATGATCTTCGACGGTCTGCCCTGGGCGCATTTGCTGCACACCCATCCGCAGTTGCGTGATCGCATCATCCTGCTCGACTCGCTGTCGAAGACCTATGGCATGCCGGGCTGGCGCGTCGGCTTCGCCGCCGCACCGGAAGCGATGGCGCAGGCGCTGGTGACGCTCAACAGCAACGCCATCACCAACCTGCCGGAAGTGGTCAATGCTGCGGCGGTCGCCGCGCTGACCGGCCCGCAGGACATCCCCGAGCGCATGTGCCGCGAATTCGCCGGCAAGCGCGACGAGGTCATGGCCACCTTCGCACGCATTCCGGGCCTGAGCTGCCCGCGGCCCCAGGGCGCCTTCTACGCCTTCCCGGACATTTCCTTTGCCTTCGGCAAGCGCCACGGCGACACCCTGATCGGCAACGACGTCGACTTCTGCAACGCACTGCTCGATGCGGAAGGCGTCGCCTGCGTGCCGGGCAGCGCCTTCGGCGAGCCGAAGGGTCTGCGCATTTCGTACACCTGCAAGCCCGCCGAACTGACCGAAGGCCTGCGTCGCTTCGAGGCCTTCTGCAAGGCGCTGGCCTGAACGGAGCCACGATGTCGCGCCTGCTCTGGCTGATCGCTGCGCTCGTCGCCGGCCTGCACTGGTACGGCACGCGCGGCCCTTCGCCGGGCGATCCGCGCACCGGTGCCGCGCGCGGCGACATCACGCTGCTGTCGGCGCAGTGGTGCGGCTACTGCCACGCGCTGCGCGCGGACCTCGAACGCATGGACGTGCCCTTCCGCGAACTCGACGTCGAAGACCGCGGCGCCGGCACGGCCGCCTACGATGCCCTGAACGGTCGTGCCATCCCGATCCTGGTCGTCGGCCAGGACGTGGTGCGCGGCTACGACCCGGATCGCGCCCGGGAACTGATCCTCGCCGCCGGGCACCGCCTCGCGGCGAACTGACAACGCAGGACCACAGAGGAAGCCATCCATGAAAGCCCCCGTTCGTGTCGTCGTCACCGGAGCCGCTGGCCAGATCGGCTACGCCTTGCTGTTCCGCATCGCCGCCGGCGACATGCTCGGCAAGGACCAGCCGGTGATCCTGCAGTTGCTCGAGATCACGCCGGCCCTGCCGAACCTCGCCGGTGTGGTCATGGAATTGAACGACTGTGCCTTCCCGCTGCTGCACGGCGTGGTCCAGACCGACGACCCGAATGTCGCGTTCAAGGATGCCGATTACGCGCTGCTGGTCGGTGCGCGTCCGCGCGGCCCCGGCATGGAACGCAAGGACCTGCTGGAAGCGAATGCCGCGATCTTCTCGGTGCAGGGCCGCGCGATCAACGCGCACGCCAGCCGCGGCATCAAGGTGCTGGTGGTCGGCAATCCGGCCAACACCAATGCGCTGATCGCGCAGCAGAACGCGCCCGACATCGCCGCCGGCCAGTTCACCGCGATGATGCGCCTCGACCACAACCGCGCGATCAGCCAGTTGGCCGAGAAGACCGGCGCGCTCAACACCGACATCGCGCGCATGATCGTCTGGGGCAACCATTCGGCCACGCAATACCCCGACATCCACCACGCGAGCGTGCGCGGGCAGGGAGCCACCGCCCAGGTTGATTCGACCTGGTACCGCGAGACCTTCATCCCGACCGTGCAGCAGCGTGGCGCGGCCATCATCAAGGCGCGTGGCGCGTCCTCGGCAGCCTCGGCCGCGGGTGCGGCGATCGATCACATGCGCGATTGGGCGCTGGGTACGTCCGAAGGCGATTGGACGACGATGGCGGTTCCGTCCGACGGCAGCTACGGCATCGCACCCGGCGTCGTCTACGGCTACCCCGTGACCTGCCGGGACGGCCGGTACGACATCGTCCAGGGTCTCGCCATCGACGATTTCTCGCAGGTGCGCATGAACGCCACCGAGAAGGAGCTGCGTGAGGAACGCGCGGCCGTCGAACACCTGTTCCCGAAGGCCTGAGGCGCCGTAGGGGCGCGATGTTTCACGCCTCTGGGCCCCGTCAGACGGGCGCGAAATCGCGCTCCTGCATCCCACCACACGATCCACCGCTGCAATGTCCGACTTCTACATCACCCTCGAACAGAATCTCGACGAGATCGACATCATGCCGTCCGGCAAGGCCGTGGCGAAGATGATGGAGCGCCTCGACGAGATCACCGACGACATCGGTGTGACCCGCCTCTCCGACTTTATTGGAGGCGACAGCGAGGACTTGTCCGAGATCGCCGAACAGGAGGGCTGGGATCTTGGCGGTTTCGCTTCCAGCCACGGCGGCCAGCAATGGTTCGATGCCGGCGATGGCCTCGATACCGTGCGTGCGCTCATCGGCTACATCGAATCCGACCCCGACTCGATCAAGCGTGCGAAGGCACTGCTCGAGGAGCTGAAGGAGTTCGAGAAGGTGCTGGAGATCGCGCAGCAGCACACCGTGCGCTTTCGACTGGAAGCCGACTGCTGAGCGCGAACCTGGTCGGCGACTGCATCCGGAGGAATCGTGAGAACGGGCGTGTCCTGCGGCTGAATCGCCTCGAAGTTGCGAGGTGGATCCGCTCCCGCGGGGAATGCCGAAGTTTTGCCCAAGAGGCGCGCACCGGACGGCGCGTGCCAGACTGCCATCGTCCTCTTGCCGGATTTCGTTGAAGGGAGTGACCGCATGACCACCAATTCCGCCGGTACCAGATTGCGCACCGCCATGGCCGCCGAGAAGCCGCTGCAACTGCCCGGCGTGATCAACGCCTATGCCGCGATGCAGGCCGAGCGTGCCGGCTTCAAGGCACTGTACGTCTCCGGCGCCGGCGTGGCCAACGCCAGCTATGGCCTGCCGGACCTCGGCATGACCAGCCTCGACAACGTCTGCGAGGACATCCGTCGCATCTCCGGCGCCACCGAGCTGCCGCTGCTGGTCGACGCCGACACCGGCTGGGGCGCCGTCTTCAACATCCAGCGCACGGTGCGCGAGTTCATCCGCGCCGGTGCCGCCGCCTGCCACATCGAGGACCAGGTGCAGGCCAAGCGCTGCGGGCATCGCCCAGGCAAGGCCGTCGTGCCGGTCGCCGACTTCGGCGATCGCATCAAGGCCGCCGTCGACGGCCGCAGCGACGCCGGATTCGTGATCGTCGCGCGCACCGACGCGCTCGCGGTCGAGGGCATCGACTCGGCGATCGAGCGCGCCGTCGCCGCGCAGGAAGCCGGCGCCGACGTGATCTTCGCCGAGGCTTGCACCACGATTCCCGAGTACCAACGCTTCATCGCCGCCCTGAGAATCCCGGTGTTGGCCAATCTCACCGAGTTCGGCAAGACCCCGTATTTCACGGTCGAGGAACTGCGCGCGATCGGCATCGCGATGATCATCTACCCGCTGTCCGCCTTCCGGGCGATGGCCAAGGCCGCCGCAGGCGTCTACGCCGCGATCCGCGAGGAGGGCACGCAGCGCGACGTCGTCGAGCGCATGCAGACGCGCATGGAACTCTACGAAGTACTCGGCTACCACACCTGGGAGCAGAAGATCGACAGCTTGTTCGGCAAGGGTTGAGCGCAACCGGCCGCCGCCGCCGCTCGCAAGTCTACGAGATCATCCAGCCGGTCGCTGGTCTGGACGCTCCGCATGACGATGTCGACTTCGACGCCTGAGGCGTAGCCACCTCCTGGATGTACGGCGGTCCCGAACCCGATTTTGGCCACGCCGCGAGTCGCCCGCTGACTGGTGCAAGTCAGGAGCGGTTGCTGCCCTCCATCCAGCGCACTAGAATGCGCGGCTCCCTGCGCGCCGCTGTAGCTCAGTTGGTAGAGCAACTGATTCGTAATCAGTAGGTCCCCAGTTCGAGTCTGGGCAGCGGCACCATAAAAACAATAACTTGCGCGGGTTTTTGAAAGTTGCCGTGTCCACTGTTCTGGGTGCTGTCCACTATTTTTGAGGACGCACCCTCTTTGGCGCCACCCGGTAGTGCCTCAAAGTGACCGCGCTGGTGTTGCGTATCCGTCCGACAGCGGCCATTCTTCCCCGCCGGTTTTTGCTTCGGCAGCCTGATCGGGTTTCCGTTGGCGGTCGTCTCGCACATTGGCTCGCCCTTCGCTCGGCTCCCTGATCTGGTTCATGC
>JABAQR010000069.1 GCA_019187485.1 Lysobacterales bacterium | reverse complement strand
ACTCCCGCTGCCGCGCCCGCTCCAACACCCGGACCAACACCGCCACCAACTCCGGCGCCAGCCGCGGCACCGGCGGCAGCTCCCGCCAGCGGCCTGCCCCGCCCGCCCGGCGAGAAGCCGCTGGCCTCGCCGGCGGTGCGCAAGCGCGCGCACGATCTCGGCGTCCACCTGCAGTACGTGCCCGGCAGCGGCCCCGCCGGGCAGATCCGCCACGAGGACCTCGACGCCTACATCGCCCGCGGCGGCGCGGCGGCCGCGGCCGCCGCGCCGGCCGGCCGCGCGAAGCGCGAGGGTGTCGAGTCGATCAAGATCATCGGCGTGCGCCGCAAGATCGCCGAGGCGATGCAACGCGCCAAGCAGCGCATCCCGCACTTCGCCTATGTCGAGGAAGTGGACTGCACCGAACTCGAGGGCCTGCGCCAGCACCTGAACCAGGTGCACGGCAAGGCCCGCGGCAAGCTCACGCTGCTGCCCTTCCTGGTGCGCGCGCTCGCCAATTCGATCGTCAGGTTCCCGCAGGTCAACGTGCTGTTCGACGACGAGGCCGGCATCGCCCGCCGCCACGCCGCACTCCACTGTGGCATCGCCACCCAGACCCCGAGCGGGCTGATGGTGCCGGTGGTACGCCACGCCGAAGCGCTCGATCTGTGGCAGACCGGCGCCGAGATCCGCCGCCTCGCCGAGGCCGCGCGCGCCGGCAAGGCCAAGCGCGAAGAGCTGACCGGCTCGACGATCACCATCACCAGCCTCGGCGCCCTCGGCGGCATCGTCACCACGCCGGTCATCAACGCACCCGAGGTCGCGATCATCGGCGTCAACAAGATGGTCGAGCGGCCGATGGTCAGGAACGGCCAGATCGTGATCCGCCAGATGATGAATCTCTCGACCTGCTGCGATCACCGCATGGTCGACGGCATGGACGCCGCCGAGTTTGTCCAGCATGTGCGCGCGCAACTGGAGAATCCGGCGACGCTGTTCATCGACTGAGCTCCCCGGGCATGGACCAGGTACATGCCCCTGCCATTTCGCTCCGGACAGATCTGTGTTTTTTTGAACGCAAAGGACGCAAAGGGACGCAAAGGACGCAAAGGACAGCAACAGCCATCAAACGATCTGGCTCTTCTTTGCGTCCTTTGCGTCCCTTTGCGTCCTTTGCGTCCCCCATCAAGTACAACGGCCGGAGCGCGCACTCCGCCCGTTTGAGGAGATGCACGCCATGGCCGAATCCATCAACACCCAGGTCCTCGTCGTTGGCGGCGGCCCCGGCGGTTATGTCGCCGCCATCCGTTGCGGCCAGCTCGGCCTCAAGACCACGATCGTCGAGGCCGATCGCCTCGGCGGTACCTGCCTGATCCGCGGCTGTATCCCGTCCAAGGCGCTGATCCACGTCGCCGGCAAGTACGAATCGATGCGCGAACACGCCGGCGCCGGCAAGCTCGGCATCCGCCTGCCCGCCGCGCCCGAGTTCGACCTCGGCGGTGCGATCGACTGGAAGGAGACCGTGGTCGATCGCCTGAACGGCGGCGTCGCTGCGCTGCTGAAGCGCGCAAAAGTGCGCGCGGTGGCTGGCAAGGCGGTGTTCTCGGACGCCAAGAACTGCAGCGTCGCAACCGCCGACGGCGAGCTCAAGATCAGCGCCGAGCATGTGATCCTCGCCACCGGATCGGTGGTCGCCGGGATCCCGTCGCTGCCCTTCGGCGAGCACGTGTGGTCTTCCACCGAAGCGCTGCTGCAGCGCGAGCTGCCGAAGCGGCTGGTGGTGGTCGGCGCCGGCTACATCGGCATGGAACTCGGCATCGCCTACGCGCGCATGGGCAGCGAGGTTGTGTTCGTCGAGGCGCTGGACCGGATACTCACCTTGTTCGACCGCCCGCTGGTCAAGCCGGTCGAGGCCTGGCTGAAGCAGCACAATGTCGGCCTGCACCTGTCGACCAAGGCACTCGGCCTGGTCGAGGACGCCGGCGGCCGCGCGCTGGAAGTCGAGGCCGCTGATGGCACGCGCAAGCGGCTGCCCTGCGACAAGGTGCTGGTCGCGGTCGGGCGCCGCCCGTGCACCCAGGGCTGGGGCATCGAGCACATGGCGCTGACGATGAACGGCCCCTTCGTGCAGGTCGACGACCAGTGCCGCACCGCGATGCGCGGCGTCTACGCGATCGGCGACCTGATCGGCGAGCCGATGCTCGCGCACAAGGCTTCGGCGCAGGGCGAGATGGTCGCCGAGATCATCGCCGGCCAGCGCCGGCGCTTCGATCCGGTCGCGATCGCCGCGGTCTGCTTCACCGAGCCGGAACTGGTGGGCGCAGGTTTGTCGCCCGACGAGGCGAAGGCCAAGGGCTTCGAGGTCATCGTCGGTCAGTTCCCCTTCGCCGCCAATGGCCGTTCACTGGCGATGCAGGCCGGCGGCGACGGCGGTTTCGTGCGCATCACCGCGCGCGCCGACAACCACGTCGTGCTCGGCATCCACGCGGTCGGCGCGCACGTCTCGGAACTGTCCGGCGAGTTCGCGCTGGCGCTGGAAATGGGTGCGCGCCTGGAGGACCTCGCCGGCACCATCCACGTGCACCCGACGATGACCGAAACCCTGCCCGAAGCCGCGCTCGCCGCACTCGGGCACGCGATCCACGCCTGAGATCAGGAACCACGGCGGGGCGCGACGCCCGTTTCGACCGGGCCCCGGGGAACACGGGATCGGCTTGCGGGCCCCGGCACACGGCCCCATACGCGATCTCAGCGTGCCAGCGCGCTCCCGCGCGAGCTGCGCGGTTCCCGAACGCGCCGCAGGTGTTCCATGATCATGCGCACGGCGTCGCGACGCAGTTCCGTGCGAATGATCTCCTCTTCCTGGGCGGCGCCGATGGCCTGCTGCTCGTCGAAACTGTAGACGCGTGAGAGTTCCACCGGGGTGCTGCGCAGCAGAACCTCAGCATTGGCGCCGTCGACCGCATACACGACCCGGTAGCGCAACTCATACTCGCCAACCTTGGCACGGTCGTCGAGACTGATGACGTTGCGCTCGCCCGTTTCCGACTCGATCTTCAGCGTGCTTGCGCCAACGCTGTTCGGCAACCTGAGGCTGGCGCCGGCGGCGAGGAGCTCGCGCTCCAGATCCTGCACCAGCGGACTGCTCGGGTCCGGCGCCTGAATCGCGATGCTGGCGAGTACCTCCGGCAAGGGCGCGCGCTCCTTCAACGCAAAGCCGCAGGCGGCGCCCGCCAGCAGCAAGCCGACGACAAGAACGGTACGCGCACAACGCAGGATCATGGCGGCTCCAGGCTTCAGTCGGACACGACGATGTTCACGAGTTTATCCGGCACCACGATGAACTTACGCAGGTTCTTGCCCTCGATGAACTTCGCCACGTCCGGATTCGCGAAGGCGAGCGGGCGCAGCAGCTCCTCGCCGCTGCCGGGCGCCACCTCGAGCTTGCCGCGCAGCTTGCCGTTGACCTGCACCACCACCGTGATCAGCTCCTTGACCAGCGCCGCCGGGTCGGCCTGCGGGAAACCGCGGTTCTCGAGCAGCTCCTCCGGATGGCCGAGCGCCTGCCAGAGTGCGTGACTGGTGTGCGGCGTGATCGGGTTCAGCATCAGCGCGATCGCTTCCCAGGCCTCCTGCAGCACCGCGCGAGAGGCCGGGCCACTGGCCTCGAACTTGCCGATCGCGTTGCTCAGTTCCATGACCTTGGCGATCGCGGTGTTGAAGGTGTAGCGCGTGCCGATGTCGCGGTTCACGCCCTCGATGGTCTCGTGCAGTTTGGTCCGCAGTGCCTTGTCTGCGGCTGTCAGTGCGGCCGCATCCAGCGCGGGGGCAGGACCGGCGGCCACATGCTCGGCGACCATGCGCCAAATGCGCCGCAGGAAGCGTGCCATGCCCTCGACGCCGGCCTGGCTCCACTCCAGTTGCTGGTCCGGCGGCGCCGCGAACATCGAGAACAGACGCACGGTGTCGGCGCCGTATTCGTCGATCAGCGCCTGCGGGTCGACGCCGTTGTTCTTGCTCTTGGACATCTTCTCGGCCGCGCCGATCCTGACCGGCAGGCCATCGGCCTTCAGCGTGGCCCCGGTCATGCGACCGTGGCTGTCGCGCGCAATCTCCACCTCGGCCGGATTGAAATAGACCTTCTTGCCGTCTTCCTCGCGGTAGAAGGTCTCCGCCACCACCATGCCCTGACACAGCAGGTTGATCGCCGGCTCGTCGCTCGTCACGTAGCCGGCATCGCGCATCAGCTTGTGCCAGAAGCGGAAGTACAGCAGATGCATGGTCGCATGCTCGATGCCGCCGATGTAGAGGTCAATCGGCAGCCAGTGATTCGCACGCTGGTCGAGCATGGTCGGCGCGCCCGGGCTGGTGTAGCGCGCGTAGTACCAGGAGGACTCGACGAAGGTGTCGAAGGTGTCGGTCTCGCGCCTGGCCGGCGCGCCGGTGGCGGGATCGGTGGTCTCGTAGAAGGCCGGCATCTTCTTGATCGGCGAGGCCACGCCCTCGAACAGCACGTCTTCCGGCAGCACCACCGGCAACAGCTCCGGCGGCACCGGTACCGCCTGTCCGTCCTCGCGGTAGATCATCGGGATCGGGCAGCCCCAGTAGCGCTGGCGCGACACGCCCCAATCGCGCAGGCGGAAGTTCACCTTGCGCTTGCCCTTGCCCTCCGCCTCCAGCTTCGCCGCCAGCGCGTCGAATGCGGCCTTGTAATCCAGGCCATCCAGCAGCGGCCCGGAGTTCACGCAGATGCCTCTCTCGGTGTAGGCACCGGCCGACAGATCGACACCGCTCTCACGAGTCCCGAGTCCCGAGTCCCGAGTCCCGGCTGGCGCAATCACTTGCCGGATCGGCAACCCGTACTTGGTCGCAAACTCCCAGTCGCGCTGGTCGTGTCCGGGTACCGCCATGACCGCGCCGGTGCCATAGCCCATCAGCACGAAGTTGGCGGCGTACACCGGCACCCGCTCGCCGCTGATCGGGTGGATTGCATGCACGCCGAGTGGCACACCCTTCTTTTCCATCGTCTCAACGGTCGCCTCGGCCACCGCCGCGTGGCGGCATTCTTCGATGAACGCGGCGAGTCCCGGGTTGGATTCGGCCGCCTTGCGTGCCAGCGGGTGTTCGGCCGCGACGGACACGAAGGTCACGCCCATCAGGGTGTCCGGGCGCGTGGTGTAGACCACCAGGTCGTCGCCGCCGCCTTCGACCGCGAAGTGGATCTCCAGGCCTTCGGAGCGTCCGATCCAGTTGCGCTGCATGGTCTTGACCGAATCCGGCCAGCCGGAGAGCTCATCCAGCTTGCCGAGCAGTTCGTCGGCGTAGTCGGTGATGCGGAAGAACCACTGCGGGATCTCGCGGCGCTCGACGATGGCGCCGGAACGCCAGCCGCGGCCCTCGACCACCTGCTCGTTCGCCAGCACGGTCTGGTCCACCGGATCCCAGTTGACCACCGAGTTCTTGCGGTAGACCAGGCCCTTGGCGTAGAGCTCGGTGAAGAAGCGCTGCTCGTGCTGGTAGTACTCCGGCTTGCAGGTGGCCAGCTCGCGCGACCAGTCGTAGGCGAAGCCGAGCGCCTGCAACTGGCGCTTCATGTTCGTGATGTTGGCGTAGGTCCACTGCGCCGGCGGCACATTGCGCGCGATCGCCGCGTTCTCGGCCGGCAGGCCGAAGGCATCGAAGCCCATCGGCTGCAGCACGTTCTTGCCCAGCATGCGCTGGTAGCGGCTGACCACGTCGCCGATGGTGTAGTTGCGCACATGGCCCATGTGCAGCACGCCGGAGGGGTACGGCAGCATGCACAGGCAGTAGAACTTCTCTTTCGCCCGGTCTTCGACGACCTCGAAGGCGCGCGTGCGCTGCCAGTAGTCCTGCGCCGAAGTCTCGACGCTGCGCGGATCGTAAGCGTGGTGCATGGCCGCAAGCCGTGTGAAAGCGAGCCGGCAAGACTACAACGAGCGCTCGGTCTGCGAACTCGGATCGCCGCCGAGAGATCGGGAAACTGTGGACACGACCCGCGACCCCGGATTCGCGCGCGATCCCTCGCGGGCACGGCGCGCGACCGCGGTGACTGTCGCCGCGGCCGCGTCTTGCCAGCCTTATCCGGTCAGTCCACACGCCCGCACGCAGGCGATGCGCGCAGCCTTGCAGGCGCGGAAACTGCCGCCATTGGAAACACAGCCTTCGAACTCGATGCGGCAGTTATCGCCACAGGCGGGATCCGGCAACGGTTCGGCCTGAAGCGACGAGACGCCGGCGCCCAAGGCAAAGGCAAGGCTGGCGAGCAGGAAAGAAATGCGACGAGACATCGGCAGAAGCTCCTGTGTTGAATGGATCAAGGACGTGGATCGCCACGCCGGTGGGACGACTTCGATCAGACACCGTCCGTGGGCGGTGCGCCATCCGCTTCGATCAGGCGACCGAGCAAGGCGGCTTGCTCGCCAGCTAATACGCGGCAGGCCGAAACTTGGATGCGTCGCGGAAATCGAAATCGACCCTGCATACGCTCGCACGGAATGCGATGCTCGCGACGCATCTCCGCGGCATCCCATCCTGCTCGCTCGCTTCCATTCATGGACCCGCTACTCTTCGGTGCTCTTGTTTCCTTTCCCGCCTCGCCCGCCACGGACTCCAGGATCGGGCGCAGATCGGCGGGTGGCTGACGCTCCCCGATCAATGCAAGCGCACGTCGGGCAGCCACCTGCGTGCGCTCCCGATCTTCTTCGGCCAAGCGAACGCGCAGCAGCGCCAGCGTCGCGCCGTAGTCCTGTTCGATCGCTCCAGGTGCCTGCGCCTCCACGTGATCGATGTGCAGCGATGCGTCCCGAACGCGTCCGCGGAACAGCAGGAACTGGGTGTAGGCTTCCATGACGTCGAGCATGACGCCGGGGCTGCGCTGGGTGCGCTCCATCGCAAGCACCGTTTGGTAGTCAGCCTCCGCGTCCTCGAAGTTTCCACGACGGGCGTTCCAGTAGGCCCGAGCCATGATTCCGTTGGGAAATTCGGCCGCGCGCAGCGCCTGAATCTGATCGGGGTCGAGTTGTGGCAACGGCGTCTGCGGGTCCCAGGGAGCATCGCCCGCTTGCGCACGGATGAACAACGCCAGGAGCGCTTCGGCGTCATCGCGACCCAGGCGGGACTCGCCAACGCCCCTGATCCGGCTCATCAATTCGAGCCCGTGCGCGATTTCGGCGACGGCCTGTTCCCAGCGCCCCTGCATGATCCGGATCCGAGCGCGCTGTCTGGCAATCTCGACCTGTTCCACCAGGCCGCCATCGCTCGATCGGTTCTCGGAGGCTTCGCGCTGCACGTGGTGCACCTGTTCGTCGAGCAGGGCCTCCGCTTCCTTGATCCGCCCGAGCTCCATCAGTGCCCACGTGCGAACGCGAAGGTAGGCGAACTGCTCATAGCTGCTGGCGCCACCGCCGGCCTGAAGCAAGGGCCGCATCTCGTCGGTGACGCGCAGCACATCGCCCCAACGCGACAGCTCGATGAAGACGTAGGCGGTCCAGCGCGCGTTGATGATCAGCGGACCCACCGCGCCATAGGCATTCAGTACCCGATTGGACTGTTCCAGCAGTGCGATCGCTTCCATGTGCCTGCCCTGGAGCTCGGCCATCTGCGCCATCGTGCTGGCAGTCCTGGCGGCCCTGAGCTCATCGCCGAGAGCAAGGTACATCTCTCGCGCGCGCGCTAGATCCCGCGCCGCATCGGTCTGCCTGCCGGCAATGATCGCCGCGATGCCGCGAAGTTGCGTGGCGATGGCGAGATCACGCGGTGCGTCGGTGTTCTTCAACAGCTCCAGCGCCTCCTCCACGAGCGGCGCCCAGCCCGGCTCGTTCAACTGACGCATGGCGGCGATCTTCAGCAGTTTTGCCCGAGCGTGGAGGACCGGCTGGACGGTCCGATCCAAGCGACCGAGCCAGTATTCGGATTGGTCGCGCGCTTCGCTGTAGCGCCCCTTCTCCAGGTCCAGTTGGATTTCGAGGATGCCGGCCTCAGGCATTTCACGCGCCTGGGGAGGCAGCCGCGAAAGTTGCAGGAGCGCTCCTTCGAAGTCTCTGGCCAGAATGGCCTGTTCGATCAGCAAGAAGGATTCGTCGATCGATCCGTCCAACCCCGCGCCCGTACGTTGCAACCGCCGATTCAGTCGTGAGACCGCATTGCGCGCGGCTGCGGTCAGGTCGCTGTCGCGCGCGTCGACGCGCACGCTGTCGCCCGCCTTCGATGCCGCAGTCAGCTCGACGAGCCAGGCCTCACCCAGCCGGTGGACGCGCGGCGCGATCACCATGGCGGCATTCAGCTCGGACAGCAAGCGCGGCAGGCGATCATTCGGGATCGGCTCGCCGACACGCGCCAGAACCTTCTCGACTGGCGCCACCACCGCGCCGGTGCGTCTGAGACCTTCGCCGACCAGTGCCATCAAGCCGACGCGCGCCCAGGCTTCGGATTCATCCGCCAGCACGGCAGGCAACACCCACACCTGGGAGGTGCCAGCCGCATCGCCGCTCCGTTCCGCAGTCGGCCGGTCATCGATGGGGGGGCGCTGCCAGACGCTGAGGAGTATCAGCAGAACCAGCAACAACAGGGCAACCCGGGTCGGTCGTCTGCCCGGTTGCATCGCCGGTGCCGAGGAAGGCACGGTGGACGGCGGCGGCGACGTACTCGCAGATGCCGGGATGAACCCACCGGCGGGCGCAATCGGTACGGTCTCTTCCGCCGCAACGACCGTTTCCCGGGCTGCGACGATATCCCCGTCATCCGTTTCAATCGAGGCCTCGCCATCGGCAGGTTCGGGATCGACAGGAACGACGACCTCGACGCTTCCGATCCAGTGATAACCGAATCCAGCCACGGTGCGGATCAGACGCTGCACCTTGCCGTCGTCGTCGACCAGGCGGCGCGCGGCGGTCACGACCTGGGCCAGTTGATTGTCCGAGACGCTGGCGTGCTTCCACAGAGCCCGCGCCAGCTCATCGCGGCTGATCGCCCGGTCCCGGTGCTGGATCAGGTACGCCAGGCAGTCAAACACCTTCCGCGGAACGGCGAGCTGGATCGACTCCCGCTGCAGCAGGCGGGCCGCCGGATTCACCAGAAAGGTGCCAAATCGGTACTGCATGCCTCAATTCAAACCTGTGACGGCAAGTCTGCGAGGAAAGTCCTGGCCCGGAGGTTTCTGAAGTTGCGAGGAAATGGTCCGGTTTCGTTGTCGTGACGCGGAGATCCGTGTGCCTTCATGAAACCTCCGCGCTAGCGATCCACGCCCTGCACCGCGAGCCGGTCGCCGAGCTGCGCACCGATGCGACGGGCGGTTCCGGCGTTGAGCTCCAACACGAACTGCGCCGGTGCCTGCGAGGGATAGCTTGGGCAGCGATCACCGAGCGAACAAGGCGGTGTATCGAGGCTCCAGCCGACCAGGCGCCAGTCTTCATCGAAGTACAGGATGTCGAGCGGAATCCTGGTGTTCTTCATCCAGAATGCCTGCGGACCCTGCCGCTCGAACAGGAAGAGCATGCCGGCGTCGGCTGCCAACTGGTCGCGATACATCAGCCCGCGCGCACGCTCGGCGTCGTTGTCGGCGATTTCCAGTTCGTACGTCTGACCGCGCAAGGTTGCAGTGGGCGTCGCCGAGGTACAGGCTGCGACGTGGACGGCGAGGATCAGGGGCAGCAGCTTGCGCATCCGGGTTCTGCATCGCGGGCGACGCCGCAAAGTCTACTGCCCCGCGAATGCGATCCGCTGCACCGCCAGGTTGGCGCTCCCGTCGAGCCGATCCGGGCAGAAAGCCGTGGCACAGACCTTTCCCATCCGAATTGACCAGAAAGAAACCGATTGCGTCCGGACGCGTCCATCCTGAACTCGCCAGCCCACGCCGAGTCCGATGCATGCCCAGACTCGGCCTTTATCCCTCGTGGGTCGGATCCCCGGCGCGGAACTCACATACGCCGGCGCCACGGCGGCCCGACCCGGAGCGTCGGAAACAGACCACAGCCGACCTCCGGCCCCGGCCGGCCCGGCTAGCCTGCGCCATGAAACGTCAGGCGCCGCAAGCCCACGTTCACTCCTCGATGATCACCGCGTTCGGCGCATGGTGGCCCACCGATTCCATGCCATTGTCGCAAGCCTCGTCATCTGCGTACATCTGGCTCTGGCCGATCACCTGGTGGTTGCCGGCCTTGAGCACGAAGTAGCAGCGGCCATCGCTCGCGGTGCGCTTCTCGAAGCGGCCGGCGTCTGCGGCGTTGGTGCGCACCGAGGCGACGCCATTCAGGCAGCCGTCGCGACCGCTGTAGCCCTCGCTGACCAGGATGGTCTGGCCGTTGCTGGCGAGCAGCTTGAACTGGTACTCGCCGTTGCTGCGACGCGTCACCACGAACTTGCCGGACATGCACGGAGCTCCTCTCGCGGATGGGTCCGAGTAGTCTGCCTGAATGCACAGCCGGCTGCGGCAACACCGAACGCGCGTCGCGTTGCCAGGCCCTGGGCCGCGCCGCGACATCGACCCAGGGAATGCCATTCAGGTCAAGCGCGGCGGCACGCACGCGCTCCCCCGCAGGCTCCCAGCTTTTTCCTCACGACTCTTGCGTCCAGCCTTTTCGACCGCGGACGGAGCGCTTCCGATGCACTTGCTGCGCGTCGAAACGCCCCGACCGGGACTCACTGCAATCGCGGCTGCATCCACGTCCCCAGCGCCAGCAGTTGCAGATCGCTGCCGCCGGGGCCCAGCAACTGCATGCCGAGCGGCACGCCCTGCGGGTCCTGGCCCATCGGCAGCGTCAGCGCGGGCACGCCGGCGAAGTTCGCGAAGGCGGTGAGGTCGGCCTGGCTGGCGGGCTCGGGCTGGTCGATGCGGTGCGGCGGCAGCGGCGTGGTCGGCAGCAGCAGCACGTCGACCTGCGCGAACACGCGCCGGGACAGCAGCACTGCCTCGTCCAGTCGGCGCAGCGCCCCGACGAGATCTACCGCGCTGCGACTGCTGGCGTAGTCGAGCATTGCGCGCAGCGATGGCGAGACCGTGTCCGGTCGCGTGGCGAGAATCTGCGCGTGCGTGAGGCTCATCTCGGCCTCGGCCAGCAGCAACCCGGCGCGCCGCCAGCGCCCCAGGTCGACCCGTTCGAAGTGGATGTCGACGCGCTGCCGCCACTCCGGCGCAAGCCGTTGCACGGCGGCCTCGAAGGCGGTGGCCACGACATCGGAGACGCCGAATTCATCCAATCCCTGAAGCACGCCGATGCGCAACGCTTCCGGATCGTGTTCGCCGTGCGCCAGTGGCACGCTGTGCGAATGCGGGTCCTGCGCATCTAGGCCGGAGATCTGCTGGAAGACCAAGGCCAGATCCTGCACCCGGCGTGCCATCGGACCGACGTGGTCCAGACGACGCGAGACCGTCACCAGCCCACGTTGCGAGACCCGCGCGGCACTCGGCTTCAGGGCGACCACGCCGCAGTGCGCGGCCGGGATGCGCAGCGAGCCCATGCTGTCGCTGCCGAGCGCGAGCGGGCAGTGGCGCAGCGCCAGCGCGACCGCACTGCCGCTGCTGGAGCCGCCGGCGGAGTGCTGCGGATGGCCCGGATGCAGGCAGCGCCCGAAGTGCGGGTTGTCGGCGTCGGCGCCAAGCGCGGCCTCGCACAAGTGGGTCTTGCCGAGGATCACCGCGCCGCTGCGGCGCAGCTTGTGCACCGCGTGCGCGTCTTCGGCGGCGACGCGCCCGCGATGCGCTGCCATGCCGGCGGTCAGCGGCATGCCGGCCACCGCAAGGTTGTCCTTGACCGCGACCGGCAGGCCGTCCAGCGGGTGGTAGGCGCGGCCGTGGGCGCGGCGCTCGTCGCTGGCGCGTGCCTGCGCCAGCGCGCCTTCGGCATCGACGTGCAACCAGGCGCGGTGATGATCGTCCGCGATCCGGGCGAGGCAAGCCGCGGTCAGTTCTCGCGCACTCAGGGTGCCGGCTGCGAGCGCCTCCGCGGCAGCCGCCGCGTCGAGGTCCGCGGGGTCGCCAGGCATTGCGCTCATGGCTGTGCGGGCGGCGCCGGCAGCAGGTGCTCGTCGAGGAACTGCACGACCACTTCGCCGAGGCGGTCGCGGTTGCCCTTCTTGCGGAAGCCATGGCCTTCGTCGAGCGCCAGCAGGTACCAGGCGCTCTGGCCATTCGCGCGCACCGCGTGCACGATCTGTTCGGCCTCGCTGCGCGGCACACGCGGGTCGTTGGCGCCCTGGACCACGAACAGCGGCTTGTCGATCTTCGCGGCGTGGGTCAATGGCGAGATCTCGTGCAGGAACGCGCGCATCTGCGGATCGCGCTCGTCGCCGTATTCGCGGCGGCGCTGCTCGGCGCGATAGGGATTGGTGTTGGTCAGGAAACTGACGAAGTTGCTGATGCCGACGACATCGACGCCGGCGCGCAACTGCTCGCCGAACTGCACCATCGAGGCCAGCACCATGAAACCGCCGTAGCTGCCGCCGTAGACCGCGATGCGGTCCTGGTCGAAATCCGGCTGCACCCGCAGGTACGCGATCAGCGCGCCGATGTCGGTCACCGAATCCTGGCGCTTGCGGCCATCGTCGAGCGCGAGATAGGTCTTGCCGTAGCCGGAAGAGCCGCGCACGTTCGGCACCACCACCGCGATGCCGCGCTCGCGCACCAGGAACTGGATCAGCTCGCTGAACTGCGGGCGCGCCTGCGATTCCGGGCCACCGTGGATCAGGATCAGCGCCGGATACGGCCCGGGCGTCTGCGGACGGTAGACGTGCGCGGGAATCTGCCGCGGCAGGTTCAGCATGTTCGGGTCGGTGTCGTGCGCGCCGTAGTGGATCAACTCGGGCGCGACGAACAGGTTGGGATCGATGCCGCCGGTCTCGCCGCGCGTCCAGCGGGTCATGACGCCAGAATTCAGCGTGCGCGAGAACACGTCGCCCGGGGTCTGCGGACCGCTGATGCCGAATGCAACCTCGGATCCGGCGTGGTTGAACAACATCCTCGGGATCACCCCCTGATCGAGCGCCACCGAACGCACCTCCTGCATGCGGTCCTCGCGGTCGTAGACCTTGAGTTCGCTGCTGCCCTCGACGTTGCGCAGCACCGCCAGGTAGCGCCGGTCCGCGGACAGGTCGATCTCCTCGACGTCCCAGGCCTGCGGCGCGAACAGCGGCGCGACGATGCCGGTCGTCAGCTCGACCCGCGCGACCGTCGAGAACTCGCCCAGCGCGTCGGTCAGCACCAACACGTGGCCCTCGCCGTCGAAGCGCGCATAGCGGTCGGCGCTGTCCTCCTTGCCGACGCGGATGCGCGTCAGTTGGCCAGACTCGAGATCGAGCAGGTGCAGGCGCGAATGCGCGATCGAGTAGTACTCCTGCACCAGCAGGCGCTTGCCGTCTGCCGAAAAATCCAGCGGATACCAGGCACCGCTTCGCTCCAGCGCCAGCCGGTGGCCGCCGGAACGACCAAGTTCGCCGATCCAGACGTCGAAATCGCGGCCGTTGCGGCGGGTGCTGGCGTAGGCATAGTGGCGCCCGTCGGCGGCGAACACCACGCGCTCGTTGCGTGCACGGCCATCGGTCAGGCGGTGGCTGCTGCCGCGCGCGAAGTCCAGGAAGTAGAGCTGGAAGTACTCGTCGCCGCCGCTGTCCATGCTGAAGATCGCGCCGTTGACCTCCGGGTTGGGACTGACCCAGGCCTGCAGGATCGCGTCGTCGAAGAAGGTCAGTTGCGTGCGCATGCCCTCGCCCTGGGTGACCTTGGCCAGTTGTGGCACATCGCCGAAACGCACCGAAATCAGCACGCCGGCGTCCTTGGGCAGCCAGCCCTGCAGCAAGGCCGGGCGCATGTTCTGGTAGGGACGCCACTGCTGTGCGACAGGCTCCGAGCGCGCCGGCAGACCGTCCTCGACCAGGGTGGCGCCGGTCTTTGCGGCTGCCGCCTGCACTTGCATCGATGCCGACGACAACTTCGGCGACTGGGCGCATCCCAGCAGGGCAAACAGCGTCAGCGCCACCAGGGCTTTGCGAATCATGCCGACCATCTCCAACCGGGATCTGCCACGAGTATAGGCAGGGCGGGCGCCGACCCCGGCGCAATGGATAGAATCAACGGCTTTCTGCCCACGCCAGCGGAGCGCGCCATGGATTTCCAGTTCACCGAAGAGCAGTTGATGATCCAGGACGTCGCCCGGCGCATCGCCGCCGAGCGCATCGCCCCGGTGGCCGCGGATTTCGACCGCAGCGGCGAGTTCCCGATGGAGACCATCAAGCTGCTTGGCGAGAATGGCCTGATGGGCATCGAAGTGCCGCACGAGTACGGCGGCGCCGGCCTCGATTCGGTGGCCTACGCGCTGGCGATGATCGAGATCGCCGCGGCCGACTGCGCGCACTCGACGATCATGTCGGTCAACAACACGCTCTACTGCAACGGCCTGTTGAAGTACGGCTCGGAAGCGCAGAAGCACCGCTACGTGACGCCGATCGCGACCGGCCAGGCGATCGGCGCCTTCGCGCTGACCGAGCCGCAGTCGGGCTCGGACGCCGCCTCGATGCGCATCCGCGCGGTGCCGTCGGCCGATGGCAGCTACTACACGGTCAACGGCAAGAAGAGCTGGATCACCTCGGGCCCGGTCGCGAAGTACATCCTGCTGTTCGCGATGACCGACCCCACCCGCGGCGCGAAGGGCATCAGCGCCTTCATCGTCGACACCGAGCGCGAGGGCTTCCATCGCGGCAAGACCGAACCCAAGCTCGGCATCCGCGCGTCGGCCACCTGCGAGATCGAGTTCACCGACTACCGCATCCCGGCCGAGGACCGCATCAGCCGCGAGGGCGACGGCTTCAAGATCTCGATGGGCGTGCTCGACGCCGGCCGCATCGGCATCGCCTCGCAGGCGGTGGGCCTGGCGCGTGCGGCCTACGACGCCAGCCTCGCCTACTCGCGCGAGCGCAAGGCCTTCGGCCAGTCGATCGGTTCCTTCCAGATGATCCAGGCCAAGATCGCCGACATGAAGACGCGCCTCGACGCCGCCTGGCTGCTGACCCTGCGCGCGGCCTGGGCCAAGCAGCAGTCGGGCAAGACCGGTGCGCGCTTCTCCACCGAGGCCTCGATGGCCAAGCTGTTCGCCTCCGAGGCGGCGATGTTCATCACCCACCAGGCGATCCAGATCCACGGCGGCATGGGCTACAGCAAGGAAATGCCGCTGGAACGCTATTTCCGCGATGCCAAGATCACCGAGATCTACGAGGGCACCAGCGAGATCCAGCGCATGGTGATCGCCCGCAACGAGACCGGCCTGCGCTGAGCGCGCCGGCTTCCGCCGCGCCGACGCCGGCGCGCGCAACCACCCTGATGGAGCACACATGCTGAACGAGGTGTTGAACAAGCTGGTCGGCGGCCACGACCTGAGCGGCGCCGAGGCCGAGGCGGCGATGCGCGCGATCATGTCCGGCGAGGCCACGCCGGCGCAGATCGCGGCCTTCCTGGTCGCGCTGCGCATGAAGGGCGAGACCACCGCCGAGATCGCCGCCGCGGCGCGCGTGATGCGCTCGCTGATGACCCCGGTGGAGCTGCCGACCGAGCACCTGACCGACATCGTCGGCACCGGCGGCGACCACGCCAACACTTTCAACGTGTCGACCGCCGCGAGCTTCGTCGCCGCGGTCGGCGGCGCGCGCATCGCCAAGCACGGCAACCGCTCGGTGTCGAGCAAGTCCGGCAGCGCCGACCTGCTGGAAGCCGCCGGTGCGCGCCTGGACCTCGGACCCGAGGCGGTCGGCGTCTGCGTCGAGCAACTCGGCATCGGCTTCATGTTCGCGCCCATGCACCATGGCGCGATGAAGCACGCCGCGCCGGTGCGCCGCGAGCTCGGCCTGCGCACCTTGTTCAACCTGCTCGGCCCACTGACCAATCCGGCGCGCGCGCCGCACCAGGTGCTGGGCGTCTTCGACCGTCGCTGGCTGGAACCGCTGGCGCGCGTGCTCGGCGAACTCGGCAGTCGCCACGTGCTGGTCGTGCACGCGCTCGACGGCCTCGACGAGCTGTCGATCGCGGCACCCAGCCAGATCGCCGAACTGAAGGATGGCGAGGTGCGCGTCTATTCGGTCGCGCCCGAGGACTTCGGACTCGCGCGCAGCCCGATCGATGGCCTGCGCGTGAACTCGCCGGGCGAGAGCCTGGCGATCGTGCGCCGCGTGCTCGGCGGCGAAGCCGGCGCCGCGGCCGACTTCGTCGCCTTCAACGCCGGCGCGGCGCTGTATGCCGCCGATCGCGCCGACAGCCTCGCCGACGGCATCGCAGCCGCACGCCAGATCCTGGCCAGCGGCCAGGCGCTCGAGCGAATGGAGCACTACGTCGCGCTGACCCACCGGCTGTGAGCGACATCCTCGAGCGCATCCTCGCGCGCAAGGCCGAGGAAGTCGCCGCGCGCCGCCTGGCGCGGCCGCTGGCGGAACTGAAGGCGCGTGCCGCGGACACGCCGACCACGCGCGGCTTCGAGGCCGCGCTGCGTGCGCGCGTGCGCGCCGGGCAGCCGGCGGTGATCGCCGAGATCAAGAAGGCCAGCCCGTCGAAGGGCGTGATCCGCGCCGACTTCGACCCGGTCTACATCGCCCAGAGC
>JABAQR010000029.1 GCA_019187485.1 Lysobacterales bacterium | reverse complement strand
CGCCTGCCGACGACGCTCAACCGGGACGTCGACAGCCTGCTGCCGATGAACTGGAAACTACGCGACGGGTAGCCCATAGCAGGTACGCCGTCGCGTTGCATCAATGGGGAACGTCGGACGGATACGTTGCACGACGAGTGGAAACAAAAGCCCGCACCATTGCGCGGGCGGCGTCAATCGACTGCACGGCCTTCTGTGCGCGAAGCACGCGCCAAGCGTATCGTTCCGGTAGCCAGTCAGATACGCCCAACGTCGTCGCGCGCTTCGTTCCCCTCAACTCGTAGCCAGCCGTTGGAAGCCGTCGCTAAAGCGGGTACATGTGAGGGTACTTTCATAGAATCCCTCAATACTTAGTCAATATATACATACAGTTAGGTCGTTTATGCTGCTGATGATCGACAACTACGACAGCTTCACCTACAACCTCGTCCAGTACCTGGCCGAGCTGGGCGAGGATGTGCGGGTGTTCCGCAACGACGCGCTGACGCTGGCCGACATCGAAGCGCTCGCGCCGGACCGGATCGTGATCTCGCCGGGACCCTGCACACCGAACGAAGCCGGAATCTCGCTGGCGGCGATCCGCGAATTTGGCGGGCGCGTGCCGATCCTGGGCGTGTGCCTGGGTCACCAGAGCATCGGCGCGGCCTTCGGCGGCGAGGTGGTGCGCGCCCGACGGGTGATGCACGGCAAGACCTCGATGATCCAGCACGCCGATGTCGGCGTGTTCGCGGGGCTGCCGAACCCTTTCGAGGCGACCCGCTACCACTCGCTGATCGTACGCCGCGAGAGCCTGCCCAAGGTGCTTGAGATGACCGCCTGGACGCTCGGCGAGGACGGCCGGGTGGACGAGATCATGGGCCTGCGCCACCGTGAGCTGGCGATCGAAGGCGTGCAGTTCCACCCGGAGTCGATCCTGACTCGCGTCGGCAAGGATTTGCTGCGCAATTTCGTGCGGGGCGACGAGCCCTCGCCGCGCGCCTGCGCCTGATTGCGCGGCTTCGACCCCACCCCCGGACGCCGCACTTGCGGCCGATTGCCGCGCTCTGTGCGCATCGTCGTCCCGTCGGCCACGATCCGGGCGATCAAGCCCTGCGCCGCGCAAGCCGGTGGCTGCGGTCGTGATCGGACATCATCGCAGCGGTGCGCTCGACCCGCACCGAAACTCCGCGGGCGCGTCGACCCTCAGTACGATCGACAAGCCTCGAGGTCGCACAGACGCAAGACCCGGAAACCCAGCACGCGCAGACGGTCGGCATCGCCGTCCAGGCCAGACGCGCGGATCTGCGCGAGGTCGAAACTGCCGGGTCCGGCCAGCGCCGAAGCGGGTCCGAGCAGCAGGTGCGGATCGCCGGCATGCTCGCCGAGCACCACGAAGCGTCCGTCCTCGCGCTCCAGTTCCAGCCATTCGGCAACCGCGAGGAACTGCTGGAAATCCTGCTGCAAGCCGCTCCGATTGCCGGCGACGAAGGGCGCGGCGCGGGCCACGAACTTGTTCGCCATCACCCAGTAGTCACCGGGCGCGATGGCGGCCACGGAGGGCATTTCACCGGGCCGCAGCTTGCGCGCGCGCGCCACCGGGATGCGCTTCAGTGCCACCAGATTTTCGATGCTGAAGTGGGTGATCCGATGGTAACGGTCGCCAAAGAAGGCGCTCGAATCGGGTGCCACGAAAGCCTGCGGAATGCCCATGTAGAGCGTGCCGCCGAAGTCCGCGCCATCGGGCAGTGGCGCGAAATAGTCGGTTACCGCCGTTGCGTACCAGGGATGCGCGATGCGCACCGCCTCGGGCAGGCGCAGGCCCAGCTCGCAGACGAGCGCGACGAGCATCGCCGCGCGTGCCACCGGCCAGCGATTCCAGGCCAGACGCAGCGCATCGACGATCAACAGGGCATGGAAGGGCGCCAGCACCGCGAGGTAGCGCAGCTCCTTGAGCGGCGTCAGCCACAACGCGACCGCCAACAGCAGCCACACCAGCGCGACCCGCCGCATCCAGGAGGTGCCGCGCAGCAGCGCGAGCGCGGCGCCGGGAAGCGCCAACGCCATCGCCAGCACCCCGCAGGCCCACAGGTTGCGCAGGTAGACGCCCTGAAAAAAAACGGCCAGGTTGCCGCCTTCCTGATCGTAGATGCGCGAAAGCAGCAGGATCAGTTCCCACGGGCGCAGCCAGAAGGGGACGTCGGCGAAGTCGCGCGACAGCACCAGCGCATAGCCGACCCAGGTCAGCAGCGCGCTGACGAGCGCGGCTGCGGACAGCGCGCCGAGCGTGCGCCAGCGGTGCCCCGGAGCACTCGCGGCGAGGATCGATTCGGCGAGCAGGACCGCGATCCACACCAGCGCATAGCTCTGCTTGAGCAGCGGCAGCGCCGCGCCGAGGCAGACCAGCGCGCACCAGCGCCCTGCCCGGGGAGCTTGCGCGAAGCGATGCGTCTGCCACACCAGTGCGAGCGCCATCAGACCGGGAAACAGGTCGTGGCTGATCAGCGGCGCGTAGCCGAAGAACAGCGTCGTGGGAATGGCCGCAAGAAATGCCAGCACCGTCGGCCAATCGCAGGGCTGCTCGCGCCGCAGCAGCCACCAGCAACCCAGCAGGTACCCGAAATGCAGCAGCACCATCGTCAGGTGATGCGGCCGCACGTCCAGCGCCCCTGCCCCCATGGCCTCGGACAGGAGTTCCGATGGCATCAGCGCCAGACCCATCAGGGGGCCGCGAACGAAGGCGTAGAAGTCGCTGAGCCCCAGGAAGTACTGCGCGTTGGAGATCGTGGCGTAGCCGTCGTCCAGATCGACGTTCACGCAGCCCAGCGACCACAGCAGCCAGGCGGCGAGCAGCAGCAGCGAGGCGCGCAATGCATGCCCGGGCGCGCTGGCGACGTAGCGTCCGTTCATCCGCGACTCCCGAAGCGACTGGCGCAGCCTACAGCAGGAACAGCGTCCCGATGCCGAGGAATCCGAGGAACCCGACCATGTCGGTGACCGTGGTCAGCGCCACGCCGCCGGCCAGCGCCGGGTCTACCGAGAAACGCTTGAGCAGCAGCGGGATCAGGACCCCCGCCAGCGACGCGGCCAGCAGATTGATGGTGATCGCCGCCGCGATCACGGCAGCGATGCGCCAATCGCCGAACCAGGTCCAGGCGACGAGCGCGATCACGCTCGCCAGCACCATGCCGTTGAGCGCACCGATCGCGACTTCGCGCTTCAGAAGGTCGCGCGCATTGTCCCAGTTGACCTGGCCGAGCGCGAGCCCGCGCACGATCAACGTCAGCGTCTGGGTGCCGGCGACTCCGCCCATGCTGGCGACCACCGGCATCAGCACCGCCAGCGCGACGATCTGCTGCAGCGTCCCCTCGAATCTGCCGATCACGCTGGCGGTGAGGAAGGTCGTGATCAGGTTGACGCCCAGCCAGAGCGAGCGCCGTCGGCTGGCGGCCGCGACCGGCGCGAACATGTCTTCCTTCTGGGTCAGGCCGGCCATCGACATCAGGTCGTGTTCGGCGCGGTCACGCACCAGGTCGATGACGTCGTCGACGGTGATGCGTCCAACCAGGTGGTTGTCGGCATCGATCACCGGCGCCGACACATACCGGTGGTTCTCGAACTCCTCGGCGACCGCGTCCAGTGAAGCACTGGCGCTCAACGCCGGACGCGAATCGTCGACGATCTCGGCGATGGTGCGCTCGGGATCGGAGGTCAGCAGCGCGGTCAGCGCGACGCGACCGATGTAGCGGCCGTTGCGATTGACCACGAACAGGTGGTCGGTGTGCTCGGGCATCTCGCCGCGCATGCGCAGGTAGCGCAGGACCACGTCCACGGCCACATCGGCGCGCACCGTGATGACGTCCGTGTTCATCAGTCGCCCGGCGGAGTCTTCCGGGTAGGACAGCACCTGTTCGAGGCGATCACGGTGCTCGCGGTCCATGCCGCGCAGCAATTCCTCGGTGAGCTGGCTCGGCAGATCGTCGACGAGTTCGGCGAGATCGTCCACGTCCAGCGTGGTCAGCGCCGAACGCAACTCCTCGCGGTCCATCTCCGCGAGCAGGCCATCGCGCACTTCGTCGGCGACGTGCACCAGCACCTCGCCGTCGTCGTCCGGGTCGGTGAGGCCCCAGACCACGCTGCGCTTTGCGGGCGGCAGCGATTCCAGCACGCGCGCGATCTCGCCCGGCGTGAGCGTGTCGAGCATGCGCTTGACCGGCGCCAGGCGGCCGCTTTCGAGCGCTTCGCTGAGCAGGCGCAACTGACGGGTCTTGCGCTCGTATCGCTCGTTCTCGCTCATGCCGGGCTCCGCTTCGTCGCGCGCGGAGCATACGGACGAAAGGGCTGAGCTGCGCACCGGGCGGCTCGCCCCGGCGCGGAACTCACTATGATGGTCCGGTGAAGCGCCCTTCTGCTCTCGTCCTGCTGCTGCTCGCGTGGGCTCTGCCCGCGATGCTGGTCGCGCGCGAGTATTCGCAGCCCTACTTCGAGACCATTCCCGGCAGCGACGAGGTCGGCAACGGCATCGTCACGATCGTCACCCAGGATGCGCGAGGCCTGTTGTGGTTCGGCACTCCCGAAGGCCTCTACAGCTGGGACGGCCATCGTCTGCGCGCCTGGCGCGCCGACCCCAAGAACCCCGACGCGATCGGCGACGACTATGTGCGCGCGCTGATGCCGCATTCGGACGGCAGTCTGTGGGTGGCGACCCAGAGCGGCGGCCTGTCGATCTACGATCCGGTCGGCGATCGATTCAGCCACCACCGGCCGCGCCCCGGTGACCCCGCGGCGCTGCCGAGCGTGGCCACGCTGACGCTGGCGGAGGACGCGGGCGGCGACGTCTGGATCGGCTTCGGCAATCACGGCCTGGCGCGCTGGCACAGCGCCAGTCGCAGTTTCCAGAGTTTTCCGGCACAGCCGGGCGTGCCCGGAAGCCTGCAGCACGAAACCGTGCGCGCGCTGCTGGTCGACCGCCGCGGCGATCTCTGGATCGGCACGGGCAATGGCCTGCATCGGCTGCAGCGCGGCAGCACACGCTTCGAGCACATGCTCTCGGACCCCGATCTGCCCGACGGCTTCTGGAGACAGTATGTCTATGCCCTGTTCGAGGCGCAGGATGGCCGCATCTGGATCGGCACTCAGTCCGACGGCGGAGCGATCCTGGATCCGCTGACGCTGGCGCTGAAACGGCTGCCCGACGGCGTCGGCGGGCTCTCGCACCCCTGGGTCTCCGGCTTCGCCCAGCCACAGGCGGACCGCGTCTGGATCCACACCTATGGCGGCGGCATCGACGTGGTGGATGCCGGCGACGGCCACGTCGTGCAACACGTACGCAGCGATCCGTCGATGCCCGGGAGCCTTGCGCTGGATCGTCTGACCGCCCCCTTCCGTGATCGCTCCGGTCTGATCTGGACGGGCACCTGGGGCGCCGGTCTGCAACGCTACAACCCGGCGAATGCGGCCTCGTTCATGACCGTGCGCCACGGCGCCACCACCGAGCACGGACTCAGCATGGCGAACGTGCTGAGCACGCTGCCGCTGGACGCGCGCCACGCCTGGATCGGCACCGGCGGCAACGGCATCGACGTGCTCGATGTCGAGGAAGGGGTGATCGGCGGCTACCGGCCGGATCCGCGCCGACCCGGCGCACTCCGCGACGGCACCATTCGGGCGATGGTGCGCGACACCACCGGTGCCCTGTGGGTGGGCACGCAGCATGGCGGGATCCAGCGCTACCGTCCGGCCAGCGACGATTTCGAGGATCCGCTGCCCGGAGTCCCGGGTGGACCGGTTCGGCAGCTGCTGGCGCGTCGCGACGGCAGCGTCGTGGTCGGCATGCAAGCCTCGCTGGCGATCGTCGATCCCGCCAGCGGAACGGCACGTCGAGTGCATTTCCAGGATGGCCGCGAGTTCACGGATCCGGTCTGGAGCCTCGCGGAGGACACCGACCGGCGGCTCTGGATCGGCACGCCCAACGCCCTCTATCACTGGTCCGCGGGCACCCCGGATCCAGTTCCGGTGGTCGACGGCGGCGCACCGTTGCAGGCCGCAACCGACCTTGAGATCGACGCGCGCGGACAGCTCTGGGTGGCCGGCCCGCGCGGTCTCGCGCGCCTGAGCGACTGGCAGGACGGACAGCCACGCTTCGAGGATTTCGGCGCGCGCCTGGAAAAACTGCCGCGAGGCTTCGGCCAGCAGGTGCTGGCGGACGCCGATGGCCGCCTGTGGAGCCCGCGCGTGGTGATCGACCCCGCGCGCGAACAGGTCGAAGCGCTGGGCGTGGCCGAAGGCGTCAACATCGGCAGCGTCGAAATCGGCTCGGGCAGCATGGCGCCGGACGGCAGGCTCTACTTCGGCGGCACGCGCGGGCTGCTGATCGTCGATCCGGCCCGCTACAAACCCTGGGATTACGTCGCGCCACTGCTGCTGACCGGCATCGAGATTGATGGCCAACGGCTCGCCGGCGTACACAGCCAGAGTGGCATCGAACTGCAACCGGGACAGCGGCGACTCAGTGTGGAGTTCGCCGCACTCGACTATTCGGCGCCGTCCACGATTCTTTATTCACACCGACTGCTCGGTCTGGACGATGCGTGGATCGAATCCGATGCCGATCAGCGCCTGGCGAGCTTCCACAATCTCTGGCCCGGTCGCTACCGTCTCGAAGTGCGGGCGCGCACGCGCACCGGGAATTGGACCGATCCGCCACTGGCGGTGCCGGTGACGGTGATCGCGGCGTGGTGGCAGACGCCGACCGCGATGCTGGTCGGCCTGGCCACGCTGATGCTGCTGCTCGGTGGCATCACGCGTCTGCGCACGGTGCGCATGCGCTTGCGCGCGCAGGCTTTGCAAGCGCTGGTGGACGAGCGCACGCACGAACTCAGCCAGGCCAAGGAGCGCGCCGAACGGGCGCTCGTGGAACTCAAGGGCGCACAGCGGCAACTGGTGGCCGCCGAGAAAATGGCTTCCTTGGGGCAACTGGTTGCCGGTGTCGCGCACGAGATCAACACGCCGATCGGAATCGCCGTAACCGCGGCCTCGCATTTGCAGGACGTCACCCGAGAGGGCACCGGCAAGCTCAACGAAGGCCGCTTCACGCGTCAGGAACTCGGCGCCTGGAAGCAGGAGATCGACGCCTCGGCGCGGCTGGTGCTGAGCAGTCTGGAACGTGCCGGCACCTTGATCACCAGTTTCAAGCAGGTTTCGGTGGACCAGTCCAGCGGTCAGCGTCGGCGTTTCCAACTGGATCAGTTCCTGGAAGAGGTGCGCACCGCGCTGAGCCCGACCATCCGACGCACGCCGCACACGCTGGACATCGAGTGCGCGGCAGGGATCGAGATGGATTCCTTCCCCGGCGCGCTGTTCCAGATCCTCACCAACCTGATCAACAACGCGCTGATCCACGCCTTCACGCCGGAGCGCCCCGGCCGCATGCGCATACGCGCCCATGTGGACGACGCCGGTCGCCTGGAAATGCGCTTTGGCGACGATGGCCGCGGCATGGAAGCCCAGGTAGTCGCGCGCGCCTTCGATCCCTTCTTCACCACCCGTCGCAGCGCCGGCGGCTCGGGTCTCGGTCTGCACGTCGTGCACAACCTGGTGACCCAGTTGCTGGCCGGTCAGATCCAGTTGGAGTCCGAAGTCGGCGGTGGCGCGGAATTCATTCTGCTGCTGCCCCTGCGGGCGCCGGAGCCCACCACCCGTCCGGGCACGCAAACCTGACCGGAATTCATCGCAGCGAGCCACGCAACCGCCGCGGCCACGCCGTGCGCGAGCAGGGCGCGCCCGTTCATCCGGGGCGGATGGTCCTCCTCAGTGCCCGCCGCCGTCGAGTGCCTTCATCGCCGACACCAGCGCCGTTCCCGCCGCCTGACCGTCCATGAACAGCATGCGCGCGTTGTCCTGGTAGAACAGCGCGTTCTCGATGCCGGCGAAGCCGGTGCCCTTGCCGCGCTTGATGACGATGACGTTCTTCGCGGCGGCGACGTCGAGGATCGGCATGCCGTAGATCGGACTGGCCGGATCGGTCTTCGCCACCGGGTTCACGACATCGTTGGCGCCGATCACGATCGCCACGTCGGTGTTCGGGAACTCGGGGTTGATGTCGTCCATGTCGGCGATCAGGTCGTAGGGCACGCCGGCTTCGGCGAGCAGCACGTTCATGTGCCCGGGCATGCGCCCGGCCACCGGATGGATCGCGAACTTGACCTTGACCCCGCGCTTCATCAGTTGCTGGGTCAACTCCCAGATCTTGTGCTGCGCCTGGGCCACCGCCATGCCGTAGCCCGGCACGATCACCACGCGCTCGGCGTAGGCCATCATCACCGCGGCATCGGAGGCCTCCACCGGCTTCTGACTGCCGGTGATTTCCTGGGCTGCCGCGCCACCGCCGCCGAAGTTGCTGAACAGCACATTGGTGATCGGGCGGTTCATCGCCTTGGCCATCAACTGCGTGAGCAGGGTGCCGGCCGAGCCGACCACCATGCCGGCGATGATCAGCGCCGGGTTCTGCATCACGTAGCCTTCGAAGGCCACCGCGAGCCCGGTGAAGGCGTTGTACAGCGAGATCACGACCGGCATGTCGGCGCCGCCGATCGGCAGCGTCATGCTGACGCCAAGTACCAGGCAGACGACGAAGAAGGCGATGATCAGGCGCAGGTCGAGCTGCCAGATGATCATCGCGCCAAGTGCGACCGCAGCGACGAACAACAGCAGGTTGAAGGCCTGCTGGCCGGGGAAGCGGTAGACCTTGTCCATCCACCCCTGCAGCTTGGCGAAGGCGATCAGCGAGCCGGAGAAGCTGATCGCGCCGATCAGTGCGCCGACCACCGCCAGCAACGCCTTGGTGAAGCCGAAGCTCTGCGCCGCCAGCGCCATGTCGGCGGCGCTGACCGCCGTCGCGGCCAACGCCGAGGCCTTGAGCAGTTCCACCGCGCCGATCGCCGCGGCCGAGCCGCCGCCCATGCCGTTGTACAGCGCGACCATCTGCGGCATGTCGGTCATCGCCACGCGCTTGCCGCTGATCCACGCGACCGCGGTGCCGATGCCGATCGCCGCCACGCACAAGGCGAAGTTGTCCCAATGGACGACGATCTTGCCGGCGGCATCTGGCGCGAAGTAGAAGTAAAAAGTGGCGAGCGATGCGATCAGCATGCCCTGCCCGGCCTGGACGATGCCCTGGCGCGCGGTGACCGGCGAGGACATGCGCTTCAGGCCCAGGATGAACAGCACGGCGGCGAGGAAATAGGCCGCCTGCACGAGGGTGGCGAGGGTCATGGCTCAGCCTCCCTTCTTGCTGGATTTGAACATTTCGAGCATGCGCTCGGTGACGACGTAGCCGCCGGCGGCGTTGCCCGCGCCGAGCAGCACGCCGAGGAAACCGATCACCTTCTCCAGCGTGGTGTCCGCGTGCGCCAGCACGATCATCGCGCCGACCATGACGATGCCGTGCACGAAGTTCGATCCGCTCATCAGCGGCGTGTGCAGGATCACCGGCACCCGCGAAATGATCTCGTAGCCGGTGAAGGCGGCGAGCATGAAGATGTACAGAGCGATGAAGCCGTCGATCATGGTCGGAAGCTCCTCAAGAGCGGAAAAAGGAAAATGGAAAATGGAAAGAGGGAGAGGCAGCCTGCGCCCTGGCATCCAGATTCCGGTCCGAACTCACACCTTCACCGCGGTCCTGCTCTTCCCTTTTCCGTTTTCCCTTTTCCTTTTTCCCGCTGTCCATCATGCCCCCTCCACCAGCTTGCGCGTCGCCTCGTGCACGATCCTGCCCTCGTGCGTCAGCGCGCTCTTGGCGATCAGTTCGTCGTTCCAGTCCAGCGTGCAGGCGCCGCCCTTGACCGACAGCGACAGGAAGTTCAACTGGTTGCGCGCGTACATCTCGCTCGCATGGATGGCGCCCATGCTCGCGAGGTTGAGCGGCCCGGCGTAGGTGACGCCGTCGATGACGACGTTGTGCCCCGGCTGGGTCAGCGCGCAGTTGCCGCCGGTCTCGGCGGCGAGATCGACCACCACCGCGCCCGGCCGCAGGTTCTTCGCCTGCTCGGCCGAGATGATCTTGGGCGCGGGACGGCCGGGTACCGCGGCGGTGGTGATCAGCACGTCGTAGTGCTTGAGCTGCTCGCCGAGCCTGCGACTCTGCTCGGCGCGCTCTTCGGCGGTGAGTTCGCGTGCGTAGCCGCCTTCGCCCTTCGCCGACACGCCGAGGTCGAGGAACTTGGCACCCAGCGATTCGATCTGTTCCTTGGTCTCCGGACGCACATCGAATGCCTCGACGCTGCCGCCGAGCCGGCGCGCGGTGGCGATCGCCTGCAGCCCGGCGACACCGGCGCCGATGATCAGCACCTTGGCCGGACGCACGGTGCCGGCAGCGGTGGTCAGCATCGGGAAGAACTTGCCGGACAACTCGGCTGCGATCAGCGTGGCCTTGTAGCCGGCCATGCTGGCCTGCGAGGACAACACGTCCATCGCCTGTGCGCGGGTGGTGCGAGGTAAAAGTTCCAGTGAGAAACTGGTGATCCTGCGGTCGCGCAGGGCCTTCACACGCTCCGGCGCGAGGTGTGGCTGCAGGTAACCGACCACGATCGCACCCTCGCGCAGGTGGCCGATGTCGGCCACCGACAGCGGCTGCACGTGCAGGACGATGTCGGCCCGCGCCAGCACTGCGTTGCGGTCGGCAACGAACTCGGTGTCGGCGTACAGGGAATCGGGCATGTTCGCGGCGCCGCCGAAGCCGCTTTCCGCCAGCAGGCTGGCGCCGAGTGCCTTCAGCTTCTTCGCGACCTCCGGCACCAGCGCGCAGCGCCGTTCCCCCTCCGCCTGCTCGCGCACGACTGCAATCGTCAATGCCATGGGTACGACTCCCGGATCGTGAACCGAAGCTGTCTGGAGCCGGGATGCTATCGGATCGCGAGCTTGTGTAGGAGCGCCGCGTGCAGTGCCCCTGGAGGCGTGCGTCCACGACGCGCAGCGCGCGCCTGCGTAGACTGGGTGTCATCCCAGCGAGCCCGACCCGATGTCCGATCCCCGCCTGCAACTGCTGAACACACGCCACTCCACGCCCGCCAAGGCGCTCGGCCCGCCAGCGCCGGAAGGCACCGAACTCCACGCCCTGATCGAGGCTGCGGCGCGCGTGCCCGATCACGGCAGACTGCGGCCCTGGCGGCTGCTGGAGATCCGTCGCGAGACCGGCCTTGATCTGGGGCGACGGCTGGTGGCGCTGCGCGAGGCGCGCGGCGAGACGCTCGACGAAACCACCCGGCACAAGGATCTGCACCGTTTCGCGCACGCGCCGCTGGTGCTGGTCGTGATCGCGCGGATCGCGCCCGGTCACAAGATCCCCGAAGTGGAACAATTGCTGTCGGCCGGCGCGCTCGCCCAAAACCTGTTGCTCGGCGCGCACGCGCTTGGATACGCCGCGCAATGGCTGACCGGCTGGCCGGCCCATGATGCCGACGTGGCGCCCCTGCTCGGTCTGCACGAGCACGAACGCATCATCGCCTTCGTGCACGTCGGCACGCCGACCGCGATCATGCCCGACCGCGAACGCCCGGCGGCCGGAGAGTTGCTGCGCGTCTGGCAACCGCCAGGCGGATGAGCGCCCCCGACGAGCGCGTCTGCCTGATCGACGCCAGCCTGTATGTGTTCCGTGCCTGGCATTCGCTGCCTCCGGACTGGCGCGATGCCGAGGGCTGGCCCACCCACGCCGTGCAGGGTTTCGCGAACTTCCTGTTGCAGGTACTCGAGCGCATTCGTCCCGCAAGCGCCGCAGTGTGCTTCGACGAATCCCTAGGCCAGGGTTTCCGCGGCGAGATCTACCCGGCCTACAAGGCCAACCGCGAGCGGCCGGACGAGGCGCTGTTGCGCCAGTTCGGGCGCTGTCGCGAGCTTGCGGCGGCGCTCGGCCTGGCGGTGTTGGCACACCCCCGCTACGAGGCAGACGACCTGATCGGCTCGGTCGCGGCGCAAGTGCATGAGCAGGAAGAAAACGTCCTGGTACTGTCTGCCGACAAGGACCTGACCCAGTTGCTGCGCGAGGGGGACCAGCAATGGGACTACCCGCGCGAACGCCGCTACGACCCGGCCAGTGTACGCGCACGCTTCGGCGTGGCGCCCACGCAGATGGCCGACCTGTTGGCACTCGCCGGCGACCCGATCGACAACATCCCCGGCGTGCACGGTATCGGCCAGATCACCGCGGCCAGACTGCTGCGTCATTTTGGCTCGCTCGATGCGCTGCTGGAACGCGTCCGGGAAGTCGGCCATCTGCGCATCCGCGGCGCGCAGGCACTCCAGCGACGACTGATCGAACAAGGTGAACGCGCCCTGCTGTCGCGCCGGCTGACCACCATCGCGCGCGACGCCCCGGTGCCGCCACTGGCGCAGCTTGGTGTGCGCGCACCGGACCTCGATACGCTCGACGTGCTGTTCGACGCCTGTGGTTTCGGACCCTTTCTGCGGCGGCGCGCCGCCGCACTGGCCGGAGGGATGGGTTGAGACAGGAGCGCGGGGGCGGCGAACGTACCCGCCGCGCCACGGCGGCCGTAGCCGTCGGTACCGACCCCGACGCGCCTCAGCGCTTGCCCGACTTCGGTGCGGCCGGCACCGCCGGCGCCTGCGCCTCCCAGGCGTATCGCGCCGACACCTTGTACAGCACACGCTCCTCGGGGAAGGTGCCGGACAGCGGTTTGCCGTCGGCGCCGTAGACGTCGCGCTGGCTGTTCGCGAGGAAGTAGAAATCCTCGCCCGCGAGGGTGCCGAAAGTCGGCATGACCAGTTCGTCCTTGTTGGCCTCCAGCGGCTGCACCGCGTCGACACTGAGGCGGTCCTTGCCGAGCTTGATGCGGATCACGCGGGTCGGGATCGAACCGTTCTGGACCGCGAGCAACTGGCCATCGAACCAATACAGGCCGTCGATGCCGCCGAAGTTCTGCTCTTCCTTGGCCAGTTCGCGGATCTCGCTCTTCGACAGGTCGGCCACGCGCAGGCCGAGTTCGTAATCGACGAAGTACAGGAACTTCTCGTCCGGGCTGACGGCGATGCCGCGCAGACTGGTCGATCCCGGCACGTCGAACAGCGGCACGAGCTTGCCGCCACGCGCCTGGTAGACCAGGTTCGCGATCGCATCGGTGGCATACACGGTGCCGTTGGCCGCCACCGTGATCGCGCCGAACATGCGCGGCTTCTCGCCGCGCTGCAACGGATAGGCTTCCAGCAGTTTGCCGTTCCGAAGGTCGAACTTCAGCAAGGCGGCCGATCCGAACTCCGCCGGGCGATGCGCCACGTACTGCGGCGCACCGGCGGTGCCTACCCACAGGAAGCCGCGCGCCTCGTCCACCGCCAGCGCGAACACGCTGCGCAGCGCCGGCGTGGTCTGCGGTGAGGCGAAGGCGCTGGTCTTGCCATCCATCGCTACCGCGAGGATTTCGCCGGTGCGCACGCTGCCGACCAGAAAACGCTTGCGCTTGCCGTCGAAGGCGACGCTCTCGATCAGTTCCGGCGCACCCTTCAGCGTCAGCGCCGGCTTGCCCTCGCCGAAGGCCTTGGCATTGATCTTCAGCGCGTCGATGATGTACTTCCACACATCGGTGCTGCGCACCGGATCGAAGTCCTTGTCCGGATCCGGATTCAGTGCCAGCCCCTGCTTCTGCACCCGCAGCAGCAGGTTGTAAGTCTTGGTCTTCTGACCCTGCTTCGCGTAGGCCTCGGCCAGACGGTACATGAAGGTCGGGCTGTAGGGCCGCAGTTGCAACGCGCGCTCCAACGCATAGGTGTAGCGGCGCAGATCATCCTTGCCCTTCCATTCCTCGGCGCGGCGCATGACTTCGGCGACGTCGTTGATCTGCGCGAGCGCCAGCTCGGTATCGGTCGGCGGAACCGGCGGCGCATTCGGCAGCAGTTGCGCGGATGCGTGGGAGGCGACGAGAAGCAGTGCGGCGCACAGGCTGATGGCGAGGGTTCTGGGCATCATCGGAAGGTTTCGAAGGACGGGATGGCGTGGGTCCGCGGGCGCGCAGGACCGGCGGTGGCATTATCGCGACGCGTCGGCGCCACCGCGACCCGACGCTGACACGACTTTTCCGGAAAAGTTCCGCATGTGCCCCGACGAGATCCGAATCCTGCACGCCGGCCGCTACCTGCGCCTGCTCTCACGCAACGGCTGGGAGTACGCCGAGCGTGTCCATCCACAAGGCGCGGTCATCATCGTCGCGACCACCGACGATGATCGCGTGCTGCTGGTGGAACAGTACCGGGTGCCGATCCAGTCGCGCACCCTGGAGTTCCCCGCCGGCTTGATCGGCGATCAGACCGAGTTCGCCGACGAGTCGCTCATCGACGGTGCCCGTCGCGAACTGCTGGAGGAAACCGGCTGGCTCGCCGCGCGCATTGACCGCATCATGGGCGGGCCGAGTTCGGCCGGCATGAGCACCGAAGTGATGCATTTCGTGCGCGCGAGCGGCCTGACCCGCGTGCATGCCGGGGGCGGCGCCGGCGACGAGAACATCACGGTGCACGCGGTGCCGCGCACGGAGGTTGCGCGCTTCGTTGCCGCACGCATGGCCGAAGGCTTCGCGGTCGATCCCAAGGTCTACGCAGGCATCTACTTCCTCGACCACGACGCCCGCGGCGAATCGAGCGGGCTGTGAATTCATCCGCGGATCTCGACCACATCGCCGATGCGCTCGCCGCAGAGCACTGGGTGCTGCTGCGCGACTGGATCGAACCGGAACTACAGCACGAACTGCTGGCGATCGCGCGCCAGCGGCTTGCCAGCGGCGCCTTGCGACCCGCGCGCATCGGTCGCGTCGACGGGCTGCGGCACGATCCCGGGGTCCGCGGCGATGCCATCCAGTGGCTGGAGCCCACCGATCCCGCACCCTGTGTGCTCGAACTGCTGCATCTCCTGGACGCACTGCGCGTTGCCCTCAACGAACGTCTGTACCTGAACCTGGTCGAGACCGAGGCGCACTTCGCACACTACCCGCCCGGCGCCGGTTACCAGCGTCACCTCGACCGCTTCCGCAGCGACGAGGCACGCACGATCTCGGCGGTGATCCACCTCGGTGAGCCCTGGCTGCCCGCGCACGCCGGCGAACTGCGCATGCACCTTCACGGCGCGGACGGCGAATTCGAAATCGATCTGCCGCCCTGGCCGGGCCAACTCGTGTTGTTCGCCAGCGGCGAAGTCGAACATTCGGTGCTGCCAACGCGCCGCGACCGCTACAGCATCGCCGGCTGGATGCGTCGGCGCGGCTCTCGCTGAGTACGCTCCGAACGAGGCCAGCGGGACATGCCGGCCCGCGCCGTCCGTGGCTGATCGAGCCTCCTGGGCGCTCGCAGCCCCTCTGCCCCGACAGCGCAGGACGACGGGGAGGGGACGACAGCGGCCCTGCGTCATCGGTCGCCCGCCTTCGCAGGAGGCTTATTCGGCCACGGGCAGGTGCGCGGCGACGCGGGCGTCCAGCACGGCGCGCAAGGAAGCGCTACCGACCGCGGCCAACACCTCGCCGCCGAAGGCGAGCGTCAACATCTGCCGCGCCTGCGCAAGCGGAACGCCGCGCGTGCGCAGGTAGTACAAAGCGCCCGCGTCGAGCTGACCGACGGTGGCGCCGTGCGCGCACTCGACGTCATCGGTCTCGATCGAAAGTTCGGGCCGGGCGTCGATCTCGGCGTGCGCAGACAGCAGCAGGTTGGCGGTGCGCAGTTTCGCGCGGCTGCCGTCGGCACCGGGAGGCACCGCGATCAGGCCGCCGAACACGGCACGCGCGCGCGCGTCGGCGATTGCCTTCCATTGCGTATGCGAGCAGGCATCCGCCATGGCGTGGGTGATCGCCAACCGGGTGTCGTGATGCTGGCGTCCGCGCAATGCGACCAGCCCCGCCACGCGCGCATCGGCCCGCGCGCCTGCGAGTTCGATCACGAGCGTATGCCGCGACCACAGCCCGCCGAGTTCGAGGTTCACGTGCTCCAGGCGGGCGCCAGCGGCGAGCCGGAGATCGCTGTGCCGCACCGATTGCGCACGGGCACCCTGTTCCTGCAATCCGATCCAACTCAGCGCAGCGCCCTCGTCGAGCTGGATCTCGACCAGCCGATTGGCGAGGCCTGTGGCGGCATCGCTGCCATATTCGTGCACGAGCAGGGTGATCGCAGCGCCGCTGTGTACGCGCAAGCGCACACGCGTATGCGCAAGACCGGCCGCGTCGTGCTGCAAGGCCAGTCGCCAGATGCCCGTCACCGGCGCGGTCACGTCGATTTCAAGCACTTCACCGCCCGCGGCGAGCGCCAGCCAGCGAAAGGCTTGCGCGCGCGCGTCGCGGATCGCCCGATCCGTGGCCAGGGGCGAGCATTCCATGGGCGCAGGGGAGCTCTCGGCGGTGCGCTCCGAGCCCGCAACCACTCGCACCAGCAATCCCCGAGGCAGGGACGGCGCGGCGATCCAGCGACCGGCGACCTGCTCCACCAACGTCCCTGCGATTCCCGCGAGTTCCGGCGGCGGCAAGGCCTCGACGTGGCCCGCTGCGGGGTTCAGTCCCTCCAATCCGTTCAGCGCGGAATATCGCCAGGATTCGACCCGCCAGATCGGAAGAGCACACG
>JABAQR010000023.1 GCA_019187485.1 Lysobacterales bacterium | reverse complement strand
ATGGCCGAGGCCGCGCTGTCGCAGGCGGCGCGCGAGCAGCGCGCGCGCGAGCTGTACGCCGCGGCGGGCCATTCGCCGGCGCAGCCGCTGCGCATCGAGCTGCGCTACAACACCAGCCTCGCGAACCGCCGCATCGGCCTCGCGGTCGCGGCGATGTGGCAGCAGGTGCTCGGACTCGATGCGCGTCTGCGCAATGAGGAGTGGAAGGTGTTCGTGCAGACCCGCCGCGCCGGCGCGATCACCGAGGTCTTCCGCGGCGGCTGGTTCGCCGACTACATCGATCCGCTGAACTTCCTGGAGCCCCTGCGCGCCGACAGCGCGTTGAACACGCTCGGCTGGCGCGATCCGGCCTACGACGCGCTGCTCGACGCCGCCGCGGCCGACACCGGCGCCGCGCGCGAGGAGGCGCTGCGGGCGGCCGAGCAGCGCCTGCTCGATGCGCACGCACTGATCCCGCTGTTCCACTACAGCAGCAAGCACCTGGTCAGCCGCGAGGTCTGCGGCTTCCGCGCGCATCCGCTCGACCACCATCCGAGCGAGTTCCTGCGCTGGTGCGCGCAGGCGGGAGCGCATCCTTGAGCTTGCTGCGCCTGCTCGCCCTGCGCCTGGCGACCACCGCGGCGACCCTGGTCCTGCTCGCGGTGACTTGCCTGGCGCTGCTGCGCGCGGTGCCGGGCGGTCCCTTCGACCAGGAGAAGCTGGCCCCGCCCGAGGTGCAGGCCGCGCTGGCCGCGCGCTACCGCCTCGACCAGCCCTTCTGGGTGCAGGCCGGCGATTACCTCGGCGGCGCGCTGCGCGGCGATCTCGGACCCTCCTTCCAGTACGCCGACTACAGCGTGACCGAACTGCTGGCCGCGGCGCTGCCGATCACGCTGTGGCTGGGCGGGCTCGCGGCGCTGCTCGCGCTGGCGCTGGCGACCGCGATCGGCGGCCTCGCCGCCGGCTGGCCGGGCGGACCGCGGCTGGCGTCGCTGGCCGGCCTGCTGGCGCTGGCCATGCCCAAGTTCGTGCTCGCACCGCTGCTGGTGCTGCTGTTCGCACTGAGCCTGCGTTGGTTGCCGTCGGCCGGCTTCGGCTGGGACACGCCGGCCACGTGGGTGCTGCCGGTGCTGAGCCTGGCGCTGCCGCAGGCGGCGCTGCTGCTGCGCGTGCTCGTCGAAAACCTGCAGGCCGCGCTCGCGAGCCCCCCGTGCATCGCCGCGCTGGCGCGCGGCTACGGCCGCGCGCGCGTGGTCTGGCGCCACGCATTGCCGCTGGCGGCGGCGCAGTCGCTCGGATTCCTCGGCCCGGTGCTGGTGGCCCTGCTGACCGGCTCGGCGATCGTCGAGACCGTGTTCGCCATCCCCGGCCTGGGGCGCACCCTCGTCGGCGCCGCGCTCAATCGCGACTACACCCTGCTGCTCGGCGCGGTGCTGTGCGTGGCGCTGATCGTCGCCGCAATCAACCTGGTGGTCGACCTGCTGCAATGGGGGCTGGATCCGCGCGTGCGCGGATAGTGCGTCCGCGCAAGCCGGCGGCAGCCACGCTCCACGCCCCCGGAGCTTCGGAGTCGCGCGCAACGTATGGTGCGCTGTTGCGGTGCGAGCCACCGTTCACTCCGCCGACGATTGCCCCGACGTATGCCTGCAACGTCGCGGCATCGATTCCGGCCAATTCGGCGCAGTGCATCTACCACCCGTCCTTCCCGGCCGGCAGTGGCGGTGTTGGCAGCGCCGACCTGTCCATCGTGCTCGCGAACACCCTCGATCCGGCGATCGCCGGCACCAACCTCACGTACACGCCGACGCCGACCAACCTCGGCCCCTCGGATGCGCAGAACGCGCGCTCCGGCTTCCCGCCGCCGACCGGTACCAATTTCGTATTGGCGACTCCGATGGGCGTCTTCTGCAGCGGCACCACCACCGTGACCTGCACCTGGGCCGGCGCCACCGCGCCCGGCGTCACGCGCACGCTGACCGTGGTCGCCTTCAGCAACGTCGAGGGCAACACCACGGTCAACGCCAGCACCACGTCGAGCACCATCGATCCGAATCCGGACAACAACGCGGCGGCGATTGCCGTGGTCGTCGGCTACCCGTTCAACGAGATCCCGACTCTCGGCCAGTGGGGGTTGCTGCTGCTGGGCCTGCTGCCGACGGATCTGGGCTTCACGACGCTGCGCCGCCAGGGGTGACGGCAAGACACGGCCGGTGAGCGGCGGACGCCGCCACCGGCCCGAGAGGGCAGACCGGGGGCGCCGTTCCGGTCGTCCGTGCGCAGCTCGCAAGTGCTGAAACCGAAGACAGACCGAGCTGGATGGACGTATAGCCGTCCGCAATGTGCGCGCGACCGTGCACACGGGTATGATCCGCGGCCTTTTCTGGCTCCCCCCATTCAGGATCCCTCGATGAGCGCCTACCTGTTCACTTCCGAATCCGTTTCCGAAGGCCACCCGGACAAGCTGGCCGACCAGATTTCCGACGCCGTCCTCGACGCCATCCTGGCGCAGGACAAGAGCGCGCGCGTGGCTTGCGAGACGCTCGTGAAGACCGGCGTGGCGATCGTCGCCGGCGAGATCACGACCACTGCCTGGGTGGACCTCGAAGCGCTGGTGCGCAAGGTGATCCTCGACGTGGGCTACAACAGTTCGGAGGTCGGCTTCGATGGCGCCACCTGCGGCGTGCTCAACCTGATCGGCAAGCAGAGCCCGGATATCGCCCAGGGCGTGGACCGCAAGAGCCCGGAGGAACAGGGTGCGGGCGACCAGGGCCTGATGTTCGGCTATGCCTGCGACGAGACCCCGGAGCTGATGCCGGCACCGATCTACTACAGCCACCGCCTGGTCGAGCAGCAGAGCAAGGTGCGCAAGAAGAAGAACTCACCGCTGGCTTGGCTGCGCCCGGACGCGAAGAGCCAGGTGACCATGCGCTATGTGGATGGTGAAATCGCCGGCGTCGATGCGGTGGTGCTGTCCACCCAGCACGACCCGGACATCAAGCACAAGGATCTGAAAGAGGCGGTGATGGAGCACATCATCAAGCCCGTGATTCCGGAGAAGTGGATCGGCAAGCACACCAAGTTCCACATCAACCCGACCGGCAAGTTCGTGATCGGTGGTCCGGTGGGCGACTGCGGCCTCACCGGCCGCAAGATCATCGTCGACACCTACGGCGGCATGGCCCGCCACGGCGGCGGCGCCTTCTCGGGCAAGGATCCCTCCAAGGTCGACCGTTCGGCCGCCTACGCCTGCCGCTACGTGGCCAAGAACATCGTCGCGGCCGGGCTCGCCTCCAAGTGCGAGATCCAGGTCTCCTACGCCATCGGCGTGGCCGAGCCGACGTCGATCTCGGTGACCACCTTCGGCACCGGCAAGATCACCGACGCCGAGATCGAGAAACTGATCCGCGCGCACTTCGACCTGCGTCCCTACGGCATCGTCAAGATGCTCGACCTGATCCACCCGATGTACCAGCCGACCGCGGCCTACGGCCATTTCGGTCGCAAGCCGGTGCACGTGCGCAAGGCCGATGGCGAGGGCTACACCGCGTTCTCGTGGGAGCTCACCGACAAGGCCGACGCCCTGCGCGATGCGGCGGGGATCGGCAAGAAGAAGCGCTGAGAAGCCGGGACGCGGGACTCGAAAAGCGACTTGGCCGCAGGGTCCCGCAAAACAAGAAGGGCGTCGCAACCGCGACGCCCTTTTGTTCACCTCAAGACCGCTCATGCGGTCCCGATTCCCGGGTCCCGGGTCCCGATCAGTACCGGTAATGATCCGGCTTGTACGGGCCTTCCTGCTTGATGCCCATGTAGCTGGCCTGGCTCTCGGTCAACTGAGTCAGCTTCACGCCGATCTTCTCGAGGTGCAGGCGCGCGACTTCCTCGTCGAGCTTCTTCGGCAGCTGGTACACGGCCGGCTCGTACTTGTCCTTGTTCGCCCAAAGGTCGATCTGCGCGAGAACCTGGTTGGAGAAGGAGTTGGACATGACGAAGCTCGGGTGGCCGGTGGCGCAGCCCAGGTTCACCAGGCGGCCTTCGGCCAGCATGTAGATTTCGTGGCCGTCGGCGAAGCGGTACTTGTCCACCTGCGGCTTGATCGTCTGCTTGGTCACACCGGGAGCGTTGTTCAGGCGGTCGACCTGGATCTCGTTGTCGAAGTGGCCGATGTTGCAGACGATCGCCTGGTCTTTCATCGCCGCCATGTGTTCCAGCGTGATGATGTCCTTGTTGCCGGTGGCGGTGACGTAGATGTCGGCCTTGCCGAGGGTGTCCTCGACGGTGGTGACTTCGAACCCTTCCATCGCCGCCTGCAGCGCGCAGATCGGGTCGATCTCGGTGACCACCACGCGCGCGCCGAAGCCGCGCAGCGAACGGGCCGAGCCCTTGCCCACGTCGCCGAAGCCGCAGATCACGGCCAGCTTGCCGGCGATCATGCGATCGGTGGCGCGCTTGATACCGTCCGCCAGCGACTCGCGGCAGCCGTAGAGGTTGTCGAACTTGCTCTTGGTGACCGAGTCGTTGACGTTGATCGCCGGCACCAGCAGCTTGCCGAGCGCCTTCATCTGGTACAGGCGGTTGACGCCGGTGGTGGTCTCCTCGGAGACACCGCGCCAGTGCTTGACCACTTCGTGCCAAAAGCCCGGGCGCTCCTTGGCGGTGCGCTTGAGCAGCTTCTTGATGATCGCTTCTTCCTCGCTTTCGCTTGGGGAGTCGACCCAACGATCGCCCTGCTCCATCAGGTAGCCCTTGTGGATCAGCAGGGTGACGTCGCCGCCGTCATCGACCACCAGCTCCGGACCCTTGCCGCCCGGGAAGGTCACCGCGCCCAGGGTGCAGTCCCAGTACTCTTCCAGGGTCTCGCCCTTCCACGCGAACACCGGCACGCCGGCCTTGGCGATCGCCGCGGCGGCGTAGTCCTGGGTGGAGAAGATGTTGCACGAAGCCCAGCGCACGTTCGCGCCGAGGTCGACCAGGGTCTCGATCAGCACCGCGGTCTCGACCGTCATGTGCAGCGAGCCGGTCAGGCGCACGCCGGCCAGCGGCTTGGTGGCGGCGTACTTCTTGCGGATCGACATGAGGCCGGGCATCTCGTGCTCGGCCATCGTGATTTCCTTGCGGCCCCATTCGGCCAGCGACAGATCGCGCACCTTGAAATCGTGCGCCGGCATTTCCTTCACAACTGCGTTCATCAGCGTCCTCTCGATCACAGACGGGCGCCCTTCGCTTCAGGAAGGCCATTCTCGCCGAGCGTGACCCCGGAGCCGGGATTGCAGCGCCCCTCGACGAGCGGACCGGCCAGCCGGTGGCTGGCGGAGGGCGCGTAGTCTATCGCCGCTTCGCGATGAAGCGATGAATCATCGACGACGCCATTCGGGCGCGACTAACAGCGACTGCAGCCGGTCATGGATGGCTGGGATGGACGTGCCCAGCCCATTTCCAGCGCGGTGTCCCGGAATTACCTTGTTCAAGGCAATTCCGGAACAACACTAGAGTGGTATGGCGACGCTGCGGCCGGGATGCCACCATCGGGCTTGGCCCGCAGTGGAGACCAAAGCGATGCCGGACGTGGTCGATGGCGACCTCGGGGCACAGTACGCGATGCGGTCGGCGGCACTCGAACACCTCGGGGACGGCGTCTGGCTGGTCGACGATGCCGGCGAGGTCCATTACCGCAACCGGATGGCCGCCAGCATGGAGTCGATGTACTGGTCTCGTGGTGGCGCGGTCGGCACGATGGAAGACGTCGTTTTTGCACGGACCAGGGATCTGCTCGGAGAGCGAGCGCATTTCGTCGCCGAATTCCACCTGTCCGGAGACCACGACCAGCAGCGCAGCGTGGTGCTCGAGATCCAGCGCATGACGCAACCCTCCGGCGGGATCCTGATGCACGCGCGCGACGTGTCGCGCGAATGGCTGCGCGAACAGACCCTGCACGATCGCCACATCGAGCTCGAACAGGCCTACCGGCGCCTGGAACAGACCCAGTCGCAACTGCTGCAGTCCGAGAAGATGGCGTCCATCGGCCAACTGGCGGCCGGTGTGGCGCACGAGATCAACAACCCGATCGGCTACGTGCACTCCAACCTCGGCACGCTGCAGACCTATGTCAGCGGCCTGCTGCGGCTGCTCGACGCATACCAGTTGCTGGTCGAGGGTCTGGGATCGGCGATCCGCGGCGAAGCGCTCGCGATCGCCGACATCGAACGCCAGATCGACTACACCTTCCTGCGCGAGGACCTGCCACAATTGCTGGTGGAGTCGCGCGAGGGCATCGAGCGGGTCAAGAAGATCGTGCTCGACCTGCGCGATTTCTCGCACGGCGGACAGGGGGAAGTCGAGCAGTGGGCGCGCGCCGATCTGCATCGCGGCATCGAGAGCGCGCTCAACATCGTCCGCAACGAGCTCAAGTACAAGGCCGTGGTGCGCAAGGACTTCGGCACGCTGCCGTTGGTCGAATGCGTGCTTTCGCAACTGAACCAGGTCTTCCTCAACTTGCTGGTCAACGCCGGCCAGGCGATCGAGTCCGACGGTGAGATCTGGATCCGGACCCGCTGCGAGGGAGCCGAAGTGTGCGTACAGGTGCGTGATAACGGCATCGGCATGCCGCCCGAAGTGCGCAAGCGGGTGTTCGATCCCTTCTACACCACCAAGCCGGTCGGCAAGGGCACCGGGCTCGGTCTTTCGCTGTCCTACGGGATCGTCAAGAATCACCATGGACGCATCGAGGTGGATAGCGAGCCGGGCGCCGGCACGGAGTTCCGCATCTATCTGCCTGTGCAGCAATCGCGTGGTGCATCCGCCGCAGTCTCCGAACAGCGAGAGTACCCATGAGCAGAGTGATCCTGGTCGACGACGAGCCCAACATCCTGAGCAGCCTGCGCCGTGCTCTGGTGGCGATGCCGGTCGAGACCTTCGGGGGCAGCCTCAGCCTGGAGACCTTCACCAACCCGCTGATGGCGCTGGCAAGGGCGCGCGAGCAGCCCTTCGACCTCGTCATCTCCGATTACCGGATGCCGGAAATGGACGGGGTCAGCTTCCTGGTCCAGTTGCGCGAGTTGCAACCCGACATCGCGCGCCTGATCCTGAGCGGCTATGCCGATCTCGGCGCCCTCATCGAGGCGATCAACCGCGCGCAGATCCATCGTTTCCTGGCCAAGCCCTGGGATGAGGCGGATCTGCGGCTGGCGATCCAGCAGGCACTGGCTCATCGCGCCCTGCTGATGGAGAACGCGCGCCTCGCGGATCTGGTGCGCGTGCAGCAGGGCAAGCTTACGCGGACCGCGCTGGCCCTGAAGCGGCTGGAGCAGGAAAACCCGGGGATCACCCGCGTCAAGCGCGCCGAGGACGGCGGCATCGAACTCGACTTCGAGGATCTTGCCGGGCTCGATCCCGAGTCGCTGTGAGCGACCGGCGGCGGCCGGGACTGGCGCGCGCAACGCGCAGGTCAGGGCATCTCCATCCGTACGCGGCCGAGCCCGCGCGGTGTACGCTCACGGGCTGCCGTTCGCCTCGTTCGGTAGGCTTGCGCATTCCAGCCGGCAGCCTTGCGGCCGCTGCGCCATCCCGACCAGTGCGCTGAATCTGTGGGGCTTGCATGGGTGGGGATTGGCGCCGTGCAGATGGGCCGCGATCAGGTCGCGACTGGCTCCGGACGTGGTCAGGACCACGATCAGCAGTTCCCACAGTTCCTCGCGCGAGCGCGGTTCCCGGAGTGCGTCGAGGCCACCGGGACGCGCCATGTCGAAGGCCGGCGGGACCAGGTTGGGCGGGGCGCGGCGTTCGATCCTGCGACGCCGGGCGGCAGGCGATCATTGGCCGACGCGAAGAGCGCATCGGGCAGGCGTTGCTCGCGTCAGGCGGGACGAGACTCCTCGTGCAGTCGGAAGGCCTGGCGCACCTGCTCGCGCAGGTCGTCGTCGTTCCAGGGCTTGGTCAGGAACTTGTAGATGGAACCGCGATTGACCGCGTCGGTGACGGTGGCGAGGTCGGTATAGCCGCTCAGCACCATGCGCACCGTCGCCGGATACATCTGTTTGACTTGCAACAGGAACTCGGTCCCGCTCATGCCGGACATGCGCTGGTCCGACAGCACCACCTGCACCGGATGGATCGCGAGCAGGTCGAAGGCATCCTTGGCGCTGGTGGCCGTGAGCACCCGGTAGCCGTCGCGACGCAGCAGGCGCATCAGTGCGCGCAGGATGTTCTCCTCGTCGTCCACCAGCAGCAGGGACGGGGCGGCGCCGGCGCTCGCCGGCTTTTCGCCCAGATAGCGGCGACGCAGCAGCGCCGGCACTTCGCCGGCGGGTACCGGGGGAGAAAAGAAAAAGCCCTGGAACTCGTCACAATGGCAGCGCCGCAGGAATTCGCTCTGTTGCAAGGTCTCCACGCCCTCCGCGACCACCCGCAGTCCCAGGTGGTGTCCCATCGAGATCATGGCGCGGACGAGCGCCGCATCGCTCCCGTCGATGGTCACTTCCTGGATGAAACTCTGGTCGATCTTCAGCTTGTCGATCGGGAAGCGACGCAGGTAGCCGAGACTGGAATAGCCCATGCCGAAATCGTCGAGCGCCAGGCGCACGCCGAGCGCCTTGAGCGCGTGCAACTGGCCGACCGAGCGGTTCGCATGCTCCATCAGCAGGCTCTCGGTGATCTCGAATTCGAACATCGAAGGCGCCACGCCGGTTTCATCGAAGACACGGCGCACGTCGTCGATGAAATCGTTGCGCTGGATCTGCGCCGCCGACACGTTGATGGACAGGATGAACTGCGAGAGTCCCTGTGCGGTCCATTCGCGCACCTGTTCGCAGGCGGAGCGCAGGACCAGCAAGCCCAGTTGCACGATCAGCCCGCAATCCTCCGCCACCGGCACGAATCGCCGCGGCGGCAGCAGTCCGAAGTCCGGACTTTGCCAGCGAACCAGGGCCTCCAGCGCCACCACCGCGCTGTCTTGCACGTCCACCTGCGGCTGGTAGTGCAGCAGGAACTCGCCCCTGGTCATCGCCGCGCGCATGCGACTGCCGAGCGCCAGCCGGTCCTGCAGGGCCTCGCGCATCTCACTGCCGAAGATCTCGGCGGTGTTGCGTCCGCCGCGCTTGGCGCAATTCATCGCGAGGTCGGCCTGGCGCACCAATTCCTGCAGGTTCTCGGCGTCGCGTGGGAAGCAGGAAGCACCGATCGACGCGGTCAGGAACAGGGTCGCGTGCGGGCTCACGGCCATCGGCTCGGCGATCGACTGGTTGACGCGCTGCGCCAGTTCGCGCAGATCCACATTCGCCGCGAGGCCAGGAACGGCGACCAGGAACTCGTCGCCGGCATAACGCAGGACCTCCACCCGCTCGCCGACCTGGCGCAAGCGATCCGCCAAGTGGCGCAGGGCGAGGTCGCCCATCGCATAGCCCAGGGTATCGTTGACCGAGTGGAAGCTGTCGATGTCGACGAACAGCAGTCCGAGCAGTTCGCCCGGGCGCTGGCCGTGCGCCAGCATGGTCTCGAGGCGACCCTCGGAACCCGAATACCTGGGCAGGCCGGTCACTGCGTCGTGGGTCGCGAGATAGTTGCGCTCGGACTCGATGTGTTTCTGTTCGGTGATGTCTTGCTGCAACCCGATGAAGTGCGTGACTTCGCCCTTGTGGTCGCGCACTGGCGCGATCCGCAGGCGGTTCCAGAACATCGTGCCGTTTTTGCGGTAGTTGCGCAGCGTGACGGTGCAGTCGCGGCGTGTGGCAATCGCCTCGCGCAGTTGCAGCACTTCCGGCTGCTGGCGGTCCTCGCCCTGCAGGAAGCGGCAGTTGCGACCGAGGACTTCGCCGCTGCGGTAACCGGTGATGCGCTCGAAAGCCGGATTTGCGTAGACGATGGCTTGCTGCTCGGACCGCGCATCCACGATCAGCAGGCCCTCGTTGGAGGACTCGACCGAACGCCGCAGGATCCCGAGCTGGCGCTCCGTGGCGCGTGCATCGGTCACGTCGCGCAGCATCAGCGAAGTTGCCTGGGCGCCGTGCCAACAGGTGGGATTGATGCGCAGGTCGACGCTGCGGCATTCGCCATCGGAGCGCACCAGTTCATCCTGGTCCGGCCCGCACAGCAGGGCATCCGGTTGCAGTTTGGATCCGAGCAGGTCGGCCTCGTCGCGGTCGAGCAGATTGCAGGCGGCTTGGTTGGCGAACTGCACGCGCCGCGATTCGTCGACGACGATCAGGCCATCGCCCAGGCCCTGCAGTACGCCGCGCAGGGTGGATTCGCTGGCGCGCAGGCGTTCCTCGTTGCGCAATTCGGCCGAGACGTCCTGCGCGATCGCCAGCCGCAGCGCGCGCTGGTCGATCTCAACATCGCTGGAGTGGATGACGACTTCGAAGGTGCTGCCGTCGCCGCGCTGGTGCACCCAGTGGCTGCGCAGTCCCTGCTCGTGCGGGTAGTTGCGCAGGAACTCGTGGAGCCGTGCGCGCTCCTCCGGCGCGCGCAGGTCGACGATGCTCATTGCCAGCAGTTCCTCGCGCATCAGTCCGTACTGGCGGCAGGCTGCGGCGTTGACTTCCACAATGCCCAGGCTGGAGGGATCGTACAGCCACATCGCCAACGGGTTGGTGTCGAACAGTGTGCGCCACATCTGTTCGCGCGCGAGCAGTGCCCGGTTGAGGCGATGGCGCTCGATCACGTACCGCAGGGTGCGGTCCAGGGTGCGCGCGTCCGCGCGATTCTTGTCAAGACAATCGATGGCGCCCGCATCGAGCGCAAGCCGATCGATTTCGGGTGTGCCGGCGCTGGTCAGCATGATGGCGGGAGGCGAGTCCGGCTGGACCGCGATTTCGCGCAGCAGGTCCACGCCGCAGTGCGCACCCAGTCGATAGTCGATCAACAGCGCCGCCGGATTGCGTTCGCACAGCAGACGCAAGGCGGTATCCGGCGAATCCGCCAGATCGACCTGGTAGCGATGCCCGGCGGCTGCGTCCTGCATCAGCAGGCCGGCGATGGCGAACCGATCTTCCTGGTCGTCGTCGACCAGCAGGACACGGGTGGGCTCACTCACGCTGCTCCCTCCGTGCGGCCGACTGCTGCGGAGGAATGCCGGGTGCGTGGGCACCGGATGGACCAGTGATCGAGGTGGCGTGATCGGCGGACATGCCCGGAGTGTAAATGCGGCCGGCCGCCCCGGCTGCGGGCTACAACCAAAGAGGGATGCGCGGCCTCCGGGGCCGACCAGTTCAACGCGGAGACGCCGAGAACACGTGGACGCACGAATGGATTCGACGATATTGCTTCCTCGTTCCCCTGCGCGCTCCGGTTCTTTCTCCCGCCGGGGACAAGCGCTTTGCTCGAGGCGCCTGTCCGTTCCTTGCGTCCGATCGTTCTTGGAGTCCGGGGCGGCGGTGCAGGCCGGAGTAGCGCACGGCAACCCTCCGGCGCTTTGCCGGTGTGGCGCTTCGCGCTACGCCGGCCTGCACCACCGGCGCTCGGTTTCACCCCTCACGGTCGGATCCCCGTGGCGACCTATTCACTCGGTGCGGAACTCGAACGGTACCCGCGCCCACGCCGCCCGCGGTTCGCCGTCGACGCTGTGCGGCTGGAATCGCCAGCGTTTCAAAGCGCGGATGGCGGCGAGTTCGAAGTTGCGGTTGCCGCTGCCGCCGATGACATCGATCATGGTCGGCATCCCGGCAACATCGACCAGCACGCGCAGTTCCACCATGCCTTCGATGCCGCGCGCCAGTTCGCGCCGCGGATAAGCGGGTGGTGGCGCGCGCACTGTCCTGAGGCTCAGCAGGTTGGACCGCGTGCCCGGCAACGGGCCGCTCGCCTGGGGGGCGACGAGCGCATTCGCCACGACCGGCTCGTTCAAGGTCTTGAAAACCATCTCGTTGTCGACCATGGGTGTCGTCGGGGGCGCGGCGGGCGTCGGTGCTGCCGCCGGCGGCGGTTCCTTCAGCGTCGGCGGCGTGGGCGGCGGTAGTGCCACCGGTTCCGGCGGCCTGACCGGCAAGGGCGGATCCTCCCAGTCGATCGACCACGGGTCGTCGGGCGGCCGCGGGAACCACGGTTCCGCCGCTTGCCGTGGCAGCAGCATCGCCCCCAGCACCATCAGGTGCAGCAGCAGCACACCGGTGATTGCCGCGATCCGCTTCGGATCCAGTACCGGCTCGCGCGCTCGCGCCATCGTCGGCATCATGGCCCACCCCCGCCTTTCGGCACTTGCCCTGGAAGATCGTCGCTGCGATTGACGGTAGGAGCGCCGGCCCAAGCCGTGGCTGAACGCAGCCGGATCGCGCCCGACACGTTCACCCGGAGGTAACGCCGATGGAAACCGCCGCCCTGCAGCAGGCAATCACCGCGGACGACGTCGCCAGAGCGCTCGAGCTGGTGGATGCGGATCCCGCGTTGCTGGACACGCCGCTCGACGGCGGTGCGACGCCGATCCTGCTGGCCCTGTACCTGGGCAAGTGCGGGCTGGCCCTCGCGCTGGCCGCCCACGCTCGCCTGCCGACCGCTCCGGAGGCGGCGGCGCTCGGCGACTCGGCGGCCCTGCTGGGCCTGCTGTCGGTCGATCCAGCCCAGGCGCAGGCGCGCTCGCCGGATGGCTTTCCGGCGCTCGCCCTGGCGGTGTTCTTCGGTCATTTGCACTGCGCCGCGCTGCTGCTCGGAGCTGGCGCCGACCCGGACGCGCCGGCACACAATCCGATGCGGGTGACGCCGCTGCACGCCGCCTGTGCGCGCGACGACGAAGAACTCGCCTGCGCGTTGGCCCGTGTGCTCCTGGCTTTCGCTGCGAATCCGAATGTGCGGCAGCAGGCCGGCTGGACGCCGCTGCACGCGGCCGTGCATCGCGACCACGCGCGGCTGGTCGACGTGCTGCTGACCAGCGGCGCCGATCCCGGTTTGCGCAATGATGCCGGCGCGGATGCGCTGGAACTGGCGCGCGCCGAGGGCAGGGAGCGCGCACTGGCGGAATTGCAGCGGTTGTAGCGCGCGCAAGGCGAAGCCTGCGCAACCATTCGCCGGCAGCGCACCGGGCGCGACCTTCGGCCCTTGCCCGGACTGCTGCATCATCGTGTGGCCGCTCAGCCGGATCCGTCATGACCGCCTCGCCGCTGTGGATCACCTTCGCGCTCTATCTCGCCGGCATGCTCGGGATCGGTTTCTACGCGTGGTGGCGCACGCGCAGTTTCGACGACTACATCCTCGGGGGGCGCTCGCTGAACCCCTGGGTGACGGCGTTGTCCACCGGTGCCTCGGACATGAGCGGCTGGTTGTTGATGGGGCTGCCGGGCGCGCTCTACGCCTCGGGCCTTGCGGAATCGTGGATCGCGATCGGTCTGGTTGCCGGTGCCTGGGCCAATTGGCGTTACGTGGCAGGACCCCTGCGCGTGTACACCGAGCGCGCCGGCAACGCGCTGACCCTGCCGGACTATTTCACGCACCGCTTCGAGGATCGCCAGCGACTGCTGCGCGTGCTGTGCGCGCTGGTAATCCTGGTGTTCTTCGCGATCTATTCGGCATCCGGCATCGTCGCCGGCGCGCGCTTGTTCGAGAGCACCTTCGGGTTGCCCTACGCGCAGGCGCTCTGGGCTGGCGCAGCGGTCACCATCGCCTATACCCTGCTCGGAGGCTTTCTCGCCGTCAGTTGGACCGACACCGTTCAGGCGAGCCTGATGATCTTCGCGCTGATCCTGGTGCCGCTGATCGTGATCGCCGGCAGCGGCGGGCCGCTCGACGCTCACGCGATGATTGCCGCGGCGCATCCGGTGCGCGCCGACTGGTTCGCCGGCACCAGCCTCGTCGGCATCGTCTCGCTGTTGGCCTGGGGCCTGGGCTACGTCGGCCAGCCGCACATCCTGGCGCGTTTCATGGCTGCCGAATCGCTGGTGGCAATCCGCCCGGCGCGACGCATCGGCATGAGCTGGATGGTGATCTGCCTGGCCGGCGCGATCGCGGTGGGCTACTACGCCAATGCCTGGTACGCCGCACACCCGGAACTGGCCGGCGCAGTCAACGAGAATCCGGAGCGTGTGTTCATCCTGCTCGCCCAGCAGTTGTTCCATCCTTGGGTGGCGGGCGTGCTGCTGTCGGCGGTGCTGGCGGCGATCATGAGCACGCTCTCCTGCCAGTTGCTGGTGTGTTCGAGTGCGTTGACCGAGGACTTCTACAAGGCATTCCTGCGCCCGGCCGCCGGCCAGCGCGAGCTGATCTGGGTGGGGCGCGCGACGCTGCTGGCGGTGGCGCTGGTGGCCGTGTGGCTGGCCTGGAGTCCCGACAACAGCGTGCTGAAGCTGGTCTCCTACGCTTGGGCCGGCTTCGGTGCCGCCTTCGGACCGGTGGTCGTGATCAGTCTGTACTGGCGCGGCATGACGCGGGACGGCGCGCTCGCAGGCGTGCTGGTGGGCGCGATCACGGTGTTGGTGTGGAAGCGGTACGCGTGGTTTGGCCTGTACGAGATGGTGCCCGGAGTGCTGTTCGCGAGCCTCGCGATCTGGCAGGTGAGCCGTGCCGGCTCGGTGCCGGCCACGGTGGCCGCGGGCTTCGACCGGGTGCACGGGGAACTGCGGGCGACTTCATGAAATGCCCGGAACGGGAAAATGCCGCATCCTGGCCGCATCGGTCGAAGGGACGGATGCGCGCCGGAATGTGCGCCTGCATGCTCACGGCTTCGGTCGCCGGAGCCTCGCCATGCCCCATCCCCACGCACGCCACGCGCTCGTCACCGGTTCCACCAGCGGCATTGGCCTGGCCATCGCTCGCGCGCTCGCTGGGCAGGGCATCGACATCACCCTGAACGGCTTCGGCGATGCCGCGCAGATCGAAGGCGTGCGCGCCGGAATCGCGACCGAGTACGGTGTGCGCGTGCGTTTCGACGGCGCCGACCTGCGCGATGGCGCGGCGATCACGGCGATGGTCGCGCAGGCCGCGAGCGAGTTCGGCACAATCGACGTGCTGGTCAACAACGCCGGCATCCAGCACGTGTCACCGGTCGAGGAGTTTCCGCTGGAGAAGTGGAACGACATCCTCGCGATCAACCTGTCGGCGGCTTTCCTTGCGACCCGCGCGGTGGTTCCGGCGATGAAGGCACGGCGCTGGGGGCGGATCGTCAACACCGCCAGTGCGCACGCTCTGGTCGCCTCGCCGTTCAAGAGCGCCTACGTCGCCGCCAAGCACGGCGTCGCCGGCTTCACCAAGTCGGTGGCGCTGGAACTGGCCACCCACGGCATCACGATCAACTCGATCTGCCCCGGTTACGTGTGGACGCCGCTGGTCGAGCAACAGATCCCCGACACGATGAGAGCGCGTGGGCTCACCGCCGAGCAGGTCAAGCGCGACGTCATGCTCGCGGCGCAGCCGACCAGGGAGTTCATCACCGTCGACCAGGTCGCGGCGCTTGCGGTGTTCCTGTGCTCGGACGCCGCCAGCCAGATCACCGGCAGCAACATCGCGATGGATGGCGGCTGGACCGCGCAGTAGCGGATTCACGCCGGATGAATGTGGGGCGCGCCGCAGCCATCCTTCGTCGATGCAGCCGTCTTGGGCTTGCACACGGCCGAATCGGACGGGCTAACATCGGCAACGACGGCGTCCCCGAGTCGACGCCGGCTACACACCGGAGGAGGAAACCCGTGATCGCCCGTCTGTCCACTGCCGTACTGCTCGCCTTCGTCGCCAGCGCCGCCATCGCCGAGCAGGGCGTCAACGTCAAGCCGATGTCCGACGAGGAACGCGCCGAAATCAACGCGCAGCGCCGCGCCGGCTGCAAGGCGCATGGCGAGAATCTGAAGATGCTCCGGAGCGACAATCCGCTGATGATCCAGGAAGGCGGCAAGCAGCGCGAACTGACCAAGGCAGAACGCGACGCGCAGATCGCCGAGACCCAGAAGATCCTCGAGACCTACTGCGGCGAGAAGCCGAAGGATCCCTGATCGAGGACTGCGCTGGGTGGCGCGCAAGCGCGCCGCCAGGAAGAAACGGCTCCACCACATCGAGCGCTTGTGCGCTCGATGTGCCGGCTGGCCATTCGTGGCCGGCGTTTCATCCCTCGCGGGTCGGACCGTCCCGGTGTGGCCCTCACTTCCGCTCCAGCAACACCGCGACGCCCATGCCGCCGGCCGCACAGGCAGTCACCAGCGCGCGGCCGCCGCCGCGCTCCTGGAGCAGTTTCGCAACACCGGCGAGCATGCGCGCACCGGTGGCGGCGAAGGGATGGCCAATGGCGAGGCTGCCGCCGGCGACGTTCAGCCGACTGCGGTCGATGGCTCCGAGCGCATGCGGCAGGCCGAGGCGCTCGCGGCAATAGCTTTCGGACTCGAAAGCCGCGAGCGTGCACAGCAGTTGCGCGGCAAAGGCTTCGTGGATCTCGAACAGGTCGATGTGGGCGAGCCCCAGGCCTTGGCGTTGCAGCAGTCGCGACACCGCCACCGTCGGCGCCATCAGCAGGCCTTCGCCAGCGACGAAATCGACCGCCGCGACCTCCGCGTCGACCAGTTCGGCGAGCACCTCGCGGCCTTCCGCGCGCGCCCAGTCGGCGTCGGCCAGCAGCAGCGCGCTGGCGCCATCGGTCAGCGGAGTCGAGTTGCCCGCGGTCAGCGTGCCGTGTCCGGAATTGCGATCAAAGGCCGGTTTCAGCGACGCGAGTTTTTCCAGCGTGGTGTCGGCGCGCAGCACGCCGTCGCGCCTGAGTCCGCGAAAAGGAGTCGTCAAGTCGTCGTAAAAGCCGCGTTCGTAGGCGCGGTGCGCCTTCTGGTGACTGTCGAAGGCGACCTGGTCCTGCGCGACACGGCTGATCGCCCAAGCCTTGGCCATCATTTCGCAGTGTTCGCCCATGCTCTTGCCGGTGCGCGGTTCGCCGACCGTCGGCGCCACCGGTTTCAGTTCGCCCAGGCGGAAGCCCTTGAATGCACGCAGGCGTTCGCTGGACGAGCGTGCGCGGGCGAGCGCGAGAAAGCGCGCATTCAGGGTCTGGTTCAGTACCAGCGGGACCTCGCTGGCGCTGTCGCTCCCGCCGGCGATGCCGTGGCGGATCTGACGCAGCGCGATCTTGTTGGCGATCACGATCGCCGACTCGAAGCCGGTGCCGCAGGCGCGTTGCAGGGTAAGACCCGGCGTGGTCGCCTTGAGGCCGCAACCGAGCGCGATTTCGCGCGCCAGGTTCCAGTCGCGCGAGTGTTTGAGCACCGCGCCGAAGGCGAGCTCGCCAAGCTCCACGCCCTTCAAGTCGAAACGCTCGACCAGTCGCGATACCAGTTCAGTACCGAGCGCGAGATTCGGCAAATCGGCGTAGCTCGTGTTGCTGCGGCAGAAGGGGATGCGCAGGCCGCCGAGGATCGCCGCGCGCGGGCCGTTTCCGGACATGGCTGGACTCGCCTGAGGACGGAGCGCGCAGTGTAGGCGCATTGCCTGCTGACGAGAGTTGTGCGCCGGCGTCGAGCCCACCGGATCCGGCATGCGGATTCGGTTGCGGTGCTCGATCTGCGCCTCGTCGATGTTCCAGCCCTGGCGCGCACCGCCGAGTCATCCAAGGCAGCGCGGAAACGGAAGCGCACGCTCTGGCCGGTCCAAAGGGGCGAGGTCGATCACCGGCTTCAGCAGTGGCTGAGGGTCGCCGCACCGGGTCGGGAGCGGGACCGTCGGGTTGCTTCCCCCGAGCGACCCTTCGTAGGGATCGGTCGGCAGGACGCTGCCGTCGACCGCGGTAATGGCGGAACACGCCGGTGTGTCCGACGACAATTCCCCTGGCCGGTCGACGACAACTATCTTGGCCGGTTGAGGGCTGAAGCCGGACAGGTCCGGGAGGCGGGGTTAGGGTTCTTCGACGACCTGATCGAAGGCCATCGGGATGCCCGGCAAGAGACTCACG
>JABAQR010000064.1 GCA_019187485.1 Lysobacterales bacterium | reverse complement strand
CGCCCGCGGCCAGCGCGCCGCCGCCGCTGAGCACCGCCAGCCGCAGCGGCGCCTGGGTGGGCGTGTCGATGGCGGCGGCCGGGTCGAAGGCGACCACGCCCCCGGCGTTCGCCGCCCACAGGCGGCCGTCGGCGTCGACCAGCGCGTCGCGGTTGAACTCCAGCGACGGTAGGCCGTCGTCGAGCCCGTAGCGGCGGTAGTTGCGGCCTTCCTCCAGCGTCTGCGCGCGCGGATCGTCGATGCGACGCACACCGTCGTAGCCGAACAGGTAGACGCGCCCTTCGCGGTCCTGGGCGATCTCGTAGGTGGTCGGCTTGCTGCCGGCAGGTTCGAGCACCGGCGTGCAGCGCGGCTCGGCCGCATCGAGATCCAGGCGCAGTGCGCCGTCCCGCGAGGCGAGCCAGATCTCGCCATCGGCCAGCCGCTCCGCATCGTAGTAGGCACCCGGAATGGCGCAGTCGGCGCCGGCGTCCGCCAGCGATTCGCCATCGGTCAGCAGCACGCGGTTGCTGGTGAGCAGCAGCACCCGCGGCCGCGTGCCGCGTGTCGGCAAGGACAACAGGGCGCGCGCGACCACGCGGGTGGGATCCTCGAGCTCGTCGAACAGCACGTCGACGTGGTCCCCGTCCAGGGCCGCGACCCCGTGTCCGGTGGCCAGCCACAGCCGGCCGTCGATCCAGGCGAGCTGGTCGACCGAAGTGGCCGGGATCGCGGAATCGCGCGACTCCCACTCGCGCCATTGGCCGTGGTCGTCGCGCAGCAGGCCGCGTTGGGTCGCATACCAGCGGCGGCCCTGCGGATCCTGCAGCGCGTCGTAGACGATGCGATCCGCGTAGGCCTGCGGCAACAGCGGCCGCCAGCGGCCCGCCTGCCAGTGCACGCTGCCGCCGAGGGTGCCGGCCCACAGCGTGCGCGCGCCATCGGCAGCGACGAACTCGCCGATGCCGACCACCACCCGCTGCGGCAGGCCGTGGCGCTCGTCGTAGCTGCGCCAGCGCCCCGGTTCGAGGCGCACCACGCCGCCCGAGCCGGTGCCGGCCCAGACGATCGGTGCGCTCGCATCGCCGCCGAGCAGCAGGGTGTGCACATAGGCATCCGGCATGCCCGCACCCAGGCTGAGCACCTCGAAACCGTCGTCGGCCCGGAAGCGCGCGAGGCCGTGGCCCCAGGTGGCGGCGAGGACCTCGCCCCCGGGCAGCGGACGCAGCGCGAACACGCCGGAAAAGGGCGCCTCGCCGACCCGCATCCAGTGCGTCAGCGCGCGGCCGTCCCAGCGCGCGAGGCCGCGACCGGTGCCGATCCAGACGCGCTCGGCGGCATCCACCAGCAGCGCGCGCACTGCATCGTTCGGCAGGCCGTCGCTGCGGCCGAGGTGGAAATCGCTGCGCAGCAGCCGACCCTGCGCATCGCGGTCGTAGCGGTACAGGCCATCCATGTTGGTGCCGACCCACACGCGCCCGCCGGCGTCCTCCTGGATCTCCGCGACCTCGAGATCGGCGCTGCCGGCGATCGCCGTGCAGGCTTCCGGCGTGCACTGATAGAGGCCACCCGGTGTGCCGACCAGCAGTTCGCCGCGGGACGTGCGTGCGATTGCCTCGACCGACGGCATGCGCCGGCCGTCCGCGGTGCGCACTTCGGCGACGCGTACGTCCTGCAGCCATTGCAGGCCGACGCCGTCGGTGCCGATCCACAGGCGGCGCCCGTCCGCCAGCAGATGCGTGACCCAGTCGCGTTGGCCATCCACCAGCGGCACCGGCTCGAAACGACGTCCGTCCCAGCGCGACAGCCCGTCCTGGGTGCCGGCGTAGACGTAGCCTTGCTCATCGGCGGCGAGCGCGAACACCGTCAGTTGCGGCAGGCCCTCGGCCGAGCCCAGTTGGCGCAGGCTCAGCACATCGCTGCTGCTGACTCCCGGCGCGGCCACCGGTGGCGCCGCCGCCGGTGCGGCGCACAGCAGCAAGGCCATCGCGATCGCGCAGGAGCAGACTGGAGTGCGAGCTGGCAGCGGCATGCGCCGATGATGGGCCGGGCGGACCGTGTTGCGGTAGACCGGACCGGCGGCGCGCGGATTACGCAGCCCGGACGGAGCTACCCTCGCGGTTCGGACCCTGCGGTGGCGAGCCAGGAAGAAACCAGGAACAGGCCCCGGGTTTCCGCGCTGATGGCAGCGCTTGCTTGTGGACGCAAAGGACGCAAAGGACGCAAAGGGGCGCAAAGGACGCAAAGAATGGCGAGAGAGGGCGGACGATTCGGCTTGCGCTCTCCTTTGCGTCCTTTCTTTTCACCTTTGCGTCCTTTGCGTCCTTTGCGTTCGGCGCTCTTTTGGCGCGATAGCAGCGACCACATGGCATCGTTCGCGGGTCGAGCGGTCCCGTGTGTAGCTCACTCGATCGGCAGGTAGTACGCCCGGCGCCCGCGGTACAGCGAGAACAGGATCTGGCGCGGGCGCTGACCGACCAGCTTGCCGAGTTCGGCCAGACTCGCCACCTCGTAGCGATTGACCCCGAAGATGATGTCGCCGGCTTCCAGACCATTGCGCGCGGCGGTGCTGCTCGCGGCGACGGACAACACCTTGACGCCGCTGATCCCGGACTGTTTCTCGCGTTGGCTGAGCTCGCCGAAGCGCGCGCCGGCCAGGCGCGGATCGAGCTTTTCGCCGGCGAGGGCCTGCGAGCTGCTGGCAATCAGCGTCAGCTCGGCGCGGGCGCGCGTGCCTTCGCGCAGGTATTCGACCGCCAGCGCCTTGCCGATCGGCAGCAGGCCCTCGGCATTCGCGAGTTCCTCGGCACTGGCGATGGTTTTACCGTCCAGACGCACGATCACGTCGCCCACCTGCAGCCCGGCCGCGTCCGCCGGCGAGTCCGGCAGCACCTGGGTGACGACCGCGCCGCGCCCTTCTTCCAGCCCGAGCACGCGCGCGAGGCGCGCGTCCAGGTCCTGCGCCTGCACGCCGAGCGAACCGCGTTTGACCTCCCCGAAGGCCAGCAACTGGTTCATCACGTTGCGCGCGAGGTTCGCCGGGATCGCGAAGCCGATGCCGACATTGCCGCCCGAGGGGCTGAAGATCGCGGTGTTGATGCCGACCAGTTCTCCGCGCAGGTCGACCAGCGCGCCACCGGAGTTGCCGGGGTTGATCGAGGCGTCGGTCTGGATGAAGTTCTGGTAGCCAAGACCGCGCAGTCCGCTGCGGCCGAGCGCGCTGACGATGCCGCTGGTGACCGCCTGGCCGAGGCCGAAGGGATTGCCGATTGCGACCACGAAGTCGCCGACGCGCAGGCGGTCGGAATCGGCCAGCGCGAGCGCGGTCAGGCGCTGCGCCGGTACCCTCAGCACGGCGACGTCGGTGTCGGGGTCGCGGCCGACGATCTCGGCATTCAGCGTGCGCCCGTCGTGCAGCGTGACCGTGACCTCGTCGGCGCGCTCGACCACGTGGTTGTTGGTCAGCACCAGCCCGCGCACGGCGTCGACGATCACGCCCGAGCCGAGCGACTGCTGCACGCGTTCCTGCGGCACGTCCGGCATGTCGAAGAAGCGCCGGAAGAAGGGGTCGTCGAAGAAGGGATTGCGCACCTGCACGCGGGTCTTGCTGGAGACGTTGACCACCGCGAGCGTGGTGCGCTCGAGCATCGGCGCCAGCGTCGGCAGCGGCTGGCCATCGACCTGCGCGGGCAGGGCGGCGAGGGCTGGTGCGGCGAGGAAGAACGCGCAGGCGGCTAGGCAGGCACGGATCGGGTTCATGACGGACCGAGGTGACGGAAGCGGCGCCGCTTGGACCGGCGTGCCCCCGAAAAGTTGCGGAGCGGAATGCGGATCGACGGATCAGTGATGGTGCCCGCCCTCGCCGTGCGCGTGGCCGTGCGCGATTTCCTCGGCGCTCGCTGCGCGCACTTCGACAATCTCGATGGCGAATGCGAGGTCCTTGCCCGCCATCGGGTGGTTCAAGTCGCAATCGACCACGCTCATGCCGACTTTCAGCACGGTCACCGGGCGCGGGCCATGCTGTGTGGGCAACATCACCGTGAGACCTGGGCGCAGGCTGACGCCGTTGGGAAAGTGTTTTTTGGGTACGCGCTGGATTGCCGCCTCGTTGCGCTCGCCATAAGCCTCGGCGGCCGGTACCGTGACCTCGAAACGTGCGCCCGCAGCTTTGCCGACGAGCGCCTTCTCCAGGCCCGGAATGATCCCGCCGACGCCGGTCAGCATCGTGATCGGCTGCCCGTTCTTGCGCGAGTCCTCGATCGGCGCCTGCCCGACTTCGGCGACGCTGTAGTGGAAGCGGATGACCTGCTGGGGAGCGTCGCTCATGGGGATGGGGCCGGCGAAAGGGGCGCGTAGGCTAGCGGGTGGAGCGTACGCTGGTAAGTGGTGCGCGAACGCAAGATGTTTGCAGGGACCCGACAGTGCCGCAGCAAGGCCAGCTTCTACTCACTACTCACTACTCACTACTCACCACTCACCACTCACCGCTCACCGCTTTTTCGGCCCCAGCTTGCGCGTCAGCGTGTTGCGACCGCAGCCGAGCCGCTTCGCCGCCTGCTGGCGGTCGCCGCCGGTGGTCTTCAGCGCCTCGTCGAACAGCACCTGTTCGAGGGTGGCCTTGGCGCTTTCCAGCAGGTCCGGCTGGCCGAGGTCGAGCTGCTGGCGGGCCCATTCGGCCAGCGGTTTCTGCCAGCCCGGCTCGACCCCGCCGCCCTCGCTGCGGCGGATCTCCTCGGGCAGGTCGCCAGCGAGAATCTGCGAACCCGGCGCCATCAGCACTAGCCGCTGGCAGAGGTTGCGCAGCTCGCGCACATTGCCCGGCCAGGGGTAGCGGGTGAGCGCGCGCGCGGCGTCCTGTGACAGTTGCTTGGGGGGCACGCGCATTTCGCGCGCGGCTTCGATCAGGAAGCGCTCGGCGAGCCGCTGGACATCGGCGGCGCGTTCGCGCAGCGGCGGCAGGTGGATGCGCATCACGTCCAGGCGGTGCAGCAGATCGGCGCGGAACTCGCCGCGCTCGACCTTGGCGCGCAGGTCCTGGTGGGTGGCGGCGATCACGCGCACGTCGGCGCGGATCAGTTCGCGCCCGCCGACCCGGTAGAACTCGCCCTCGGCGAGCACCCGCAGCAGGCGCGTCTGCAGGCCAATCGGCATGTCCCCGATCTCATCGAGGAACAGGGTGCCGCGCTCGGCCTGCTCGAAGCGCCCCTGGTGGCGACGCACCGCGCCGGTGAAGGCGCCCTGTTCGTGACCGAAGAGTTCGCTCTCGAGCAATTCCGGTGCGATCGCGGCGGTGTTGAGCGCGATGAAGGGCCCTTCCGCGCGCGGTGAGTGGCGGTGCAGCGCGCGCGCGATCAGCTCCTTGCCGCTGCCGGTCTCGCCGGTGATCAGCACCGAGAGGTCGGCGCGCGAGAGCCGGCCGATCGCGCGGAAGACCTCGCGCATCGCCGGGGTATCGCCGATCAGGCCCTCGTCCGACCAGTCGGTCTCGGCGATCGGCGCCTCGCGCGCGGTCGCGCGCCGCGCCATGTCGATCGCGGCGTCGATGTCGAAGGGCTTCGGCAGGTAGTCGAAGGCGCCGCGGTGGAAGGCGGCGACCGTGCTCGGCAGGTCGGTGTAGGCGCTCATGACCACCACCGGCACGCCGGCGGCGCGCTGGCGCAAGCGGTCCATGAAGGCCATGCCGTCCATGCCCGGCATGCGCACGTCGGTGAACACCAGGTCCGGCGTGCGGCTCAGCAAGGTGCGCAACGCGGTCTCGGCGGCATCGAAGCTCTCGACCGTGAAACCGGCGCCAGCGAGCGCTTTCTCCAGCACGAAGCGGATCGAGCGGTCGTCGTCGACCAGCCAGACCGTGCGGCGGGGTGCGTGGTGCGGATGCAGTTGCGCGTTCATGGCTGCACCGGAATCAGCAAACTGAAAGTCGTCGAACCCGGCCGCGAGACGAAGGCCAGGGTGCCGCCGTGCTCGCGCGCGATCGCGAGCGCGACCGGCAGGCCGAGTCCGGTGCCCTCGTCGCGGCCGGTCACGAAGGGCAGGAACAGGCTCTCGCGCAGCGCCTCGGGCACGCCGGGGCCGTCGTCGCAGACGTCGATGCGCAAGGCCAGCTTGCAGACGTGCTCGCCGATGCGCGCGCGACGCTCGGCGCGCGTGCGCAGGCGGACCGTGCGTGCGCCCGACTGCAAGGCGTTGCGCGCGAGGTTGAGCAGCGCCTGGGTCAGGCGGTCGGGATGGCCGTCGATGTCCGGCAGGCTGGGGTCGTAGTCGCGCACCACGCCGGCGCGCCCGGCGGCCTCGGCCTCGATCAGCGTGCGCACGCGTTCGAGCACCTCGTGCACGTTGAAGGCCTGGCCGGCGTGGGCGACATCCGGCTTCTGCAGCAGGCGGTCGACGAGCCGGCGGATGCGGTCGGCTTCGGCGCGGATCACCGTCGTGTATTCGCGCAAGGCCTTGTTCGGCAGTTCGCGCTCCAGCAGTTGCGCGGCGCCGTGCAGGCCGGCCAGCGGGTTCTTGATCTCGTGCGCCAGCGCCCGGGCCATCTGCTGCGCGGCGGGTTCAGGCGCCTGCACCACGCCTTCGCCGAGGTCCTGGTCGTGCTCGGACAGCGCGTGGAACTCGAGCAGTGCGGCCACTTCGCCCTGCCAGGCGACCGGCGCCAGCGCGACATCGAAGCGGCGCGGGTGCTCGCGCCGGAACTCCAGCAGCAGGCGCCGCGCGACGATGCGTTCGCGCTGCACGAGCACCCGCTGGACCAGGGCGGGCAGCGCGTCGTCGCCGATCGCGAGGTCCTCGATGCGGCTGCCCGCAAGGCGGCGCTCGCACCAGGTCTCCGCGAGCACCGCATTGGTCCAGGCCACCCGCCGCTGGGCATCGACGATCGCCAGCGGCGTCGACAGCAGGTCCAGCAACTCCGGCGCGGCGGCCGCCGCGCGGGGTGGCGCCGGGTCGTCGACCGCGTTCGCCAGCACGCGCAGGGGCCGCACGTTCATTGGCGAACGCCCGGGCGCTTCGCGTGGGCACGCGGATCATCGCGAAGGGCTTTGCGCCGGTATCGAGGCGCGAGGAGGAGGAATGGTGGTTCCATTGCGACGACGAGCAACGAAGAGACCGGCGCAAAGAACGAGCGAGGGCCGCGTGAGCGAGAAAATGGCAACGGAAAGCCCGTCATTGGTCCAAACCTCCAGGATTCCGTTCCACATTCAAAGACCTGAGCCATTTTCCCGCGACCACGCGGAGCGCCCGGGCTAGATCGAGTAGTACTGCAGGAATTCGATCGGGTGCGTGTGCATCCGGATCGCGGTGACTTCCTTCATCTTCAGCTCGATGTAGGCATCGATGAAGTCGTCGCTCATGACACCGCCGGCCTTGAGGAACTCGCGGTCCTTGTCGAGCGCTTCGAGCGCCATGTCGAGCGAATGGCAGACGGTCGGGATCAGCTTCTCCTCCTCCGGCGGCAAATCGTACAGGTCCTTGTCCGACGGCGCGCCCGGGTCGAGCTTGTTCTTGATGCCGTCGAGGCCGGCCATCATCAGCGCGGTGAAGGTCAGGTAGCCGGAGTTGACCGGATCCGGGAAGCGCACCTCGATGCGGCGCGCCTTCGGGTTGGACACCCACGGAATTCGGCAGGACGCGGAGCGGTTGCGCGCCGAGTAGGCCAGCAGCACCGGCGCCTCGAAGCCCGGCACCAGGCGCCGGTAGCTGTTGGTCGTCGAGTTCGTGAAGGCATTGATCGCGCGCGCGTGCTTGAAGATGCCGGCGATGTAATGCAGCGCCAGCTTGGACAGCCCGCCGTACTCGTTGCCGCTGAACAGGTTCTTGCCGCTCTTGGCGAGCGACTGGTGCACATGCATGCCGCTGCCGTTGTCGCCGACCAGTGGCTTGGGCATGAAGGTGGCGGTGTGGCCGTGTTGGTGGGCGACGTTCTTGACCACGTATTTCAGAGTCAGCAGTTCATCGGCCTTCTTGACCAGGGTGTTGAAGCGGGTGCCGATCTCGCACTGGCCGGCGGTGGCGACCTCGTGGTGATGCACCTCGACCGGGATCCCGAGCGCCTCCAGCGTCAGGCACATGGCCGAGCGCAGATCCTGCAGCGAGTCCACCGGGCCGGTGGGGAAATAACCGCCCTTGACGCCCGGGCGATGGCCGGTGTTGCCGTGCTCGTAGACCTTGCCCGAGTTCCACGCCGCTTCCTCGGACTCGATCTCGAAGAAGGAGCCCTTCATCTGCACGTCGGCGCGCACGCTGTCGAAGATGAAGAACTCCGGCTCCGGCCCGAAGAAGGCGGTGTCGCCGATGCCGCTGGCCTTGAGGTAGGCCTCGGCGCGCTTGGCGATGCCGCGCGGGCAGCGCGCATAGGGCTGCATCGTGGACGGTTCCAGCACGTCGCAACGGATCACCAGCGTGGCCTCCTCCGCGAAGGGGTCGAGGAAGGCGGTGGGGGCGTCCGGCAGCAGCACCATGTCGGATTCGTTGATGCCCTTCCAGCCGGCGATCGAAGATCCGTCGAACATCTTGCCGTCCTCGAAATCGACATCGTCGACGATGCCGGCCGGCACCGATACATGCTGTTCGCGCCCGGCCATGTCGGCGAAGCGGTAATCGACGAACTTGACGCCGTTGTCCTTGATCAGTTTCTTGACTTTGTCGACCGACATCGGGGGTGCCTCCGGGCGTTGGGTGGTTGGACGGATGCGGGACAGCAATCGTTGTGCCATGCACCATGGGCCGTGAACTCAAGGAGTTATCGGATGGTCACGTCGCAATGTGGTGCACGAAACGAGACGATTGCACCAGTATGGTGCGTGATGCCTGGGGACGCCATGGGATTCCGGATGGCGTGCGCGGGGTCGGTGCATGGCGGGTGGGTTGACCTGCGTCGGTTCTTCCAGACTCCGCCGCGCCTGCGCCCCAGCATGGCGGGCGCCAAGCCACCGATGCCCGCATCCGCGACCTTGCGGAAAGCGCGGCCAGCACGCCCGGATCGACCCCGAATCCGCGATGATCCGCGCATGCAGATCAAAGTCGCCTGGCGCGACCTCCTCGCCCGCCGTCTCGATGAACTCGGACTGCCACTCGAAGACGCGGCGCGCGAGTGCCTGCTCGAGTACATCGCGCTGCTGGCGCAGTGGAACGCGGCCTACAACCTGACCGCGGTGCGCGAACCGCTGGCGATGATCGACCGCCACCTCGTCGACGCGCTCGCGCTGCTGCCGCACGCGCAGGGTCCGGATCTCGCCGACATCGGCACCGGGCCCGGCGTTCCAGGGCTGGTGCTGGCGTTGGTGCACGACTACGAGCGCGTCTGGCTGGTCGACAGCAACGGCAAGAAAGCGCGTTTCCTGCGCGAGTGCAAGCGCCGCTTCGGCCTGCCGCGCGTCGAGATCCATGAACAGCGTGCCGAACAACTGCCGGTCGCGGGCTTCCATCAAGTGGTTTCGCGTGCGTACGCGAGTCTCGCGCTGTTCGTCGCCAGCACCCGCCAGGTTCTCGCCGACGAGGGCATCTGGCTGGCGCTCAAAGGTCGGCGGCCGGACGCAGAGATCGCGGCACTGCCGGACTCGGTGGAGGTGATCGAAGTGCTGCGCCTGCGCGTGCCGGGCGCCGATGGCGAACGCCATCTGGTGCGGATGCGTTTGCGTTGATTGCGGTCAACGTGTGCAGTGTGGATGTCGTTAGCCTGCCGCTGTCGCCGCCGCCATCGCCGCCATCGCCGCCATGTACGCCGACCTGCTGGTACCGCACGACGGCAGCGCGCTTTCCGATTCGGCGTTGGCGCACGCGCTGGATCTCGCCCATGCGTTGCGGGCTCGTGTCCGGGTGCTGCACGTGATCACCGATTTCGCGAGCGATGCGGGCTTCGGGCAGCCGGAACTTGCCGAGACGGCGCGCGAGGCCTGCCAGCAGCGCGCGATCATGGAGGCGGAACAGATCCTGGCGCGCGCGCGCGCGCGGGCCACCGAGCGCGGGGTGCCGGCCGATTCACGGTATCTGTTTGCGGTCGACCCGCACCAGGCGATCGTGGAGGAGGTCGCCCGACTGGGGTGCGATCTGATCGTGATGGCCTCGCACGGGCGCCGTGGCATCGACGCCTTGCTGCTCGGCAGCGAAACGCGGAAGGTGCTGACCCACTGCCGCACGCCGGTTCTGGTGGTGCGCCCATGAAGCACTTGGCGGCGGACGACCTGCTGCAACTGCGCACACGTCTGTCGGCGCGCGAAGCCCGGCTCGTCGGTGAAATCGAGGCGACGCAGCGGCAGATCGACGAGCGCGATTTGGCCGGCGCCGATCTCGACCCCGGCCAGGTCGATTACGCCGCGGCGCTGGTGCGCGCAAACCTGTTGCGCGACCAACGCGAGATCGAGCAAGTACGTTCGGCGCTGGTACGGATGGATCGCGGCACCTACGGTCGTTGCCTCGCCTGCGGCGTCGGCATCCCTTGCGCGCGCCTGCACGCCGAGCCCGCCACCGAGTACTGCCACGTTTGCCAGATGCGGGTGGAGGGCGAGTGAGTTTGGTGCGGGCGGTGGAATGCCGGGGCTGGCGAGGTCGCCGGGATCGACCGGCATTTCGTTGCGATCCGCTCCGGCGGGCGACGGCCGTCCAGGTCCCTCAACCATTCGGACAACCTCCCCAAATCCCGCGCCCCGCGCCAGAATCGGGCCTGGATGACAGCGCACGGAGTGGCACTTGGCCGGGGCCGGGATCCTGATCGTCGATGATGAGGCCGATATCCGGCAACTGTTGCGAGTCTATCTGGGCGCACAGGGCTACCGGACGCTCGAGGCCGACAGCGGTGCGGCGGCCCGGCGGGCGGTGGACCGCGAGGTGCCGGCGCTGGCGCTGGTGGACCTCGGCTTGCCGGACGAGGACGGTCTGGCGTTGATCCGGCAACTGCGCGAGCGCGTGCGCATGCCGATCATCATCCTGACCGGACGCGGCGAGACCGTCGACAAGGTGGCCGGACTGGAACTCGGCGCCGACGACTACGTGACCAAACCCTTCGACCTGCGCGAGCTGCTGGCGCGCATCAAGAGTGTGCTGCGGCGCGCCGAAACGGCTCCTGCCGCGCCTGCCGAGCCGGAGGCGCTGCACTTTTCCGGCTTCGAACTGCGCCTGCGCGAGCACCGCCTGCTCGCCGCCGATCGCACCGAGATCCCGCTCACCCACGGCGAATTCAAGCTCCTCGCGACGCTCGCGAAGAGCGCCCAGCAGACGCTGTCGCGCGATGCGATCCTGGACCTCACACACGGCCGCGGTGCCGGTCCCTTCGACCGCACCGTCGACATGCAGATCGCGCGCCTGCGACGCAAACTCGGCGACGATCCCAAGTTGCCGCGCCTGATCCGTTCGGTGCGCGGGGTCGGCTACATGCTTGCCTGCCCGGTGCACCCATGACCTTGAAGGATGCCCGCCTGTTCGAGGCGCTCGCGGATGCCGCGCCGGACGCGTTGCTGGTGGTGGACGCCGCAGGCCGCATCCGCTACGCGAACCAGGCGACCTTGGCGATGTTCGGGCACAGCCAGGCGGAACTCATCGCCGCGCCGATCGAATCGTTGATCCCGACACGTTTCCGTCGACGTCACCGCAGGGAGCGTCGCCGCTACGCCGGCAATCCGATGAGCCGCCCGATGGGGCTCAACATCCAGTTGGTCGGTCGTCGCCGCGACGGCAGCGAGGTTCCGGTCGAAGTCAGCCTGAGCCCGCTCACCGTCGACGGCGAGCGGCTGGTCGTCGCCGCCGTGCGCGACGTCACCGAATTGCGCCGCTCGCGTGAGCTGCTCAAACGTGGTCAGCGCCAGCAGGCGCTCGCGCAGCTCGCCGAACAGGCGGTCAGCGTGGTCGGCACGGACGCCTTCTGCGCGGCGATGCTGGGCGTACTGATCGAACAGTTGCGGCTCTCGCGCGCCGGTGTCTGCGAGCGTGGCCACGAGGGGCGTCACACGCGCTTCGTGGCGCTGCACGGCTGGACCGAAGCCGAGGCACTGACGGTGATCGAATCGCTGTTGTCGCCGGGGCGTCGCCAGCGCCTGTTCGGCGGCGAGGTACAGCAGCTGCGGGTGGCGCCCGGCCGTGTCGGGCGACGCACGCCGGCGGCGCATCTCGGCGGCACGCTGATGCCCTTGCGCGGACCCTCCAAGGTGCATGGCGTGCTCGCGCTGTTCCGGCGCGCGGACGAGCCGCTGAGCCTGGACGAATGCCTGTTCGCGCAGAGCGCCTGTCATCTGGCCGCGGCGGTGTTCGAGCGTCAGCATCACCAGAGTCTGCTGTTGCAGGCATCGAAGATGGAGGCGCTCGGCCAGTTGACCGGTGGCGTCGCCCACGATTTCAACAACCTGCTGACGGTGATCGCCGGAAATCTGCAGATCCTCGAAGATGTGCTGAACGACCGCGCCGACGCGCGCCTGCTGGTCGATTCGGCCGCGCGTGCCGCGCGCCGCGGCGCCGAGCTGACCGCCAAGCTGCTCGCCTTCTCGCGCAAGCGCCCGCTCGCGGCGCAGGCGGTCGACTGCGCGCAATTGCTCGGCGGCATGCGCGACCTGTTGCGGCGCACGCTCGGCGAAGGCATCGAGTTGCGGTACCGCATCGAGCCCGGGCTGCGCCCGGCACTGGCCGACGCCGGCCAGCTCGAGAGTGCGGTACTGAACCTCGCGCTGAATGCGCGCGACGCGATGCCGCGCGGCGGCACGCTGACACTGTCGGCGCAGCAGCACGACTCGCTGCGCCCGGGGAGCCATGGCGAAGGGGTGGTCATCGAAATCAGCGACAGCGGTGAGGGCATGAGCCGTGAGGTGCTGGCACGCGCGCTCGAACCCTTCTTCACCACCAAGGCCGCCGGCAAGGGCACTGGCCTTGGCCTCAGCATGGTCTACGGCTTCGTGCGCCAGTGGGGCGGCGATGTGCGCATCGACAGCGAGCCCGGATGTGGCACCACGGTGCGCCTGCTGCTGCCGCCGGCGCCGGGCCAGGATGCGCGCAAGGGCGCGCAGGCGACGCCGAGGCTGATCGGCGGCAGCGAGCACCTGCTGGTGGTCGAGGACGACCCGGAAGTGGCGGCGATCGCGCAGGCGCAACTGCGCTCGCTCGGCTATCGCGTCAGCCAGGCGGCCAGCATCGACACCGCGATGGCCGCGCTCGCCGCGCAGCCCGACATCGTGTTGGTGTTCACCGACGTCGTGCTGCTCGGCGGCGAGACCGGCTTCCAGCTCGCCGATCGCGTGCGTCACGCGCGCCCGGGGATGCCGGTCCTGTACTGTTCGGGCTACGCCGAAACCGCGCTGGAAGACCATTTCGGCACCGGCGAGCGTCCACGCATCCTCGCCAAGCCCTACACCCGCGAGGAAGTGGGCGCCGCGATACAGGCGATGCTGGAGCTGACCCGGGTCTGAGCGTCGGCCCGGATGAGCTGTTCACCGGGTGGCCCGACCCGAGAGGGATGGAATGCCGGCCATGGGTGACCGGTCCGCAAAGCGAGCGCACGAGCGCTTGAATTGGCGACGCCGCTACCGGGCGATGTCGACGCCCAGCCACAGCCCGCGGCCGGGCGCGGGCTCGTAGTAGCGGCGGGCGCCCTCGTTGACGATCAGCGAGCCGCTGTAGCGGCGGTCGAAGAGGTTGTCGACGCGCAGCAGGACGCTCGTGCGGCCCCAGGGTTGCGGCGCGAACGACCGGCGCAGTCGCAGGTTCCAGACGGCGTAGCCGGGCACTGCGTCGGCGTAGCGGTCCGAGGCCGGCGTGGCTGCCAGCGCCTGGAGTTCCAGCGCTGTGCTCCAGTCGCTGCGTGGGTTCCAGACCAGTTCGACGCGGCCGCTGTGGCGAGGCACACCCGCCAGCGCGCGGCCGGCCGGGACGGTCTGCGTCGGCGGACATTGCGGCTGCGGGCAGAGGCCGAAGCCGCGGATGTGACGTGCGTCGATCCAGTTGCCGACGCCCCGCAGCGACCAGTCGCGGACGACCCGCCAGTCGAAGGCGAACTCGAGGCCCTCGCGGCGGGTGGCGCCGGCGTTGCGGAAGCTGCTGCGGCCGCCGGCAGTGCGGTCGACCACGATCTCGTCGTCGAGGTCGACCCGGAACAGGGTCAGCTCACCGCGCAGGCGCTCGCCGGCATAACCAAAACCGAGTTCCCCCTGGTGCCCGCGCGCCGGTTCGAGGGCCGCGTTGAAGCCACCGTCGCCGTCCTCGCGATAGGCGAGTTCGGCCAGCGTCGGCAGCTCCTGGGTGCGCCCGAAGGCTGCGTGCGTGCGCCAGCGCGTGCTCAGGCGCCAGTCGAATCCGGCCACCGGCAGCCACGCCGCGTGCGCGTAATCGCCGCTGTCGTCCGGGTTGCCGGTGCGGATGTAGCGGTCCTCGCTGGCATAGCGTGCGAGGCCGCGGCGAACGCCGGCCGACAACCGCCAGCGTTCGGAGGGATCGAGGTCGATGCGCAGCATCGCGTCCTGGCTGCGTGCGCGATTGCTTTCATCGCGGCGCAGCGCACCGCGCACGCCCAGGGTGTCGCCGCTGAAGTTCTCGTAGCCAAGCCGGTCCTCGGCCAGCCTTTCGGTGCGCAGCTCGGCGCTGAACTCGGCATCGGCGAAGTCGAAGGAGGCGCGCTGGCGCCAGCGCAGCGAGGCTCCGTGGTACTCGCGGGCAAGGTCGACGAGTCCGCCGCCATTGGTCGGCGAGGCCTGCGCCTGCACACCGACCGACAGCAGTTGCTCGATCTCGCGCACGCCCGCGTAGGCGGCGATGCTGAGCTCGCCATCCGCGAGCGCGTGTTGCCAGCGTGCGCCGAACTGTGTTTGCCGGCTGCGCTTGCGGGTCCCGAAGAGCGTCGCCTGCGGGCTGGCGGCGAGGGGATCGGCGATGAACTCGGCGCGTGTCAGCCCCTGCGGATCCTGCGCCAGCGGCTGGTCCTGGTGGTGCAGCGTCAGCGCGAACTGGTCGTCGCCGTCGAGTTCCCAGTCCAGGCGCGCGCTCGCCAGGCTGCGCTCGCTGCTGCTGTGCGCGCGCACGCCCTCGTTGCGGGAGTGGTTGCCGGAGAAAGCGAGACGCAGGGCCTCGCCCGCATCCATCGCGACGGCGCTGCGCCACTGGCCACGGCTGCCACCGGCCAGCGACAGCTGGTCGAGGTCGCGGCGGTCGCCGCGGCGGTCGACCCGCAGGTAGGCGCCGCCGTTGCCGTGGAGCGCCGCGAAAGGTCCGCGCACCAGCGTCATGCGCCCGCCGCCTGCGATGTCGATGTGGCCGAGCTGGCTCTGGCCATCGGCGGCGGTGGCCGGAATGCCGTCGTACTCGACACGCAGCCCGCGCACGCCGAAAGCCGCGCGTGCCCCGAAGCCGCGTACCTGTACCTGAGTGTCCTGGGCCTCGTTGTAGCGCTGGCGCGCGATCACGCCGGGCAGCTCGGCCAGCGCCTCGGCGATGTCGGTGGCGGCACGCCGACGCGTCAGTTCGTCCAGATCCAGACGCCGCGGCCGTTGCGGATCGCGTGCATCCTCGTCGGGCCGCTCCTCGACGGTCACCGGCGACAGCCGGGTGGTCGCCGCATCGGGCGGCGTTGCGAGCAGGGTGAGGGCGAGGGCGGCGGCGAGAGGCATCGGCGAGAGGCATCGGGTGAGTTGTCGGCAACGGCAGCCCCGCAGCTTTGTGCCACTCGGCATGTGCCCGCCGGCTCCTGCCGACGACCGGCGGCCGACCACCGTCTCCTCAGGCTTCGATCAGATCGTAGTCCGCCTTGGTGACGCCGCAGTCGGGGCAGGTCCACCAGTCGGGCACGTCTTCCCAGCGGGTGCCGGCCTGAATGCCTTCGGCCGGGGAGCCCTCGGCTTCGTCGTAGATGTGGCCGCAAACGACGCACACATAGGTGCGCCAGGGTCCGCGGCCGTCGGTGGGGGCGCTCATCGGAAGTCCGGTTCTTGAAAGGCGGGGATTCTGGCATAAGCTCCGGCGATGTCCCGATCCAGTCGTTGCCGATGAACCCGAGCCTCATCCGCGGCCTGTACGCCTTGGTCGATACCGCCTGGTTGCAGCCGGCGGCGCTCGCCGACGCCACCGGTGCCGCGATCCGCGGTGGCGCGCGGCTGGTGCAGTACCGCGACAAGGACGCGAGCCCGGGCGAACGCGCCGAGCGTGCGCGCGCGGTGTTCCGCGTGTGCCGGCAGCTCGGTGCGGTGTTCATCGTCAACGACGACGTCGATCTCGCCGACGAGCTGATGGCGCACGGCGTGCACCTCGGCGAGCACGACGCCACCGTCGCCGTCGCGCGCGCGCGCCTCGGGCCGCTCGCGATCGTCGGCGCCTCCTGCTACGACAGCGTGGTCAACGCCCAGCGCGCCGCCGACGCCGGTGCCAGCTATCTCGCCTTCGGCGCCTTCTTTCCGACGCGCACCAAGAGCGTCACCCGCGAGGCCCATCCGGTGCTGTTGCGCAAGGCGAAGGCCTTCGGCCTGCCGCTGGTCGCGATCGGCGGCATCACCCCGGAAAACGCGCCGGAACTGATCGTCGCAGGCGCCGACGCGATCGCGGTCGCCGGCGGGCTGTACCAGGGCGCGGACGTGGATGCGGCGGCGCGGGCGTACTCGCTGTTGTTCGAGCGCTGAAGTGCGGGGCACGGGGCACGGGAAAGGCTCGCGTGTCGAGACCCTGTCGGGTCCGACAGTCACAGAGCGCGATCTGCAAGCCGGCCCGAGGTCTTCCTGTGCCCCGTGCCCCGCTTTTGCCCCACCGCGTCCTTGCAAGCTCGCCTCGCCCTGCGCAACCCTACGCGCCACTCGTGACTGCCCCGTTTGCCGATGCGCGCCACCACCGCCACCATCCATCTCGACGCGCTGCGCCACAATTTGCGCAAGGTGCGCGCGCTGGCACCGAAATCGAAGCTGATGGCGGTGGTCAAGGCCGACGGCTACGGCCATGGCCTGGAGCGCGTCGCGCAGGCGCTGGCGGGCGCGGATGCCTTCGGGGTCGCCACCCTGGCGGACGCCGAGCGCGTGCGCCGCGCGGGCCTGAAGCACCGGGTGGTGCTGCTGTCCGGTTTCGATGAGCCGAGCGACCTTTCCGCGGTGCGCGAACTCGGCATCGATTGCGTGATCCACCACGAATCGCAACTGGCGCTGCTCGAGCGCCTGCTGCCGCCGGGCCCGCTGTCGCTGTGGATCAAGCTCGACACCGGCATGCACCGGCTCGGATTCGATCCCGGCCAGGCGCGCCGGGTGTGGGAGCGCCTGCGCGCGCTGCCGCAGGTGGCGGAGCTGCGCTGGATGACCCATTTTGCCTGCGCCGACGACGGCGACCGCGAACGCAGCGAGGCGCAGATGGCGCGCTTCCGCGAAGCGATCGGCGAGCTGCCGGGCGAGCGCAGCCTGGCCAACTCGGCGGCGGTGCAGGCCTTCCCGATGAGCCACGGCGACTGGATCCGTCCCGGCGGCATGCTCTACGGATTGTCGACCTTCCACCGCCGCAGCGGTCGCGACCTCGGACTGAAGCCGGCGATGAGCCTGTCCACGCGGCTGGTGTCGGTGCAGCAGCTCGCGGCCGGCGAAGCCGTCGGCTACGGTGCGACCTGGACCGCGGCGCAGCCGACCCGGATCGGCATCGCCGCGGTCGGCTATGGCGACGGCTATCCGCGGCACGCGCCGGCCGGCACGCCGGTGCGCGTGGCTGGCCAGAGCGCGCGCGTGATCGGACGCGTGTCGATGGACCTGTTGGCGATCGACCTGGCGGCCGCGCCCGCCGCCGAGGTCGGCAGCGATGTGTTGCTGTGGGGGCCGGAGCTGCCGGTCGAGCAGGTGGCCGAAGCCGCCGGCACGATCGGCTACGAGCTCGTCTGCGGCGTGACCCGGCGCGTGCAGTTCGCCGAGGCGCGCGCCGAGCCGGTCAGCGCCGCGGCGTGAGCGCGCTGCCGGCGCACTGGCGCGCCTGGTTGCGCGAACGACGCGAGGCGCTCGGCGCCGCGCAGGCGCCGCCGGCACTGGATCCGGTGTT
>JABAQR010000009.1 GCA_019187485.1 Lysobacterales bacterium | reverse complement strand
AGGGGCGGCCACGCGCTGCGCGCCGCTGCGCTCGGCCAGCGCCTTGCGCATCAGATCGCGGAAGGCACCGTCCGGCATCTGCTCGATCAGGGGCCGTGCGCGGGCGGTCAGGCGCGCGCGCCCGTCGATGGAGGCGAGATCGATTTCCGTGCCGAGGGTGTCGAAGAAGTAGTCGGACAGGGGCATGGCGGCGTGCATGCGCGCGCGGAAACCATCGGCACCTTCCTTGCGCACCAGCGTGTCCGGATCCTCGCCGTCCGGGAGAAACAGGAACCAGGCCCGACGGCCGTCGGTCAGTCTCGGCAGCGTCGACTCCAGCGCGCGCCACGCGGCCTGGCGACCGGCGCGGTCGCCATCGAAGCAGTAGACGACGTCCTCGGCGTTGCGGAACAGCAGTTCGGCGTGCTCGCGGGTGGTTGCGGTGCCGAGGGTGGCGACCACCTCGTCGACGCCGTGCTGGGCGAGCGCGATCACGTCCATGTAGCCCTCGACGACGACGATGCGCTTGAGCTTCTGCGCGCTCTGGCGCGCCTGCCACAGGCCGTAGAGTTCGCGGCCCTTGTGGAACAGCGCGGTCTCCGGCGAGTTCAGGTATTTCGGCTCGCCGGCGTCGAGGATGCGTCCGCCGAAGGCGATCGGGCGGCCGCGGCGGTCGTGGATCGGGAACATCAGGCGGTCGCGGAACTTGTCGTACTGGCGGCCGTCGCCCTGCGAGAGCAGGCCGGCGCCGGCGAGCAGCTTCAGGCGTTCCGGCGACTTGCCGAGGCGCGCGATCACCCCATCCCAGCGATCCGGCGCATAGCCGAGCTGGAAACGCTGGCGCATCGCGGCATCGACGCCGCGGCGATCCAGGTAGGCCTGCACGCGCTCGCTGCGGTCGAGTTCCTCGCTGAACCAGGCGGCTGCCTCCGCGAGCACGCCGTACAGCGGCGCGAGCTGGTCGTCCTGGCCGGCGCGGCGCTCGTCGCGCGGCACCTTCAGGCCCACCTGCGCGGCCAGCGCCTCGACCGCATCCGGGAAGGCCAGGCCCTCGTACTCCATCAGGAACTTCAGCGCCGAGCCGTGCGCGCCGCAACCGAAGCAGTGGTAGAACTGTTTCTGCGGGACCACCGTGAACGAAGGTGTGCGCTCGTCGTGGAAGGGACAGCGCGCCTGGTATTCCTTGCCGGTCCGCTTCAGTTGCACGCGCGCGCTGATCACGTCGACGATGTCGGCGCGCTGCAGCAACTCGTCGATGAAGCTCTCGGGGATCAGGCCGGGCATGCGAGCGGGGCCGCTTGTCGGTTCTCGGTGGTCGCTGGTCGGCAGCCACAGCAGCCTTTGGCACCGCGTCCTGGCGGGCGCCCGCGCTCGCGGCGCACTCCGGTCGCCGCCGTTCCGCTGCCGGCAAGCGACGAGCGACAACCGCGTTTCACCCTGCCATCCCCAGGTAATCGTCCTTCAACTTGCGGTAGTTTTCCGCGGAGTAGTACAACTGCTCGATTTCGCGCTCGGACAGCTTGCGGACAAAGCGCGCAGGGTTGCCGACCCACAGCGACCCGGCTTCGACGACCTTGCCGGGCGACACCACCGAACCCGCGCCGATCAGCGAGTGGCGGCCGATCACCGCCTTGTCGAGCACCACCGCGCCCATGCCGATCAGGCAGGCGTCCTCGACCGTGCAGGCGTGCAGGATCGCGCCGTGGCCAACGGTGACGTCGGTGCCGATGCGCAGCGGCGAGCCGCCCGGCGTGTACGGACCATCATGGGTGACGTGCAGCACCGCCTGGTCCTGGATGTTGCTGCGTGCGCCGATCGAGATCTCGTGGACATCGCCGCGGACCACGGCGTACGGCCAGATCGAGACATCCTCGCCGAGTTCGGCGCGGCCGATCACCTGAGCGGCGGGGTCGATGTAGACGCGCGCGCCGAGCTGCGGACGGTGCTGCAGGTAGGGACGGATGGCCATGCCTGTCCAGGTCGTGCCAAAGGGTTCAGCAGCGTCCGCGACGCAGGCGATACCAGACCTTGCCGCGCATCAGTTCCATCGCGTCGAGGAAAAAGCTGCGCACGCGGTGGCTGCCGATGGCGGGATCGCCGACGGAGATGTTGCCGTCGGTGATCGCGTAATCGCCGCGCAGGGTGATGCCGGCGTCGAGGTCGCGGTACTGCAGGGTCTTGCCGATGAAGGTCCACTCGATGCGTTCGACCAGCGGTGCCGCTTCAGGGTCGTCCGAGTACAGCTCGAACTCGCACCACACGCCTTGCAGCTCGGCTTGCGTGGGGATGCGCACCGGTTCGTCCGCATCCTTGCGCGCGCGCGGTGGCGGCTCCGCGGTCTTCACGCCTTCCATCTCGGCCTTTTCTTCGGGTCCGATGGGCCGGTCGGTGTAGTGCGCAACGCCGTTTTGGTCGGTCCACTTGTAGACCGACCCGGCCGACGCCGCCAGGGGCAACAGCAGCAGGACGAACATCAGGCGCATCGATGGAACCTGCGGCGCGGGGCGTCTAAGGTAGAGCAGGCGACAGGAGCGCTCAAGCGGCAAACTTCGGCCCGCGGATGCCGATCGCGATCGGCGCGATGCGAGCCATCCGGATCGACGACGACGGTTCGCGGGGCTCGCCCGCGCTCCGCGTCGCGACGGTCGCTTCCGGCAGTCCCGCACGTCGCTGCGCGGCCACCGTGTGCGCCCGCTCCACGAAAGAAATGCCGCAAACCGTCAGCCGCCGAGCACGCTCAGCTTGGAGTAGGCGTAGACCAACAGCTTCTTGCCGTGTTCCTCGAAGTTGACGAGCACGTGGGCGTGCTCGCCGCCGCCCTCGGCGCCGATCACGATGCCGGCGCCGAAGACCGGGTGGGCGACGCGGGTGCCGAGCTTCAGCACCGGGGTCGGTTGCCGGTCCTGCGCGCTGACGCGCGGCGGCGGGCTCGTGTGCATCGGCGCCTGGTAGCGCGCGCGCGGACGCACCTCGAACAGGGTGTGCGCCGGCAATTCGGACAGGAAGCGCGAGGGCCCCGCGGGCTGGTCGATGCCGCGCACGCGCCGGCGTTCGGCGTGGCTCAGCGTCAGCAGCCGCCGCGCGCGGGTGATGCCGACGTAGGCCAGCCGGCGTTCTTCCTCGAGCTGCGCCGGGCCGCCTTCCTGGAGGGCGCGCAGGCTCGGGAACAGGCCCTGTTCCATGCCGACCAGGAACACCCACGGGAACTCCAGGCCCTTGGCGGCGTGCAGGGTCATCAGTTGCACCGCCGGGCGGCCTTCCTCGGCCTGGCCCTCGCCGGCCTCGAGCGCCGCGTGTGCGAGGAAGGCGGCGAGCTCGCTGATGCCGGCCTCCTCGTCCTCGGCGCTGCGCACGAAGCTGCGCGCGAGGTTCAGCAGCTCGTCGAGGTTCTCGACGCGCGCGTCGGCGTCGTGGCGACTCTGCGCAGCGTAGTGTGCGCGCAGACCGCTGGCCTCGAGCAGGCGGTCCAGGCGTTCGTGCAGGCGCAGGCCGGGGTCGCTCGCGACCCCCGCGTCGATCGCCGCGACGAATTCCGACAGGCCGCCGCGCGCGCGCCCCTTGATCGCGCTGGCCGCCAGCCGTGCGCGTGCCGTCGCCAGCAGCCCGCCGCTCGTGCTGGCGGCCTCGCGCAATTCCTGCAGGGTCTTCTCGCCGACGCCGCGCGGCGGCGTCGCGAGCGCGCGTTCGCAGGCGCCATCGTCGGTTGGGTTGGCGACCAGGCGCAGCCAGGCGAGCGCGTCCTTGACCTCGGCGCGTTCGAAGAAGCGCACGCCGCCGTGGATGCGGTAGGCGATGCCGTGGCGGATCAGTTCCTCCTCGAGCACGCGCGACTGCGCATTGCTGCGGTAGAGGATCGCCACCTCGTCCGCGCGCAACTCCTGTTCGAGGCCACGGCGGATGCACTCGACCACGTAGCGCGCCTCGTCCTGCTCGTTGTAGGCGGCGTAGACGCGGATGCGTTCGCCGTCGCCGGCGGCGGTCCACAACTGCTTGCCGAGGCGCTCGCTGTTGCGCGCGATCAGCGCATTCGCGGCCGCGAGGATGTGGCCGCTGGAACGGTAGTTCTGTTCCAGCCGCAGCGTGCGCACGCCCGGGAAGTCGCGCGTGTAGGCCTGCATGTTCGCCACCTGGGCGCCGCGCCAACTGTAGATCGATTGGTCGTCGTCGCCGACCGCGAAGACCTCCGCGCTGCGCCCGGCGAGCACCCGGATCCACGCGTACTGCACCGCATTGGTGTCCTGGAACTCGTCGATCAGCAGATGGCTGAAGCGGCGCTGGTAGTGTTCGAGCAGCGCCGGCTGCGTCAACCACAGCTCGTGGCTGCGCAGCAGCAGTTCGGCGAAGTCGACCAGGCCCTGGCGTTCACAGGACTGCTGGTAGGCCGCGTAGACCTCGATCCAGCGGCCGAGCTCCCGGTTGTCGCCGGCGTCGATGTCGCGCGGGCGCCGGCCTTCGTCCTTCCACGCGTTGATCATCCACGTGCCGAGCCGGGCCGGCCAGCGCGCCTCGTCGAGGCCGAGGGCAGCGATGCTGCGCTTGACCAGGCGCTGCTGGTCGTCGGCGTCGATGATCTGGAAGGTCTCGACCAGACCGGCCTCGTGCCAGTGCATGCGCAGCAGCCGGTGCGCGAGCCCGTGGAAGGTGCCGATCCACAGGCCCTGGGTGGGTCGCTGCAGCAGCCGCTCGCAGCGCATGCGCATCTCCGCCGCGGCCTTGTTGGTGAAGGTCACGGCGAGGATCGCGTGCGGCCACACCTCGCGAGCCTCCACCAGCCAGGCGATGCGCTCGGTCAGCACCCGGGTCTTGCCGGATCCCGCGCCGGCGAGCACCAGCAGGTGTCCCGGCGGTGCGGTCACCGCGGCGAGCTGAGCGTCGTTGAGGTCGGCGAGCTGCACCTGGCGTCTCAGCGTGGTCCGAGACGCTCCACCGCCTCGCGCAGCGCACGCAGTTCGCGCAGGATGACCTCGCGCTCGTCGTGGGCCTCGGCGGCTTCGGCTTCCTGCTCGGCCTTGAGGTCGGCGGCGACGCTTTCCTGCATCGCGTTGACCACCACCGCGATGAACAGGTTCAGCACGGTGAAGGTGCTGACCAGGATGAAACCGAGGAAGAAGATCCAGGCCCAGGGCTGGTGCACCATGATGTCGCGCGCGATATCGGCCCAACCCTCCATCGTCATCACCTGGAAGAGCGTGAACAGGGTGCCGCCGAGGCTGCCGAAGTAGTCGGGCGAGACCTCACCGAAGAGCTTGGTACCCATCACCGAGGCGACGTACAGCACCAACATCAGCAGGGTCGCGATCGAGCCCATTCCGGGCAGCGCGCCGAGCAGCGCGGCGACCACCCGGCGCATGCTCTTGATCATCGACACCAGCCGCAGCGCGCGCAGGATGCGCAGCGCGCGCAGCACCGAGAAGGCGCCGCTGGACGGCACCAGGGCGACGCCGACGATGAGGAAGTCGAACACGTTCCACGGGTCGCGGAAGAAGCCGAAGCGCCAGGCCGCGAGCTTCATCGCGATCTCGACGGTGAAGATCGCGAGCGCGATGCGGTCGAGCAGGTGCAGCAGGCCGCCATGGCGCTCGACCATGCCGGGATCGGTCTCGATGCCGAGCGTGATCGCGTTGAGCACGATCACGCCGACGATGAAGTACTGGAAGCTTGGCGATTCGAGCAGGGCGCGCAGGCGGGAGATGGCGTTCATGCGTCGCGGCCGTGGAAAGTCGGCGCAAGCATGCACGTGGGGCTGGCCCGCTTGCCAGCACGGGTACGGGAAACCCACCCGCGGCTTCGCTGGATCGTTCAGTCCGGCGACTGCAACCGGGTGCCAAAGAAGCTGCCGCGCTCGCGGCAGATCGCGTTCGCCGGCGGGTAGCGCACGGTGGCGCGGTAGTTCAGGGTGATTGCGTGGTCGACTACGCGCAGCTCCTCGACCTCGATCTCCGCCTGCGCGATCAGGGCGCCGTTGTTGTCGTTGCAGTAGACGATGCCACTGCCGACCACGCGCGACCCCTGCTGCGCTTGCGGCACGCCACCCCAGTTGCAGAACACCGCGCCTTGATCGACCAGCGAATTCGCCATCTGGGTGTCGAAGACCTGGCCGTCGACCACCCGGATCTGCGCCGGGAAGATGTAGCTGCCGACCTGCGGATTTCCCTCGCAGCGGACCACTCCGGCCTGCGAACCGAAGTAGCCGCCGTCGAATTCCAGCGCAGCGAAGCTGAAGCGCTGGATCGTGCGCGTCGTCGACTGGCCGTCGATGGTGTACTGCAACTGGGCCTGATTGCCGTTCTCGAAGCTGAGCCGCATGTTTCCGACCGCGCGCGGCATCACGCTGGCCGGATCGAACAGGCCGAACAGTGGCGGGCCCTTGACCTCGTACAGCGTGCCCTCGAAGTGTTCGCCGGGGGTGTGGCGTGCGTTCGACAGCAGATACCAGGCCGGGCTGCGGTCTGCCCGGTAGTGGAACATCACGGCGGAGATCGTGTCCGCCTGATGCAGCACCATCAGGCCCCAGCCGCTCTCGGAGGGTAGCCACCACATGTCCTGGTAGTTCTGGCCCGCCGGCGCCACGCGCGCCGTCAGGGCCATCAGCAGGCAAGCCAGCACGGACAGCAGGCGGCGCATGGCGGGGCTCCGAGAGGTGGGTGGCTCCAGTATGCCGCTGCGCGGCCGGGCGCACCGCGCGCCTCATCGCAAACTGAACCGCGCGGCGGCCAGCCTGCCGGATTCAGCGGCGGCGAACGCCTCGCGCGCAGGCCTTGGCCATGCTCGGGCCACCGGCGACGATCCGCCGGAGCGATGGAGCGCGCGTGTACGGCAGGATGCTGAAGGCCCTGGGGCGGCAGGCCCCGATGTGGTTCCGGATCGTCGCGGTCAGCGGCACGCTGCTCTTGCACCTGTGGGTCATCGACCGCCTGCTGGCGGGCACCGAGGTGCTGCCCGGCGTGCGCACCCTGCGGCCGCTGACGGTGGACGTCGCGTTGATCGAACCCGGCCCGCCGCAAACCGAGCCGGCGCCCGAGCCGCCGTCGCCGCCGCCGTCGCCGCCGCTGGTGCCGCCGCTGCCGCCGCCTGCGGCGCGGGTCGTTGAAACCTTGCGGCGGCCATCCGTCGCGATCACTACGCCTTCACCACCGGTACCCGCGACGCCGGTGGAGCGCAAGCCGGCACCACTCGCCGACCTCGAAGCCCAGCGCGAGGCGATCGCTGCCGAGATCGCCCGCGAGCGCGCGCCAGCGCGGCGCGCCTTCGCCGGGCGTTCGCTCGACGCAATGCTGCCGGACGCCGAGACCGGCATCCTGCCCGGCCTCCGGCCGCGCACGCACGACGGGGCCCGCGAGTGGGGAAGGCGGCTCGGCGCCCTGCTGCAGGGTGGCTTGCCGCAGGCCGCGGTCGATCCGGAAGCGCCGCTGGATCCGCTGACCGATCGTTGGGAGCAGGCCCACCACGGCAGCGACCTCGCCACCTGCGAGCGCCAGTACGAGGAACTCGACCACGAAATGCGCCGGATGCTGTGCGGCGAGGCGCGCCCACCGCGCTGAGGTCCTGCGCTCGACTGCCAGCGGTTAGACTGCGCGCCTTCCCGGCGATTGCCCGAGCATGTCCAAGACCCGTCCCAGCGCGCGCCGGCCCGACGAGTTGCGCCCGGTGCGCTTCGAGCGCCACTACACCCGTCACGCCGAGGGTTCGGTGCTGGTCAGCTTCGGCGACACCCGCGTGTTGTGCACCGCGAGTGTCGACGAGCGCCCGCCACCCTGGCTGCGCGGCAGCGGCGAGGGCTGGGTGACCGCCGAATACAGCATGCTGCCGCGCGCCACCCACTCGCGCACCGCCCGCGAATCCGGCAAGGGTGGGCCTAGCGGGCGCACCCACGAGATCCAGCGGCTGATCGGGCGCTCGCTGCGCGCGGTGGTCGACCGGCGCGCGCTCGGCGAGCGCCAGATCGTGCTCGACTGCGATGTGCTGCAGGCCGATGGCGGCACCCGCACCGCGGCCATCACCGGCGCCTACGTCGCGCTCGTCGATGCGGTCCGCAAGCTGCTGCGCGCGCGCACGATCGCCAAGGATCCAATCCACGGCCAGGTGGCCGCGGTCTCGGTCGGCATCTGGCAGGGGATGCCGGTGCTGGATCTCGATTACGCCGAGGATTCCGCCTGCGAGACCGACATGAACGTCGTGCTCAACGACGCGCTCGGCTTCATCGAGCTGCAGGGCACCGCCGAGGGCCACGCCTTCCGCCACGAGGAACTCGAGGCGATGCTGGCGCTCGCGCGCAAGGGCGCCGGCGAGCTGCACGCCGCCCAGCGCGAGGCGCTCGCGCATGGCTGAAGTGGTGCTCGCGAGCCACAACCCCGGCAAGCTCACGGAGTTGCGCGAGCTGCTGGATGGGCTGCCGTGGCAGCTGCGCAGCGCTGCCGACTTCGGACTCGGTGCGCCCGAGGAAGGCGCTGCGACCTTCGTCGAGAACGCGCTCGCGAAGGCACGGTACGCGGCACTCGCGACCGGCCTGCCGGCGCTCGCCGACGACAGCGGTCTGGTGGTCGATGCGCTGGGCGGTGCGCCCGGCGTGCGCAGCGCCCGCTACGCCGGCGCGGATGCCGACGATGCCGCCAACATCGCGTGCCTGCTGCACGAGGCCGAAGGCCTGGAAGGCGCCGCGCGTAGTTGCCATTTCGTTTGCGTGATCGTGTTGCTGCGCAGCGCGCACGACCCGATGCCGCTGATCGCGCAAGGCATCTGGCACGGCCGTTTGCTGCGCCTTCCGCGCGGCAAGGGCGGGTTCGGGTACGACCCGGTGTTCCTGGACGCTTCCAGGGGTCGTAGCGCGGCCGAACTGACGACGCAGCAGAAGCATGCGATCAGCCATCGCGGACAGGCGCTGGCGCAGTTGCGCGCGCAGTTGAGCGTGCGCGGCGTGTTTTCCGGGCTGTGAGCGTGCGCGCTGCTCCGGCGGATCGAAGCGCCCCGCAGCGCGACGGATCCCGAGGTCACCCGGGTTGCGCAGCGTGCGGCAACCGGTCCCGGCATGCAGGCTGAGATTCTGCCCACGCAGATGCTCCCCGGCCAGGTGCGCGAAAATGCGGCTCACGGGCGAGCGGGCGTCCGCGGCGCGACCGACACCCCAATGCGCCTGCCCAGGCCACAACCGCGAACGTGCCAGAGATGGATGATCCGCACGCCGCTGGAAGACATCCCGTGATCGATCCGCAGGCGCTGCCGCTGTCGCTCTACGTGCATCTGCCCTGGTGCGTACGCAAGTGCCCTTACTGCGACTTCAACTCGCACCAACGGCCGGCGCAGATGCCGGTGCAGCGTTATGTGGACGCGCTGATCGCCGACCTCGATCTGGAAGTAGTGCACGCGCTGGGTCGACCGTTGCAATCAATCTTCTTCGGCGGCGGTACGCCCAGTCTGTTTCCAGGCGATGCGATCTCGAAAATCCTGACGGCGGTGCGCGCGCGGCTGGTGCTTGCCGACGATTGCGAAATCACGCTGGAGTGCAATCCTGGCGCGGCCGAATACGACCGTTTTGAAGCCTACCTCGCTGCCGGTGTGACGCGGCTCTCGCTGGGTGTGCAGAGTTTCGACGACGTCGCGCTGCAACGACTTGGCCGCATCCACCGGGCCGCAGACGCGCAGCGCGCCTTTGTCGATGCACGTCGAGCGGGCTTCGTCGACATCAATCTCGACCTGATGTATGCGCTGCCGCAGCAGACACCGGCGCTGGCGTTGGCCGACCTGAAGGCCGCGCTGGTGCTCGCGCCGGAGCATATTTCGCACTACCAGCTGACGCTCGAACCGCAAACGGTGTTTGCGCGCACGCCTCCAATCGGCCTGCCCGACGATGATGGCGCGGCGGCGATGCTGGACGCTTGCCAGGTGCTGCTCGCCCAGGCCGGTTATGGTCAGTATGAGGTCTCAGCCTACGCACGGCCGGGCTGGCAGTCGCGCCACAACCGCAACTACTGGTTGTATGGCGATTACCTCGCGATCGGCGCAGGCGCGCACGCGAAGAGCACCGGATCCGATGGGCGTATTCGCAGGCGTGTGCGCCAGCGTGTGCCCACGCGTTACCAGTCGCTGGCCGGCACTGCTGCGGCGCTGAGTGAAGACCGCGTGGTGGCGGCCGACGAGATCGCCTTCGAGTTCATGCTCAACGCACTGCGTCTGCGCGCGGGCTTCACGCCCGCCATGTACGCCGCGCGCACCGGCCGCGAACTCAGCTGCGAGCCGGGCTACCGCAGCGCGCTGGAACGCGGGTTGATCGAGGCGACCGCGGACGAAGTGCGCGCAAGCGAACTCGGCTGGCGTTTCCTCAACGACGCCATCGGATGCTTCCTGGCGCACTGATCCGGCAACAGCAACCAGCCGCCGTCAACGCATCGGCCTTCCAAGCTCTGGTCGATCATGGCAGTATCCGCGACCCACGCGGCCATGGCTATGTAGCTCAGACGGTTAGAGCGCGGCACTCATAATGCTGAGGTCGGTGGTTCGATTCCACCCATAGCCACCACGCCACTATCTCGGGACTTCCCGGAAACCCCATGAAACCGCGCTACGGCGCGGTTTTTTATTGCCCGTCGCGCCTCGTGACGAATGGACTCGTGGTGTGTGTTTGCTGGGCGACGCAGCAAGCGAGCCTTTTCCCGTGTCTCGTCTTACTGCGTCCGCTCCGCCGCCTCGATGCGCTCGGCGGTGCCCGGATGCGAGGACAGATAGGACCAGCCGCGACCTTCGCCTTCGTCGCCTTGCTCCCGCTCCAGCTGGTTGACTGCACCCTCGAGCTTGCGCATCGCGCTGGCGAAGGCCAGCGGGCTCTTGCCGCGGCGCTTGAGCGCGGCGAAGGCGTAGGCGTCGGCCTCGCGTTCGAAGTCGCGCGAATAGGCGCTGTAGACCAACGCGGTCGGCACCGCGACGATCACCGAGCTGGCGCTGCCGACGTCGCCGAAGACCACCGCGGTGAGCACCGCGATCGAGGCGCCGCGGAACACCGTGCGCATCACGTGGCGATGTTCGAGGTGGCCGATCTCGTGCGCGAGCACCGCGAGGAACTCGTCCTCGGAATCGAACAGCCCGACGATGTCGTCGGTGAACATCACGGTGCCACCCGGCAGCGCGAAGGCATTCGGCCCCAGCCACTGGCGGAACTCGAGCCGGTAGTCGCGCGCCTCGGGCAGCTCCGACACGAAGCGCTCGAAGGCCGCGCGCAGTTCCTGCTGGCGCTTTTCCGGCAGTTGCGACGGCGCAAAGCCCATCGCCGCGAGGCTGTCCAGGGTATGGCTGCCGGCTTGCTGCTCCCAGCTCATCGGCACCAGGTAGGCGGCCTGGTCGGCCGCCCAGGGCACGCCGTACCAGACCAGCGCGATGCCGGCGAGCACGGTCGCGAACACGCTGGCCAACGCCACTTTCCAGCGGTTCTCGAGCAGGTGCACGAGGCGGTCGAGGCCGGCGCGCGCGGCGAACATCGCGTCGATCGCGTCGTTGTCGTCGCTCTGGATCTGGCGGCCGTCGGCCAGCCACAGCGTGCGCCGGGTGTGGGCGACGCGCATGGACACGCGCACGCTCGCGGCATCGGCGACGATCTCGAGTTCAGCGCCCGCGCGCTCGATCAGCAGCCGCCCCGGGGCATCGACGCCGAAGCGCACTTCGGTCTGCGCCGAACTGCGCCCGTCGTAGAGCCAGCCCTGCGCCCACCTCACCAGCTGATGTCCACGTCGAACAGGTCGGCGGTCTCGGCCGCATAGACGTTCGCGCCGGCGGCGGCATCGGCGAAGAACTGGTTGGGATCGCCGACCGGCACGAAGTACAGGTGCTCGGCGCGGTAGCGCGCGACGCGGATGCGCGCCCAGGGGTAGGCCAGGCCCAGCGTGCCGATGATCGCGAGGGTGTTGGTGAAGAACAGCCAGGCCATGTCCCGGCCGGAGATCGTGCTGCGGAAGGTGCAGTCGCCGACGCGAGTGCCGTTCCACATCAGGTTGGCGATCGAGGCGCGCACGTAGACGCCGATCGCGAAGAAGGCGAGGTAGGCGGCGCCGCCGATCAGCGCCAGCAGCGCCTGCGCCTGGTCCGGGTCGAAGCGGCCCACGCGCATGACGTCGAAGGCCCAGGCGAAGGTCATCGCCATGGCCACGCCGACGCCGACCGCGCCGACGATCGCGAGCAGGTAGATCGCGTAGAACTGCGCGGTGTCGCCGGAGAAGCTCAGGCGCGTGCCGCCGTAACGGTGGTGCCCCACCATCCAGTCGGTCTGCCGGCGCGCCACCAGCGGGAAGGCGAGGTAGAGCGTGAACAGCGTCAGGAAGGGATAGAAGATGTAGAGCTTGAAGGCGCCGCCGTAGCCGCCGTCGAAGCCGAAACGGATGCTGCGCCAGGCCGAGTAGCGCGCGCGGAAGGCCAGCGAGCGCGTCAGCATCCACGGGAACAGCAGCGCCAGCAGCCCGAGCACGATCAGGTTCAGCACCGGCGAGACCTGTGCCGAGCCGATGTAGGCGAGCAGCAGCAGCGCTGCGATCGCGCGTCCCTTGAGGATCGCCAGCGGCTCGGCGAGGTATTCGAAGGGCGTGCCGCCGACCGAGGTGTTGCCGTAGAAATAGCGCTCGCTGCGGACCTTGGCCCAGGCCGAGTAGACGCCCAGCGAGATGATCGTCAACGCGAGGTTGACGATCCAGATGCGGAAGTACTCATCCGTGCGCCCGCTGAAGCGAAAGGGCAGGGACTCCGCGTCGACCACGGCAGGCGTAGAACCGATGCGAACTGCGGTGTCCGCGTTGGGCTCTTGCATGGCGTCTGGTCTTGCTGGCGTGGGCACGGTCACCGACCGCATGGTGCGTGCCCGAAGCTCAGCGCGACAGCGGTTTGTACTTCAGCCGATGCGGTTTCGCGCCTTCCTCGCCGAGGCGACGCTTCTTGTCGGCTTCGTAGTCGGTGTAGTTGCCGGCGTAGAACTCGACGTGCGAGTCGCCCTCGAAGGCGAGGATGTGGGTGGCGATGCGGTCGAGGAACCAGCGGTCGTGGCTGATCACCATGACGCAACCGGGGAACTCGAGGATCGCGTCTTCGAGCGCGCGCAGGGTCTCGATGTCGAGGTCGTTGGAAGGCTCGTCGAGCAGCAGCACGTTGCCGCCCTGCAGCAGCGTTGAAGCCAGGTGCAGGCGTCCGCGCTCGCCGCCGGACAGGGTGCCGACCAGCTTCTGCTGGTCCTGGCCCTTGAAGTTGAAGCGGCCGATGTAGGCGCGCGACTGGATCTCGATCTTGCCGATGGTCAGGATGTCGCTGCCGCCGCTGATCGCCTGCCAGACGTTCTTGTCGGCGTCGAGCGCGTCGCGCGACTGATCGACGTAGGCGAGCTTGACGGTCTGGCCGATCACCACCTCGCCGGCGTCCGGGGTTTCCTTGCCGATGATCATCTTGAACAGCGTCGACTTGCCGGCGCCGTTCGGGCCGATGATGCCGACGATCGCGCCGGGCGGGACCTTGAAGGAAAGGTCATCGATCAGCAGGCGGTCGCCGAAGGCCTTGGAGACTCCCTTGAACTCGATCACGAGGTCGCCCAGGCGCTCGCCGGGCGGGATGTAGATCTCGTTGGTCTCGTTGCGCTGCTGGTATTCGACCGAGTTCAGCTCCTCGAACTTGGCCAGGCGCGACTTGCTCTTGGACTGGCGGCCCTTGGCGTTCTGGCGTACCCACTCGAGCTCGCGGGCGAGCGCCTTCTGGCGCGCCTTCTCGCTCTGCGCTTCCTGGCGCAGGCGTTCTTCCTTCTGGCTCAGCCAGGAGGAGTAGTTGCCCTTCCAGGGAATGCCGCGGCCGCGGTCCAGTTCCAGGATCCACTCGGCGACGTTGTCCAGGAAGTAGCGATCGTGGGTGACCGCGACCACGGTGCCGGGGAAGCGCGCCAGGAACTGTTCCAGCCATTCGACCGACTCGGCGTCGAGGTGGTTGGTGGGCTCGTCGAGCAGCAGCATGTCGGGCTTCTGCAGCAGCAGCCGGCACAGCGCCACGCGGCGCTTCTCGCCGCCCGAGAGCTTGCCGACGATCGCATCCCAGGGCGGCAGGCGCAGCGCGTCGGCGGCCTGCTCCAGTTGCTGCTCCATCGTGTGCGCATCGCCGGCGGCGAGGATCGCCTCCAGCCGCGCCTGCTTCTCGGCGAGCGCGTCGAAATCCGCATCCGGCTCGGCGTAGGCGGCGTACACCTTCTCGAGTTCGGCCTGTGCGGTGAAGATTTCGCCGAGGCCCTCCTCGACGCACTCGCGCACGCTCTTGTCCGGATCCAGCTTCGGCTCCTGTTCGAGGAAGCCGATCTTGATGCCCGGCTGCGGGCGCGCCTCGCCGACGTGGTCCTTGTCGACTCCCGCCATGATCCGCAGCACCGTCGACTTGCCGGCGCCGTTCAAGCCGAGCAGGCCGATCTTCGCGCCCGGGAAGAAGGACAAGGAGATGTCCTTGATGATCTCGCGCTTCGGCGGCACGGTCTTGCTGACGCCGTTCATCGTGTAGATGTAGTTCATGCGTGCTTCCTTGCGGGCGGACGCTGGGCGCTCGCCGACGGGCGTACGGGGGACTCTCGATTTTGCCAGCGCCGTGGGTGAGCGGGCAAACGTCGGTGCAAAAGCAGCAGGAGCAGGGGGAAGGGGTGAGGGACCGGGACCTGGGCTTTGGCGGGTCGCTTTCACAGCCTGCGGGAAAGCAAGAGGGTGCGACTGGGCCAGACGCATCGTCCCCGGCCCCGCTTCATTCCTTCCCGCTTCTCCCCGGTACACCGAGTTCGGCCAGCACCGGCCAGGCGTAGGCCGCAGCGTGTGCGTCGGTATCCCACAACTCGAAGTCCGGTGCATAACGACCCACCGCATCGATGTCGATCGGACACAGTCGCGGGTCTGCCGCCGGTCGCTGACGACCGAGCGCGGACTCGATCCGACGCAGGCGCGGCTTGAGTGCCGCATGGTCCAGCGCGCAGCGCAACAGCGCCGCCTGGTTGGCGTAATCGGGCGCACCCGGACAAGTCGCGGCGCTGCGAAGGCGAGCCGAAACCGCCAGCAGACCAAACTCCTGCGCCAGCAGTGCGAGCGCACGGTCCAGTTGCGCATCGGCGTCGACGTTGCTGCCGAGCAGCAGCACGATCCGTGGTGAGCCCGTGGCGGCAGACTCAGTCGTTGTGGCGATCCTCATCCGCCTGCGCGCGTTCGAGTTCGGCGCGATCGATGTCCACGCGTACGGCGATCTCCGCCGGCAGCAGTCCGGCCACCGATTTCCATGCGGTCAGCGAGAGGCTGCGCAGCGGGAAGCGATTCATCAGCGCGCCGGCGAGTTCGTGGCTGAAGCGCTCCAGCAGTTCGTGGCGCTCGCGCCTGCCGAAGTCGCGCACGGCTGCGCAGACCTCGTCGTAGTCGACGGTGTCGACGAGGGCGTCGCTGCGCGCGGCGCGGCGCGCGTCCAGGCGCATCTCCAGGTCCAGGCGCAGCGCCTGCGGACCGCGTTTTTCCTCGGCATAGACGCCGATCACGGTGTCCACGCGCAGGTTCTTGATCAGGATCGTGGTCAGGCTCATGGCGGCGTCAGGCTCGCAAGTTCGCGGCGCGGGGCCGCGTGGATGCTCGCATCCTCGCGCTCTCCGGCGGCCAGGCGCAAGGCGCCGGCCAGCGCGATCATCGCGCCGTTGTCGGTGCAGAAGGCCGGACGCGGGAAATGGACGCTGGCGCCGCGGCGCGCCGTGCCTTCACGCAGGCGCTCGCGCAGTTGCAGATTGGCGCCCACGCCGCCGGCGACCACCAGGCGCTCGCGGCCGCTCTCGTCGAGCGCGCGCAGGCACTTCCAGACCAGGGTGTCGACCACCGCGGCCTGGAAGCCGGCGGCGATGTCGGCGTGGCGCTCCGGGCCGTTGCGCTGTACCGCCAGCAGCACCTGGGTCTTGAGGCCGCTGAAGCTGAAGTCCAGCGTCGGCCGGTCGGTCAGCGGGCGCGCGAAGCGGAAGGACGCCGAATCACCCGACTCGGCCAGCCGCGCCAGTGCCGGCCCGCCCGGGTAGCCCAGCCCGAGCAGCTTGGCGGTCTTGTCGAAGGCTTCGCCGGCGGCATCGTCGAGGGTGTCGCCGAGCAAGGCGTAGCGGCCGACGCCGGCGACGTCCATCAGCAGGCTGTGGCCACCGGAGACGATCAGCGCGAGGAAGGGAAAGGCCGGGGCCGGCTCTTCCAGCAGCGGCGCCAGCAGATGACCCTCAAGGTGGTGCACGCCGAGTGCCGGGATGGCGAGCGCCCATGCCAGGGTCTTGGCCAGCGTCGCTCCGGTCAGCAGCGCACCGATCAGTCCGGGGCCTTCGGTGTAGGCGACGCCGTCCAGATCGCGGCGAGTCAGGCGCGCCTGCGCCAGCACCTCGTCGACCAGCGGCAACAGTCGCAGGATGTGGTCGCGGCTCGCGAGTTCCGGGACCACGCCGCCATAATCCTGGTGCAGTGCGGCCTGGGTGTGCAGCGCGTGCGCGCGCAGGCCAAGCTCGGTGTCGTAGACCGCAACGCCGGTCTCGTCGCAACTGGTCTCGATGCCGAGGACGCGCATGCTTTGCCGAGTCGTCAAAGTTCAGGTTATGATTGTGGGCTCGCTCGGCGCCAGGCGCCAGCAGAAGTCACCACGGAGTTCCAATGCCCAACGTCAAAGTCCGCGAGAACGAACCCTTCGAGTTTGCGCTGCGCCGCTTCAAGCGCTCCTGCGAAAAAGCCGGTGTGCTGAGCGAAGTGCGCCGCCGCGAGTTCTATGAGAAGCCGACCCAGGAGCGCAAGCGCAAGCTCGCCGCCGCGGTCAAGCGCAACCTGCGTCGCGTCTCGCGCGACGTGACCAAGCGCCAGCGGATGTACTGATCCGCGTCCCCGGCGCCGCGCGCCGGACGCGATCCTTGGACACCCGGAAGCCGTCGGCGGGAAACCGCCGGCGGCTTTTGTTGTTTTCCGCTCTCACACGCCCCGATCCGGAAGAACCCACGATGAGTCTCAAGACCCGACTGATGGACGACGTCAAGACCGCCATGAAGGGTGGCGACAAGGAGCGCCTGGCGACGCTGCGGCTGATCCAGGCGGCGATCAAGCAGGCCGAGATCGATGGCCGCAGCGAAGGCGGCCGGCCGGAGCTGGACGATGCCGACGTGCTGCGCGTGCTCGAGAAGATGCTGAAGCAGCGGCGCGACTCGATCACCCAGTTCGAGGCCGCCGGCCGCCAGGACCTGGCCGACAAGGAGAAGGCCGAGGTGGCGGTGGTCGAGGTCTACATGCCGCAGCGACTCGGCCAGGACGAGATCGACGCGCTGGTGCGCGAGGCGATCGCCGAAACCGGCGCCGCCGGTCCGCAGGGCATGGGCAAGGTGATGGCGGCGATGAAGGCCAGGGCCGCCGGCCGCGCCGACATGACCCTGGTCAGCGCGCGCGTGAAGACGCTGCTGGGGTGAACGGCGGGGCAGGCGGCACGCGGCACGGGAAGACCTCAGGCCAGCTTCGGCTCGGCGCTCCGTAGGATATTGAGTTGTGGCGGGTGCTTGTGCCAGCGCCCCGTGCCCCGATCCGGCCCGCCGGCATAGCCTTCGGGCGTTCGTCCCTGCCGATGCGGTGCATCGGCTCGCGCTGCGCGCGACCGGGTCTCACCCCCGTGTCCCGCGCCCCGTGCTGCTATCCTGCCGCGCTCTTCACGATCCGCCTGCCGATGAACCCCGCCTTCCTCGACTTCGAACAGCCGATCGCCGAACTGGAGGCGAAGATCCAGGAGCTGCGCTTCGCGGGGCAGGGCAATGCGCTGAACATCGAGGAGGAGATCGGCAAGCTCAAGGACAAGTGCCGGCAGAAGACCCAGGCGATCTTCGCGAACCTGTCGCCGTGGCAGATCGCGCAACTGGCGCGGCATCCGCAGCGGCCGCACACCATCGATTACCTGCCGCTGGTCTTCGACGAGTTCCACGAGCTGAAAGGCGATCGCCACTACGCCGACGACCCCGCGATCATCGGCGGCCTGGCGCGCATCGGTGGCCGTCCGGTGATGTTCATCGGCCAGGAGAAGGGCCGCGACACCAAGGAGAAGGTGCGCCGCAATTTCGGCATGCCGCGCCCGGAGGGTTACCGCAAGGCCTTGCGTCTGATGCAGATGGCGGAGCGCTTCGGCCTGCCCCTGCTGACCTTCATCGACACCATGGGCGCCTATCCCGGCGTCGGCGCCGAGGAGCGCGGCCAGTCCGAGGCGATCGCGAAGAACCTCGAGGTGATGGCCGAGTTGCGCGTGCCGATCGTGTGCACGGTGATCGGCGAGGGCGGTTCCGGTGGCGCGCTCGCGATCGGCGTCGGCGACCGCACGCTGATGCTCGAATACTCGATCTATTCGGTGATCTCGCCGGAGGGCTGCGCCTCGATCCTGTGGAAAAGTTCCGATCGCGCGCGCGAGGCGGCCGACGCGCTCGGCATCACGTCGGCGAGGTTGCTGCAACTTGGCCTCGTCGACCAGGTGATCGATGAGCCGCTCGGTGGCGCCCACCGCGACCCGGCAGCGATGGCGGCGAGCCTCAAGGACGCGCTGCTGCGTGCGCTCGACGGTCTTGATCGCGTCGAGGCCGGCAGTCTGGTTGAGGCGCGCTACCGACGTCTGCGCGGCCATGGATCGCACAAGATCGAGTGAAGACGCGACGGTCGCGCTGACCGCCGCGATCGAGCACGCACTCGGCGACGATGACGCGCAGGTCTGGCTGGGGTGCAGCGGCGGTCTCGATTCCACCCTGCTGGTGCATTGCGCGGCGCGCAGCGAGCGGCTGCGTGCGCTCGGTCTGCACGTGGTCCATGTGCACCATGGCTTGCACCCCGATGCCGACCACTGGGCGGCGCGCGTGACTGCTGCCGCACAAACGCTGGGCCTGCGCTGCACGGTTCGGCGCGTGCGCGTGGATGCCCGCGGGCAAGGCATCGAGGCGGCCGCGCGGGCGGCGCGGCTGGCGGCCTTCGCGGCGGTCCTCGGCACGGGCGAGCGCCTGCTCCTCGCGCACCACCAGGACGACCAGGCCGAGACCTTGTTGCTGCGCGCCCTGCGCGGGGCCTCGGT
>JABAQR010000059.1 GCA_019187485.1 Lysobacterales bacterium | reverse complement strand
CGACCAAGCGCCCACACAAGACACTCCGAATCCGTTGTCAAAGAGCCTTCCCACACATCCCACTCCTCGCCGACATCTCGCCGGGAGAGCTCGCCATCATACTTCAACAGAGATGGCTGTCAATGCCCAGTCTGAAATTTTTCAAGTTCCGTTCATCCGCGAACAGAGTTGGCCGACGCGTCGCTCAAGCCGTGGCCGCTCCGCGGGAAGTCGAGTGTGCATGCCATCCCGGTTCGCCACCGCTCAGCGCTCGTCGGATTCGATCACCTCAACTTCCGCGTTCGCATCGGTGGCCCACATGCGCATCGGTGCATGTGCCAACTGAGTAGCCAGGTAGCTCGCCGCGTGCCCTTCCACTGCGACTGCGTAGCTGTGCAGGCGAAATGCGACCGGCGCGTAGAAGGCGTCCGCGATGCCGTAGTCCGCCCCGAACAGCCATGGGCCTCCGTACCGCTCCAGTTGCCCGTTCCAGACCGATCGCACGCGACCGAGGTCACGCACGCAATTCGCGCTCATGGACACTGGGCATGGAAGCCTGCGCACGTTCATCGGCAACTCGCTGCGCATCGCCGCGAAGCCGGCGTGCATTTCGGCGACGAGGCTGCGGGCGCGGGCACGTTGAGCCACGTCCGCCGGCCAACCCCTGCCTTCCAGTGCTTGCTCGTTCAGGTACTCGACAATCGCGAGCGAATCCCATACCACGAGCGGCCCGTGCACCAGCACCGGCACGCGCGCGACTGGAGACCAACGCAGCGCCTCCGCGGCGAAATCCGCTGTGTCGAGCGCGATGCGGCGCTCGAGGAAGTCGATGCCGTAGTGATGCAGCAGCACCCACGGTCGCAACGACCACGAAGAGTAATTCTTGTTGCCGATGACAAGCGTCAGCGGCACGTCGCCCGATTCGTGCACGCTCAAGCGACCGCCTGGCCGGATCGTGGCGACCAGTGCGCGTGGGTGGCGCCTCCGATGTAATGCGCCCCCAGACTCTCGCGACGACGCAGGCAGGCTTCGACAATCAAGCGTGCCGTGGTCAACTGCCTCAGCACCGGCGCACCCGCGAGACAACGACGCTCGAGTACCTGAATCTGGCCGAGCGCCGATTGCAGACTTTCGCTGCTGCGCACAATGCCGACATCGGACCACATGAGCTGACGCAGACGACCAAGCACCATCTGATCGTTCGTCGACTCGGCGCGCGCGGCGTGGCCGACCACCGGATCGACGCGCGTGATCGGTGCCACCGGGCCACGTTGCGCGAGCCGCTCACCCAGCGCCTTGCCGAAGGCGATTGCCTCCAGCAGCGAATTGCTCGCCAACCGGTTGGCACCGTGCACGCCGGTACATGCGACTTCGCCGACCGCGTACAGGCCGGGTACGCGCGACATGCTGTGCAGGTCGACCTTGATGCCACCCATGTGGTAGTGCGCAGCGGGAACGATGGGGATTGGCTGCACGCGTGGATCCAACCCTCGCTGCGCGCAGATCTGGACAAAATTCGGGAACTGCGCCCGCACGCGGTCGCCGAGCGGGCGCACGTCGAGGAACACCCGGTTGCCGCGCGTGAGCTGGTCATAAACGGCTCGCGCGACAACGTCTCGCGGCGCCAGTTCCGCCTGCGAACTTGCCGCGACCATGAAGCGCGCGCCCTGATCGTTGATCAATTGGCAGCCGGCACCACGCAACGCTTCGGTGACCAGCGGCAACTGTGTGGACGGATCGTCCGCGCGCGGCGACAGCGCGGTCGGATGGAACTGGACGAACTCGAGGTCGACAAGTTCGGCGCCGGCCACATGCGCAAGCGCGAGACCTGAGCCATCGGCTTCGGCCGGGTTGCTGGTGTGGCGATACAACTGGCCGATACCGCCGGTAGCGAGTACCACGCTGGGCGCCAGCAGTCGCATCTGCTCGCCGCGCCGGTTGCGCACCAGCACGCCGACCGCCTGGTTGCCGTGTTTGAGGATCTCGCAGGCGTCGGCGAATTCGTGGCGGTCGATCCAGGACTGGCGCATCGCTGCCTCGCGCAGCACGCGCGCGAGTTCGGCGCCGGTAGCGTCGCCGCCGGCGTGAAGGATGCGCGGAAACGTGTGAGCAGCTTCACGACCGAGCGCAATACGACCGTTGACGGTGTCGAACTGCATGCCCATCGCGAGCAGCCAACGGAGCACGTCCGGTGCACTCTCGGTCATCCAGCGCACGGCCGACTTGTGGTTGTGCCGAGCGCCGGCGGTGATCGTGTCGACGGCATGCTGGCCGGCGGAATCGCCCTGCCCGACCGCCGCCGCGAGCCCCCCCTGAGCCCAACAGGTGGCACCATCCAGGCCGGCAACACCGCGACTGACGACTGCGACACGCAGCCCGCCACCGGATCCAAGGGCCACACTGAGACCCGCGGCCCCGCTGCCTACGACGATCAGATCGTATTGTTCCGACATCTCGACGCCCCTTGAAGTCGCAGCCCCGTCCCGCAGCTCAGTCTCGCTTGCAGTGTCGCGCCGCACGTGACGGATTGTTGTGAGGCGGTGCGCATTCTAGGCACTGTTCCACAACAATGAACCCAGCACGTCCGCTACTGACGAAATTGGTCAGGCCACCTCGCGCCTACCCACGGCGAGCATCCGCTGCAAGGCCTTGCGTGCCCGCAGCGCAACGTCGGCATCGACTTCGACCGCGGGCGCGAGCTCGCACAGGGCTCGATGGATCTTCGGTAACGTGATCCGACGCATGTACGGACACAGATTGCAAGGGCGCGAGAAACGCACGTGCGGATATTCGATCGCAAGGTTGTCGGCCATCGAGCACTCGGTGATCAGCAGCACGTGGTCGATGCTGCCGCCGCGGATGGCATCGCCCATCGCTGCGGTCGATCCGACGAAATCGGCTGCATCGAGCACATCCGGCGGACACTCGGGGTGTGCGAGCACGACCATGCCGGGCTTGCGCAAGGCACGGATCTGCTCGCCACTGAAACGTTCGTGGACCTCGCAACGACCTTCCCATAACACCAGGCGCTTGCGTGTCTGGCGCGCCACATGGCGACCCAGATACCGATCGGGCAGGAAGATGACGGTGTCCTCGGGCAGCGACTCGACGATCGCCAGCGCATTCGCCGAGGTGCAACAGATGTCGGACTCGGCCTTCACCGCGGCGCTCGTATTGACGTAGGTCACGACCGGTGCACCCGGATACCGTTCGCGCAACAGGCGGATATCGGCCACGGAGATCGAGGATGCCAGCGAACAGCCAGCCTGCGCGTCCGGAATCAACACGACCTTTCCGGGGTTCAGGATTTTCGCGGTCTCGGCCATGAAGTGCACGCCACACAAGACGATCACGTCGGCTTCGGTGGCGGCGGCGCGCTGCGCCAGCGCCAGCGAGTCGCCGGCGATGTCGGCGACCGTATGGAAGATCTCCGGTGCCTGGTAGTTGTGCGCGAGCACCACGGCCCGCCGCTGCGACTTCAGCTTGCGGATCGCATCGATGTATGGCAGGTGCAGCGACCAGTCGAGGGGATCGATCTGCGCGCGAACGCGCTCGTACAGACTCGCGTATTGCGTCTCCAGCGCGATGCCCATCTCCACGGGGGCATCGGTCGAAGCCTTGTCGGGCGCGAATGTGTGCATTGGGAACTCCTTATGCTCACTGTGAGCATTATCGACGGCCAATGAAACGCCGGACGGCCGACGCATTAGTTATGCTACTTGTGAGCAAAAGCATGTCAAGTCGCCATGACGGTGGTTCAGCGCTTACCTTGGTTGCAGCCGTTGGCGGGTTGTCGCTATTTAGGCGGATGAGCAAGCCGCGCTATCGAATCGACGTCGTCGTGCAGGCCCGATACGTGGCCGAGCAGTCACGTCCGGAGGATCGGCATTTCGTGTTCGCCTACACCGTCAACCTGCGCAACAGCGGCGCCATCGCGGTGCGCCTGATGAGCCGCCACTGGCGCATCGTCGATGCCGAGGGCAAGGTCCGGGAAGTGCGCGGCGAAGGCGTTGTTGGCGAACAGCCGCATCTGGACCCTGGTCAGGGGTTCGAATACACCAGCGGCGCGGTGCTGGAGACCAGCGTTGGCAGCATGCAAGGCAGCTATCGGATGCTGGCCGACGATGGCACTTCGTTCGAGGCACCGATCGCCGCGTTCTCGCTGTCGATCCCACGCACCCTGCACTGACGCGAACGGAGCGCACGTGAGCACCTACGCGATCGGCGACGTCCAGGGCTGTTACGACACGCTGCTGAGACTGATTGATCGCCTGGCCTTCGATCCTGCGCACGACCGCTTGTGGTTCACCGGCGATCTGGTCAACCGCGGCGGCCAGTCGCTGGAAACGCTGCGCTACATCCGCGGCCTGGGAAACGCCGCGGTCTGCGTGCTTGGCAACCACGACCTGCACCTGGTGGCCGAAAGCGTCAAGGCCACCGAGCGTCGGCAGAAGAACCAGGACCTGAAGCGCGTGCTCGATGCCGCCGATGGCCCGGATCTGATCGACTGGCTGCGCCAGCGGCCACTGCTGCACGTGGATACATCGCTGGGTTTCATGATGGTGCATGCGGGTCTCTCGCCGCAGTGGTCGCTGCAACGCGCGATGATCGAGGCCGAGCGCGTCGAAAAGGAGCTGCGCGGCAAGGGCTACAAAAGCACGCTGTTGCGCATGTACGGGGACCGCCCCGGCGGATGGAGCCGGCGCCTCAAGGGCCTGGATCGCACCCGCGCGACCATCAACGCCTTGACGCGAATGCGCTACTGCGATCCGCGCGGGCAGATTTGCTTCGAATCGAAGGGCGCGCCGGGTACGCAGCCGGTGGGTTTCCACCCCTGGTTCGAAGTACCCGGACACAAGCCGCGCGAGCTTCGCGTGGTTGCGGGACACTGGTCGGCACTGGGGCGTTTCCAGGGCATGGGCGTGTACGGACTCGACACCGGCTGCGTGTGGGGCGGCAAGCTGACGGCGCTCAAGTTGCAGGACGAACCGGTGTTCATCGCGGTGGACTGCGCCCAACCGAAGTCCGGTGACGCCGATCTCTTGTCGCTGGATGAGATGGGCGACCGCGATTGAATGCGCGCCAGCTGCCAGGTCCGGACGCGACGCTTACGCGCGACGCATGCGGCTGACGAACTCGAAGGCATGCGCGTGGCGCGCATCGGCAGCATGCGCCTCGCGCGCGAGCTCGACCCAGGCGGAGGTGCCGATCGCCGGGAACCAGGTGTCGGCGCCGGCGACCTCGGTGTCGATCTCGGTGCTTTCGATGCGCGTGGCGTCGGCCAGCGCCAGGCGGTACACCTCGCCGCCGCCGATGACCCACAGTTGCGCCTGCGCTGCCGCGCCGCGCACGTCTTCCCAGGCATGCAGCACGCGCACACCGGGCGCGCTCCACGCGGGGTCGCGCGTAAGCACCCAGTTCTCACGCCCGGCCAGCGGCTTGCCGAGCGAATCGAAGGTGCGTCGGCCCATCAGCACCACGCCGCCCAGGGTGAGCGCACGGAAATGGCGCAGATCATCCGGAAGATGCCAGGGCATGCGCCCGTCGCGACCAATCGCACGGCGGCGGTCGTGGGCGACGATCAGCGCAAACTGGCTCATGGATCGGGCTTGACACCGACCGCCGCATACAGCTCATCCGGCAGATAACTGACGCCATCCTTGATCACCCGGCGCACGCGCCGCAGCGCGCTGATCGACTGCATGGGGTCGGCGTCGAGCAGGATCAGGTCGGCATACCAGCCGGGCGCGATCACACCGAGCTCGTGTGCGCGCCGGTTGACCTCGGCCGAGCCCAGCGTGGCCATTCGCAGGATATCGGCGCGCGGGATGCCGGCGGCTTCGTAGAGCTCGAGTTCGCGCAGCAGCGCGAAACCAGCCATCGCGTCGGTGCCGGGCACGATCGGCACGCCCGCTTGGTGCAGGGCGGCGAGCATGCGCAGCATCGATGGGAAAGCCTCCGCGTAGTTCTTCTCCTGGCCCGCCGGCGGCTTCAATCCCCCCAGCCGCAATTCTCGCTGAACCTGGGGCGGCAGGCGTGCAGCGATGCCGCGGTAGCCGGGGCCGATTTCGCCAGCCTTGGCCTCGAAGAAGTTCTCGAAGAGGTTGATGGTCGGATCGACCACGATGCGCTGGTTCGCCAGCAGCGCGATGAACGTGCGCTCGCGCTCGTTCTCCGGGTCGATGGTGTGCGCGTAGCGGCCGATCGCGGTGAAGCGGGTCATGTCGCGCGTGTCCGGCGCTTCCTTCATCAGGAAATTGAGGAAGATGAAGTTCAGGTGCTGGATCTCGTCGGCACCGGCGGCAACGAATTGCTCGGCGCTCATGGTCGCCGGCACGTGCCCGGACAGGCGCAGTCCGCGAGCGTGCGCCAGCCGTGCGATCAGCGGCACCAGTTCCGGCTTCAGCGAGGAATAGACCTTGATCTGTTCGTAACCGTGCTGCGCATACCACTCGACCCATTTTTCCGCGTCCTCGGCGCTGTCGATCAGCACCCGTGTGGGCCCGGCGTAGGGACCGCTGCCGTCCATGAAGCCGGCCGCAAGCACCCGTGGTCCGAGTTCCTCACCCTTGCGGATGCGTTCGATCCGATCCGGCAGCGATGCCTCGTCGTTGGCGAGATCGCGCACGCTGGTGACGCCTGCAGCCAGATGCAGGACGCCGTCGACGCCGCCCAGGTGAACATGATTGTCCCAAAGTCCCGGCAACAGCCATCGACCGCGGGCATCGAGGCGTTCGATCTTTTCCGGAAACGCCATCTGCGTCTGGTCGCCGACTGCGACGATGCGCTTGCCGACCACCAACACGCTGGCCTCCCGAGCGAGCCCACTGCGCGAATCGAAGACGGTAGCGCCTTCGATCAGCAGTGCGTCGTCGTGGCGATGCGCATAGCGCTTGGCCCAATCCTCGGCGCGTGCCCGTTCGTGACGCGCTTGTGCCTCCAGCAGCGGCTGCAACCAGGCTTCGCGACCTTCGGACAGGACGCTGAGCCACTCGCCGACCTGGCCCAGGTAGACGCCATCGGCATCGAACCACACCAGCTCCGGACTGAAGCCGATGCCACTGATCTCGTAGGCAATCAGCTCACGCTTGCGGCGTCCCTTGGCGCCGGGCTCGGGGATCGTCAAGGCTTCGCTGATACGCGCCTTGCCGCCCGGCAACAACTCGATCTCGCCGTCGGCGTCCGCGAGCAGCGCGTGCGCAAGCACACCGACGAAGCTCGGCGGCGATTCGATCGGAAGGTAGAAATGTTCGTGCGCACCGGCAATCGACCCCTGTTCGGCGCTGCTCTTCCAGTTGGCCACCGCACGCTCGTTGGTGTACCACTCGTCCACCGGTGCCTTCAGATAGTCGACTCCCGTGATGCGCACGGAGGTCGGCAATTGCCTGGCGTCCAGGCGCCAGCGCACCTCCAGGTTCGGGCCACGGCCGCGATCATCGAACTTGTAGCGCGCGATGTGCTCGTCGCCCTGCTGGACGTAGCTCTCGCTGCCGGCGACGCGACCCAGCAGGAGCACGCTGGAGCGGCGCTCGTTGGTCGGCGCGGGAGTCTCGTCCCCGGCCATGGCGGCGAGCGGCGAGGCCAGCAGCAGGATTGCCAGCAGGGATGCGCGCATTGGCGGCGTCTCCGTTCAGTGCTTGCCGCGGTAGATCTTCTCGCCCGCCGCCACGTACAAGTCGAGCCGGTTGCCCTCCGGCGGCATCGGGCAGGTGGCGTAGTCGGTGAACACGCAGGGCGGATTGTAGGCGCGGTTGAAGTCGATCACGATCCGATCCCCCTGCTCCGGCCCGGCGTAGAGGTAACGCGCCATGCCGTAGGTCTCCTTGCCGCTGCTGCGGTCGGCGATGATCAGGAAATAGGCCTCGCTGCCCTCCTCGACCAGCGCCTCGATGCTGTGGGCCTTTCCGTCGCGCTCGAACACGATGCGACCGGGATTCGGATAAGCCTCCAGGGTGCCGACGACGGTCGCCACCTCGATGGTGCGCGGCTCCGGATAGCGCTCGAAGCGTGCCTCGATGCGCCAGGTCGGGTCGATGTCGAAGTAGGAAATGCCGCTGAAGCCCGCGCGCGCGGGCGCTGCGCTGTCGCGCACGCGCAGCGCGTGGCGACCGCCGCGTTCGATCAACTCCAGGCTGGCGGTGTCGCCGAAGTGCACCCGCACCGGCTCCCGCGCGTCGGCGGGCAGCAGTTCGACGCGTTCGACCACGGCTTCGCCCACCATCGCGCCGGACTTGGGTGCCGCGACGAAGTAGACCTTGTCGTCCTGCCACTCGAGCTCACCCAGATGCACCGGGCCGCGGCCGAGGTCGACATCCACGCCGTCGCCATTGCCGAGCGTGGTCGTCTTCCCGGTCTCGACCCAGTGCAGTCCGACCAGCGACAACCAGCCCTCCGGGGCGGTCAGGCGCTCGACGCGGCTGGCGCGCCAGGCCGCGATCTCCTGTTGATGCAGGGTCATTGCGCCGGCAGCACCCGGGCCGACTCCCAGCAGCACCGCCAGACCCATCATCCACCCCCATGCCGCCATGGCGCCTGCACCTCGTTGCGGAATGGCGCAGAGCATGCGCGAAAGCCGCGCGCGAAGCATCCTGATCGGTCGCCGGGCGAGCGAATCGTTTGGCCGGGATTACTCGGTGCGTGCGCCTCCCGCGGCGCCCGCAATTCGCCACGCAGTCGTCATCCGCGGGGCGCGCCGGCGTGCTCGACTGGCCCCCAGACCGTTCGCACTGCAGGGCTCGCGAGGAACGCCCCGACGCAGTCGCAGGAACCGGCCGGGAGACCCATATGCGCTGCTTCGTGGCGGCAAGCGACGACGAGATCTATGCCTACATCGCGCGTTTCGGTGCCGAGGCACTCGTTCCCTACCAGGTCGGGATGCGCGTGCTCGATCCGGACGCGCCGCGGCCACCATGGCCACAGCCCGAGCCCTGGCTGCCGGAGGAACCCCGGCGCGCAGCCTGAACGGCCGCACCGGAGCAGATGCGGCTGGGCGCGGGTCGAGCCTAGCCCGACACGCCGAGGTAGCTGGCGATGCTGCGCGCGGCCTCGCGACCTTCGTAGACGGCGGTGACCACGAGGTCGGCGCCGCGCACCATGTCGCCGCCGGCGAACACCTTCGCGTGACTGGTCTGGTAGGGCCGCGGCCGCAGCACCGGATCGCCGATGTCGGTACGACCGTCGGCATGGACGGCGATGCCGTGGTCGGCGAACCATTCAGGCGGATCGGCCTGGAAGCCAAAGGCGATCACCACCGCGTCGGCGGCGAGCACCATTTCGGTACCCGGCACGTTCTCCGGGTGCCGACGGCCTCTCGCGTCCGGCGCACCGAGGCGGGTCTCGACCACGCGCACGCCGACCACCCTGCCTTCATCGCCGACGATTGCGAGCGGCTGGCGGTTGTAGAGGAAGCGGACGCCTTCGTCCTTCGCGTTCTTCGCCTCGCGACGCGAGCCCGGCATGTTGGCCTCGTCGCGACGGTAGACGCAGCTCACTTCAGCCGCGCCCTGGCGGATCGCCGTGCGCACGCAGTCCATGCCGGTGTCGCCGCCGCCAAGCACCACCACGCGCTGGCCGGAGAAATCGATCGCCGGACCGGTGTCGGGCCAGCCCATCACGCGGTGGACGTTGCCGATCAGGTAGCGCAGCGCCGGATGCACGCCGATGAGATTCAGCCCTGGCAATGCGCCGTCGAGCGCACGGTAGGCGCCCATGCCGAGGAAAACGGCGTCGTATTCGGCCAACAACTGGTCGAATCGGACATCGGTGCCGATCTCGACACCGAGTCGGAACTGCACCCCCATCCCTTCGAGCAACTGCCGGCGACGCTCGACAACGATCTTCTCGAGCTTGAAGGGCGGGATGCCGAAGGTCAGCAGACCGCCGATCTCGCGCTGGCGGTCGTAGACCACGGCATCGATGCCGCGGCGCACGAGGCCATCGGCGGCGGCGAGCCCGGCGGGCCCGGCGCCGACGATCGCCACACGTTTGCCGCTGCGGCGCACGGCCGAGAGATTCGGCTTCCAACCCAGGCGGATCGCCTCGTCGGTGATGTACTTCTCGATCGCGCCGATGGTGACCGCACCGAAACCGTCGTTGAGCGTGCAGGCGCCCTCGCAGAGACGATCCTGGGGACACACCCGACCGCAGATCTCCGGCAGGGGATTGGTCTCGTGCGAGAGCTCGGCGGCCTCGACGATGCGCCCCTCCTGCACCAGCTTCAGCCAGTTCGGGATGTAGTTGTGGACCGGACACTTCCACTCGCAGTAAGGATTGCCGCAATCCAGGCAGCGCTCGGCCTGGTCGGCCGCCTGCTCGGCGGCGAACTGGCCGTAGATCTCGCCATGACCGAGCACGCGTACCGCCACCGGCAGTTCCGCCGGCATCTGGCGCGGGACTTTGAGGAACTTCAGCGGGTCCATGAGGAATCAGGAAAAAGGGAAAGGGAAAATGGAAGGGCTACGGCACCGCGAGGCGACCACGGTGCTGCGGATGCCTCGGTTTTTTCGGCATCGCGACTGCCAGCGGCCTGCCCGTCTTTCCCTTTTTCCATTTTCCCTTTTCCTTTTTCCTGCTTGGTCAGGCCGCCCTCTTCAGCGTCTCGCTCAAGCTCTCCAGGCTCGCCGCCTTTGGCTTGACCACCCAGAAGCGCGGCAGCACGTCGCGGTAGTCGTCCACCAGTTCGGCGGCCCATTCGCTGCCGGTTTCCTGGTGGTGGCGCTTCAGCAGGTCGCGCAGGTGGGCGTGGTAGTTCTCCATGCCCTCGGTGATGCGCAGGATGTCGATCAGCTCCGGGTTGTAGCGATCGACGAAATCGCGTTCGAGATCGAGCACGTAGGCAAAACCGCCGGTCAGGCCGGCGCCGAAGTTGAGGCCGGTGCGACCGAGCACCAGCACGCAGCCGCCGGTCATGTACTCGCAGCAGTGGTCGCCGGTGCCCTCGACCACCGCGAGCGCGCCCGAGTTGCGCACCGCGAAGCGCTCGCCGGCGCGGCCGGCCGCGAACAGCTCGCCGCCGGTGGCGCCGTACAGGCAGGTGTTGCCGACGATCACGGTCTCGCGGGCGACGAAGCCCGCGCCGGCCGGTGGGCGCACCACGATCTTGCCGCCGGCCATGCCCTTGCCGACGTAGTCGTTCGCCTCACCGGTCAGGTCGAGCAACAGGCCGCCCGCATTCCAGGCACCGAAGCTCTGGCCGGCAGAACCCGTCAGCCGCAGGGTCAGCGACTGCTCGGCCATGCCGAGGTTGCCGTGGCGACGCGCGATCTCGCCCGACAAACGTGCACCGATGCTGCGATCACGGTTGCTGACCTCGTAGTGGAAGACGCCACCGCGCTTGTCGGCGATCGCCGCGCGCGTGTCGTCGAGCATGCGTGCGGCCAGCGCACCCTTGTCGTGTGGCGGATTGCGCGTGTCCACGCAGCAGTTCGGCGCGTCGGTCGCCATGTCGTCCAGACTCAGCAGCGGCCTCAGGTCGAGCCCACGTTGCTTGGCATTGGCGCCTTCACGCACGCGCAGCAGGTCAGTCCGACCGACCAGCTCCGCGAGCGAACGCAGTCCGAGCGCCGCGAGCCTCTCGCGCACTTCCATCGCCACGAAGCGGAAGAAGTGCTCGACCATCTCCGGCAGGCCGACGAAATGCGCCTTGCGCAGCACCGGGTGCTGGGTGGCGATGCCGGTCGCGCAGTTGTTGAGGTGGCAGATGCGCAGGTACTTGCAACCGAGCGCGACCATCGGCGCCGTGCCGAAGCCGAAGCTCTCGGCGCCGAGCGCGGCGGCCTTCAGCACGTCGAGACCGGTCTTGAGGCCGCCATCGGTCTGTAAACGCACGCGCTGGCGCAGGCCATTGCGCTTGAGCGTCTGGTGCGCTTCGGACAACCCCAGCTCCCAGGGCGTGCCGGCGTACTTGATCGACGAAACCGGGCTGGCGCCGGTGCCGCCGTCGTGGCCGGAAATGGTGATGAGGTCGGCGTAGGCCTTGACCACGCCCGCGGCGATGGTGCCAACGCCCGCGTGCGAGACCAGCTTGACCGACACGAGCGCCTCGGGGTTGATCTCCTTGAGGTCGTAGATCAGTTGCGCGAGGTCTTCGATCGAATAGATGTCGTGGTGCGGCGGCGGCGAGATCAGGCCGATGCCGGGGCGCGCGTAGCGCAGCCGCGCAATGGTCTCGTCGACCTTGTGGCCGGGCAACTGGCCGCCCTCGCCGGGCTTGGCGCCCTGCGCGACCTTGATCTGCAGCACCTCGGCGTTGATCAGGTACTCCGGCGTGACGCCAAAGCGGCCCGAGGCGACCTGCTTGATCTTGCTCATACGCTCGGACCCGTAGCGCGCCGGATCCTCGCCGCCCTCGCCCGAGTTGCTGCGCGCGCCGAGGCGGTTCATCGCGATGGCGAGCGCCTCGTGCGCTTCCGGCGACAGCGCGCCGAGCGACATGCCGGCGGAATCGAAGCGCTTGATGATCGCATCGACCGACTCGACCTCGTCGAGCGCGACCGGATCCCGGTCGCCGTGCAAGTCGAGCAGGTCGCGCAGCGCCGAAGCCGGGCGCGCGTTCACCACCTCGGCGTACTCGCGATAGAGCTCGTAGTCGCCCGAGCGCACCGCCGCCTGCAGGCGCGCGATCACGTCGGGGTTGTACATGTGGTACTCGCCGCCCTGCACGAACTTCAGCAGCCCGCCGGGCGCGACCAGTGCGTTCGCGTTCCAGGCCTGTGCGGCCAACGCGCGCTGCTCGCCCTCGAGTTCGGCGAAGCCGGCGCCCTCGATGCGGCTCGGCGTGCCGGTGAAGCAGCGCTCGACCACCTCGCGCGCGAGCCCGACGACCTCGAACAACTGCGCGCCGCGGTAGCTGTCGACGCAGGAAATGCCCATCTTCGACAGGATCTTGAGCATGCCCTTGCGGATGCCGCGCCGGTAGCTGCGACCGAGTTCCAGCGGCTCGCCGAAGCGCCGCTTGATCTGGCCGCCCCTGACCAGCGCCAGCAGCGACTGGTAGGCGAGATACGGCTGCACGCAGGTGGCGCCAAAACCGATCAGGCAGGCGAAATGGTGCGGATCGCGCGCGGTTGCAGTCTCGACGACGATGTTGCAGGCCGCGCGCAGGCCGACCCGCGTCAGGTGTTGGTGCACCGCGCCGACCGCGAGCAGCGCATGCGCCGGCACCTTGTCCGGCGCGGTGTGGCGGTCGCTGAGGAAGACCAGCAGGGTGCCGGCACGAACCGCGTCCTCGGCCTGCTCGCAAAAGCGCGTCAGCGCCTGCGGCAACGACTCACTCTGCGGATAGTTGATGTCGATCTCGACGTGCCCGCCGAAATCGATCATCGCGAGGATCTGCTTCAACTTGCGCTGCGACAGGATCGGCGAGGCGAGCACGATCTGGCGCGCGTACTGCGGCGCCGCCTCGAAGACGTTGCACTCGCGTCCGAGCTGGGTCATCAGCGACATCACCCGGTGTTCGCGCAGGGAATCGATGGGTGGGTTGGTGACCTGGGCGAAAGCCTGGCGGAAGTAGTCGTAGAGCGAGCGCGGCTGCGCCGACATCACCGCGACCGGGGTGTCGTCGCCCATCGATCCGGTGGCTTCGGACTCACCCTCGGCGAGCGATTTCAGCACCGTGTCGCGTTCCTCGCGGGACAGGCCGAACAATTTCTGGTGCACCGCCAGCGTCGGCGCATCCCAGGGTTCGATGGCGAGCGAAGGGTCGATCAGCGAGTTCTGCAGGTAGCGCACACCGGTCTTCATCCAGCGCCGGAAGGGCGCGCGCGCGCGGTTGATGGCGTCGATATCCGTGCTCTTCAGGAACTCGCCGCGCAGCAGGTCCACGGCGACCATCTCGCCAGGTCCGAGACGGCCCTTCTCGACCACTTCCGAGGCCGGCACATCGTATACGCCCGCCTCCGAAGCGATCACCACGTGGCGGTCGCGCGTGCGCAGGTAGCGCGCCGGGCGCAAGCCGTTGCGGTCGAGCGTGCACGCAGCGTAGCGCCCGTCGAGCAGGACGATGCCGGCCGGCCCGTCCCAGGGCTCCATGTGCAGCTGGTAGTACTCGTAGAAGGCCTTGATGTCGGCGTCGAGGTCCTCGCGGTCGCGCCAGGCCGGCGGGATCAGGATGCGCATGGCCTGGAGCAGATCCATGCCGCCGATCAACAGGCATTCCAGCATGTTGTCGAGGGTCTGCGAGTCCGAACCGGTCATCGACACCAGCGGCTGCAGCTCGCGGAAATCGATCAGCGGCGAGCGGAAACGTGGGCCGCGCGCGCGCATCCAGTTGCGGTTGCCCTGGATCGAGTTGATCTCGCCGTTGTGGGCGAGGAAGCGGAAGGGCTGCGCAAGCGGCCAGCGCGGCATCGTGTTGGTCGAGAAGCGCTGGTGGAAGGTCACCGCGCTGGTCGCGAGTTCCGGGCGCGCGAGGTCGCTGTAGAAGGCTGGCAGGTGCTCGGGCATGACCATGCCCTTGATCGCGAAGACCTGCGTGGACAGCGACACCACGTGGAAATCGGGCAGGTCCGCGAGCGCGATCTCGGCGCGCCGGCGCGCCTGGAACAGCGAGCGCTCGAAAGCCGGGATGTCGACGTCCTCGCGCACGCCGACGTAGACCTGCGCGACCGCGGGCAAGGTCCGCCGCGCTTCCTCGCCACAGATCGAAACCTCCACGGGAACCGCGCGCCAGCCGCAGAGCGTGAGGCCGGCCGCGCTGAACTCGGCCTCCAGCGTGACCCGCGCGCGCTCGGCATCGGCCTGCGCGTGCGGCAGGAACACCAGGCCGGAAGCGAAGCACTCCGGCAGCTCGATGCCGGCCTCGGCCGCCGCCGCGCGCAGGAAAGCCTCCGGGCGCCGCAACAACAGGCCGCAGCCATCACCGCTGCGACCATCGGCAGCGACTGCGCCGCGGTGGGTCATGCGCCGCAGCGCATCGAGGGCGGCGTCGACGATCGCGCGCGAGGGCTTGTCGTCCAATTGGGCGATCAGGCCGAAGCCGCAACTGTCCTTCTCGAAGGCCGCATCGTAGAGACCGGCGCTCGCCGCAGCCTGTGCCATGTCGATCCTCCGCCGTCCGGCCCGCCGCACCGGAGCTTCGCCGCAATCGCTGGAGCGCATGCTCGGATCGGCATGCGTTTCGACTAGATCACAGCATGCTGCGATGCGTCAAACGAGACGTATGGACGACCGCAAGGCCGGTCGCGGGAAAAAGTCGTTGAAGGGAGAACGCGGCGAAGCGGCAACGGTCGGCAAGCTCGCCGAATGCCGTTTCCGCGCGACTGGAGCGCTGTGGCTCCACCGCGCCCCCACGAATGATCGCGGGGTTCCCGTGTTCAGCGCGCCGGGTACAGCGGCGGCAGCACCTGGGACTTGGCCATCATCCCGACCTTCCGCAGTCGCGGACCGTTGCGGAAGGTCGCGCGCAGCTGCGCGCGCACGCTGGCGTGCTCACCCGCGCCTGCCCAACGCAGCCTTTGCAGAGCCCGCAAGGCCTCGTCCTGAGCAGGGTCGTCGATCAGGTCCAGCAGCACGCCAAGATTCAGCGCCGGCGGCTCGCAGCAATGACGCAGTGCATCGGCGATCTCCACCAGATCTCCTCCATCCAGTGCGCGACGCAGCGGCATCAGGTCGAGCGTGCGCGCGGGAGGCGCTGTGCTCCGCGGTGGCGGCTGACCGCGCCGCCAGCCCCAGACGAGTGCGGCGAGCAGCGCGCAGGTCAACCACACGCTGACCCACCGCCAGGGCACGGCATCGTCCACGTGCCGATCCGGCACCCGGACCGCGCCGTCTGCGACCGCAGGGACGGCCGGCATCGGCGCCATCGCCACCGCCGCCGCCGCGATCTCCAGACTGGCGGGCGCCAGCACGGCTGCGTCGGCGCGATCCTGGTCGAGGTTCCAGTAGGGCACGCGGACTTCCGGCAGATTCAGGCGACCCTCGCGCGCGGGCACGATCGCGAAGCGACGCTTCAGAACCGCCACCGGCTGGCCTTCGACGACGCTGTCCGTGCGCTGCATCGCTTCCGGGAACACCTGGGCGTCGGCAATCGCCGGCAATTCCAGGTCCGGCAACTGGTCCGACAGCGCGCCATCGGCGCTCAACGTCAGCTCCAGCAGCAGCGGCTCGCCGACACGCGCACCGGCTGGCAGCGCGGCGCGCGCAAGACCAAGGCTGCGCACGACGATCCACGGCTGCGGCGCGCCGTCGGGCTGTGCACGCACGTCCAGGCGCAAACGTGGTCCGACCGCGCTGATGCTTTGTACCCGACCAAAAAATCCGCCGCCTCCGCTCACCTGAGCGGAGCCACGGAAGCGCGCAGGAGCCAGTTCGAGCGCACCGCTGCGCTCGGGGATCAGCAGGTAGCGGCGCTCGACCACGCCGTGGCGGCGGCCGTCGATCTCCTCCTGCCACTGGCGATCCTCGCCAAGTTGCCTCAGGCTGGCGTTCGCCGGCGCTTCGGCGTCGAGCTTGCCGTCGCTGATCGGGACCGAGTAGTACAGGCGCACGGTGTAGCTCACGGCCTGCTGCACATAGGGCGAGGTGCTGCCCAGTTCGGCGTCGATCCAGTAAGGATCGCCGCGCGCCGCCGAGCCCTGCTGCGCCGGCGTGACCTCGAGCACCAGCGGCTCGCTGCTCTCGCTGCCGAAGGGGATCGCCGGAATCGTCAGCACGCCCTCGCTGCGCGGCTCGATCTCGACGATGTAAGTGGTGCGCGCACTCTGCTGCCCGTTGATGATGCTGGTCTGCACGCTGCTCGACTGCCCGCGGACAACGAAGTTGCCGTTCAGCGGCGCCAGGTCGGGGACCACGTTCACCGCGTCCGCCTCCAGCGTCAGCGTGGCGGTGTTGCCGAAGCTGATCCGCCGGGGTTGCACGTCCGCGCGCACCGTTGCACCCGCAATGCCCGCCCACAGCAGTAGCACAAGCGCCAGCAGCGTCCTTGAGATCTCCATCACCGTCCTCCTTCGCGCTGGCGACGCTGGTGTTCGAGCAGGAACTTGCGACGCAGCAGTGCACCCGGATCGTCCGGCACGCGCCGCAGCAACTGCTGGTTGGCCTGCTGCTGCTCGGCCTGCGCGCGCTGCTCGGGCGTCGGCGGCGCCACCCGCTGCGGGTCGCCGTCCTGCTGCGCCTGCTGCAAGGCCTGCTGCATCTGCCGCTTCTGGGCTTCGTCGGCGGCCTCCTGTTGTGCGGCCTGCTGCGCCGCAGACGCCGGTGACTGCGCATCCTGCTGGTCCTCGTCCGCGCGCTGCCGACCCTGCTGCTGGCCTTGCTGCTCGCCCTGCTGCTGCTCGCCCTGCTGCTGCTCGCCCTGCTGCTGCTCGCCTTGTTGCTGCTCGCCTTGCTGCTCATCCTGCGGGCGCTCGCCTTCGCGCTGTTCCTGCTGTTCCTGCTGTTCCTGCTGTTCCTGCTGTTCCTGCTGCTCCTGCTGTTCCTGCTGTTCCTGCTGTTCCTGCTGTTCCTGCTGCTTCAGCAGTTCCTCGACCAACTTGCGATTGGCGACGGCATCCGCCATGCCCGGCTCGCGGGCGAGCGCGCGGTCGTAGGCGGTCAGGGCCTCCTGCAGGCGCCCGGCCTGCGCGAGCGCGTTGCCGCGGTTGTAGTGCGCGTCGGCGCTGTCGAGCGCCGCCCAGGTGCTTGCGGCAGCCGCATAGTCCTTCTCGCGGTAGGCCGCGGCGGCGCGCAGCGCCTCGTCGGGCGCCAGCGCGCGCGCACGGGCGGCATCGCCGGCCTGCAGCGCGGCGTGGCTGCGCTGGTCGGCGCGCTGCCACAGCGCGGACCACCAGCTGCGGTCGGCGTTGGCGCCGGTGTTGGAACCGACAGCGTCTGCCAGCGAGGGCCCCGACCGGATCGTCAGGCCCATCGCGAGGGTGAGCGTCAGCAGGGCCAACCAGCCGCGGCGGAAACCGAGCAAGGCCAGCGGCAACAAGACGAGCAGCAGCCAGTAACCATCGTCACTGCGCACCCGAGCGGAACCACCCTCGCCCGCCACGATGGCCGTGACGCTGTCGTGGTTCGCTTCCAACACGCGCAGAGCGCGGAGGTCGCCATCATCGACCGTGAGCGCGGCATACGAGCCGCCACCCGCACGCGCGAGTTCAGCCAGACCGACTGGATCCAGTCGCGCCAGTTGCGGCTGGCCATCGGCGCCGGTGAGGAATCCATGCGGACCGCTGAGCGGCGCACCGGCGAGGGTACCGACGCCGAGCACCGACACGCGGACACCGGCGCTGCGCGCGTTCGCGGCGGCCGCAACGCCGGCGGCGTCGCTGTGATCGGTGAGCAGCAGGATCTCCCCGCCGCTGGCGCCACTGGCGTGCAGCATGGATTGCGCCTGCGCGATCGCGCGGTCCACGCGCTGGCCGTCCTGCGGCATCACGTCCGGCGTCAGGCTGTCCAGCAGAATCGCCACGGTGCGTGCATCGCGGGTGATTGGCGCCACCGGGTAGGCGTCGCCGGCGAATGCGAGCAGACCCACCTGGCCGCCTTCGCGCTGTGCCAGCAAGCGCGCCAGCTTGGCGCGCGCCTGAGTCAGCCGCGAGGGCGCCAGATCGACCGCACGCATCGCCGAGGACAGGTCGAGGGCGATCACCAACGGCGCCTCCGACTGCCACAGCGGCTGCTCGCGCTCGCGCCAGGAGGGGCCGGCGAGCGTCAGCACCGCGAGCGTGCCGGCCAGCAGTGCGAGCGCGGTCGGCAGACCCTGGCCGCGGATCGCCATCCGTTCCAGCAGGTGCGGCAACAGGTGCGCATCCACCGCCTGCCGCCAGGCGCCCGACGCTCCGCGACTGCGGCGCCAGGCGAGCGCGAGCGCCAGCAGCAGCATCAGCGGCCACGCGAGCAGCCATCCCGGTCGCAGCCAGGTCAACCCGGCCGGCATCAGGTCCACGCCGACCTCCGTGGCAACAGCCGCATCAGGCCGGCGAATCCGGCCAGCAACAGCGCTGCGGCCAGCGGCCAGGCGTAGCGCTCCTCGCGCGGCTGCAGCACTTCGCCCGGCTCGGCGGTCGGTTCGATGCGGTCGATCTCGGCGTAGATGCCGGCCAGTTGCGCGGTGTCGAGCGCGCGGAAATAGCGCCCGCCGGTGCCTTCGGCGATGCGCTTGAGGGTTGCTTCGTCGATTTGCGCCGGGCGCTGGATCGACATGCCCATGAAACTGCTGCGGCCGCTGCCGCCGAAGCCGATGGTGTGCACGCGCAGGCCTTCGGCCCGTGCCAGCTCGAGCGCACGTTGCGGATCGACGGCGCCGGCGGTGTTGACTCCATCGGTCAGCAGGATCAGCACGCGCTCGGCGGTCTCGCCAGCGGCCGCGGGCGGCGCATCGCGCAGGCGTTTGACCGCGAGCGCGATCGCGTCGCCGATCGCGGTCTCCTGGCCGGCGAGGCCGATCGCGCTGTCGAGCAGTTGGCTGCGCACGGCCTCATGGTCGAGCGTCAGTGGTGTCAGCGCGTAGGCGCGCTCGCCGAAGACCAGCAGGCCGAGGCGATCATCGCGGCGGCGCTCGATGAAATCGGCGAGTACCGCCTTGGCCGCGGTCAGGCGATCGACCATGCGTCCGCCCAGGCGCATGTCCTCGGCAGCCATGCTGCCCGACAGATCCACCGCCAGCCACAGGTTGCGACCGCGCTGCGGCGGCTGCAGCGGTTCGCCCAGTTCCTGCGGACGCGCGGCGGCCAGGCACAACAGCGCCCAGGCCAGCCACGCCCAGGCCAGGATGCGCACGCGCCGGCGATTACTCACACGCGCCGCGAGGCTGTCGACTTCGGCCGCGAAAGGTACGCGCAGCGCCGCGTCCAGCGCCGACGGGGCCGGTGGCAGCAGGTGCGCGAGCAGCCAGGGCAGCGGCAACGCCAGCAGCAGCCAGGGCCAGGCGAGCGCGTAGCCGTAGATCATCGCTGCGCCGCACTCCCGCCCGGATCCGGCGCCAGCAACGCCAGATAGCAGCGACGCGCCGGGCCGAGCAGGCCCTGCACCGCCTGCGCGTCGATCATCGGCCGGTACAGGCCGTCGGCCAGCAACGCCGCGTCGGCCGGCGTGATCCCACCGCTGGCGGCGCTGCGATGCTGCAGGTACTCGCGCCAGCGCGCGCCTTCCAGGCTGGCCGCGGCGGGATCGCGCAGGCATGCCGCACGCCGCAGCAGCGCCGACAGCGCAGCCAGCCGGGTGCGCGGTTCGGCGAGCGCGGCGGCCACCTCGAATTC
>JABAQR010000042.1:8323-20182 GCA_019187485.1 Lysobacterales bacterium | reverse complement strand
GGCTCCATTACGCCGATCCTGGAGTGGATCGTTTACGGCGATCCTGAAGTGGCTCCATTACGCCGATCATCGACTGGCTCCATTACGCCGATCCCGAAATGGCTCCATTGGGGCGGTCGGTGACACCTGTTGAAGCCATGAGCTTGGCCAATCTCTTTGCCGCCCTGCGTGCGGCCTTCCCCGCAGACCTGGACGCCTGCGCGATCGAATGCGCCGATGCCGGTGGCCTGCGCTACAGCTGGCGCGATCTGGAGCGCGGTACGGCGATGCTGGCCAATCTGGTCGATTCGCTGGAGCTGCCACCCAACAGCCGCATCGCGGTGCAGACGGAAAAGAGCGTCTAGGCGCTGATGCTCTATCTGGCGGTGCTGCGCGCAGGCCATGTCTACCTGCCGCTGAACAATGCCTACCAGGCGGCCGAGCTGGCCTACTTCATCGGCAATGCCGAGCCGACCGTGTTCGTCTGCGCCAGCCGGCATTTCGGCTGGGTCTCCAAGCTGGCCTTCCAGTCCAGCGTGCGCTATGTGTTCACGCTCGACGAGGACCGCACGGGCGCTCAGTTGCCCTCGAAGCCACCGGCGAAGGTGCCGTCCAGGCGGAAGTCGAGGGTGCCGCGACCTGCGGTGGCCTCGAAGAAATTCGGCCCGTTGCTGCCCACCAGGCCCTCGGCCCACGGCCGTACGCCGCGGTTCTGCGCGCGCGCCGTCATCAGGCTGATGTAGCGCAACTCGTCGTCGCCCAGCGTGCGTCCATTGCTGACCACCAGTGTGAGCACATGGAAGTACTTGCGCGAGATCGCGAAGGACGGCGAGCGCTGGCCGAAGGTATTGGTCAGCAGCGTCTGCGAGAGCTGGGTTGTGGGCAGGTTGTAGGTGCTGCCATTGCACCAGTTCGGCTGGTTCACCAGGTTGAGGGCGGCGGTCTGGTCGGTCACGGTGAAGGCGTTCGGCACGGTCGGCGTCAGCCCCATCAGGTACAGCTCCCAGCTGTTGAAGTAGGTCGACGAGGACGTCGCCTGGGTGGTCAGCGTGCTGCCATTGGAACTGAGCTGGCAGTTCAGCGTGCCGCCCGGCCCACCGGCAAGGCTGAAGCCCATGACGTGGTTGGCCAGCGAGGAGATCGGCCAGTGCGCGCCGTTGCGCGGGTCGCCGAACACGCCGGTCAGGCCGTTGATCCACTGGTGCCCGGTCTCGTGCAGCACGCCGGGTCCGTGCATGTCGTAGAAACTCAGGTTGGGGAATACCGAGAACCCGATCAGCGCCGCCGGGCTGCCGTAGCTGGCGCCGGTGTCGAAGGAGTTGATGCCGATGCCGCTGACGCTGTTGCGGATCCTGCCGTGGAACCGGTTGGCGATCAGCGAGCGCGGCGCGTTGACGATGTGCACGAACTCGTAGCGGTCCGGCACATGCGCGTAGGCCGCGCCGACGACGCGCTCGCGTCCGTTGTCGTTGACGTAGTTGTCGTCGCGGATGTTGAGCACCCAGGGCGTGCGCCGCGCCGTCGCGGAGATCGTGGTCACCGCGATGCTGCGTGCCTCGGCCGGCATGACCGATGCGAGCACATTGACCAGCGGACCGGTCGGGATGCCAGCCTCCAGGCCCTGCACCTGGCCCATGATCGGCCGGTTGACGCGCTCAGGCGTATTGCGGTCGAGGATCGATTGCACCGGCACGCTGCCGGTGAACAACTGGTCGCCCGCGGTGACGTCGGGTGCCTGACCGAGGTCATTCAGGCTGATCGTGCCGCCCCCGCTGCTCAGCGTCAGGCGGGCGCTGGTCGCTCCGCCGGTGATGCGCACGATGAGCGTCATCGGCAGCGCCGTCGAGCGGTCGAAGGGCATCACCGCCGGCTGCCACTCGTAGTACTCGATGTTGAGTGCGCCGCGGCCGTCCGGATCGGCCACCAGGATCTGGCTGCGGTCGTCCAGGCATTCGGGCGTCAGCTGCGCCGATGCGCCCGCAGCGCCCGCCCCTGCCAGCCACAGCGCCGCGAGCCAGCCACCCCTGCGAAAGTCCATGATCTGCCCCTGCCATTGCGGAAACCCGATGACACATACGGAGCCGCGCGCAGGTTCGCGACATCCGGCAAGGGTCTCGGCGGCCGGCACGCAACACGGCGGCTTCGGGATTGGAAAGTGACAAGCCGGCGGCGATCCGATCGACGTTGATGAAATCCGGGCCATGCGCCTCGTCTGGGTAGCGAACGTGTCGGCGCCGATTGCGTAGTCGGCGGTAGACGCAGAAACTTCGCGCCAGGTCGCGTCGATGGTGGCGCGCGCCGGTGTTTCTGGATACAGGGCGCGGATTTCAATCCGCTGCTGGCAGGTCGCATCGAGCGCGCCTGCGCCGGTCGCAGGCTTTGGTGAGCCAGTTGCGCTGTCGCTTCCAGACCATTCCGGAACCGCCCATGTCCGCATATTCCGAATTCCTGAAAGCGCTTCACGACAGCACCCAACGCGACCCTGCCACGCCTGGCGCGGATCGCGCCGGCAGCTTCGCGGCGCAGGGCGAACTTGCCATGGAGGGGGTCGCCGTTGCCGTCGAGGGGCTGGGTACGCTCGAATGGCCGCTCAGCCCGATGCAGGCGCAGGCATTGCTTCGCCTCAGCGTTCCGGCGAGCTATGGATTGCGCGAGCGAACGCTGCTCGACGTCAGGGTTCGCGACACCGGCGAGATCGCCGCCGCACGCCTCGCGCTCGACTGGGAGGACGGTGCGCGCACCCGACTGCTGGAAGAGGTCGCGCGGGGGCTCGGTGTGGAGGCGATCGACTGCCGCCTGCACAGCCTGCTGGTTTACGGCCCTGGGCAGTTCTTCAAGCCGCACCAGGACACCGAGAAGTGCGCCGGCATGGTCGGCACCCTGGTGTTGATCTGGCCCAGTGCGCACATCGGCGGCGCGCTGCGAATCGAAATGGGCCAGCGCGAGCTGCGTTTCGTGTCGCAACAACTGGCGACGACCGCGGCATTGCGCTGGTGCGCCTTCTATGCCGACTGCCGCCACGAGGTCGAACGCGTCGAGGAAGGCTGGCGCGTGGCGCTCACTTTCGACCTCGTTGTGCCTGCCGACGCCAGCGTCCCTGCGGGCGCAGCAGATCCGGCCTTGGTGGCCGCGCTCCGATCCTTGTTCGCCCCGGCCGGTGCCGCGCGCACCGAGCCCCTGGTGTTCCTGCTCGATCACGATTACAGCGAGCACGGCCTCTATTGGCGCTTGCTCAAGGGCCGCGATCGCGCCTACGCACAGGCGCTCGCCGCCGCCGCCGAGGCGCTCGGCCTCAGCGTGCACCTGGCCCTTGCCGAGCAGCATGAAATCTGGGACGCGCAGTTTTCCGGACGCGGCGCCGAGCCAGAAAAGGGCGACTTCATCGACGGCGAGCTGGTGTTGGACCTGTGGCGCGACCGCGACGACCGCGTGCTCTCGCGCGAGCGCATCCAGATCGACGCCGCATGTGTCGCTGCCTACACCGAATCCGGCGAAGAGCATCTCGAGAACGAGGAGTACGAGGGTTACATGGGCAACTACGGCGAGACCATCGAGTACTGGTATCGCCGCGCCGCTCTGGTGATCCAGTCCCCGCTCTCGGCACTGCGCATGCGCTACCGCATCGAACCCGATGCCGCGCTTGCCGACCTGCTGACGCATACGTCCGGGCCGCCTGCGCGACTGGCCCAGCACATCGCCGCTGTCCAGGACTTGCTGCTCCATGCGATCCGCCAGCGTGGCCGCAACCTGCTGGCGCAGGTCACGGTACTCGCCGCGCGCACACCCGACGCCGAGCAGGCGCAAGCGCTGGTCGCAGCCTTTGATCCGGCCAGTCTGGAGCCCGAAGACGCCGGCGCGCTGGCCGCGCTTGCGCTGGCGCGCGGCCATGCCTGGATGCGCGATCTGCTGCAGGACTGGTCCCGGCGCCGGTCGGCCAGCAGCGCGGTCCATGCCGCCGAGCCGTACATGATCCGCCCCGGCGCGGCTGCGCCTGCGCTGTGGCCGCGCGCACTGGACCGTTTCCTGCAAACCGGCCTCGACGCCGGACTCTCGGCAGAACTCGTCGACGACTGGCTCGACGGCGACATGGCTGCTCTCGAACAGTACGACAGCGCCCGCGCAGCGCATTCGCCCGCCAATCTGTCGGCGACACGCCAGGCGCATGTCGACGCGGTGCTCGGATTGGCGCGAGCGCTGGCATTGCGACCGGCGCATGAGGCCGTCATCCGCCTGGCTGACCACCTGCGCGCCCAGCCGCGACTGTATCCGGCGGAAGACCTCGCCGAATTGGCGCGCACGCTCGACCCTTCAATCGCCAGCCAGAGCGGAACGCCCCTGCGCACCTACGTCGCTGTCGCCCTCGAACGGCGACTGGCCGAGCCGGAACGCGCGGCAGACGACCACGCGCTGCGCGAAATCGAATGGGTCTGCCGCTGCGCCGATTGCAGCAGCATGGTCCGCTGGGCCGAAAGCCGCACGGCGGCAGCATTGCGGATGTCCATTGCCGAGCGCCGCCGCGACCACGTCATCGACAAGCTACGCCTCGCAGCCGCCCCAGTGACCCACCGCACGATCAAGCAAGGCTCGCCACACAAGCTCGAACTCACCAAGCCCGCCGATCTGAGCGCGCGCGATCGGGCGCAGCGCAAGCGCTGGGCGGAGGCGCTGGCGCAACTGCGGTGACCCCCGCTGGGCTGGCCGACTCCCTACCGTCCGCCGAGTTCGGTGTCTTCACGGAGCCCGTCGAGGTAGCGCTGATAGGCCCAGGCACGATCGCATTTGCGACCTGACAGATCAATGACTTGCGCGATTGGCTGCGGAACTTGGGAGAATCGGAATCGGTCAGGATTTCAGCGCCACCGACAACCTCCCATCATCCCATTCGCTGGCTAGTTGCCGCAGGAACGAGCGATCGATGCGCTCGCTGTGGGCCGACAGCGTTTCCGACATGGCGGTCGCAATGCGTTCGATGACCTGCTGCGGATCGTGCACGTGGCAGACGTCGATCACCCGGCGTTGTTGCGCATGTGGGAGAAGCGACCGCGCGGCTATCGGGCGATGGGGTATCGAATGGCTGCTGATGTCGACCGCGAGGAGACTCTGGCGCGGCTGCATGGATTCGGATTCCAACATCAGGTGGCGAGGACGGCCGCCAGCAGGGAAGCGTGCGCGCGTTGAAACGCGGACCGTTCACAAGCGCGCGACCCACGCGCGCGAGAACCTGCAACGGGATCGTTGGCGAGCCGACTTGCACGCTCTGGCCACCGGGATCACCAAGACGCAGGACGATCCGATCGCCGGTCGCTGATCCCGGTCAGGGCGGTCTCACCGCAATCGGACCGCCGCCGCACCAATAGCCACGCAGGGAGTCGGTCGTCCGCCCGGAACATCTCCATTCCCAATATCCGGGCGATGTCAGCGCGCATCACTCCGTACCCCGGTTACTTCCGGCCCTTCTTCTTCAGCACGTCGCGCAGGGCCTGCGCCATCGCGGCGTCGTGTTGCCTGCGCTGCACGCGCTGCAGGGCGTTCTCGCCGGCGCGGGCGATCTCGTTGCCGAGCTTGCGCCAGCTGGCGAGGCGGGCCGGATCGAGTTCGCCCTGTACGACTGCCGCACGCACCGCGCAGCCGGGTTCGCGTTCGTGCCGGCAGTCGCGGAAGCGGCAGTCGGATGTGAGCGTCTCGATGTCCTCGAAGCCGGCATCGGCGAGATCCTCGTCGCCGGTCAGCTTGACCTCGCGCAGGCCGGGAGTGTCGATCAGGCAGGCGCCGCCCGGCAGCGGTTTCAGCGCACGCGAGACCGTGGTGTGGCGGCCGCGGCCGTCGCTGGCGCGGATCGCGCCGGTGGCCTGAGCCTCGGCTCCGAGCAGGGTGTTGGTCAGGGTGGATTTACCGGCGCCCGAGGAGCCCACCAGCACCGCGGTCTCGCCGGGGCGCAGGCTGGCCGCCAGGGCTGCGCAGGAATCGGCGGACTTGGCATTGACCGCATGCACCGGCGTGCCGGGCGCGATCACCTGCACCTCGGCGCGGAAGCGTTCGATGTCTTCGGACTTGTCGGCCTTGGTCAGCACCAGCGTCGGACGCGCACCGGAAGCGCTGACCAGCACCAGGTAGCGCTCGATGCGGCGCAGGTTGTAGTCGCGGTCGAGGCCGGTGACGATCAGCACGTGGTCGATGTTGGCGGCAATGGCCTGCCGGCTCTGGGTCTCTCCGGCGGCGCCGCGCACGAGCGTCGAGAAGCGCGGCAGCAGCTCCTCGATCATCCACTCGCCACCGTGGCGCTGAGCGGCGAGGCACCAGTCGCCGACGCAGGGCCGCTCGCTGGCGTGCTCGACGCGATGGCGCAGGCGCGGCAGCGATTTCGCGTCGAGCGTATCGCTGCCGTCGTGGATCACGTAACCGGAGCGGTGCTGCTCGACGATGCGCGCCGGAAAACTGTCCCTCGGCACCGCCAGACCCGGCCAGCGCAGCGGGCAGAATCCGATGTGCGAGAGGCGTTCGATGTCGGCCGGCGTCAGCATGCGGCGCGCAGTTTACGCGCTCCATCGGTGCGATGACGGAGGTTCCCCCAAGAGCGGAGGCAAGTCGATGAGCGTACTCGAGCAACTGCTGGGCCAGTTGGGTCCCGACACCATCGCGCGCATGTCGGCGCAGCTCGGTGCCTCGCCGCAGCAGACCCGCAATGCGATCCAGGCGGCGCTGCCGCTGATGCTCGGCGCAATGCAGCGCAACGCGGCGACACCGCAGGGTGCGCAGGCGCTGCACGGCGCCCTGCAGCGCGACCATCAGGGGGTCGACCTCGGTGGCTTGCTCGGCGGTTTGCTTGGCGGCGGCGGTGGCGCAGGCGGCCTCGGTGCGATGTTCGGCAGCGGCAGCAGCGGCAGCAGCGGACTCGGCGAACTGATGGGGGCGGTGGTGGGCGCGATGGGCGGTGGCGACGCACCGCAGCCCGCGGTACGGCGCAGCCCCATCGACGAGGGCAAGGCCATCCTCGGTCACGTCTTTGGCGCCCAGCAGTCGCGCGCCACGGCCGGCGTCGCGCGCGCCTCCGGCCTCGATGCCGGATCCGCCGACAGCCTGCTGGCGATGCTCGCGCCGATGTTGATGGGCGCGCTCGGTCAGGCGAGCGCGCAGAAGGGTCTGGACGCTGGTGGTCTCGGCGAACTGCTCGGTCAGTTGACCGGCGGTCTCGGCGGCCAGCGCGGGGGTGGACTGCAACAGGTGCTCGGCAAGGTCCTCGACAAGGACGGCGACGGCGATGTCGACGCCCAGGATCTGCTGACTGCCGGATCGTCGATATTCGGCAGTCTCATGCAGCGCTGAGCCATCCCGGCGCGATCCCGAAGGCGGGCTTGCGCTCCGGCGCATTCCCGTCCGCGCTCACCGGCGATTCAGCAATTTCCTCCGAGCATCGGCGGCCTTTCGACCAAAGATCCGGGGGATACCCGCGTGCGCAATACCCTGTTCCTGATGTTGCTGGCGGCCAGCGGTGCGGCCGTGGCCGAAGACGGCTGGAAAGGTGCCGGCGAACTCGGCCTCGCGCTGACCCGTGGCAATTCGGAGACCGAAAGCCTCAACGCCAAGCTCGGCCTCAGTTTTGAAGATGCCGCGTGGAAGCACGACATCGGTGCCAGCGTGCTGCGCCAGAAGGGCGAGCTCGCCGGCACCGACGAGCTGCAACTGACCGCAAACCGTTACGAACTCAGCGGATCCAGCGCCCGGAAGCTCAGCGAACGCTCCTACCTGATCGGCTCGCTGCGCCATGAAAACGACGATTTCGCGCCCTTCGAGCACCAGACCATCGCCTCGCTCGGCGCCGGCTGGTACGCGATCAAGTCGGAAAACACCGAATGGCTGTTCGAAGGCGGTCCCGGCTACCGGCGCTTCAAGGAGGTCGCAACCGGCGAGTCCGACGGCGAGGCGATTTTCCGTGGCCGCATGGCCTTCAAGCACGCCTTCAACGAGCAAACCTCGATCGAGAACACCCTGCTGGTCGAGACCGGCCCCGACAACACCTTCGCCCAGAACGACAGCAGCCTGGCGGTGAAGATGAACTCCAGACTGGCCCTGAAGGCCGGACTCCAGTTCCGTCACAACACCGACGTCGCGCCAGGCCTGGAGCGGACCGACTCGCTGTTCACGACCAACCTTGTGTACAGCTTCTGACGAGGAGCGGTTGGATGCGGAGACCGTGCCCGGCGGGCGCGGAAGCGCGCACGACGGGTCCGGGCCGCGCGTCGAACCGGCGCGGTGGACTCAGATCGCGGTCAGTTCCACCGCCGGCGAGACGCCGAGGCGCTGGTGCATGATCGGGCTGGTGGTGGTGTACTGCAGGTGCACCTTGGCGCCCGGGTTCATGCGCGCCTTGATCGCGAAGGCCGCCAGCGCCGCCTCGTGGAAGCCGCACAGGATCAGCTTCTTCTTGCCGGGATAGGTGTTGATGTCGCCGACCGCGTAGATCCCCGGCACGCTGCTCTCGAAGCGCTCGGTGTCGACCACGATCTGGTTCTTGTCGATGCCCAAGCCCCACTGCGCGATCGGACCGAGCTTCGGCGACAGGCCGTAGAAGGCGAGCAAGTGCTCGAAGTCGATCGCGCGGGTGACGCTGTCGGCACCGATGACATGGACGCCGCGCAGCACATCGCCTTCGGTGCGGATGCCGGTGACGTTGCCGATCAGCAACTGCATCTGGTGCGCGTCGACCAGCGCGCGCATCTTCGCGACCGAGGCCGGCGCGGCGCGGAACTCGTTGGAGCGGTGAATCAACACCACGCTGTGCGCGATCGGCTGCAGCGCGAGCACCCAGTCGAGCGCGGAATCGCCGCCGCCCAGGATCACCAGATCCTTGCCGCGGAAGGTCTCCGGGTGCTTGACCGCATAGTGCAGCTGGCGGCCCTCGTAGGGCTCGGTGCCGGCCACCGGCAGCTTGCGCGGCTGGAAGGCGCCGAGGCCGGCGGCGATGATCACCGCCCGGCAGCGGAACTCCTTGCCCTTGCTGGTGCCCACGCGGAAATGCTGCTCGTCCAGCTTGTCGACCACCGCCACTTCCTGGTCCAAGTGGAAACCGGCCTGGAAGGGGGCGATCTGCTGCATCAGGTTGTCGGTCAGCTCCTTGCCAGTGCAGATCGGCAAGGCCGGAATGTCGTAGATCGGCTTGTCCGGGTACAGCTCGATGCACTGGCCGCCAGGCACCGGCAGCGCGTCGATGACATGCGCCTTGATGCCGAGCAAACCAAGTTCGAAGACCTGGAACAGACCCACCGGGCCCGCGCCGACGATCACGACATCCGTTTCGATGGCCATTGTCCTTCCCTGAGTGCGAGGGCGCGCATCTTCGCGCGCCCGGCGTGGCGAATGCTTGATGATCCGCAATTCTCGCCGAAGGCGTGCTGAAGCGCGGGGTACTGGCAATATCGACCCCGGGCGCTTGCCAGGCTGCCGCCGGCTCGCTAGCGTCCGCGCGCCCGATGAGCGCTCACGTCCATATCGAAGCTGCCGAGCTGTGCGCCCCGGGCGTACCCTCCGGCATGCGCTTCGACCGCGCCGATCTGCCGGTGCTGGCGCGCGAGATCGACGGATTGTGCGCGGCGCTCGGGCGTGCGCCGCCGGCGCAGATCGTGCACAGCGCAGAGTTCGCGATCCGCCTGCACCAGCCGGCGGGCTGGTTCGCTGCGCGCAAGTCGGTGCTCGGCCTCGGCTGGCCCCTGCTGCAAGTGCTCGACGCCGACGAGCTGCGCGCCGCGCTGGCGCTCGCGTTCGTGGGCGCCAGTGTGCGACCGGGTGTGCTCACCGGCGGCGATGATGTGCGCCTGGGCGCCCGCCTGGGCGTACCTTTGTTGGCGCGCACGCTGACGCGCCTGGCGCTGGCGGCGGAACTCGCGCGCAGCGACTGGCTTGCGGGCCTGAGCGAGCGCGCACGACGTCATCCGGAGCCGCCGGTGCGTGCTCTGGGTGAGTTGCGCAGGTGCCTGGAAGCACGCGGTCGCGGTGGCTGGCGTCCGCTGCTGGACATCCTGCCCGCAGATGCGCGTCTCGCTGCGCTGGGAGGCGCCACGCTCGCCGGTGGCAGTCATCGCAGCGCCGCCGCGGCGTTCTACTGGGCGGGTTTGGCCGAGCGCATCTGGACCGCACTCGAGGCACCTTTCGACGCCCTGCTCGCGCCGCTCTGGGCACAGTGCCACGCGGCACACGCGCCGGCGCGCGAGCGTGCGCGCTCGCTTGAGAAGCGTCGTCGCGAGGGCGCACTCACGGTCGAGGAGAGCGCCGAGCTCGCGCTGCTGGTGGAAACGATCGCCGGCGCACGCGCGGCGCATCCGCTGTGGCGCGAGGCCTGGGCGCGAGCGCGTCGACCGCAGGTCGCGCTCGGTCTCGCGCGCACCTTGCACGCGCTCGATCCGCTGCGTGCGCGCAGCGCGCTCGAGCGCCTCGCCGCCAGCCAGCCAGAGGTCTCCGCCGACGCGCGGGCGCTGCTGGCGCGCCTGCCCGTCACCTTCGTGCGCCTCCCGGAAACCGCATGAACACCGAGCACGCCGCCGAGGCCATTTTCCTCGAACGGGACATCCTCGCGACCATCCCGCTGACGCGGGCGATGCAGTTGCGCGTGGCGCGCTTCGACGGCGCCACACTGCGACTTGTCGCGCCGTTGGCGCCGAACGTCAACGACAAGGGCTGCGCCTTCGGCGGCAGCCTCGCGAGTCTGCTGACGCTGGCCTGCTGGGGACTCGCACGACTCGGCTTGCGCGCGCAGGGCCACGATCCCGACATCTACGTGCAGGACTCCGTGATCGACTACGTGGCGCCGGTGTGGGGTGAGATTCGCGTCGACGCCAGCGCCGCGGAAGGGCATTCGCTGGCAGACTTCGTGGCCATGTACGCGGCGCGCGGCAAGGCGCGGATCACGTTGCTCGCCGGCGTCGCCGGTGAATCCGGATTCGCGACCACGCTGCGTGCGCGCTTCGTGGCCAAACGACGGGTGGAGGAGGACACATGAACCGCAGGACCCTGGGCTGGATCGTATTGCTGCTGCTGGCTGGATCGTTGCTTGCCTGCGCCAGCGCCACCCGCAACGAGAGCCTGCGCGTGCGCCTGTACAACTATGCGGCGGCGATCCGCTGGAACGAGATCGAGCAGGCGGTGGCCTACGTGGATCCGGCGGTGCTCGTCGAGAAACCCTTCGGCGAGGAGCAGCGCCAGCGCTGGAGTCAGGTGCAGGTCTCGCGCTACTTCGAAGGCCCCCGGGGCAGCGACGCCGAGGGTCGGATCACGCAGACCGTGCAGATCGAACTGATCGACCGCGCGACCCAGTCGGTGCGCACCATCGTCGACCGCCAGCGCTGGCGCTACGACGAGACCGCGAAAACCTGGTGGTTGGAGAGCGGGCTGCCGGAGCTGTAGGCCCGCCGCGCGCTGGGAGTGGCCGATTCAACGCGGAGACGCGGAGAACAGCAGAGGAAGAAGTTCGGGAGATGCTGCCGCGGCGGAACGGTCGAAGGGCCGCCCGCCCCGTGCGCAAGCCCCGATCTTTTATCGGCGCAGCCGCCGAGCGTTCGGCAGCGCGCGAGCTTCGCTCACGAGCGCGGGGTGAGTTCGAGGGTTCTGGTTGCCTCTCCCCGGCCCGTCGGCGCAGCCGCCGGGCGTTCGCCGCCGCGCGGGCCAGTGGCCCGCAAGCAGCGCGGGGTGAGTTCGAGGGTTCTGGTTGCCTCTCCCCGGCCCGTCGGCGCAGCCGCCGGGCGTTCGCCGCCGCGCGGGCCAGTGGCCCGCAAGCAGCGCGGGGTGAGTTCGAGGGTTCTGGTTGCCTCTCCCCGGCCCGTCGGCGCAGCCGCCGGGCGTTCGCCGCCGCGCGGGCCAGTGGCCCGCAAGCAGCGCGGGGTGAGTTCGAGG
>JABAQR010000042.1:0-8223 GCA_019187485.1 Lysobacterales bacterium | reverse complement strand
CCTCTCCCCGGCCCGTCGGCGCAGCCGCCGGGCGTTCGCCGCCGCGCGGGCCAGTGGCCCGCAAGCAGCGCGGGGTGAGTTCGAGGATTCTGGTTACCTCTCCCCGGCCCGTCGGCGCAGCCGCCGGGCGTTCGCCGCCGCGCGGGCCAGTGGCCCGCAAGCAGCGCGGGGTGAGTTCGAGGATTCTGGTTACCTCTCCCCGGCCCGTCGGCGCAGCCGCCGGGCGTTCGCCGCCGCGCGGGCCAGTGGCCCGCAAGCGCGGCGGCTCACCCCATGCAGAAGACGTTGAGCTTGTTGCCGTCGAGGTCGCGGAAGTAGCCGGCGTAGAAGTTGTCGCCGCGGTAGCCGACGGCGCCTTCGTCCTTGGCGCCGAGTTCGAGCGCCTTCCCGTGCAGCGCCGCGACCTTGTCCTTGCTGTCCACCACCAGCGCGACCATGGTGCCGTTGCCGACCGTGGCCGGCTGGCCGTCGAAGGGCACGATGGCGCCGAGGGCCGGCTTGTCGGGAGCGACGCCCCAGGCGACGTAGCGCTCGCCTTCCATGACGCGGCCGGCACCAATGGTGGCCAGCAACGCGTCGTAGAAAGCGGTTGCGCGCGCGAGGTCGTTGGTGCCGAGGGTGACGTAACCGATCATGGTGGCGCTCCTGCGTCGAAGGGGAGCGCAGTCTGCGATGCCTGCGTCCACGCCACAATGGCTGCGCGCGCCATCGCCGCCACCCCGTTGTCGGGAACCGCCAGCCCAGCCGGTGATGCACTGCACCAAGCGGCGCTGCTAAAGTCGACGGCTCTTCGAAAGCGCCGTCGTCATGGACCTGCACCTGTACAACACGCTGACCCGCCAGATCGAGCGTTTTTCTCCCGCGAATCCGGACCGGGTCACGATGTACGTCTGCGGCCCGACGGTCTACAACTACCCGCACATCGGCAATGCGCGCCCGTACACCGCGTTCGGGGTGCTCGCGAAACTGCTGCGCCGGCAGTTTCCGCGGCTGGACTACGCGCGCAACATCACCGACGTCGACGACAAGATCAACGAGGCCGCGCGCCAGCGCGGCGTGCCGATCGACGTCGTCACCGCGCAGTACACCCAGGCCTTCCACGAGGACATGGCGGCGATCGGCGTCGCCGGCGAATTCGCGCCAAACCTCGAGCCGCGCGCGACCGCGCACATCCCGGGCATCGTGCGCATGTGCGAGCGCCTGATCGCGTTGGGCCATGCGTATGCCGCCGAGGGCCATGTGCTGTTCGACGTGCAGACCTACGCCGGCTACGGGCGGTTGTCGCGGCGCACGATCCGGGAAATGATCGCCGGCGCGCGCGTCGAGGTGGCTCCGTACAAGCGCAATCCAGCCGATTTCGTGCTGTGGAAGCCGTCGACGCCGGAGTTGCCGGGCTGGGACAGCCCCTGGGGCCGCGGCCGGCCGGGCTGGCACATCGAGTGCTCGGCGATGGCCGAGGAGCATCTCGGCGACACCATCGACATCCACGCCGGCGGCGCCGACCTCAAGTTTCCGCATCACGAGAACGAGATCGCGCAGAGCGTGTGCGCGCATGGCGGCGCCGAGTTCGCGCGCCACTGGCTGCACAACGGCTTCGTCACCATCGAAGGCCGCAAGATGTCGAAGTCGCTCGGCAACGTGCTGCTGATCAACGAGCTGCGCCGGCTGGCGCCGCCGGAGGCGCTGCGCTGGCTGCTGCTCGGCGCCCACTACCGGCAACCGCTGGACTGGTCGGAGGCCGCGCTCCGGCAGGCGCGGACCACGCTCGACCGGCTCTACGGCACGCTGCGCGACCTCGCGGATGTGGCGGTCGACGGCGTCGAAGCGCGAGCCGACGCGGTCCAAGCGGCGCTCGCCGACGACCTCGGCACGCCGCAGGCGCTGGCGGCGCTGAGCGAACTCGCGCGCGACGCGCAGAAAGCCGCAGGCCCGCAGGCGCGCGCGCTGGCGAAGGCGCGGCTGCTCGCCGCCGGACGCTGGCTGGGTCTGCTGCAACAGGACCCGCAGGCCTGGTTCCAGGGCGGCGCGGCCGCGATCGACGTGGCGCGCATCGAGGCGCTGATGGCCGAACGCGCACAGGCACGCAAGGACCGCAACTGGTCGCGCTCGGACGAAATCCGCAACGAACTGGCTGGGATGGGCGTCGTCATCGAGGACACTCCGCAGGGCGCGAGGTGGAAGCTGGGGTAGGGAGTTCGCCGGAGATCGGTCGCGGGGTACACCCGCTCCCACAATCGACAGCTGGCGACTCGGCAAGCCGCGAGGCCTGTAACCCCCGTGGGAGCGGGTGTACCCCGCGACTGCTGGCCGCCTCAGTGCGCCCGCGCCAGTCCCAGCAACCTCGAAGGCAGTAGCTTGATCCGCTGCATCAGGCTGCCGGCCAGCCAGGACGGCAGTTGCGATTCGGCGCGCGGGGCAACGATGTAGCGGCGGGTGGCGGAAGGATTCTGCTTCAACTGCCAGTAGCGACCGACCGCGGCGTCCACCGACAGCCGGCAAGAACCCATGCGCACCGGCTTCAGCAGCAGCCGGAAAACCTGACCTTCGTTGATCAGGTCGATGGCGACATTGGCGTTGGCGCGGTCCGTGACCACCACTGTGGCGATGTGCGGATGGTACTGCTTGAGCGCCTTGATCAAGGCGGTGAAGTCGCCGTGCTGACCGGCGGTCTCGGAAATCACGACACCGGTCTCGTGTTTCTCCAGCACCTGCAGCGCGCGCTCCGGCGAAGAGGCGAAGCGCACCTGGTAGTGCGGTTGCAGGATCTCGCGCATGCGTTGCTGGACTTCGGGATCATCCTCGATGACCAGGATGCCGACCTCTCGCCGCGCCATTTCGCGACTGACGTCGTCCATCGCCTTGTCCTGCACCACCGGTGCATCGCGCGCGATCTTGGCCGCCAGTTGCACGGTCTCGCGCAGCTCGGCGTTGTCCCAGGGCTTGTTGATGTAGCGAAAAACCTCACCCTCGTTGACCGAACCGAGCACCGCACCGAGGTCGGCATAGCCGGTCAGCAGGATGCGCATCGCGCGCGGGTGGGCAATGCGGATCTCGCGCAGTACCTCGATCCCCTGCATCTTCGGCATGCGCTGGTCGCAGACGACGACGTCGATGTCGAACTCGCCGGCCCAGCGGATCGCTTCCTTCGGGTCCGTCGTGACGTGCACGTCCATGTCGCGGAACAGTGCCTTGAGCGCCCGCAGGATGCGGGACTCGTCGTCGATACACAGCACTTTGATGCGGGGTTCGGACATCGGACTCAGGCGGGTTGCTTCAGCAGCGCGTGGTCGACGGGGAAGCTAATGGTAAACGTACTGCCTTTCTTTGGCGCAGTTCGCACCTTGATCGTCCCCCCGTGGCTCTGCACGATCTTGTGCACGATCGAAAGGCCGAGGCCGGTGCCCTCGCCCACCGGTTTGGTGGTGAAGAAGGGGTCGAAGATCTTCGGCAGCACCTCGTCGGGGATGCCGCCGCCGGTGTCGCCGACGTCGATCTCGACCTGATCGCCGGACCGCCGCGAGACCAGCGTCAGCGTGCCGCTGTCACCCATTGCCTGCGCCGCGTTGGTGATCAGGTTCAGCAGCACCTGATTGATCTGCGAGGCGACTCCGTGGATCTTCGGCAACTGGCCGAGTTCGCGCACCACCTCGATGCGGTCGCGCAGCTGGTGGCCGGCGATGGTCAGCGCGCTCTCGATGCACTCGTTGAGGTCGAGCAGGTCCATGCCGTCGCGGTCGACGCGCGCGAAGCCCTTCAGGTTCTTGACCAGGTTGGCGATCTGCACGAGGCCATCGACCGAGTCCTTGAGCAGCTCGTCGCCGTCCCTGAGGCGCTCGTCGCCGGCCAGCGCCGCGCGCACCTTGGCCAGCGCGCGGCGCATCGGCTCGTGCATCTGCGGATTGGTGAGGTCCACCGCGAGCATGGTTTCGAAACCCTTGAGGCACTTGGCGACGATCTCGCGGTGCTCGCCGAGCAGTTCGCGCACCACCTCGACATTGCTCTTGACGAAGCCGATCGGCGTGTTCATCTCGTGGGCGACACCGGCGATCATCTGCCCCAGCGAGGCGAGCTTGGTGGTGTGGATCACCTGCGCCTGCGACTGCTGCATCTTCTCCAGTTCGGCCGCACCCTGGACAACGCGCGACTGGCTGCTCGCCAACTGCTTCTTCAGCAGACCGGCGTAAGCGCCGACTCCCAGGCAGGCCACGAGCAAGATCGCTTCGACCATCATCGCTGCCTCGTCTCCTGGACCGCCCGTGAATCGCACATTCCCTGCAACGACTGTCGCAGAACGCCCGTTGCTTGACAATATCCGTCAGCGAGGGACGCAGTGCGTCGCCCTCGACTTGCGCACAAACGCGACAGCGGTCACCGAATTGTGCATGGTCGCCGACCGGTGGGTGCCATGGGGTGCTGTGACAACCGTTCACGAAAAGGTGTACGCAGATCAATGCCGGGGAGTGCCATGGGGTTGCCAGGCAAACCCGTTCCGCGCCGGCGGGCACGCTTTCAGGTGAGGCGCACGCAATGACTGTGGCGATGGACGACGAGGACGTCGGACGGGCGTCCGGTGCGCGTGCGCGTACCGCCTTGCTGTACGCCGGACCCCTGCTCGGGGGCTTCGTCGGTCTGGTCACGGATGCGGCCGGCATGCCGGCCACCTTTGCGATTACCGTCGGTCTCACCGCCTGGGTGGCGCTGTGGTGGTTGTTCGAGCCGATCCCGGCCCCGCACACCGCGCTACTGCCGCTGGCGGCACTGCCGCTGCTCGGCGTGCTCGACGCGAAGGCGGTCGCCGAAGCGTACGGCAACGAGGTGATCCTGCTGCTCGGCGGCGGCTTCATGCTGTCGGCGGCGATCGAGCGCAACGGAGCGCACCGGCGCCTCGCGCTGTGGATGCTGCGTCTGACCGGCGGCGCCAGCGGCCGCCATGTGTTGTGGGGCTTCGTGCTCGCCGCCGGTCTCATCAGCATGTGGATCTCCAACACCGCGACCACGCTGCTGCTGGTACCGGTGGCGCTGGCGATCCTCGCCGATTACCCGGAACGGCGGCGCCTGGCCGCGCCGCTGGTTCTCGGCATCGCCTACGCAGCCAGCTTCGGCGGCCTTGGCACGCCGATCGGCTCGCCGCCGAATCTGATCTTCCGCTCGGTCTACGAAAAGGCCTCCGGCGACGAGATCAGCTTCGTCGACTGGTTCGCCTACGGCATTCCGATCGTCGCGATCACGCTGCCGCTGCTCGCGCTGTGGCTGGGACGCGGCCTGCGCGACCTGCCACCGGCATCGCTGCCGGCGCTGACGCCGATCGCGGCGGCCGAACGCCGCGTGCTGGCGGTCTTCGGCCTGGTTGCGCTGGCGTGGATCTTCCGCACCGATCCCTGGGGCGGGTGGAAGACGTGGCTGGGGCTGCCCGGCGCCTCAGATGCCAGCGTCGCCCTGCTTGGTGCGCTCGCGATGGGTCTGGTGCCGGATGGCAAGGGCGGCCACCTGCTCGACTGGGACACCGCCGAACGCATTCCCTGGGGCACGCTGGTGCTGTTCGGCGGCGGCATCGCGCTGGCGAGCGCCTTCGGCAATTCCGGCGTCAGCGCGTGGGCTGCCGAACGCCTGGTGCTGCTGCGCGAGCTGCCGCTGCCGCTGATGCTGTTCGGCCTGTGCCTGGGCGTCACCCTGCTCAGCGAAATTGCCAGCAACACCGCGACCGCGGCGCTGCTGATGCCGATCCTCGCTGTGGCCGCGGCCGCCGCGGGCGTCGACCCGCTGTGGTTCATGCTGCCCGCCGCGCTCGCCGCCAGCCTCGGCTTCATGCTGCCGGTCGCGACCGCACCGAACGCGATCGCCTACGGCACCGGTTTCGTCGACAACCGCCGCATGCTGCGGGAAGGCTGGCTGATGGACGTCATGGGCGTCGCGGTGGTGGCGGGTGTGGTGTGGGGCGTGTTCGCGTTCCGCTGAGTCCCGCACCGGGGCGCGCGACCGGCGAGCCAGGGTGGTCCCGTGGCCAGACACCGGGGATTCGCGGTTCTTCGCGTCCTTGGCGTCATGCCCTGCCGCTGCGCGCTGGGCGCCGACGCGTCAACGTGAAGCCGCATCTCCTGCGGCCACATTGAAGCACTTCACCGCGTAGTACAGCGGCGCGTGGTCGACCAGCTCCACCGGGGTCATGGCACCGACGCCGTGGCGCAGCGTGCGCGGCAGTTGCGTGAGGTAGTCGTGCACGCGGTTTCGATAGCGCTCCGCCCGCTCCGCATCCAGGTGGCGCAGCGCGCCCGCGTGATGGTAACCGAGTGCCTCCGGCGGCATTTCCGGCACCAGGTCGCAAGCATTGACCACGCGCAGCAAGGGCAGCGATTCGAGATGCGTCGCCAGCACCGCGTCGCCGACGCGCGGCTGGCCGTAGGTAATGACGCCGGCGAGTCGTGCGCCGCTGTCGGACAGGCGCGCCGCTGCCAGCAGCGCGAGCGCGCCGCCGAGACTGTGCCCGCACAGCCACCAGCGCGGCGCCAGCGGTAGCAAGGGCGTGATTTGCGGCCACAGTGCGGTGATCGCCTGCTCGAAACCCTGGTGCACGCGGCCGCCGTGCGGCGAGACCACCCGGCGCACGCGCGCGTCGGTCCACCAGTCACGCGCGACCGCGCCCAGCTTGCGCCAGGAGTCGCCGGGCTTGAGCGCCTCGGTGCCGCGGAAGGCGAGAATGCCGGCGCCGGCGGTGATCGCCGCATGCGCGTGGCTGCCGCTGGCGCGATCGTGCAGCAGTTCCACCTGCAGTGCCTGTGGCACCAGCAGCGCGCGTACGCGCGGCCCGCGCTCGTAGGCCAACAGAGCATGTTCGGCCAGCCACCAGGCCTGCGCCGGCGCGGCGACCGCAGCGTGCGCGTCGAAAACGAGACTGGCGGGCGCATCGAAATACGTGTACTCGCGGACCGGCGGGTACAGATTCGCGAGGGTGGGCGGAGGCAGCGGGCGCATGTGCGCATTGTCCCACCGGCAACGCCCGGGTGCGCGACTCCGGCATCGTGCCTGCGACGAGGGCATCGAAGTAGGAAGGCGCATTCCACGACCTGAAACGCCTTGGGGTCGCGGAGTCAATCCACTGCCACCATCGGCGCTACACGCGCGACCAGCTCCAGCTGACCATGTTCCCGTCGCGGTAAGGCATCACGCCGTGGAAGGGCCGCACGTCGTCATCGAAGACCAGCGGCAGGAACTGGCGGTCGCCTTCCCACAGCGGTAGCTCGCCGATGCGCTCGATCTCGATCCACTCGAGCGTGCCCTCGGTATTGCGTGCGGGTGGCTCGCCGCGGAAATCGTCGATCAGGAACACGAAGCCGAACCAGTCCTCGCCCTGCTTGCCGAATCCTGGCCAGGAGATCGTGCCGCGCAGTCGCAGCGCGTCGCAGTGCAGCCCGGCCTCCTCGTGGATTTCGCGACGCATGCCGGCGACGACATCTTCCCCAGCCTCGAGCTTGCCGCCGAGGCCGTTGTACTTGCCGAGATGGGCATCGTCGGCGCGCGCGTTGCGGTGCACCAGCAGCACGCGCCGACGATCCGACGACAGCACATAGCCGAGTGTCGCCAGGATCGGCGTGTAGGGCATGGCGGACGCCTCTCAGCGACCTTCGGCGCGGCGCGTGCGTCCGTGGCGCTGGCCACCGCTGCGATGGCCGCCCTGTGGGCGCGAAGGCCCGCCGCGGCGCGGCTGCGGCGGGCCTTGAAACTGGCGTTTCGGGGCTTCCTCGACGTTGCCGTCCTGTGCGTAGGTCCAGGACGGGCGGCCACGTTCGGGGCCGAGGATGCTCCACTGGTCGCGATAATCGTCCGGCTGGCGCTCGTCCCAGATGCTGGCACGGTCGGCATCGATCACCACCGGTGCGAAAGGATCACGGCGGCGGCCACGGCCGCGGTAGTTGCCCCCGACCAGACCGTACTGCGAGGGCGGCGGCAGATCGAGCGTGTTGCCGATCTGCGGGCCGTCCTCGTCGTCGTCGTAAACCGGTTCCGGCGGCAGCGCGCGGTTGCCGATCTCCGGCTTCTCGCGACGTTCCTTCTCGCGTCGCGGCGGGCGTTCGTTGCGTGACGGGCGGGCTTGTGCGGCCGGCGCTTCGGCGGCCGCGCATTCCTCGTCGGCGACCGGACCACCATCGGCCGCTTCGGTGCCCGGGGCACGTTCGCCGCGATGCCGGTTGCGGCGGTCGCGGCGGCTGCGGCCCTCGCGGCGGCTTT
>JABAQR010000054.1 GCA_019187485.1 Lysobacterales bacterium | reverse complement strand
CCTGACGCAGCTCGCGCAGCAGACTGCGCGCCGCCGTCGGTGCCGCGGTGGCGGATTCGCCGGCCGCGGCAGGCGCGGGCGCGGACGGATCCGCGGCCAGCGCCAGCGCGTCCAGCCCGCTACGTTCGCGCAAGCGCAGGCGCACGCTGCCCAGGCTGAGGTCGATGTCGCCACTCCACGCGCCCTCGGCGATGCGTTCCCCATCCACGCGAGTGCCATTGGTCGAGCCGAGATCGCGCACCAGCAGGCCGCGATCGGCGCAGACGATCAGCTCGGCGTGTTCGCGCGAGACGCCGGGCACGTCGAACTTCAGGTCGCTGCCGCCGCCGCGGCCGAGCAGGTAACGGCCCGACGCCAGTTCGCGGCGTGGTTGCCCGGAGTCCAGCCATTCGAGTTGGTAGCGCAGGCGCATGCGGGATGAACGATGAAGCTGCGATCTGGCGGTGGTCGGAGGAGATGAGCTTGCGCCCGCCCAGGCTTCTGACCGGCGTCATGTCGGACCGGTTCATGGTAGCGGACTACCTGCCTCGATGCAGTTGGCACCCGGTTCACGGCCACGAACCGGCGGATTCCGGCCTAGGATCCTCGACCCTGCATGTAGCTGCGGACCGCGGCTGGCAAGCGGTTTGCGAGAAGGGAACTACACAAGTAAACCGAAGGAAGTCCGGATGTCGCTCACCGTGCCCTGTCCTCGCGAATTCCTCGGCGGCCATCGCGTGAGCCATCCGGATGTCCGTCCGCTGCGTCCGACTCAAGGACTGCGAGCGCGAGTCAGTACAACCAGCCGGTGCGAAAGGACACGCCGACCACCACGAAGCCCACCGAGAGCAGCGTGACCATCAGGATGTGTGTCGCCATCAGCGGCAGATTGGCGAGGCACAGTCGCGGGATCAGGCGCAGGCGGGCGTGCGCCGCGACCGGCAGCAGGAGCGCGAGCAGCAGCAGCTTGATCCCGATCAACCGCCCGAGCGGATGAGCGGGATCGATCCACAGACGCGGATCGGGCACCATCGTGTGGGTCAGTACCACCCCGGTTGCCAGTTGCAGCAGCAATGCCGGCAGACCGATGCGCTCGTAGCGGCGCTCGTACAGCAGCAGTTCGTCCACACGGCGCTGCATCAGCGCGCGCGGCAGGATCGTCAACGCCAGCACCAGGTGGCCGCCGGTCCAGACCGTGGCGCCGAGTACGTGCAGCAGCAACAGGATGCCGGTCATGGCGGGTCTGCGGCCACGAACCGCCGTCGGTTACTCGAAGCCATCCGCATGCAACCGGTCGCCGAGCGCCAGCACCGTGCGCGCCATCTGGATCGGGGCGCCACGGCCGGTCTGTTGCCACAGGCTGTGCAGGGTGTTGCCCCAGTGGTCGCTGGTGTTGCCATCGCGCAAATGCTCGATGTACCCGCGCGGCAGGCTCTGGTAGTAGAGCGTGGCGACGATGCGATCGCTGCCGCCCGGTAGCGGCGTGCGCCGCTCGTGCCAATACTGGCCGTCGGCGTAGGCGATGCCGACCGCCGGCGCGCCGCCGGCCTCGAAGCTCGCGTTGGCGTAGCCGCGCGGCGGGATTCGGGTGTCCTTGACGATGCTGTCGGCGAGCGCCATGTGCGAGGTCTGGCCAGCGGGCAGGCCGGTCACGCCGGCCGCACTGCTGCTCAGCCCGACCAGCATCTCGTAGACCACGGTGCTGGCTTCGTCCAGCGTCGCCGTGTCGAAGTCGTAGCCGCCGTGCTCGGCCAGCAACGCGCCGGTGGCGTCGAGGAAGCGCAGGTTCAGCCACACCCGCCGGCCTTCGATGTGTCCGGTCGGCAGCTTGTGCCCGCTGTGGTTGACCACCCGCGCGACCAGCTCGCCCGCATCCAACCCAAGTTCCACGTCGGCGGCGCGCTGCAGCATCGACAGCGCCCGCGCGCGGCCGGCGGCGATCGCGCCCTGGTCGACCGATGGGTCGCCGGCGGTGTGCGCCGCGATCAGGTCGAGCGAGGGCACCGCGGCGCCGGCGAATTCGTGGCTGGGCAGGTCGTTGCGCAGCACGCCCCAACTGCATGCGTTGCCGGTCTGTGTAGGCATGTGGCAGTCCTGGCAGCTGGCCACCACCGGGCCACGCGCTCCGCCGAAACGACCGCCGAGGTCGACTCCGCCCGCGGCGAAGGCGGACAGCTTCCATTCGGTGTAGGTGCGTTCCAGCGGGAACTGGGTCCACGGGTCGCCGCTCGGCGCGGGCGTGTCGAGCGCGTTGTAGCGGTAGCTGCCGTCGGGCTGGCGCGTGGTGGCGACATTGCCGACATCGTGGCAGGTGCCGCACATGCGGCTTTCGCGGTGGAAGGGCGAAACGATGACCTGGTGCGGCGCATCCACGTCCACGCGCGGGCCGCGGCGACGGTCCTGCGGGTCGAGCACGAACATCGCGTTGGCGTAGTGCTGCGGGACCGAGGCCAGACCGGACAGGATTGCCGCGTCCTCGGCCGGACTGATGCCTGGGCGAAAGATCGGATCGACCATCTGGTGGCAGAAATGGCAGCTCACGCCCTCCTTGTCGCGTGCATCGAGGGTGCTGCCGGTGGGCTGCTGCACATGGCCGCTGGCCACCGAGACCGGCACGTGGCAGCGCAGACAGTAGCTGCCGACATTGGACACGTCCTGATTCGCGGTCGCCATCTGCGCATAGAACAGCGGATCGCGGCCACCGAGCGCCATCAGGCTGCCGGCCCAGGTCGCCCACGGCTCGGCCTGTGCGTCGTAGCCGCCGTGACAGGCCTTGCAGACGTTCGCCGATTGCAACAGCGTGGGCGCCACATTCCCCACCTGGGTGCCGGGCACGCGAAAATCCTGCTGTGTCAGCGGCAACGGCAACTGCGCCAGCGCGGGGACTGCGTGCAGCAGCGTGAGCAGCATCCAGGCTCGAAGGCGCATCGGGTTCCCTCATGTGCGTGGCTCGCACGGACGGTAGGCGCCGGGTCCCTCGCCCGCACTGATTCAGGTCAAGCGCAGCTCGCTTGATGTGGATCAAGGACATGGGGCTTGCGTGGGTCCGAACTTGCGGGTCCGCGCCTGCCCGAGACCTGCCCGATGTTTTCGCGCCCGCTGCTGTGGAGCCTGCCCCTGCTGGCCGCCTGGTGGGGAACCTCGGGGTCGCCGCCGGTCGATCCCGCTGCCGCCAAATTCGCCCCACAGGCATGCTCCAATCCGGTCTGGCAAGGCACCGCGGGCGCGGTCACGGATGTGGCCATGACCAGTCTTGGCAGTTCGGCCACGATGTGGGGCTGCATCGGCGGCTGCAACGGCGCTTCGCCCGACGCGCGGGTTTATTTCGCGCCGAATGCGACCTTGCAGAACATCGGCAGCGCCGACGTCCCCTGGTGGGACTGGCTCGGCGGCGGCAATTCGGCGCCGCAGCCTCCCTACGGCAACCGCCAACATCCGCTGCTGGTGTGGAATCTCTACCGCATCGACGCCGCCGGCCGGCTCGACCAGATCGGTCGCTCCGGGGTCAAGCACGCCTGGTACACCACCAACGGTACCTGCGGATGCAGCGGCGGCAACATCCTGTGGTCGGGCGCCAATGCGAGCAATCTGCAGGGCTGCACCGATACCTACAGTGCCGGCAACAACAACGAGTCGCGCCGGCTCGGACCGCGCTCGGAGATCGTGCCGAAGGATGCGGTCTGGGGTCGCTGTGGCTCGGTCTGGGATCCCGATTGCGATGGACTGACGGTGGATCCGGCGATGGGTCCGCCGGCACACCGCATGCTGGTGCGCGAATCCGATCTGGCGCCGGCGCAGAATCCGGGCGCACAGTACTGGCTGGAAGCCTGGTACGTGGTGCGCGACGACGCAGCCGGCGACAACAATTTCCGTCACGGGCGTGGCCAGTCCACCTATGCGGGCGGCAACTGGAGCAACTTTCTGCTGGTCGCCGGCACCCAGCAGCCGGGTCCACTGCTGGCGAGCTGGGTGGCTCAGGCGCCGGCCGGCACCCGGGTGATGGATCGCGAGCTCGCCACCGCCGAAGGTCGCGTGCGTCTGGCGGTGCGCGCCACACCGCTCGCCGATGGCCGCTGGCGCTACGACTACGCGCTGATGAACCTCGACTTCGCGCGCGCCCAGACCCAGGGCAGTGAGCCCGGCCTGCGGGTGCTGCACAACCATGGTTTCGACCGCATCCTGTTCGACCTCCCGGCCTCGCTGCCGCTGGAATCGAGCGAATGGTCGGATGGCGCCGGTTTGCTCACCCCGTGGGCCAGCGAGCGCAACGGTGACCGCTACGGCTGGACCGCCACCGAGGCCGCGGCCTCGCTGACCTGGGGCACGCTGCTGCGGCTGTCGCTGGTGGCCGCCGGCGCGCCGGTGGTCTCGACCGCCGAGTTGCGCATCCAGGAGGTCGGCACGCCGGCCGCGCTGAGCCTGCAGACGCTGACCCCCGGCGATCTGTTCCGCGACGGCTTCGAAGCGCCCTGAGGTCGGTGGCGGATCGGTCAAGGACCGGCACCTGATCGGTCGCGGATGAACGATGCGATGCGGCAGCACGGAACCTCCGTCTGCCTGTGCGTGCGCTGCCACGCAGGCAGTCCGTCGGAATCGTGGAGGGTTCCTCGCGACTGCATGAAGCATCCGGGCTAGACGCGCCGGAAGGGCGAGTGCCGGTCGAGTTCGCGCTTCCAGGCGCGCAGATCGGACGCTTCGCGGTCGAGGGCGGCGCGGATCGCGCGGCGGAAATCGGAGCGCACGATCAGATGCGCCGAGCGCGTGCGTACGGGCAGGAAGCCGCGCGCGATCTTGTGTTCGCCCTGAGCGCCGGGCTCGAAGACCGTCAGACCGCTGCGCAGCAGGAATTCGATGCCCTGGTAGTAGCAGAGTTCGAAGTGCATGCCTGCAAGCTCCTCGCGAGCGCCCCAGTAGCGTCCGTACAGCGTCGTCGATGAGGACAGGAAGATCGCCGCAGCGACGATGCACCGATTGCGCAGCGCGATCGCGGCGTGGAAGCGCTGCGGCAGGCGCTCGCACAGCAGCGAGAAGAAGGTGCGCGTCAGCGCCGGGGTGTTGCGTTTGCGGTCGAAGGCCTGGACGTAGAGCGCGTGCAGTTCGTCCAGGTCCGCCTCGCGCAGTTGCGTGCCGTTGCGCCACTCGATCACGAGCCCGCCGGTGGTCACCCGACGGCGCTCGGCGCGCAGGTTCTTGCGCTTCTTGTGGGTCAGCGCGTCGAGGTAATCGTCGAAATCGCGCCAGTCGCCGCGCGTCAGATGGTACTGGTGGTCGCAGCGCGGCAGCCAGGGGTCGTGCGCGAGCGCGGCGGCGTCGGATTCGCGGGCGAAGTTGACGTGCGCGCTCGACAAACGCAGTTCCTCGACCAGGCGCTCGATCGCCAGCACCAATTGCGTGCGCCGAAGGTGCGCGTCGGCACCGGCGCCGATCAGCAGCCGTGGGCCCGGGACCGGCGAGTAGGGCACGCCGACCAGCAGTTTGGGGTAGTAGCGCAGCCCGTATCGCGCATAGGCCTGCGCCCACGCATGATCGAACACGAACTCGCCGTGCGAATTGGTCTTGAGATAGCCCGGCGCCGCCGCCAGCAGGCGCGCTCCCTGATACAACAGCAGCGGCATCGGCGCCCAACCGAGTTCGCACCGCAGGCTGCCGGACTGTTCCAGCGCGGACAGGAAAGCGTGGCTCAGGAAAGGCTGGTCGTCGGCGATCAGTGCGTCCCACTGCGTGGCGTCGACGTCGGTCACGCCGTGGCGCACCTCCAGTCGTGGCGCCAGGCTCATCGGCGCCCGGGGTCGAAGCCGCGCGGCGCGTGACGCAGCGCTGCGGCGGCGGGCGTGTTGTCGCAGAGTTGATCCTGCGCCATTCGCGCCAGCGAATCCCGCGACATCGCGGCGCTCGCCGGCAGCAGCCGCAGCGTGTCGGCGATGTGCAACAGCCAGCCCGTAGGCAGCGGCAGCGGCAGCGCGACGCGGGTGCCGGCCACGGCGGCGCGGCGGCACAGGGCGGCCAGCGCGAGCACCTCGCCGCCGCCGAGCTCGAAGGCGCGATCGAGCGCGCCCGCGTTGTCGAGCGCGGCGTACACCACCCGCGCGAGATCCTGCACATGCACCGGCTGACGCAACGCGCGGCCGATGCGGCCGAGCGGTCGCGGATAGACGTGCCAACGTGCGGCGACGGCGCCGATGCGGGCGACCAGGCCGTGTTCGCCGCCGTAGATCAGGGTCGGTCGCAGCAGCGTCCAGCGCGCCCCCAGACGCGCGCACTCGTGGGCGAGGCGGGCTTCGGCATCCAGCAGGCGCCGCGCGAGTTCACGTTCGCCGATCGCTGCGGAAGCCTGTTTGGTGCGAACACTGGTCGATCCGAGTGCGACCACCTGACGCAGCGCTCCGCCGGGAGACAGCCGACACAGCCAGCCCGTGAACAGATCGAGTGGTCCGAGGCTCAGCACATGGGTCGTCGCAGGATCCGGCGGCGCGGCGTCCGGCAGGCACTCGCGGCGCCAGCGAAGTCCGGCCCGGAGGAGCGGGTCCGGCGGAGTCCGCGAACTGGCGACGAGCGCGCAGCCGGTGGCTCGCAGGAGCGGCAGCAGACTCTGACCGACCGCGGAACTCGCGCCGAAGATCTGGACGACACGCGCGCCACCGGACGTGGCTGCATGGAGATCGGCCGGCGCCGGCGCGCTCTTCACCCATGCTGTTCCAGGAAACGGTCGGCATCCAGCGCCGCCATGCAGCCGGCGCCGGCCGAGGTGATCGCCTGGCGGTAGATCGGGTCGGCGACGTCGCCAGCGGCAAACACGCCGGGCACGCTGGTCTGGGTGGCGAAACCCGCATAGCCGCTCCTGACCTTGAGATAGCCGTTTTCCATCGCCAACTGGCCCTCGAAGATGCCGGTATTCGGGGTATGGCCGATCGCGATGAACAGGCCCTGCACGGGAATGTCGCGCTGCTCGCTGCCCTCGCGCGGGACGATGCGCACGCCGGTCACGCCGGAATCGTCGCCGAGCACCTCGGCGACCACGTGGTCCCAGACCACCTCGATGTTGGTCTTCGCGAACAGCTTGTCCTGCAGGATCTTCTCGGCGCGGAACTTGTCGCGACGGTGGACCACGGTGACCTTGCGCGCGATGTTCGCCAGATACAGCGCCTCCTCGACCGCGGTGTTGCCGCCGCCGATCACGGCCACGTCCTGCTGGCGGTAGAAGAAGCCGTCGCAGGTGGCGCAAGCGGACACGCCGCGACCGCGGAAGGCGGTCTCGGACTCGATGCCGAGGTACTTGGCCGAGGCGCCGGTGGCGATGATCAGTGCCTCGCAACTGTAGCTGCCGGAATCGCCGATCAGGCGGAAGGGGCGTTGCGAGAGCTCGGCGGTGTGGATGTGGTCGAACACGATCCGGGTGTCGAAGCGCTCGGCGTGCGCCTTCATGCGCTCCATCAGGCCCGGGCCGGTCAGTCCGTGGGCATCTCCGGGCCAGTTGTCGACCTCGGTGGTGGTCATCAACTGGCCACCGGCGTCGATGCCGGTGACCAGCACCGGCTTCAGGTTCGCGCGCGCCGCGTACACCGCAGCGGCATAACCGGCCGGACCGGAGCCGAGGATCAGGACACGGCAGTGCAGGGGATTGGTCATGGGAATACGGGCCACGGGATGGGATGGGCAAAGGTCCCGGATGGGGGTGGCACGCAGGATTTCAAGAACTTGCCGGGGCGGCGGGCGCGCGCCGTGCGCGCCGAGGTGGACGCACCGATCAAGCGAATCGAAGGCAGGAAGGGCTGAACCAGAAACCGAGCCACGACCCGAAGCCAGGCCTGCATCCCGGCGATCCAAGCCGCCGCATCCAGGCAAGATCGTCGCAAAGCGTTCATCGGTCTGGACGAATCCATCCCGGACTCGGCTTCGCCAAATCCATCGCCTGCACGCTGGATTTGCGGGCCGGTCATCATCCAGGACCGGCGTTTCCTCCCTCGCGGGGCGGGAGCTCCGGTGAGAAGCTCATCGGTCAGTACGGCGGGCGCAGGCCTTTCGGATGCAGCGTGTTCCATCGGGCGACGGCACGTGGTCGCAATGCCGTCGGCTTCGAGGCAGCATCGCGCCACATGCAGATCGACGATCTCCGCCAGCGCCTGCGCGCCCTCGGCGCCAGGCCCATCCACGAACAGGCGATGTTCAAGGCCTGGATGCGCGGCTGGCCGCTCGATGCCTGCAAGGGCGACCCTGCACGGTTCTTTCCTGCGGCGCTGCGTGCAGCGCTGCCGGCGCTGACGCTGGAGCTGGATGACCTTGTGCGCACGCAGTCCGAACATTCGAGCGCGGACGGCTCGGCGCGCCTGCTGCTCCAGGTCGGCGGCGGTCAGGCGATCGAGAGCGTGTGGCTCCCGCGCGACGGGGTTTGCGTGTCCACGCAGGTCGGGTGCGCGGTCGGGTGTGTGTTCTGCATGACCGGGCGCGGGGGCCTGAAACGCCAGCTCGGCAGTGCCGAAATCGTCGCCCAGGTGGTGCTGGCGCGACGGCGGCGGACGGTGCGCCGGGTGGTGTTCATGGGTATGGGCGAGCCGGCGCACAACCTCGACCAGACGATGGACGCCATCGAACTGCTGGGGACGCTCGGCAACATCGGTCACAAGAATCTGGTGTTCTCGACGGTCGGCGATCCCCGCGTCTTCGAGCGGCTGCCACACGGGCCGGTCAAGCCCGCACTGGCGCTTTCGCTACACAGCACCCGTGCCGACCTGCGCGCGCGCCTGCTGCCGCGCGCACCGCGCATGACTCCGGTCGAACTGGTCGAAGCCGGCGAGCGCTATGCGCGCACGACCGGCTATCCGATTCAGTACCAGTGGACACTGCTCGAAGGCGTCAACGACGACGATGAGGAACTCGCTGGAATCGAGTCGCTGTTGCGCGGCAGGTACGCGGTGATGAACTTCATCCCCTTCAACAGCGGCGAGGGGCTCCCCTTCCGGCGACCGAGTCTGGATCGCGCTCGCGCAATGGCGCGCCATCTGCACCGCTGCGGCATCCTCGCCAAACTGCGGCAGTCGGCGGGGCAGGACGTCGATGGCGGCTGCGGACAGTTGCGCGCCAGGGTGTTGCCGACGGCCGCTTCCCGGCAGGAAGCCTGAATCTGCCGAATGTCCCGCATTTTTGCCCTGCGGGTCCGACCTGCGAACGATGCATCGGTTTCTTCGCGGACGGAGGTTCGACACCCGGAGCAGTTGCCGGGACCGATCCGACAGAGCGTGTCTTTCGGGTTCGTGTCGGTTCCTCACCAACGCGATTCCCCGAACGGACGCCGCGATCCGCCCGGAGAACATCGAATGCCGGGGCAGGGCGGGTCCATCGTCGCGATGACTTCTCCTTGCCGCACGCCTTGGGCCAGAATGCACCGGAAAGCGCTTGCGCGGACTTGCGGCGCGCTATGGCAGTCGGCGAACCCCATGCGTGTGCAGGAGCAAGCGGCCTTCGTGCTGCACCGACGACAGTATTCGGAAAGCAGCCTGCTGCTGGAATTGCTGACGGTCGATTATGGCCGCGTCGGCTGCATCGCTCGCGGAGCGCGGGGCGTTCGCAACCAGGCGTCGGCGCTGTTGCAGGCATTCCAGGAACTCGCGCTCGACTGGAGCGGCGGCGGCGACCTCGTGCGACTGGTGCGCGCAGAAGCGCCGCAACCGATCCTGCTCCTGCAGGGCGCCAGCGCGCTGGCCGGGCTCTACTGCAACGAACTGCTGGTGCGCTTGTTGCCGCGTCGCGATCCGCATCCGCACCTGTATCTGCGCTATCGGCAGACCTTGCAGGCGCTCGCCGATGGCGGATCGCTGGCCTGGACGTTGCGACGATTCGAGCGCGACCTGCTGCGCGATCTGGGCTACGCCGCCGACTATGCCAGCGATGCCAGCGGCGCCGAACTGGATGCGCAGGGACGCTATCGCTTCGAGCCCGAGCACGGTTTCGTGCGTGTGGCCGACTCGGCGCCGGGCTACGCCGGCGCGGCGCTTCGCGCACTCGCCGGCGACCGATTGCCGGATGCGACGCAGTTGCGCGAACTGCGTAGGATGTTGCGCGAACTGATCACTTTGCAGCTGCGGGGCGCGCCGCTGCGATCCTGGAGCCTGCTGACGGATCTGTCGCGCTGAGGCGGATTCAGTTTCCCAGTGCGGCGAGGGTGGCGACGATGCAGGTCGAGAGCTCACGCGCCACGTTCGCATCGAGGGTGCCGTTGTGCGCCAACAGGCTCTCGGCCTGGGCGCATACCACCGCCAGACGCGCGCAACCGGTCAGTGCGCACCCGGCGCGCACGCGATGCAGCAGAACCGCGAGTTCCGCCGACGGCAGATCCCGCGCCTGGCGCAAGGTTCCGGTCGCGAGTTCGGTCGCGAACATCCGCCGCAGGCTGCGCAGGGCTTCCGGATTGTCTCCCAGACGCGTCAGCGCGGCGATGTCATCCAGCAGTGGGGCTGCCTGCGCCGCCGGTTCATTTGCGGCGCGACGCTCGCTCATGGCACCCGTGCCGGCACCGCCAAGCCAGGCCAGCAGGGCCTCGGCCTCGACCGGCTTGCGCAGGCTGGCAACGCCGACCGGCAACGCCGATGTGTCGATGACATCGCCGCTACAGAGCAGACAACGCGGCCGGCGCGACCAGCGCGGCAGTTCCTGCGCGAGCCAGCACAGGCCGTCGCCATCCGGCAGGCGACGGTCAATCACCAGCAGCTCCGGCAGACCACGTTCGAGCTGCGCTCGCGCGGCAGCCAGCGTGGCCGCATGGCGCACGCGCAGGTCTTGGCCCGCGAGCAATCCGGCGAGATAGGCGGAACCGACCGGATCGTCGTCCACCAGCAGGCAGTCGCGTTCGCTCATGGGTTCGGCACGATTCGTGACCCGGACGAGTATCCGGGCTAGATTGCGCGATTGCCATGGTGGCCGGTGCCGTATGCGGGACGCGAGTTTCGAAACCGAGATCGAGGATCTGGCCCACGACGGCCGCGGCATCGCCCGCGCCGGCACCAAGACGGTATTCGTGGATGGCGCACTGCCCGGCGAGCGCGTACGTGCGCGCCGGATCAAACCGCACCGCCAGTACGACGATGCGCTGGCCGAGGAAGTCCTGCGCGCCAGCCCCGACCGCGTCGTCCCGCGCTGCGCGCACACCACCACCTGCTCCGGGTGCAGCCTGCAACATCTCGCACCGGAGCGGCAGATCGAGTTCAAGCAGAAGCAGTTGCTCGACGGCCTGGAGCGCATCGGGCGGGTGCGCCCGCAACGCCTGTTGCCGGCCTTGCAGCGCGAAATCTGGGGATATCGCCGCAAGGCCAGGCTGTCGGTGCGCCACGTCGACCGCAAGGGCAGGGCGCTGGTCGGTTTTCGCGAGGCGAACGGTCGCTACGTCGCCGAAATCGAGCATTGCCCGGTGCTGGATGCGCGCGTCGGTGCGAGGATTGGCGCGCTGTCCGCACTGGTCACCGGAATGGACGCCCGCGCCAGCATTCCGCAGATCGAGGTCGCCGTTGCGGCGCGGGCGGTCCTGGTGGTCCGGCATCTGCACCCCCTGTCGCCAGCCGATCACGCGCGACTCGTCGAGTTTGCCGGCAGCAACGACGTCGACATCGTGCTGCAACCTGCGGGACTCGACAGTCTCGTCGGCCTGCACGGCGAGCCGCCGCCCGAACTCGAATACCTGATCGACGGCGACCTGCGCCTGCGCTACCGGCCGCTCGATTTCGTGCAGGTCAACGACAGCATCAACCAGGCGATGGTGGCGCAGGCGCTGGACTTGTTGCAGGTGGGTGCACAGGACCGCGTGCTCGATCTCTACTGCGGGCTGGGCAATTTCACGCTGCCGATCGCTCGGCGTGCCGCCTTTGCCTTCGGGGTCGAGGGCGACGCCGGATTGATCGAGCGCGCCCGCGGCAACGCGGTACGCAACCAACTGCTCCATATCGACTACGCCGTCGCCGACTTGTCCCAGGACCAGCGCGAGGCGCCGTGGGCCCGGGCCGCGTACACGCGGATGCTGCTCGATCCGCCGCGCGCCGGTGCCGAGCGTGTGTTCGATTACCTGCCGGGCGCGTCGGTCGAACGCGTGGTCTACGTCTCCTGTCATCCCGGCACGCTCGCGCGCGACGCCGCGCTGCTGACGGCGCGCGGCTACACGCTGGAGGCGGCAGGCGTGATGGACATGTTCCCGCATACCGCGCATGTCGAGAGCATGGCGCTGTTCGTGCGGCGATGATCAGCAGGTTCCCGGCTGCCCGGGAGCCGGCACCAGGAAGCGGAACCAACCACCAGGGAACCCAGTCCAGTCCCAGCCCATGGCCACCGAAATCGAACGCAAGTTCCTGCTCGCCTCCGATGACTGGAGGCCACTGGTCTCCCGCAGCGAGTACCTCGCACAAGGCTACCTCGGCGGCGCGCGCTGCTCGGTGCGGGTGCGCATCGGCGGCGAACGCGCCTGGCTCAACATCAAGAGCATGACGCTCGGCGCGCAGCGGCTGGAATTCGAATACCCGATCCCGCTCGCCGACGCGCACACGATGCTGCGCGAACTCGCCGACGGGCCGGTGGTCTCGAAGACCCGGCACCACGTGCGCGTCGGTCGCCATCTGTGGGAAATCGACGAATTCGACGGCGACAACACCGGCCTGGTCGTCGCCGAGATCGAACTCGACGCGGTCGACGAAGCCTTCGACCTGCCGTCGTGGCTCGGGGAGGAGGTCACCGAGGACGCGCGCTACTACAACATCAACCTGGCCCGGCAGCCCTACTGCCGATGGGAGAGCCGATGACCGCATTGATGATCGGGCTGACCGGCAGCACGCTCGCCGAAGTCGATGTCGAGGCGCTGCGCCATCCGGCGGTCGCCGGGGCGATCCTGTTCGCGCGCAACTTCGTCGATGCGGCGCAGCTCGCGGCCTTGTGCGCGGCGATTCGCGCGGCCGCTCCCGGGGCGCTGATCGCGGTCGACCAGGAAGGCGGGCGGGTGCAGCGCCTGCGCGGCGGCTTCACCGAGTTGCCACCGTTGCAGCGCATCGGCAGCCTGCATGCGCACCATCCGGCGGCAGCGCGGCGCGCGGCGCGCCTGCACGCCGAGATCATGGCCACCGAAGTGCTGGCTGCCGGGCTCGACCTGTCTTTCGCGCCGGTCGCCGACCTCGCGCGCGGCAACCTCGCGATCGGTGATCGCGCCTTCGACGCGGCGCCCGAGGCCTGCGCGGAACTCGCCGCCGTGTACGCGGACACCATGCAGCGGGTCGGCATGGCCGCCACCCTGAAGCATTTTCCCGGACATGGCAGCGTGGTCGCCGACACCCATCACGATCGCGCCATCGACACCCGCAGCGCCGCGACGATCTTCGACGCCGACCTGCTGCCTTTCGCGACCGGCGTGCTCGCAGGTGCTCGCGCGGTGATGATGGCGCACGTCGAGTATCCGGCGGTCGCCGACGAAGCGGCCGGGTATTCGCGCTGGTGGATCGAGGGCTTGCTGCGCGGCGCGCTCGGCTTCCGCGGTGTCGTGATCTCGGACGACATCGGCATGGTCGCCGGCGCGGCGCTGGGCGATGTCGCCGCGCGCCTGGCCGCGCACCGCGACGCCGGCTGCGACCTGATCCTGGTCTGCGATCCGGGGCTGGTGGCGACCGCCCTCGACGCCGCCCCGGCCCTGAAGCTGCGGGCCACGCCGCGCCTGGCGAGGCAACTGCGCGGACGCCTGCCGGCGGCCCAGCGACGAGCGCGCGAAAGCTCGACTTGGGGCCAGCGCGCCGCTAGGCTGGCGGCTTTGCTGGAGTCCCAGGATCCATGACCGAACTCGATTTCCAGGCGGTGCTGGCGCGTTCCGACCTGCTCTTCGACCGCGCCCAGTTGGAGGCGGCGATCGACCGCATGGCGGCCGACATCAGCCAGGCCCTCAAGGGCCAGCAGCCGATCTACGTGACCGTGCTCACCGGCGGCCTGATCACCGCCGGCATGCTCGCGCCGCGTGTCGATGTCGACCTCGATTTCGACTACGTGCATGTGACCCGCTACCACGGCGGCACCAGCGGCGGCGACCTCTACTGGAAGGCGCGCCCGCGCCACGACTTCAAGGATCGCGTGATCCTGTTCGTCGACGACATCCTCGACGAGGGCCATACCCTCGAGGCCTTGAAGAAGTACGCGCTCGAGCAGGGTGCCCGTGCGGTGTACGTGGCGGTGCTGGTGCGCAAGGACCACGACCGCTGCGTGCCCGGCATCCAGGCCGATTTCGTCGGTCTGACCGTGCCGGATCGCTATGTCTTCGGCTTCGGCATGGACTACGAGGAACACGGGCGCAGCTTGTTCGGCATCTACGCCGCATGAGCGAGCCCACGGCGCCGATCGGCATCATCGGCGGCACCGGTTTCGGGCGCATCGCCGAACTCGGTGATGCCCAGTCGATCGATGTGGAGACCGAATACGGCCAGCCGTCCTGCGCGCTTCGGCTCGGCGAGCTGGCGGGCACTGGCGTCGCCTTCCTGGCGCGCCACGGCAGTCCGCACCGGATCGCGCCGCACCGCGTCAACTATCGCGCCAACATCGCCGCATTGAAATCGGTGGGCGTGCGCGAGATCCTGGCGATCAACGCGGTCGGCGGGATCGCCGCGTGGGCCCGTGCGGGCGCACTGGCGATTCCCGACCAGTTGATCGACTACACTCACGGTCGTTTGTCGAGTTTCAGCGACCACGGCGAGCGCGCGGTCGAACACATCGATTTCAGCGATCCCTTCGACGCGCCTCTGCGCGCACGCCTGCTGACGGCCGCGAACGCGTCCGGCGTGACCGTCCACGATGGCGGCTGCGTCGCCGTGACCGAAGGTCCGCGGCTCGAGACCCGCGCCGAGATCGCGCGGCTGCGCCGCGACGGCTGCGACCTGGTCGGCATGACCTCGATGCCCGAGGCCGTGCTCGCGCGCGAAGCCAGCCTGGCTTACGCCAGCATCGCCGTGATCGCCAATCCGGCCGCCGGCGTCGCCGAAGACGTGATCGGCATACACGAGATCGAGCTCACCCTGGCCGCCACGATGCAACGTGTGTTACAGGTGATCGAGACCTTCCTGATGGCCACGTGCCGGCCGCGCTGACGAGGCATACCGGCAAACTCCCGAAAACTTTCGGAACCTCCATGCGACACACCCATTGGCGGCTGTTGGTGATCGTCGTCGCCATGATCGCGATTGGCGCGCACTACTTCGACCACGCCTGGCTGCACTACATCGCCAAGCCCGCCGCGACGCTGTTGATCGCCGCCCACGCCATGACCTCGACCGGCGGGGACGCGGGCTACCGTCGTTGGGTGATCGTCGGACTGTTGTGGTCCACGCTTGGCGACGTGCTGCTGATGTTGCCGTGGGATGCATTCCTGTACGGTTTATTGGCCTTTCTCGTTGCCCACCTCTGCTATCTGCTCGCGTTCTCGCGGCGTGCCCGTTTCGCTGCACGACGGACGCCTTTCACGTTGTACGCACTGGTGGCGTGCGGGATCCTCACGTGGCTGTGGCAGGGCATTCCGGCGTCGATGCGTCTGCCGGTCATCGTGTATGTCGCCGCGCTCGGCAGCATGGCGGCGCAGGCGTTCGCGATCTGGCTGGTCCGGCGCGATGCGGTGAGCGCTTCCGCGGCGATCGGCGGGGCGCTGTTTCTGTGTTCGGACAGTCTGATCGCGATCAACCGGTTCGCAGAGCCCTTCGAGGCCTCGCGTCTGCTGATCCTGACGAGCTACTGGGTCGCCCAATGGCTGCTCGCGCGATCGATCACACGGGTTCCGGAGTAGGCGGGTCTGACGTGTTCTGATCGTATAATTTACATAATACACATTAGGCGCATTTTATCCACCCACGCGCCCTCGCCGGGTTGCTCGCATGGCTTTGATGCAGACCATGCGCTTGGTCTGGCGGCAGGCAAGGCGCGAAGGCCATCGGTCGTGTCCAACGTACCGGGGGAATGCCCGGCCGGGTGATGGCCCCTCGTCGCGTTTGGGGATACGCTTTGCAACACACATCCCGAGGAACCAGGGGAATGGACCGAGTCCTGCTGATCGAAGCGTCGGCCACGCGTCGGCGCGCGCTCGCGACCATGCTCGGCGCCAAGGGCTACGAGGTCTCTGCAATCGCCGACCATGCCGAAGGTCTGTCGTTGCTGTCGAGTGTCGAGCGCGACCAGTACGCGGCACTGGTAGTCAGTTGGCCGGAGTATTCCGACCACCGCGCGAATGACGTGTTCGCGCTGCTGCGCGCGCGCGACTGGGTCGCGTTGCCGGTACTGGTGATGGCCGATTCGACCGACGCCGGTGCGGTCACCTGGTTGATGAAGCGCGCCAGCACTGCCTTGCTGTTGTGGTCCGACTATTCCGAAGCACCCGAGGCACTGCACAAGTTGATCCACCCGCAAAAGCCGGCCGCCGCCGAGGCGCGGAGCGCCAGCGATCCATTGCGCGTGCTTTTCGTCGATGACTCGCCGACGGTGCGTATCGCTTTCAAGCGTCTGCTCACGGTCGAAGGGTACCAGGTCGAAACCGCGGTCAACGCCGAGGACGGGCGCAGCAAAGCGTTGCTGCAGGATTTCGACATCGCGATCGTCGACTACTTCATGCCCGGCGACAATGGCGCGATCCTGGTGCGCCAGTTGCGCGATCACCCGAAGACCGCTGGCGTGCTTGCGGCGATCATCACCGGCACCTACTCGGACCGCGTGATCACCGAGTCGCTGGGGGCCGGCGCGGTCGAATGCATGTTCAAGTCCGAGGCGCGCGAGCTGTTCCTGGCGCGCATGCGTTCGCTGTCGCGCACGGTGCTCGACCGCAAGGCGATCGACAACGAGCGCCGCCGCTTGCAGGGCATTCTGACTTCGGTCGGCGAAGGCGTGTACGGGGTCGACTCGCAAGGTCACATCCAGTTCATCAATCCAGCCGCGCTCGACATCCTGGGCTATCCGCACGACGACGGTCTGGTCGGCAGGTCGGCGCAGGAGTGCTTCCACTACGCTTTCGAGGACCGCACCAGGATCCCGCGCCAAGCCTGTTTCCTGTCGCAGTGCTATGCAAGCGGCAACCAGGTCACCGGCTGGCAGACTGTGTTCTGGCACGAGACCGGCCGTCCGGTGCCGGTCGAATGCACGGTCTATCCGCTCGACATCGACGGCAAGCGCGAGGGCGCGGTGGTGGCCTTCCGCGACGTCTCGCAGCGTCGTCTGCTGGAAGAAGAACTGCGCTGGCAGGCCAGCCACGACGCGCTGACCAAACTACACAACCGCGCGCACTTCGAGCAGCAGTTGCAGCAGGAAGTGGCGCGCCTGCGGCGCTCTGATCAATGCAGCCTGCTCTTGTTCGTCGACGTGGACCGCTTCAAGTACATCAACGACACCCTGGGACATACGGCCGGCGACCAGTTGCTGGTCGAAGCCAGCCATCGGTTGCGCAGCCGCTTGCGCGTGTCCGACACACTCTCGCGCATGGGTGGTGACGAGTACGCATTGATCCTGCGCAATGCCAGTCACGATCCGGAACAGATCGCCGACGATTTCCGCAAGGCGCTCTCCGGACAGTTGTTTTCCTACGGCGACAAGCATTACCGGATCACCGCCAGCATCGGCGTGGCCGTACTCGACCGCCAGGTGCAGTCGCCGTCGGAGGCGATGGCGAACGCCGACATCGCCTGCCACATCGCCAAGAACAAGGGCCGCAACCAGGTCCACGTGTATTCCTGCGATACCGATCAGCGCGCATCGATGGATGTCGAACTGAACTGGTCCACGCGCCTGGAGGAGGCCTTGCGCGACAACCTGTTCGTACTTTGTTTCCAGCCGGTGCTGCCGCTGGCGCAAATCGACGTCGACCAGTTGCCGCAGGTCGAGGGCGAGTTGTGGATGCGACACATCGGTCAAGAGAAGTCGCGCCGGGTCTATTACGAGGTGCTGCTGCGCATGCGCGGCGCGAGCGGCGATCTGATCGCACCGGATGCCTTCCTGCCGACTGCCGAGCGCTACCACATGATGCTCGACGTCGATCGCTGGGTGATCCACCACGCACTCAAAACCTTGCGCGAATCCCAGGCACTCGACCCCGAGCATCTGTTCGGACTGTCGGTCAACTTATCCGCACAGTCGCTGGGAGCCAACGGCATCGGCCGCTACGTGATGGACAAACTGGTGGAGTTCAACATCGACCCGACCCTGGTGACCTTCGAGATCACGGAAACCAAGGCAGTCACCAACCTCGACGCCGCGCGCGAACTGATCGCCCAGTTGCGGGGACTGGGCTGCCGCTTCGCGCTGGACGATTTCGGTTGCGGCTTCTCGTCTTTCACGCATCTGAAGCACCTCGATGTCGATTTCCTCAAGATCGATGGCTCCTTCATCCAGGGTTTGCTCGAAGATCCCGTCGACCGTGCGGTGATCACTGCGATCAATTCGATTGCGCACTCGGTGGGCAAGCGCACCGTCGCCGAGTACGTGGATCGGCCCGATGTACTCGCCGCGCTGCAACAATGTGGCGTCGATTTCATCCAGGGCTATTACGTCGGCCGTCCGACCGCCGACCTGCGCCGTGCCTTTCACCACGCGCGCGCCCAGAGCGCCGCGCTCGTCCGGCCGATACTGGCAGCCACCGGCTGAAGCGACCGGCCGCGGCGGGCATGTCAGACTTGCCCGATGACCCCCCTGCCCCAGGCCAGCTTCCTCTGGCACGACTACGAGACCTTCGGCGCCGATCCGCGCCGCGACCGGCCCGCCGAGTTCGCTTGCTGGCGCACCGACGAGAACTTCGAGCCGATCGCGGATCCGGTGGTGCTGCGTTGCAAGCCGACGCTCGACTACCTGCCGCAACCCGAAGCTTGTGCAATCACCGGCATTGGCCCGGAGGCCGCCTGGCGCGACGGCCTGAACGAACCAGCGTTCGCACTCCGTGTCCGGGCCGAGATGATCGAGCCGCAGGGATGCGTGCTCGGCTACAACAGCATGCGCTTCGACGACGAGGTCACGCGTCATTTGTTCTGGCGCAATTTCATCGACCCCTACGAACGGGAATGGGCCAACGGCAATAGTCGCTTCGACCTGATCGACCTGGCCCGCGCGGCCTACGCCCTGCGACCGCAGGGCCTCGAATGGCCGCTGCGCGGGGATGGTCATCCGAGTTTTCGCCTGGGTGACCTTGCGCAGGCCAATGCCCTCCCCCACAGCCGTGCGCATTCGGCCTTGTCGGATGTGGAGGCGACTCTGGCGCTGGGGCGACGACTGCGCGCGGCGCAACCCAGATTGTTCGAGCATGCGCTGGCCATGCGCAGCAAGCGCCGGGTGTTGGAAATGCTCGATTGGCGCCGTCGGCATCCGGTGTTGCACGTCTCGCAACGCTACGCCGCCGAGCGCGGCTGTCTGGCCATGGTGGTGCCGGTGGCGCCGCATCCTGTCCAGGACGGCAAGATCATCGTGGTCGACGCCTCGGTGGATCCGGCGAACTTGTTCGCGGAGTCGCCCGAACGCCTCGCCGAATTGCTGGTACAGCCCGCGAGCGCAGGCGAACGCATTCCGCTCGGCCTCAAGCTGGTGCACGCCAATCGAGCGCCCTTCCTCGCGCCGTTGTCGGTGCTACGCGGCGTCGACCTCGCCCGCATCAAACTCGATCGCGAACGCACCGACGCACGGATGCTGCGTGTGCAAGCCGCGGAAGGCCTGGATTGCAAACTGCAGCAGGTGTATCGGTTGCTCGATGCCGCACCACGGAACGACCAGTCCGATGTCGACGCAGCGCTCTACGAGGGCTTCATCGGCGACGCCGATCGTGCCCTCGGATGGCGCTTCCTGAAGTCGCGTGTCGATGAGCGCGGGCAGCTTGCCGAGCGTTTCGTTGATGCGCGCCTGCGCACGCTGGCGCAATATTTTCGCGGACGCCACGACGAGGATGCGCTGGATGCGGTCGAACGACGCCTCTGGATCGAGCACTGCCGGCATCGGTTGCAGCGACCAGGCAGTGGCCTGAGCGAGTACGAAACCGGCATCGAAACGCTCACCGCGACTTCTCCGGAGCTGGCCGACGAGCTGCGTCGCTGGGGCGAGCGCGTGCGCGCGCACGCTGGAATTTGACGCCTTCGTCGACGACCTGAAGCCGCCCTTGTGTTTGCAACGCAGCACATCCCGATCCGGTCATGCGCTCGGACGGACAGCCACGGTTGGGCCGTATTTCGTCCCTCGCGGCTCGGAACGTCCCGGTTGGAAGCTCATTCGGGAGCGGGAATCGCGAGCGCCTCGTCGATGGCCTGACGCAGTTCCTTGGCGTCGGGACCGATCCGGCTGCCAAAGGCCTGCACTACCCGCCCGTCGCGGCCGATGAGGAACTTGTGGAAGTTCCAGCTCGGTGCGCCGCCACCTTGAATGGCCAGTTCGCGATAAAAAGGATCGGCTTGGGCGCCCTTCACGCGGATCTTCTCGAACATTGGAAACTGCACCCCGTACGTCAAGGTGTCACCGACCGGGTCAATGGAGCCACCGATGATCGCCGTAATGGAGCCACTTGCAGGCCCCTCAAAACGGGTCTCGAACGGGGTCGGATTTCAGGGCTTTTTGGGCTTGTTGGCAACCGTTG
>JABAQR010000071.1 GCA_019187485.1 Lysobacterales bacterium | reverse complement strand
TGCGCCGCGGCGCGAGCCACCGCCCGCGTCAGCCGCCGAGGCGCCAGCGCCGCGTCCGCCGAAGTCGAAGCAGGCGCGCACCCGCGCCGACGAGCCACCGGCGACGCTCGAGACCTACCGCGTCGAGGTCGGCCATCGCCACGGCCTCAAGCCCGGCAACCTCGTCGGCGCGATCGCCAACGAAGCCGGCCTCGAGAGCCGCTATATCGGCCGCATCGAGATCGAAGACGAATACAGCCTCGTCGACCTGCCCGAAGGCATGCCGAAGGAGGTGTTCACGCACCTGAAGAAGGTCTGGGTCGCCGGGCGCCCGCTGAAGATCTCGCGGGTGGGCGATGCCACCGAGGCGCCCCCGCGTGGCAAGCAGCCGGGAGGCGGCGCACCGCCGAAGCGCCGCAAGACCTGAGCTTGCGTGGTTCGCGCGCCAGTCCTGCTTCCGCCAACGGATCGCGACGAGATCCGTCACCCCGCGGCTCACTCGGCCGAGAGCTTGGCCAGCGTCGGCGCGCGCTTGAGGTTCTCCACCAGTTCCGACAGCAGCTCGAAGGCAGGCTGCTCGATCTCGCTGAACTCGATGCCGATGCGCCGCTCATGCACGTGAGCCACGCGTGCCCTGGCCGCAAAAGGTCGTGAATCGTCCAGTTCGAGCAGCAATTCGACGGCATCGTCCATCTGGCAGGGCGGCGCGGCATCGGTCTCCAGCAACGCGCCGTTCAGCGACAGGTCGATCACCCGCCCGCCGAAATCCATTGGCGAGATGCAGCGGAAACGGCCCGGGAGCTCGAAGCGAGGTTCCTGGCGGCGGTCGAGGAACACATGGCCCATCGTAGGAGTTTTCTCCATCATCGACGCGGTCGAAGCGTACTTTGCCTCCATCTCCGGGCCTCCGGTGTGCGCGCGTTCACCGTCCGGCACAGCAATGCAGATTCTGCGCCATCTTGACCGCGGCTGCGCAACGATGGTGGAGAAGCACTCCCGATAGCGTTCGTTCATTGACCAGTCGCACACCGGGGTCTATAGTTCCGCCTCTTTGTTTCAAGCTCATCGGACGAGGTCTCGTCATGTACGCCGTATTTGCAAGCGGAGGCAAGCAGTATCGCGCAGCCCCCGGAGACGTTCTCAAGGTAGAGAAGCTGGATGCCGCCCCGGGCGACGTGATCGAACTGGATCAGGTGATGCTGGTCGCCAACGGCGAGCAAATTTCCGTTGGCGCTCCGCTGGTCGCCGGTGCCAAGGTGGCCGCCACGGTAAAGGGCCACGGCCGCGCGGACAAGGTGTACATCGTGCACTTCCGCCGCCGCAAGCACCACCGCAAGCAACAGGGTCACCGTCAGCACTACACCGAGATCGAGATCACCGGCATCAACGCCTGATCGCGCAGAGTTCCAGGAGAATCAGTCATGGCACACAAGAAGGCAGGCGGTTCCACCCGCAACGGCCGCGATTCCAACCCGAAGTACCTCGGCGTCAAACTTTTTGGTGGCCAGGCGGTGTCTGCGGGCAACATCATCGTGCGCCAGCGCGGCACGCGTTTCCACGCCGGCCCGGGCGTCGGCCTCGGCCGCGACCACACGCTGTTCGCGCTGACCGACGGTGCCGTCAAGTTCTACGTCGGCGGCCCGCAGAAGCGTCGCTTCGTATCGGTCGTCGCTGCCTGAACGAAAGTCCAAGGTTGGATTCCAGGCCCCGCCGCGTGCGGGGCTTTTCATTGGTGCGCCCGGCAGGGCGCGCGCGGTTCGTGGCAAGAGACTTCGCGTGCGGCGAGGGTCGGATCCGGAAAGGCGCTGCTGCGGTTGCGAAAGGTCGTGATGACCTGCTCAAGCGTTCGCGCTAGGCTTCGCTCACCGCCGCAAGCGCGCGGCAGACGCAGACCCGGAGTCAGCATGAGCAAGGGCATGAATCAGAAGAAGGAAACCAAGAAACAGCCGACCAAGACGCCCAAGGAGAAGAAGGCGGCCAAACAGGCCAAGAAGAAGGGCTGAGCACACGGGAGGAAGTCGCTCGCTTGCGCTGGCACGGGTCTTTTGCCGCGCGGAAGCCCTGGCCATTCACCTTGCCTGGCTCCGATGTGCGCGCCCCGGTCGCAACCGTTCGACGACGTCCAGCGTCAGGAATCCGACGCTCGCTGGTGATCGAGTGGAACGCCGGGTCGACGGCTCGATGCCCGTGGGTCGGACCTGTCTGGCGATCAGCCAGGAAGAAACGGATGGGGTCTGGATGGGTCCACCCTGGACTCGCCAGCCCGCGCCGATTCTGGCGCATGTCCGGATTCCACTTCGCCGAATCGAGCGCTGGTGCGCTCGATTTGCGGATGGGCCATGCGTGGCCGGCGCTTCGTCCCTCGCGGGTTGAGCCGCCCGGCGAGAAACTCAGTCGAAGTTGATCGGGTCCACATCGACGCTCCAGCGCAGCGTGCGGTCGCGCGCCTGGTCGTAGGCGGCGGCGAGGGCCGAGTCGAGGAATGCGTGCAGCGGACCTCGGGTGGCGGCGATCACGACCAGTTGGAAGCGCCAGCGACCCTGGCGGCGCGGCTGCGGCGCCGGCAGTGGGCCGGAGATGTCCAGGTCGGCGCGCGATTCGCTGGAGCAGGCGGCGAGCACATCCAGCAGAAAGCGATCGGCTTTGGCGGCGTCGGTGTGCTCGGCACGCAGTAGCGCGGCGTGTCCCACCGGGGGCAACCCGGACTTGCAGCGCTCGGCGAGCGCAGTTCGCGCGTACTCGGCATAGCCCCGGTGCAGCAGGGTGGTCAGCAGGGGGTGCTCGGGCAGATGCGTCTGCAGCAACACCTCTCCAGCGCGCTCGGCGCGGCCGGCGCGCCCAGCCACCTGCACGATCAGTTGCGCCAGACGCTCGCTGGCGCGGAAATCGGCACTCATCAGGCCCTCGTCCACTCCCACGATCACCGCCAGCGTGACCGCCGGCAGATGGTGGCCCTTGGCGAGCATCTGAGTGCCAACGATCAGGGTCGGTTCGCCACGCAACAGCACATCGATGGCCGCCGCAAAGCTCGATTTTCGTGCGGTGGTGTCGCGGTCCAGGCGCACCAGCGGCCTGCCCGGGAAGGCCTGCGCGAGTGTGTTTTCCAGGCGTTCGGTGCCGGCGCCTTGGGCGACCAGCGCCAGACTGGCGCACTGCGGGCAGGCATGCGCAGGCCGCTGCTGGTGGCCGCATTGGTGGCAGCGCAGCCAGGCGGCGCTGCGATGCAGAGTCAGGGCGGTGTCGCAATCGGGACACTCGGCGTGCCAGCCGCAGTCGTGACAAAGCAGCACCGGTGCGTAACCGCGCCGGTTCTTGAACACCAGCACCTGACCGCCGGTCGCGAGGTGTTCGCCGATCGCGGTCAGCGTGGTATCGGCTAGGCCATCACGCAGCCGCTGGCCGCGCAGGTCCACCAGCCGCCAGCGCGGCGGCTTCGCGGCGCCGACGCGCGCCGGCAGGTGCAGGCGCTGGTAGCGGCCGAGTTCGACGTTGCGCAGGCTCTCCAGGCTGGGCGTCGCGCTGCCGAGCAGCGCCGGGGCGCCGACCACCTGGGCGCGCATCAGCGCGAGATCGCGGCCGTGGTAGCGGATGCCGTCCTGCTGCTTGTAGGAGGCATCGTGTTCCTCGTCGACCAACACCAGTTGCAGCCTCGGCAGTGGCGTCCACACCGCCGAACGGGTGCCGACGATGACGTCGACCTCACCGCGCGCGGCCGCTGCCCAGGCCTCTACGCGCTCGCCTTCGCTGAGCTCCGAATGCAGCGCGGCGACGCGCCCGGGCAGGCGTTCGCGCACGCGCGCGACCAGTCGCGGGGTCAGCCCGATCTCCGGCACCAGCAGCAGCACCTGGCCGCCGCGCGCGAGCGCGTCGGCGGCCAGTCGCAGGTAGACCTCGGTTTTGCCGCTGCCGGTCACCCCGTCGAGCAAGTACACGCCGAAGCGCTGTCCATGCGCACGCACGCTGGCGATCGCCTCGTTCTGGGCCGCGCTCGGGGGCGGCGCCGGCGCCAGGATTGGCGGCGGCGCCCAGGGTGAAACCGCGATCGATTCGACCCAGCCGGCTTCGATCCACGCCGTCACCGGCTTGCGCCAACCGGGCGTGATCGCCGACAGCTCGGCTTCGCTGGCGACGCTCCGTTGCAGTCGCGCCCAAAGCAGCCGGCGTTTGGCGCCGCGCGGCACGGCGACGCTGCGGGCGGCCGGTGTCGCCGCCAGCACGCGTCGCTCCGGCAGCACCATCGGCTCGCAGCGTTTCAGGCCCACCGGCAACGCGGTTGCCAGCACCTCGCCCAGCGGCGCTCGGTAATAGTGCGCGACGCGCGGGATCAGGGCCCACAGCGAGGCATCGAATAGCGGTGCGTTGTCCAGCACCTCGAGTATCGGTTTGAGCCCTTCGAGCGCGCCTGCGATCTGGGCGACGACCACTCCGACCAGCTTGCGCCGGCCGAACTCGACGACCACCCGGCAGCCGGGCGCCGGTGCCGGTGTGTCCACGGTCCACGCATAGTCGAACTGCCGCGGCAGCGGGACCGGGACGGCAATTTGCAGGCGTTGCGGCATCTCCGGGTGCGTTCAGACCCGCAGCATCTCCACCAGCGGCGCGAGGATGCGGCGGTGGATCTGCAACTGGCCGTCGAAGCGCTCGCTGGCTTTGGCGCGCATGCGCGGCGCGTGTTCGCGCAGGTAGTCCGACAGCGCGTGGTGGCTTTCCAGACGATAGGCGACCACCATCTCACGGTGCTCTCCGTCCGCCTGTTCGGGCTCCACGCAGAAGACTTCGGCGCTGACGAAACCTGGCAGCGTCAGCAATTCGCGGATGTGATCGCCGAGCCAGGCGCGGTAGTCGTCGACCACCGCCTCGCGCACCTTGATGTTGACTTCGTAGACGATCATGGAGCAGGTGAGGATGGAAGCCGAGAGGCGGAAAGTAGAGCGCCTGACCGCTGCCTGCAAGCTTCGGCGCACTTTGTGGCACCGCTCATCAAAGACTGACCAGGCTCGCGACCAGCGCGCCGAAAGCGGTGAAGCCGACCAGGCACAGGTAGAGCGTGCCGATCACCAGGTAGGTGAGCTGCGCACCCCACCAACTCTGCCGGTAGACACGCTTCTGGGTCAGGAACAGGTTGACCGGGATCCATGCGATCGCCAGGCCCATCAGCATCCACCAGGGATTGGTCCAGCCGGCCGGCCAGCGCTCGGCCACCCAGGACAGGCCGATGGTCACCAGGATGCCCATGTAGATGAAGGTGTGACTGTGGATCGCCACCATCAGATGCTCCATGTATAGCCGTCGTTTCCATGCCAGCACGATCTTCAACAGCAGCGCGAACACCGGCAGCAGCACGAACAGGCTTTGCGGAAGCACGCGCAGGAAGGCGTGACCGAGACGCTTGGGGTCCTTGCGCACCAGGCCGATGTTCGCCTGGATCACACCGACGGTGTCGTTGAGCCAGACGTGGACGAACTCCGGCAGCGCTTCGAAGCGCAGCGGATTGTCGGTGGGGTGCCAGGGCCGGTCGCCGAAGAAGGTCAGCTTGACCGGCTCGTCGCCCATCCCGACCTCGATCCGCGTCCTCGCGCGCCCGGCGGCCGCCGCGGTGCCTTTGGCGCCCGTCGCGGCACCGGCGTCGTCGGGCGTTGCGGTTGCGTCTGCTCCTGCGGCGGTCGTGCCGTCTTCTGTCCCGTCGGGTGTCGTCTGCGGGATTGCCGCGCTCCCGTGTTCTCTACCTCGTGTACCGTGTTCCCATCCCTCGCTCTCGGTTTCGTCGGCGACGATCACATCGCCATCCGCGCTGACCTTGAGACCGTCCATGTCGGACATCGAACTGACCACGACGAACAGCAGCGCGCTGAGCACCAGGTACACGCGCAGCGGGCGCACGAAGCTCATGCGCTTGCCGCGCAAATAGGCCTCGGTCAACCGGCCCGGGCGCAGGAACAGGTCGCGCAGGGTTTTCCACAGACGTGCGTCCACATCGAACAGATAGTCGACCGCATCGGTCGACAGCGACAACAGATCGCGGATCGGGGTTTTTTCGGGCTGTCCGCAGCGATGGCAGAAAGGCCCCTGCAGCGGCACGTTGCAGTTCTCGCAGGAACGGCCGCGCCAAGCCTGCGCCTTGCGTTCGCGCCGGCTCCGCCCTGGCGGCGCGTCGTCGGCGGGCACGCTCATTGGGCGCTCACCAGGCGCTGCTGGCGAAGCCAACGCACCGTGTCGACGAGCAACTCGTCGAGCGGCGTGACCTCCAGGCCAAGTTCGCTGCGCGCCTTGCGAATGTCGCAGCGCATCCGCTGGCACACGAAGGCCACCGATTCCGGCGTCGCATCTGGTTCGCGCCCGGTCAGGCGGCTGGTCCAATCGAGCATTCGGGCATAGGCTCGCATCGCCGCGGCCGGCAAGGCGCGCTTTGGCGTCGGCCGGTCAAGCAGACGGCCGATGCGCTGGATCAGGTCGAGGAAGCTCGCTTCCTCGCCACCGAGCAGGTAGTTCTCACCGCAGCGGCCGCGTTCGGCGGCGGCGATTTCGGCCGCGGCTGCCGCGCGCACATCGATGAAGGCACCACTGCCCGGTGGTGATCCGGGTAGTTTGCGCTGGTCGACCAACATGATCAGGCGCGCCCAGTTGCGGGTATCGCCGGGGCCGAGGATGTGGGTGGGGTTGCAGATCACCGCATCCAGTCCGCGCGCGATCCCGGCGCGCACCACCGTTTCGCCCTCGGCCTTGGTCCGCGCATAGTGGATCCAGGAGTGCAGGCCTGCCTGCGCGCTGCGCTCGTCGATCACCTCGTCGGTGAGTCCGTAGACGACGACGCTGGAGGTATGTACCAGCCGTTTTGCGCCGCCGGCCAGGCAGACCTCGACCACGTTCGCGGTGCCTTCGACGTTGATCCGTCGTTGCTCGGGAAAGTGCGGTTTCCACGAGGCGGTGCTCGCGGCGGCGTGGAACACCACGTCGACGCCGTCCTGAAGCGCGCGCTCCAGCGAGCCGCGGTCGGTCACGTCGCCCTGGCACGCGTCGACCTCGAGCGCGGAGAGCACGCCCATCGAGGCCGGTGAGCGGTACAGCGCGCGCACGCGCCAGCCTGCATCCAGCAGTTGCTGGACCAGATGACCACCGAGGAAGCCGGTGGCTCCGGTCACCAGCGCGGTCTTCATGTCGTGACTCCCGTCTGGTGTGCTGTCGCTAAGATACGCGGCCCCGCCGCCTTGCAGGAGCGGCAGGTGTGCCGTGAGCCGGTCACCCGTCGGATCGCATCCATGACCACCAGCTATCGCCAGCACTACGCCGAGACTCTGCGTCTGGCGGCTCCCGTGGCGGTCGCGCAACTCTCGGCGATGGGCATGAACGTGGCCGACAGCGTGATCGCCGGACGTCTGGGCGCCGCCGCGCTCGGTGGAGTCGCGGTGGGCGCCGCGATCTACAGTTTCTCGCTGTTGCTGACCATCGGCACCATCGGTGCGCTCACACCGACGGTGGCGCAGCTGTTCGGCGCGCGCCGATTCGACGAGATCGCGCCGCGCGCGCGCCAGGCCTGGTGGCTGGTGCTCGCGCTCGGCCTGCTGGTGATGATGGTGTGCTTCAACGCACGCCACCTGCTGTTGTTGATCGGCATCGACAGCGTGCTCTACCCGCACGCCCGCGACTTCCTGCGCGGCGTTGGCTGGGGTGGCCCGGGGCTGGCGGCGCTGTTCATGCTGCGCGGCTACGCCGATGGTCTCGGTCGCACCAAGCCCGGCATGGTGGTGTCGGCGCTGGGCCTGGTCGCATTGGTGCCACTGGCGATCTGGATGGCGCTGGGTGGTGCCGGGATGCCGCCGCTCGGCACCTTCGGTCTTGGTCTGGCGACCGCGCTGGTGCTGTGGCTGGAGGCGATCAGTCTGGCCTTGTACTTGCACCGTGCGCACTGGTTCCGTCGCTTCGGCAGCATCCTGGAGTTCCCACGCCCGGATCCACAGGCGTTGCGTGCGCTGCTCGGCATCGGTCTGCCGATGGCCTTTTCGTGGCAGATGGAGGGCGGGTTGTTCATCGTCGTCGCGCTGCTGATGGGACGCATCGGCGGCGACTGGGCGGCCGCGCACCAGATCGCGATCAACGTCGCCTCGGTGGCCTTCATGATTCCGCTCGGTCTTGCCCAGGCGGTCAGTGTGCGCGTGGGCCACGCGCGCGGTGCCGAGGACAAGCTCGGTGTGCGCCGCGCGGGCCTGGCGGGGCTCGGCATCGCCTTCGCCACCCAGCTCGCCTCGGCCGCGATCATGCTGCTGTTTGCCGCCCGGATCACCCGGCTGTACGCGCCTGATGCGCCGCAACTGGTGCCGCTGGCGGTGCAACTGCTGTTCCTCGCCGGCATCTTCCAACTTTCGGACGGCATCCAGGTGGTCGCCGCCGGGGCCCTGCGCGGGCTCAAGGACACCCGTTTCCCGATGCTGATCACCGCTTTCGCCTACTGGGGTGCAGGTTTTCCGCTCGCCTGGACCCTGGGCTTCGGCCTGTCCTGGGGCGGGCCCGGGCTTTGGGTGGGTTTCATCGCCGGCTTGACCGTGGCCGCGATCGGCATGAACTGGCGCTTTGCGGTGATGCTGCGGCGGTCATGAGCCCGCCGGCCGCACGGGCGCGTGCCGGGACACAGGACCCGATTCGGATGGTCGAATCGTCGGAGGAAATGGCTGTGCACCCGCTCCGCCCTGCTGCGATGACGGTGCCGCGAGCCGTGCGCCGATCCCCTGCGACGCTTCCCGCCAACCGGTTCTCAACAGACCTGGCCTCGCCGCGTGAGAATCGTCGCGTCCTGCTTCACGACCGAGTCTTCATGCGCACCGCCATCGCCCTGCTGCTCCTGCTCTCCGGCCTCGCCCCGGCACAGACACCGCAGGTGAATTACGACATCGTCTACGTGCGCCAGCCGCGCTATGGCGATACGAATTTCACCTGGTGGCCAGAGGTATTCCATCCGGCACGGCTGGATCCCGGCGCCGACCTGATGCTGCTGCATCCCGATGGCAGCGAGGAGACGCTGGTCGATGCCGGCGATGGCGGCATCACCGACCCGGTGGTCGACTTCGATGGTCAGAACGTCTATTTCGCGTGGTTTCCGGACCTGCGCCCCTCCGAGCTGAACCCGCAGCGGGACAATCTGCCGGAGCGTGGAGCGGATCTGTGGCGCCTGCATGTGCCCAGTCGCCAGTTGACGCAACTGACCCACGGCGAGTTCACCCCCAACACCGGTGCCGGCAACTGGCATCCGAGCAATCCGCTGAACCCGCCCACGCAATACAACCGGCTCGGCTACGGCATATTGAACCTCGGGCCGATGCCGCTGCCCGATGGGCGCATCGCCTTCACCAGCAATCGCAACGCCTTCGTGCCGCCGAAGGGTTACACGATGCCGACGTTGCAGATGTTCGTGATGGATGCCAACGGCGAGAACATCGAGGCGATCGCACCGATGACGATCTCCTCGGCGTTGCACCCGACCATCCTGCGCTCGGGCGAGCTGATGTTTTCCAGCTACGAGTCGCAGGGATTGCGCGACCGTCGTCTGTGGGGCATCTGGGGAATCTGGCCGGACGGGCGCAACTGGCGGCCGATCGTCAGCGCCTTCCACGACGCGCGCGCCTTCCACTTCATGACCCAGGCCGGCGACGGACGGATCGTCGTGGTCGATTACTACAACCTCAACAACTCCGGATTCGGAACCCTGCTGACCATCCCGGAGAATCCACCCGCCGGACAGCCGGCCTTCCATTCGGCTTTCCTCGACGAGAACCCGGACCTGCCGGAGACGCTGGCCTTCGGCGCCTATTGGTTCCAGATGCATTTCACGCCGCGCGGTGCGCAGGTGCTGACGCCGTTCACGCATCCGGAAGATGAGGCTGCGCCGATCGGCGCCGGTGGCGCCCGCGTCGGCAAGTTCACGCATCCTTCCGGTGCGCCCGGCAACGATTTGCTGGTGGTGTGGAGCCCGGGTCCGGTCAATCATCTCGACCGGCCCACGCAGTTGCCTCGCATCGACGCCGGCATCTACCTGATCGATCAGATGCAGACGGTCACGAATCCGAACCAGTTGGTGCTGGTCAAGAACGATCCGGCGTACAACGAGGCCTGGCCGCGCGCGCTGGTGCCGTATGCGGCGGTCCACGGTATCCCCGCGCCGGCGACCAAGCCTTGGCTACCGAACGATGGCAGCGTCGACCCGCGTCTGCCGGCGGGCACGCCGCACGGGCTGGTCGGATCCTCCGGCGTGTACAAGCGCGAGAGCTTTCCCGGCTACACGAGCAGCGGCTACCAGAGCTATCACGGTCTCGACGCTTTCAACACGGCGGAGAATGGCCAGAGCCCGAATTGGACCACTCAGGGAGCCGATGCCGGTCGCTACACCAACGCCGATATCTTCGCGCTGCGGGTGGTTGCGATGGAGCCGAACACGCATCGCTCCTATGGTCCGAATTCGGGCCAGCATTACCATTCGCACGCGAACGAACGGATGCGCATCCTCGGCGAGATCCCGCTGCGCAAGCGGAACGCACAAGGCCAGCCGCTGCTCGATGCGGAGGGCAACCCGGACACCAGCTTCCTGGTCAAATTGCCGGCCGACACGCCCTTCACCTTCCAGTTGCTGGACCGTCGCGGCATGCTCCTGACCGCCTCGCAGACTTGGCACCAGGTACGCCCGGGCGAGAAACGCGTCGATTGCGGCGGCTGTCATGCGCACTCGCAGCCGCCGCTGGATTTTGCGACCACCGCTGCCGCCGCGCCAGGCTTTCCGGTGCACGACCTGGGCCTGACCACGCCGCTGTTGGTGCCGGTGGCGGGTGGCGATCCCGGCCTGCGTCTGGATCCGGCCGGCACCCACAACGTGGAGTTTCTGCGCGACATCCGGCCCTTGCTGCAGCGCTCCTGCGTGTCCTGCCACAGCGGTGCCGTGCCCGCCGGCAATCTGAATCTTGGCGATCTCGCGCAGATCGACGGTCTGCCCGGTGACTACTACCGTCTGGCGGCGGACGAATCCGGCCAGTTCGGTGATCGGCCCCTGATCGGGTCTTGGCGTCAGACCAACGCCAGCCGCTACATCCGCCAGTTCCAGAGCCGCCGCAGCCTGCTCGTGTGGAAGCTCTACGGCCAGCGGCTGGACGGCTGGAGCAATGCCGACCACCCGACCGAGTCGACGCCGGGTGTGGCCTCAACGCTGCCTTCCGGTGCCGATCCCTCGCTGGCGGACCTCGACTACACCGGCACGCCGATGCCGCCGCCAGGCTCCGGCGCGGTGCCGCTGAGCGAGGAGGAAAAGCTGCGTTTCGTGCGCTGGATCGATCTTGGCGCACCGATCGACACCGGCAGCGGCAGCGCCGTGAACTTCGGCTGGCTGCTGGACGATTTGCGCCCCACGCTGACCGTCAGCGCGCCGCGGGCAGGAGACAACGGGCCGCTGACCGAGCTGCGCTTCGGAATTGCCGATGCCTACAGGGGCATCGCGCCGGCCAGCCTCGATGTGCGCGCCGACTTCGTCGTCAACGGTCGCATCGCCGGCGCGCAGCTCGCCGACCTCGTGCAGGATCTCGGCGATGGCCGTCGCCGACTCCCGCTGACCGTGCCGATCACGCAACTCGCGCGCGGTGTGCTGACCGTCGCCATCGCCGACCAGCAGGGCAACCTCAGCCGAGTGCAGCGGGTGTTTGCGGTGGGCAGCACGGTGGAGTTGTTCGCCGATGGGTTCGAGTAGGCAAGATCCAGAAGAGCGCTGGACGCGAAGGACACGAAGAGGAGCGGCAAGGACGCAAAGGAGAGCAACCGCATTGCGTAGCCCGCCGTACGGCGCCAGCCGTGCAGCGGGTACTTGGCGCAGGCTCCTGCCCGCGGCCCACGCGCATTCCGCGCTGCACGGATCCAGCGCCATCGTGCGTATGTCCCTGGGGTAACCCCGGGGAAGCGTCATGGACCATGCCGATTGCATCATCGAAACTGCCGGCGCACACGCGCACGCGCCGTGCGTGGACAACGGCGCGCTGACGCGCATGCGCCAGGGTCTCGTCCGCGCCTATGCCGCCGCAGCGCCTGGCACGCCCTTCGAGGTCACGGAACTGCGCTGGGGCACGCTGCCCGACGATGAGGTCGAGGTGGTGGTCGAGGCCTGCGGGTTGTGCCACTCGGACCTGGCGATGTGGCGCGACGACTGGTCGCGCAAGCGCTTCCCGCTGGTGGCCGGGCACGAGATCGTCGGTCGCGTGGCTGCCCTCGGGTGCGAGGCGCGCGGGCTGGAACTCGGTCAGCGTGTGGGCATCGGCTGGTTCCGCAAGAGCTGCCTGCATTGCCCGGCCTGCCGTCGCGGCGATCTGCAGCACTGCGTGGCGCTGCAGCGCCTGCTGGTCGACGGCAGCGGGGGCTTCGCCGAGCGTGTGCGCTGCCATTGGGCGTGGACGCTGCCTCTGCCAGATATCCTCGATCCGCGCAGCGCCGGCTCGCTGTTCTGCGCCGGGATCACGGCCTACGCGCCGATCGCGCGGCATGTGCATCCCAGTCACCGCGTCGGCGTGGTCGGCATCGGCGGCATCGGCCATCTCGCGGTGCAACTGCTGCGCGCCTGGGGTTGCGAGGTGCTCGCGGTGGTGCGTGACGAAGCCCAGGCCGCGGACGCCCTGCGGCTGGGTGCGCACCGCGCGGTGCTGAGTGGGTCCAGCGCCGAAGAACTGCGCCGGGCCGGCGGGCTGGACCTGTTGCTGGTGGCCACCGGCGCGCCCCTGCCGTGGCCGGCCTTGCTCGAGATGCTCGCGCCGCAGGGGCGGCTGCACCTGCTGGCGATGAGCTGCGAATCGGTCCCGCTGGTGCCGGCCGAGCTGATTCCGCGCGCACTGACCGTGTCCAGTTCTCCCCTGGGGCGCCCGGACGAGGTGCAGCAGATGCTGATGTTCTGCGCGCGCCACGGGATCGCGCCGCAGGTGGAAACCCTGCCGATGCGCCGGCTGGACGATGCCATGGCGATGCTCGAGCAGGGCAATGCGCGCTACCGCCTGATGCTGATCCAGGATCTCGACTGAGCCTCGTTATGCTGGCCAGGGTGCGGGCGGACAGGGAAACGGGAATGGATCTGGAACGGCTCGCCGCGGTGGTGGCGCTGATCGAGGCGGGGGACTTTGCCCGCGCCGCTCAGCGATGCGGGCGCAGCCAGACTCAGTTGCGCAGCGACCTGCGGGCCATCGAGGGCTGGCTGGGCGTGCCGCTGCTGCAGGTCGACGTGTCCGGGCGTGTCGAGGCGAATGCCGAAGGCCGCCGCCTGCTGCCGCGCGCCCAGGCTCTGCTTGCGGATGGCGATCGCCTGCGCGATCTGTTCCGGGCGCCGGCCGCGGGGCGCGAGCTGCGCGTGATCTGCAGCCACTACCTCGCCAGCTACCTGCTGATCGACCGCCTGCAGGCCTTCCGCCTGCGCCATCCGGAAGTGGTGCTCAAACTCTCGGTGCGCACCGAGATCCAGATCCTGTCCGCGTTGCAGCAGGACACCCTGTGTGGCGTCGGCTTCTGCGCGCCGCTGGAGTCCCCGCCAGGCCTGCGCTACCGCCACTGGTTCTCGATGCCATGGTCGGCGGTGCTGCCACAGGCACATCCGCTGGCCGTGCGCACGGCTCTCTCCCTGGCGGAACTCGCGCGCGAGCCGCTGATCCTGTTCGAGCCTGGCTCCACCGGCCGCCAGCACCTGCTGCAGGCCTTCCACCGCGCCGGGGTGGAACCGCAGGTGGCCCTGCAAGCCACCACCACCGCGCTGATCGCGCAGATGGTGGAGGCCGGACTCGGCATCGCCGTGCTGCCGCTGCTGCCCTCGGGCCGCGTCACCGCCGGCCGCGTGCTGACGGTGGTTCCGGTGAGTGACCGCATCGAAGCCATCGACTCCGGCATCTTCATGCGCCCCGAATGGGCGGACGATCCGCTGCTCAACGAACTGATCGACTGGGTGACGGCCGAGGCGGTCTGAGCCGCGTCCACCGGACATGCCGCGGGACGCCCCGTGTGGCTGCCATGCGCGTGTCAGCCTGACGGCGGCTTGCCTTGCATCGGCCTGGAGACCGCTGCGGTTGGGCATGGCTCGCGGATGCGAGAGCCGACAGCCTGCTCCATCGCGACCGGCGTCTGCTGCATCGGCGTCGATTGTAATCGATTGACATTCATCTCCACGAAAAGTCATCGAACTTCCGTATGTGCCTGCGAGCCGCCCGAAACATCGGGCGGCCGGCCGGTCTCGCATCGCTTCGGCCCGCGATGCCTGGGGAGACCGCCGGGTGCGGGTGTTCCGCACGCCGGATCCACATCGGGCCTCGAGGGGATGACGATGCACCGTTTGAAATTCTTGTCGCTGGCGCTGGTGAGTGCCGGGCTGCTGCTGGGCACCGCCGGGCAGGTGTCCGCCTATGTCCCGGAGTCGGCCACTGCGCCCGCGACCGAAGCACCATTCACCATGGACAGCCTGGTGATGGTGCTGAGTGGCGTGAACCACCACAAGCAGGGTCTGCAACGAAAGTCCGAGGCCGAGTACATGATCGCGAAGGTCAACTCCAACCTCGGGCTCAACCTGAAGCTCGACCGGATCTCGCGCAGCGGCCTGTACGTGATTGCCTCCCCCTATCCGCTGTCGGTCGACAAGTACGTCGGCGCCGCCAATTACCTCTATGGCACCTTCGCCGAGGTGAAGGTGCTGCAGCCGAATTTCCTCTACCAGCCGCTGCAGGCCAGCGGCAGGGTCCCGGCGGAAGCGAACTGGAACCTGCGTGCGCGCGGCAGCACGAACGCCGGGAGCATCAATGCCGTGGGCGCCTGGCCGCTGGCGACTGGCCGCTACCTGACGCCCCCGGGTGGGGCCTTCGCCGGGGCTGACCGGGTGAACATTGCGATCCTCGACAACGGGGTGCGTGCCCATCCGCAGCTCGCGCAGAACTTCATGTCGCGCTGGGCACCGCCGGACGGGATCGATTGGGGATATCCCTACGGCGCGGTCGGATACCTGACGGCAGGCGCCGATTTCACCACTGCCGACCCGATCTCCGGGCGCGATCCGCGAGACAGCGAAGACGTCGCGGTGCATGGATTCGACGGCGCGGATGCCCTGCCGGAGGACCGCGGCGACTGGACGGCTCCGATGGCCGGTTGCCGCGGGTCCACCAGCTACGGTCCCTCGTCCTGGCACGGCACGCATGTCGCCGGCACTGCGGCGGCGCAATGGAGCAACGGCAACCGCTGGTCCGGTGTCGCGCCGGACGCGCGCATCACCCCGGTCCGCGTCCTTGCCAAGTGCGGCGGCGACACGGCCGCGATCGTCGACGGGATCCGCTGGGCGGCGGGTCTGCTCGACGAAATCGACTCGGAGCCGGTGGGTGGGATCAACCAGCGGGATGGTCGCGCCAATCCCGCGCATGTGATCAACATGAGCCTGGGCATGAATGCGGCCCGGGCCCTCAATGCCAGCGGCGCAGCCGGGCGGATCTCGGTGCGCGGCTGCCGTCTCACGGGTTCTGCGAGCACTGGCGCGGCGATGATCGGAGATCGCCTGCTGGCGGAGCAGATGGCGATCAACGATGCCACCTCGAATGGCACCGTGGTGGTCGTGGCGGCCGGCAATGACGGCACGGACGTGGCGCAATCGGCACCGGCGGCCTGCGAAAACGTGATCACCGTGGGCGCCGTGCGCCCGGATGGCCAGCGCGCCTTCTATTCCAACTTCGATGGCACTCCCAGCAACCAGATCATCGATGTCATGGCCCCGGGAGGCGAGATGCGCCCGACGTACGCCACCGGGTCCGCGGAACCGGCCGAACTGCCGGAGGGGATCTACAACTGGATCTGGAACGGCTTCATGTGGGAGCCGCAGATCGGCTACCTGCATCCGGAAGCGCGCTACTGCGTCAATCGCGCGGGTCAGTGGTACGACGGCATGTGGAACAGCTGGCAGGTGCGACGCGAGACCCTGAGCGATGGCCAGTCGCGCTGGATGTGTGTCAACACGGCGCTCGGCTGGCGCAGTCCGGTATTCATTTCGCGCGCCAACGGGGTGCTGTCGAGCGTCAATTCGTTCGGGTTGGTGACCGGGGATACCTTCGGCGTGTTCCAGAGCCAGCGCGGTGCGCTCGACTACCTGCAGGGCACCAGCATGGCCGCGCCGCACGTGGCCGGTGTGGTCGCGCTGATGCTCAGTGTGCGTCCCAACCTGACGCCCGGTCGGATCGAAGAACTGTTGCGGAACTCGGCGACTCCGATGAGTCACACCCAGTGCCGCGCTTCCCAGGCCAGATTCCCGATCACCTACCAGGCTGGCAACGGCAACCCGCTGTCGACCAGTCCGTTCCCTGCTGCCTCGGCAGGCTCTGCCTGCGGTGCAGGCATGGTCAATGCTGCGGCCGCCGTCTGGGCGGCCGTGTGGGCGCCCTGACGCAACGGAGCGCGCGCCGGGGTGATCATGGCGCATACACGCGGCCCGCAACGGTGGTTGCGGGCCGCGTGCCCCGCCCATCCGGAAGGGTCCGCCAGGCGCGGCCGGTGGCCAGGTGGACCGGCGCCGCGACCGCACCTCGCGGCGCCAACTCCGCGGGCTGGGGTCGCTACCGGAATGCCAGACGATCGACCGCCAGTGGTCGCCGGGCGCCCGCGCCGATTCCGGGCCTTCTGGTGATCCGCTCACCGCAGTTTCCCACGGGTGCAGTCCCGCCATCCGCCATTTGCGCGCGATCCGGCGGCTGGCTCGCGCTGCCCGAGAGATGCACGGATGGAACTACAGGCTGCGTTTGTCCGACTGGTGCCACGCCGGTGCGCGGTCAGCCTTTTCCCACCTCAGGAGTCGCGTCATGCACGTCCGAATCACCGTTTGCCTGCTGCTTGCCGGCCTCCAGGCCGTCGCCGCTGAAACCCCGTCCAGCCGGTCCTTCGAGATCAACCAGGACTGCGCCGAGACCGGCTGCTTCCCCGGCGACGGTCCGGGTCTGCCGGTGACCATCAATGCGCCGGGTCGCTACCACCTCACGTCCCATCTCGCGCTGCCGAGCGCCAGCTACGGGATCTTGGTGCAGAACACCTACGGTCACGTCACCATCGATCTCGGCGGCATGACCATCTCCGGCAAGAACACCTGCAGTGGCCAGCCGGTCACGCGTTGCGACTGGGACGGCGGAAGCGGATACGGGATCGCCGCCTACCGCCCCGAAAGCCTGACGATCCGCAATGGGAGCATCGCCGGCATCTGGGGCACCGGTGTGAACGTCGGCACTTGGGGCGAGGGCAACCAGGGCAGGGTGCAGCTTCAAGACCTGGTGGTCGAACAGAGCTCCGACACGGGTGCGCGGCTGCATGGCAGCACGCTGCAACTGGAACGGGTCAAACTGCACCAGAACCGCTACGACGGACTGATGCTGGAAGGTCACGAGCGCAGTCAGAGTGCCATCACCGTGCGCAGCTCGGACCTGATCGGCAACGGCGGCTACGGCCTGATCGTTTTCTCGGACCAGGCGTTCATCGAGGAATCGACCTTCCTGTCGAACGGTTCCTTCGGCCTGATCAACGGCGGCGTGTTCACCCGCTCCCTGTTCAGTGGCAACAACGGTGGTGGCCAGCAGATCTACAACAACGGACCCTCCGACATGGGTGGTAACCGTTGCGGCACGCGCGCGCCGTACACCTGCCTGTCCTACTGACCCCTCATCCCGCGCGATTCGCCGGTCGCTGCCCTGCGCGCCCGGCGCCGGCGTGGGTCGCGGTCCAGCAGCCACCGGGCGCGACGCCGCACGACTGGCTCGTGCACGCGCCATGAGCGCCTTTGCGTATGTCCACCGGACGAACCAAGACCCGCGATGGGTTGCTTGCCCGTCCTGCGAGTAAACGACCATGTTTGCCATCCGATACCCCTTTCGCGCCTTCCTCGCCCTGGGGCTCTGGCTTAGCGCCGGTGCCGCACATGCGCTGATCATCAGCGAGTACGTCGAGGGCAGTTCCAACAACAAGGCCATCGAGATCACCAACCTGGAGGCGGGCTCCACTCGCTGGACCGGGGTGGAGTTGCGCGTGTACTCCAACGGCAGCAGCACGCCGACGACCCTGGTCGCGCTGGGGGATCTGGACCTGATGCCCGGGCAGAGCTACGTCGTGGCCCATGCGTCGGCCGCGGCGACGCTGACGGCGCGGGCGCAGCGTACCGTAGGCGGGACCTGGTTCAACGGCAACGACGCGGTCGAGCTGCGCGTTGCTGGCACTCGTCGGGATCTCCTGGGCCAGATCGGGACCGATCCGGACCCTGCAGTGACCGTGGGCTGGTCGGGCGGCGGCGTGCAGACGGTGGATCGCAGCCTGCGGCGGCGCGCCGGCGTCTGCAGCGGCGTGTTGGCGAGCCCCGTCAGCTTCAATCCTTCGACCCAATGGACGGCCGCCGCGCGCGACGACTTCAGCGACCTCGGCAGCCATGCGCACGCTTGCCTGGGTGCCCCGGCGGCCACCGCCATCGGTGCGGTCCAGGGCAGCGGTGCGCGCTCGCCGCGGGTCGGTGCGATGGTGGTGGTCGAGGGCGTGCTGACGGGAGGCGCGATGACCAGCCAGGGCAGCTATCCAGGCTATTCAGCGGCACCCGCGTTGTACCTGCAGGCGGAAACCGCCGACGCCGATCCGGCGACTTCCGACGGCATCGCAGTGCACGCCCCGATGCTGGCCTGGAACGCCGCCACCCGCAGCTTTTCGATGTCGGGGCAGGCCGGCTTGCCGCTCGGTGCGCTGCTGCGCGTGACTGGCGTCGTCGAGGAGTTTCACGCGCGCAACGCCTGCGCAAGCGAGAGCGAGACGCGCTGCGAGACCCGCATCCGCGCCAGCAGCGTCGGTGTGATCCGACCGCCGACGGTGATCGGCGGCGTGATCCAGTTGCCGCCCGCGGTCGACCTGTCGACGGCTCTGCCGGCCGATCTCGCGCCGGAAGCAGGCGATGCGTTCGAGCGCTTCGAAGGGATGCGCGTCAGCAGCGGGGCGCAGGCCTTCGTCAGTGGCGCATCGAAGTATTTCGACGACAACCCCGGGCCCTACATCGGGGTGGACCTGCACCCGCGTTCGCAGGCGACGCGCCGGCTGGTGCGCGAGCGCAGTGCTTATGCGCTCGGCCTGCGCAACTGGATGGGGCGGGGGTTCACCGATGCGAACACCTTTCCGCCGAACGTCGCGGTGGGGGCGCGCCTGCAGCCGGTGGCAGGTCCGCTGGCCTACGACTACGACGCCTACCGTCTGGTCGCACAGCCCGGCGCCAACTGGGCGCTGGCCACCGCGCGTGCAGTGGAGTTGCCGGTCGCGCAGCCGGCAGCGGGCCTTGGTGAGTTCACGGTTGCCACCTTCAATGCGCGTCAGTTCGGGGTGGACGACAACACCACCCGCGTGCCCAAGCTGGTGCGCACCATCCAGCAGCTCGGATGCCCATCGGTACTTGCTCTCGAAGAGGTCGCCACGCCGGTCGGTGTCCAGGGTGTCACCGAGACGCTGACGCCGGGCATGCAATTGCTGAAGGACCAGCTCGGTGCCGCCGGCTGCCCCTACGAAAAGCAGTACGCTTCGCATCCGGACATCGGAGAGGGTGCCGGCAGTCCACGTCGCTACGGCATCGCCCTGCTGCTGCGCGCGGGTTTCACCGTCGAAAGCAGCGACACCTGGCAGATCTGCCACCCGCTCGGCAGCGGTGCGGCCTCCAGCTACGACCCGATCGCCTGCACGGCGGGCAATACGCCGCTGCATTCGCGTCGGCCGGTGGTGCTGCGGCTCAAGTCGGTGCCGATCAATCATCGCATCCTGCGCGCCGATGGATCCACGGTGGTGCTGAAGACCCGCGTTCCGCTGACCATCGTCGGCGTCCACCTGAAGTCGCAACTGAATGCCGCCGACGATGATCGTCGCCTGGCGGAGACCGAGCATCTGGCGGCGCGCGTGCGCACCGAGCATGCGAACGGGCGCCAGGTGATCATGCTCGGGGACTTCAACACGCCGCATCGCCCGGCACCGGAATCGCGCTTCCTGGCGCCGCTGCGGGATGCCGACCTGGTGGCCACCTGGGACGTCATGGACCCCTGGCAGCGCTTCAGCTCCAACTTCCGCGGCGTCTCCGGCGTGCTCGATCACATTCTGATGTCGCGCACACTGTACGCGCCGGTCGGAGCGAATACGCGCACTGCGGTGCAGCCACTCAACTCGGATTGGCCAGCACACGGCACAGGCCTGCCGGGCGCCATCAACGGGCCGCTCGCCACCTGGGCGGCGATGCCAATCGGCGCCAGCGACCACGACCCCGTCTGGCTCAGGCTCGGCGGCCAGGCGCTCCATCCGGAGTTCCAGGCCGGCGTGCGCGAGTGCCTGTTGGCCTACGTCTGCGCGGTGTTCCATGCGATCGGCGGCAACCCGGCGGATTGCGGATCGCGCCGGTCTGCGAGCAAGGCCGACCAGGGGTCAGACCCGCTCGAAGCCTACCGGCTGTTCCGTGACCGCTGGCTCGCGCAGGGTGCCGGCAAGCCCTGGCAGCAGCTCTACTACGATGCCTCGCCGGTGATGTCGGACCTGGTCGCGCAGGATCCAGCGCTGGGCGTGGACCTGCTGATCCTGATGCTGCGCTTCGGCGATACCTTCGAGCGTGCGGCCCTGGGACAGGCTCCGGATCTCTCGGATCTGCTCGATGGTGCTGATCTGGAGCGCCTGCAGCGGGTGCACACGCGTGTGCAGGACAAGCTGCCGGCTGCGCTGGTTGCGCCGCTCGCGGTCCTGATCAAGCCGTCCGACTACGCCGCCTTCGAGGACCAATCGACCTACGCGCTGCTCAAGCACCTCATGCTGAAAGCGGGCGTCTGGTGAGGTCCGGCCGTGCGCTCCACAGCGGCGAACAGCTGCGCCAGCGCCTGTCGCTCGGGCCGCTCGGGCATACCCAAGCGCCGGGGCGAAAGCCGCGGAATCTCCAGGACATCAGCGTGAGGATGGCGATGAACAAGTCGGCATGGTGCCTGGCCGCGATCCTGGCCTCGCCCTTGGCGCCAGGGGCTGCGGCCGCCGAGGCCTGCCTGCCCCAGTCCGGAATGGTCTGCGCGGTGACGGGCAACATCCACGTGTACGCCAGCAGCGAGGACCAGTTGCGCGAGCTGCAGATTCCCGTCGCAGCCGCGCAATCGCTGTTCACGCAGCACTTCTCGCGCGCGGTTCCCAAGGGCGCGGTGATCGCCGAATCGCAGATCGGGGGCGACCAGGCGCGGGCCCTGAAGCAGTCCGGACTGCGCTGGGTGCTGCCCTGGCTGGACCAGGACGCCCGCCAGCGCCTGCTGGCCGCAAGCATTCGCTCGCAACTGCGGTCACGCCTGCCAGAAGCGTCCGACGCGGCGATCGAGCAGATGGTGGCACAGAGTCTGCCATCGGATCGGCGAGCCGATGCCCGCGCAGGCGCGGAGTCCCGCGTCGATGCGGCAGCTCCCTCGATCCTTGAAGGGTCCCTGCAACACGAAATCGGGCATCTGTTGTTCATCCAGGCCTACTTCGATGGTGAAAGTGCCACCGACGATGCTTCCGGCGACGATGCCGCGGTCTACGGCGCGGCTGGCGCGCCAGACTGGCTGGACGAGGTCTCCGCGATCCTGCTGGAAGATCCCGCCCTGGCCGATGCGAGGCGCCGCGGCTTCTCGGCCCGGGTCCGGCAGTGTCACCGACCGCCCCAATGGAGCCATTTCGGGATCGGCGTAATGGAGCCAGTCGATGATCGGCGTAATGGAGCCACTTCAGGATCGCCGTAAACGATCCACTCCAGGATCGGCGTAATGGAGCCA
>JABAQR010000066.1 GCA_019187485.1 Lysobacterales bacterium | reverse complement strand
GCTGCACGCGCAGCCGGTGCGCGGCGGCGCGGCCATCGACCTCGAGCTGGCGCTGCCGCGGGCCGCGCGCGGCGACAGCGTGCTCGAGCTGCGCTGCCCGCAGGCCACCAGCCCACAGGCCCTGGGCCTCGGCGCCGACGTGCGCGAACTCGGCTTCGGCCTGATCTCGGCGGAGCTGCGGTGAACTCGTTCGTTCCACCGGAAGCTGAAGAGCGTTGGACGCAAAGGACGCAAAGGTGAAAAGCAAGGACGCAAAGGAGAGCGGAGGAGAACCCCATCGAGGGGATCCGCTGTTCGTTGCGTCCTTTGCGTCGGGAATCAGGCGTCACCGACGGAGCCAGGGGCAAGTGTGGGTCGCCGATGCGCCGGTCGCGGTGCTGATCCCCGAGCGCGGGCGCCCGGACGAACTGGCGCACACGCTCGCGGCGCTCGCCGCGGCCTGCGCTGGGATCGAGCCGGCACCGCGCGTGCGCGTGCTCGTCAACGGCGCGCCGCGCGCCGACTACGCGGCACTGCAGGGCGCGCACGCCGGCGTCGAGTGGCATTTCACGCGGCGCGCGCTCGGCTACCACGGCGCGGTCGTGCGTCTGGTTGCGGACAGCGCGGAGCCCTGGGTGTACCTGCTGAACAGCGACATGCGCCTGCACGTCGATGCGCTGCGCGCGCTGCTGCCCTGGCGCGCCGACGATGTGTTCGCGATCGCCAGCCAGCTCGATTTCGTCGACCGCTTCCGGCGTCGCGAAGAGACCGGCTACACCCTGCCGGTGCGCAATGCACAGGGCCGGCTGGAACTGCACGACGCGATCCCGCCGGACGACTGTGTGCGCGGCCACGTCTACGCCGGCGGCGGCGCCAGCCTGTACCAGCGCGCGGCGCTGCAGCGCTACCTCAAGCGCAGCCGCGCCTACGCCCCCTTCTATTTCGAGGACGCCGACTGGGGCGTGCAGGCCTGGGCCGAGGGCCTGTCGGTGCTGTACTGCCCGGCCTCGCGCGCCGACCATGTGCACCGCGCGACCATCGGCCGCTACCACGCGCCGGAGCGGGTCGCGCGCATCGTCGCGCGCAACCTCGAGCACTTCCGCTGGCGCTACGGCGACCTCTTCGGCGCACCGCGCGGCGAGTGCCCCGGTCTCCTGCGCCGCCTGCATCCGGAGCACGCACGCGCCCGCCGCCACGCGCTCGCAAGTCCCGCCGCCGGCAGCTATGCGCATCTACACCTGCAGCGTCATCCGCATGCCCGGCGCTGGCGCGAGGGCTTGCCGCGGGTGCTGGTGGTCTCGCCCTTCGCGGTGCTGCCACCGGCGCACGGTGGTGCGCGTCGCATCGTCGAGCTGGCGCGCGCCAGCGCGGAGGCGCTCGACTGCGTGCTGCTGCACGACGAGGGCGGCACGCGCCCGCTGCCGGCGCAGGTGGACGATGGCTGTTTCCGCGCAATCCACCCGGTCGGCGGACGTCCGGCCGACGACGGCAGCCTGGCTGTGCGCTGGCAGGTACACGCGCACCCGACGCTGCGCGCGGAGTTGGCGCGGCTGCTCCAGACCCTGCGCCCGGACGTGATCGCCTTCGAACACCTCGAATGCATAGGCCTGATCGAATCGCTGCCGCCGGGCACGCCCTGCGTGTGGACCCTGCACGATGCCGGCCGCGAGCTGCCGCCGGCGGCGCAGGTGCGGGTGCGCGCGGCGCTCGCGCGGGTCGATGCGCTGGTGCTGACCACGCCGCAGGACCGCGGTTTCTGGGCGCATGCCCGCGAGTGCGTGATCGAGAACGGCGTGCGCCTGCCGGACACGCCGCCAGCGCCCTCGGCCGCCGCTGCGCCGCTGCTGCTGCTCGCGCCGCTGCGCTACGCTGCCAACCGCGCCGGCCTTGCCGACTTCCTCGCACAGACCTGGCCCGCACTCGCGCAGCGCTATCCGGCGCTGCGCCTGCGCGTGCTCGCCGGCATCGGCGGCGGCGCGCACTGGGGCGCACCGCTGCCGGAGCGTGTGGAACTGGTCGACGGCCACGTCGACCCCGCGCCGCACTATGCGCAGTCGCTGCTCGCGCTGAATCCGCAGGGTGCGATCGAGGGCTCGGCGATCAAGCTCGCCGAGGCGCTCGCGCACGCCCGCACGATCGTCAGCACGGCGAGCGGCGCGCGCGGCTACGAGGCGCTGGCGACGCCGGCACTGCGGCGGGTGGCGGACGTCGCCGCCATGGCCGGGGTGATCGGTGAGCTGATCGACGACGCGTCCGCACGCCACGCCGCCGAGGCGCAGGCGCGCACGGCGATCGCGCCGTGGTCGTGGACGCTGCGCGCGCAGCCCTGGATCGAGCTGCTGCGTTCGTTGCGGAGATGAACGCCTACGACGCGATCGCCGGGATCTACGATGTCGACATGGGCGCGTCGATGACGCTGGCCGACATCGACTGGTACCTGGCACAGGCACGTGCCGCGGCAGGACCGGTGCTGGAACTCGGCTGCGGCACCGGCCGCGTGCTCGGCGCGCTGCGTGCGGAGGGCGTCGACGCGGTCGGCGTCGACCGCTCCTTGCCGATGCTGCGTCAGGCGCGGCTGCGCTGCGGCCCGGACGCGCCGTTGCTGCGCATGGACCTGCGCGCGCTCGGCCTGCGCGCGCACTTCGCGCTGGCGTTGCTGCCGTATTCGCTGTGCACCAGCCTGCTCGACGAGGCCGACTGGACCGCGCTCGCGCACGGCCTGCTGCCGGCGCTGCGTGGCGGCGCGCGCATCGCCATCGACGCCTTCGTGCCACGCGCGGGCCTCACCGGTGCCGGCTGGCTGCGCGACTACGCCCGCCCGCTGGGCGGCCGCTGGCTGCTGCGCCACAAGCGGATCGAGGCGCTGGCCGACGGCAGTCACCGGATCGAACGCCGCTACCGCCTGCGCGACGCTTTTGGCGGCCGCACGCTGGTGACCTGCGAGCGCATTCGGCCGTACCCGCCGGCGGCGCTGGTCGCGTGCTGCGAACGCCACCTCGGTCGCGTCGAGCGAGTGATCCACGACTACGACGAGGCCCGCGGCCCGCACGGCGCGCGCTTTTGCAGCGTGCTGGTGCGTGCGCGCGGACACCTGCCCTGAACCGGACGTACGGGCATCAGCACCGCCGCCATGCGTGCCAGCGCTCCAGCCAGCGCAGCACACCCGCCGGCGCGTGCGCGCGTGCCCAGACGCCGGCCGCGTACTGGTTCGCTTCCATCATCGTCGGGTAGCTGTGGATGGTCGCGAGGATCTTGCGCAGGCCGAGGCCATGGCGCATCGCCAGCACGAATTCGGCGAGCAAATCGCCGGCGTGGGCGCCGACGATGCAGGCGCCGAGGATGCGGTCGCGGCCGGGCTCGGTCAGCACCTTGACGTAGCCCTCGGCGTGGCCGTCGGCGATCGCGCGGTCGAGGTCGTCGAGGCCGTAGCGGCTGACCTCGAAGGCCACGCCCTGCGCGCGCGCCTCGGCCTCGGACAGGCCGACGCGCGCGATCTCGGGGTCGGTGAAGGTGCACCACGGGATCACCCGGTAGTCCGCGCGGTAGCTCCAGAAGGGCGCGAACAGCGCGTTGACCGCGGCGTACCAGGCCTGGTGCGCGGCGACGTGGGTGAACTGGTGCGGGCCGACGACGTCGCCGCAGGCGAGGATGTTCGGCAGGCTGCTGCGCATCCAGGCGTCGACCTCGAGGCGTCCATCCGCGCCGAGGCGCACGCCGAGCTCCTCCAGGCCGAAGCCGGCGACGTTCGGCGTGCGCCCGAGCGCCAGCAGCAGGCGGTCGAAGGCGATCGCGCGCTCGCCGCCATCCTGTTGCACGACCAGGCGGCCGCCGGCGCCGTCCTTTTCCACGCGCACCGCCTGCGCACCGAGCGCCAGCGCGATGCCCTCGTGTTCGAAGGCGGCGCGCAGCGCGGCGCTGGCATCGGCGTCCTCGCGCGGCAGCAGGCGCGGGTTGCGCTGCACGATGGTGACCTCGCAACCCAGGCGCGCGAAGCACTGGCCAAGCTCGCAGCCGATCGGGCCGCCCCCGAGCACCAGCAGCCTGCGCGGCTGCTCGCGCAGGCCCCACACGGTGTCCGAGGTCAGGTAGTCGACGCTGTCCAGGCCCGGCAGCAGCGGCACCGTCGGCCGCGCGCCGGTGGCGATCACGATCTGGCGCGCGCAGATGCGGCGGCCGTCGACTTCCACCGTCCACGGGTCGACCAGGCGCGCCTCGCCGGCGATGCAGTCGACGCCGAGGCCGCGGTAACGTTCGACCGAATCGTGCGGCGCGACCTGCGCGATTACCTGCTGCACGCGCTCCATCGCGGCGGCGAAGTCGAAGTCGGCGTGCAATGCGCGCACCCCGTAGTGCGGCGCGCGGCGGGCGTCGGCCAGCAGCCGCGCGGTGCGGATCAGCGCCTTGCTCGGCACGCAGCCGGTGTTCAGGCAGTCGCCGCCCATGCGATGGCGCTCGACCAGCGCCACTTTCGCCTTGACCGCGGCGCCGATGTAGCTGGTCACCAGGCCCGCCGAGCCGGCGCCGATCGCGAGCAGGTTGTAGTCGAAGCGCGCCGGCCGCCGCCAGCGCGCGTAGACGCGGCGCGCGCGCAGCGCGTCCAGCAGCCGCCGGGTCGCCAGCGGCAGCAGCCCGAGCAGCGCGAAGGCGCCGAGCAGTCCCGGCGAGACCAGTCCGCGCAGCGTATCGACGCGCCCGAGTTCGGTGCCGGCGTACACGTAGACCGCGGTCGCCGGCAGCATGCCGAGCTGGCTGACCCAGAAGTAGGTGCGCGCCGGCATCCGCGTCAGCCCGATCGCGAGATTGACCAGGAAGAAGGGGAACAGCGGCACCAGCCGCAGCGCGAACAGGTAGAAGGCGCCCTCGCGCGCGAGCCCGGCGTCGATCGCCTGCAGGCGCGCGCCGAAGCGCAGCTGCACCGCCTCGCGCAGCAGCGTGCGCGCCAGCAGCATCGCCAGCGTCGCCCCGAGCGTGCTCGCGAAAGACACCAGCAGCAGGCCCGGGCCGAAACCGAACAGCGCGCCGCCGGCGAGCGTCAGCAGCGTCGCCGCCGGCAGCGACAGCGCGGTGACCGCGACGTAGGCGGCGAAGTAGGCGCCGGCGCTCGCCAGCGGATGCGCGGCGATCGTCGCCGCGAGCGCGCCGCGCTGCGCGCGCAGCGCCTCCAGCGTCAGAGCGCGGTCGAGGTCGAAGCCGAAAAAAAGGGCCAGCGCGAGCGCGACCAGCCCCAGCAGCAGCCAGCGACGGGAGGAAACGTGCATCGAGGCATCCCGGACATGCACCGGAGCGCTCCGGCGACCCGGCGATCATCGCCCATCGCGGACGGCGTCGCGCGCGGCCGCGTTCGGCCGCACCGCGGGGCACGCGGCGGCATGCAGACGACAAGCGTCGGCGTTCACAAGATGTAGCGGCTCAGATCCTCGTTCTTCGCCAGCTCGCCGAGGTGGCGGTTCACGAATTCGGCATCGATCACGATTTCCTCGCCGGTGCGCTCGGAGGCATCGAAGGACAGCGGTTCCAGCAGCTTTTCGAGCACTGTGTGCAAGCGCCGCGCGCCGATGTTCTCCTGGCGCTCGTTGACCTGCGCGGCGATCTCGGCGAGACGGCGGATACCATCCGGCCGGAACTCCAGCTTGAGTCCCTCGGTGCCCATCAGCGCTTCGTACTGGCGGGTCAGCGCATTGCTGGGTTCGGACAGGATCTTCTCGAAGTCGTCGACACCGAGCGCGCACAGCTCGACGCGGATCGGGAAGCGCCCCTGCAACTCCGGAATCAGGTCCGAGGGCTTGGCCAGATGGAAGGCGCCCGAGGCAATGAACAGCACGTGGTCGGTGTTCACCGGGCCATACTTGGTCGATACCGTGGAACCTTCGACCAGCGGCAACAGATCGCGCTGCACGCCCTCGCGCGAGACGTCGGCGCCGGCGTATTCGCCGCGTCGGCAAACCTTGTCGATCTCGTCGATGAACACGATGCCGTTCTGCTCGACGTTGGCGATCGCCTGCGCCTTGATCTCCTCGTCGTTGACGAGCTTGGCGGCCTCCTCGTCGATCAGCAGCGCGCGCGCCTTGGCGATGGGAAGCTTGCGCTTGCTGCTCCTGGTGGCGGCCAGATTCTGGAACAGCCCCTTCAACTGGCTGGTCATTTCCTCCATGCCCGGAGGTGCGGCGATCTCCACACCCAGCGCCTGTGCGATCTCGATCTCGATCTCGCGATCATCCAGGCGACCTTCGCGCAGGCGCTCGCGCAGCTTGTTGCGGGTCTGGTCGTCGCGATCCAGCGACTGCGCGGGGTCGTGCTCGAAGGACAGGCCCTGGCGCCGCGGCACCAGGGCGTCGAGGATGCGCTCCTCGGCGCGTTCCTCCGCCTGCGCGCGGACCTTGGCGGTGGCCTGCCCGCGGGTGAGCTTGACCGCGGCGTCGGCGAGATCGCGCACGATGGTCTCGACGTCCTTGCCGACGTAGCCGACCTCGGTGAACTTGGTCGCCTCGACCTTGACGAAAGGCGCGTTCGCGAGTGCCGCCAGGCGCCGCGCGATCTCGGTCTTGCCGACCCCGGTCGGGCCGATCATCAGGATGTTCTTGGGCATCACCTCATTGCGCAGTGCCGGTTCCAGCTGCATCCGCCGCCAGCGGTTGCGCAGCGCGATCGCGACCGCGCGCTTGGCGGCCTGCTGGCCGATGATGTAGCGGTCGAGGGCGGCGACGATGGCTTGGGGAGTCATGGAGGTGCGGGAAAAAGGAAAAGGGAAAAAGGAAAAGGGAACGGCGGCGCTATGTCGCTTCGCGGTTCTTCTGCTGCCTGTGGCGTATCAGGCCGTTGATGAGGGCGATGCATTCGTGGTTCTGGCGGCGCAACTCCCCGGTGTCGGCGCACAAGCCGAGGTCCTGACACAGCCAGAGTTGGGTGTCGAGTTCCATCAATGAAGCCCGCGCGAGGGTGCAGAAGCGCGCCATCTCGACGTCGCCGGCGCGCGCAGCGCCCTCGGCAAGATTGCTCGGGACGCTGATTGCCGCCCGGCGCATCTGTGCCGTCAAGCCAAACTGCTCCGAAACGGGGAGGCTGGTTGTCAGCCGGTAGACAGCGCCGACCAGCCGCATGGCGGTCTTCCAGGCTTCGAGCTCGTAGTGCGCCGGCCGGAACGTGCGGGGGGCGACGCTCTTCCCTTTTTCCCCGTCCATCACAGCTCCTCGATCGTGAGGTTGTGATTGGTGTACACGCAGATGTCGGCGGCGATGTGCAGCGCCTTCTCGACGATCTCGCGCGGCGGCAGGACGGTGTGCTCGATCAGCGCGCGCGCGGCGGCCTGGGCGTAGTTGCCGCCGGAGCCGATCGCGATCAGGCCGTGCTCGGGCTCGAGCACGTCGCCGTTGCCGGTGATCAGCAGGCTGGCTTCCCTGTCGGCGACCGCCAGCAGCGCTTCCAGCCGCATCAGGCGGCGCTCGGTGCGCCAGTCCTTGGCCAGTTCCACCGCGGCGCGCGTGAGGTTGCCGCCGTGTTTTTCCAGTTTGGCGTCGAACAGCTCGAACAGCGTGAAGGCGTCCGCGGTGGCGCCGGCGAAGCCGGCCAGCACCTGGCCCTTGCCGAGCCGCCGTACCTTGCGCGCATTGCCCTTGACCACGGTGTTGCCGAGCGAAACCTGACCGTCGCCGCCCATGACGACTTCGAGCCCGCGGCGTACGGAAACGATGGTGGTGCCGTGGAAGGGTTCGAGCATGGGGACGGATCGCCGGCCGGGAAGGCCATCAATGGGGGCGCCGAAGAGAAACGAAAGGGCTTGCGGGAAGAGGACGAGGAGCTTTGAACCGGGTTGCCGGAGCGCTGCCAACGGGGAGACGTCGCCGGCGCTGGTCCCCGCAAGCCGGGCTCGGTGAAACATCTTGCCGGGACATCCGACCTGCGAGGAATGAAAGGTCGGCCGCACAGGGCCGGCGTGTACAGGCGGGTTCGGGACGTATGGGCGCGGAATCGATCCGTCGCCCGCCGGCCATGATGCGCGTGCGAATTCAGATCGCCTGCGCGCCGCCGCCCGCATGCCAGTAGCCCAGGCCATGGCCGAGCACCGGTATCGCGTCGCCGGCGAGCGCCGCGCGGAAGCGCGCCAGCACCTCCGGCATGCCCTGCGCCTGCGGATACAGCCGCAGCACGTCGACGCCGGCTGCGCGCAGTTCCTCCACGTGCGGCGCGAGGTCGCAGACCTCCTCGGTTTGCACCTGGATGCCGTTGATGCGCAGGAAGGGCTGGCCCTCGCGCGTGGCCAGCGGCAGCCCGTCCGGGTGCTCGACGCAGCGGAAGCCGCAATCATCCTTGCCCAGGCCGAGCGCACGTGCGGTGAAGCAGCGCGCCGACCAGGCGAGCGGCAGACGACCCCAGGCGATCGCCTCGAACTCCGGCAGTGCCAGTCCGGCGGCCTGCGCGACCGCGCGCAGCTCCAGCAGCCACTCGCGCCCGAGTTCGATGCCGATCGCCAGGCGTTCGAGGCCATCGTCGCGCAACATGCGCAGGCTCTCGAGGTTGTAGACATTGAGCGTGGGCCCGCCGACGAAGCCCAGCGCCCGCTCACGACACAGCTGCACGGCCGAGATGTCGTTGGCCTCGATGCGAAAGCGGTCGTTCTCGACCAATCGCTTGAGTTGCGCGAGCTCCGATCCGGCCTCGATCAACGCCAGCGAGGACAGCACCACCTCGACGCCGCGCGCGGCGAAGGCGTCGCCGAGTGCCAGCCAGTCGGCCAGCCGCAACTCGCGGCGCCTGGAACACACGCTCTCGCCGAGGTAGACGATGTCGAGCGGCCAGTTCAGCGCCTGCGCGTACCAGTCCAGCGTGAACTGGCGCGGCCAGAAGTACTGCGGAGGTCCGAGGGAAAGGCGCATGGATCAATGAGGGCACGAGGACATGAAGACGCGAGAGCACGCAGGCGCGCGCCCACGGACGCGGTTTCGCCGGGCCATTGCCACGTCGGAGCCCGCTTTCGCGTGCCCTCGTGTCCTCATGCCCTCGTGCCCTCCGGCTTTCCGCCGAACACCCGGGTCCACAGGTCGTCCACCCGCCGCTCCACGGCCGCGTCCGGGATGATCGGGCGACCCCACTCGCGGCTGGTTTCGCCGGGCAGCTTGTGGGTGGCGTCGAGACCGAGCTTCGACCCCAGGCCGGCGACCGGGCTTGCGAAATCGAGATAGTCGATCGGCGTGCTCTCGATCATCAGGCTGTCGCGCGCCGGATCGACGCGCGTGGCGATCGCCCACAGCACCTGGCCCATGTCGCGCGCGTCGATATCGGCATCGACCACGACGATGAACTTGGTGTAGGTGAACTGCCGGAGGTAGGACCAGATGCCCATCATCACCCGACGCGCATGGCCGGGGTATTGCTTGCGGATCGAGACCACCGCGACGCGGTAGGAGCAAGCCTCCGGTGGCAGGTGGAAGTCGACGATCTCCGGGAACACCCGGCGCAGAATCGGCACATGCAATTCGTTCAGTGCGCTCGCCAGCACCGAGGGCTCGTCGTGCGGGGCGCGGCCCATGTAGCTGCCGTGGTAGATCGCACCTTCGCGCAGCGACATCCGCTGCACGCTCAGCACCGGGAAACGCGCCTGGCTGTTGTAGTAGCCGGTGTGATCGCCGAAGGGTCCTTCGATCGCACGGTCGTTCGGATGAATGAAGCCTTCCAGCACGATCTCGGCGCCGGCCGGCGCGTCCAGTCCGGTCAGTTCGCTGTGCCACAGCTCGCTGCGCTGGCCGCGCAGCAGACCCGCGAACTCATGCTCGGACAGCGTGTCCGGCACCGGCGCGACCGCCGCCAGCAGGGTGGCGGGATCGGCGCCGATCGCCACCAGCACCGGGAAAGGGCGATCCGGCGTAGCCGCGCAATGGTCGGCGTAGTCGAGCGCGCCTCCGCGGTGCGGCAACCAGCGCATGATCAGCGAATTCGGGCCGATCAGTTGCTGGCGATACACGGCGACGTTCTGGCGGTTCTGGCGCGGCCCGCGGGTAACGACGAGGCCGAAGGTGATCAGGCGTCCGGCGTCTTCCGGCCAGCAGCGCTGGATCGGGAGCCGGCCGAGATCCAGATCCTCGCCTTCGACCACCTGTCGCAGGAAGGCCGCCTCGCGCACGCGCCGCGGCGCGACGTGCGCCAGTTGCGCAAGTTCCGGCCAGCTTTCCAGTGCGGCGCGCAGAGTCGACGGCCAGCGCGGTTCCTTGAGCGCGGCGAGCAGCTCGCCGAGTTCGCGCAGCGAGGTCAGCGGCCGCCCGGCGAGCGCCGCCTCGACGCGCGTCCGGTGGCCGAAGAGATTGCCCAGCAGCGGAATGGTCGATCCGCGCGGCTGCTCGAACAGCAGCGCCGGACCATCGGCACGCTGCGTGCGCAGGCAGAAGGCGGTCGACTCCAGTTCCGGGTCGACCGGTTCGGCGACGCGCGTGAGCTGCCCGGCGTGCTCCAGACTGCGCAGGAACTGGCGGAGATCGGAGTAGGACATCAGCCAGGTGCTCCATCGAGGCGCGGGGTCAGGTAAATCCAGGCCGAGCGCAGCACCCACGGCAGGAAGGCGAGCACCCACCCGGCGGCGGCCAGCGCCAGCAACAGCGGTGCGTTCGGCAACAATTCGGCGCAGATCCGCAGCAGCGCCACGCCCTGCAGCAGCCAGAAGCACAGCCAGGGGATCGACCCCATCTCCAGCGGGCGCCCGGAGTGGCCCTGGGTCACGCGCGTCACCATCGCCACCAGCAGGCTGCCGAAGAAGCCGACCGTCAGCGCGTGCACCGGCGCGCGCCCGAGCGCGAACTCGCCGGTCCACGCCAGGTACGCGCTCTGCGCCGCGTACAGCAGCATCGCCAGCGGCAGCCAGGCGAAGCCCCAGTGCAGCACGAACAGCAGGCGTACGCGGCGCGCTTCGAGCAGGCGCCAGCGATACACCAGGGTCGCCGCGAGCGCGGTCAGCGGCAAATCGACCAGCCACAGCCAAACGTAGGCGTGCGCCAGTTCCAGCAGCAGGTGGGCGAACACCAGCGCGAGCATGCACGCGAGGATCCAGCCCGGTCGCCACACGCGATAGCCCGGAATCACCACCTGCGAGAAGAAGGGCAGCATGCGGTGACAGACGGTCAGGTACACCGGCAGCAGCAGGCCGAAGGTACCGAGCTTGATCGCACCGAACAGCAGGCGCGCGTCGCCGCCGTGCAAATGACTCGCGGTGAGCAGCAGACCCACCAGTCCCAGCGCCAGCGCCACCCAGCAGGCGAGCGCGTGGTAGGTGCGCCCTCCATCCAGCCACAACAGTCGCAGCAGCAGCAGCAGTCCGGCCAACCAGCCGACGATGGTCATCAGCCAACCCACGTGGACCATCGCCGGCAGGCCCAGCAGGCCCAGGTGGAAACAGAGGTATCCGGCAAACAGGCTGGCCCCGACCGGCACATAGTGCCAGCGCGTGTACGGCTGCTGACCCATCCAGCGCGGGAACACGGTCAGCAGGAAGCCGAACATGAACATCGGCAGTGCTTGATACTGCAAGCCCAGGGCGTGCGCCCAGCCGGCCGCGATCACCGGCACCGGCATCGCCCACAGCCCGAGCCCGTTACCGGCCAGCCACAGCGCCCACCACAGCATTCCCAGCAGCACTGCGGTCGCGCCGCCGAGAAAGAGCAGTCGGTGCGGCGCCGCGGCGACGATGCGCGCGAGCTCGGCGGGGCGGAACGACGACGGATTCGGCGGAGGTTGCAGGACGATCTGCATGACGGCAGGGGGTTCGGTGTTGCCGGCATTGTCGGCAGCGCCCGCGGCGCGAAGCGATGACGCGAGTCAAGCGAAGGAGAGTGGCGCAGCCCGGAGCCCTACGCCCGCTTTCCGACTGCACGAGGGGCTCACTGCCACCCCCGCTGGTACGCCCCCAGCGTGGTCTGTCGGCCTTCCGCGTGCGCCGACAGCGCCTGCTGCCAGTCCTCACGGGCGGCGAAACCGGTGGGATCGCGGGCGAGCGCGTCGATGGCCGCACGCCACACGCGGGCGACCGCCCCGACGTAGGCGGCGCCGCGCTGGCGGCCTTCGATCTTCAGCGCAACCACGCCCGCGGCGGCCAGCCGCGGCAGCAGTTCCAGCGTGTTGAGGCTGGTCGGCGCCTCGAGCGCGTGGAACAGGTTCTCACCGACCCGATAGCGGCCCTTGCAGATGGTGGGATAGCCGGCCGGTTCCTGCGGCGCGAACTGGTCGATCAGCACCCCGGACAGGCGCACGCTGCGACTGCCATCGGGGTGTTCCTCCCAGCGCACCGCGCGCGCCGGCGAACACACGCCGTGGCGGTTCGGCGAGGCTCCGGTGACGTGGCTGGACAACTGGCAACGGCCCTCGACCATGATGCACAGGCTGCCGAAGGCGAATACCTCGATCGGCACCACCTGGGCGGCGCAGACCTGTTCGACCTGCTGTACGGAGAGCACTCGCGGCAGCACCGCGCGGGCGATGCCGAAGCGCTCGCGATACCAGCGCAGCGCGACGGGAGTGGTCGCCGAGCCCTGCACCGACAGATGCCGCGCGAGTTCCGGGTGTGCGTTTGCCGCGTGCTCCAACACCGCGGGGTCCGCGGCGATGATCGCGTCCACCCCGAGCGCCGCGGCGCGGTCCACTGCCGTGCGCCACTGCGCGATGCGCGCCGGCGTCGGATAGGTGTTGAGCGCCAGGTAGACCTCGCGCCCATGCGCGTGCGCCAGGTGCACCGCGGCGGCCAGATCCTGCTCGCCGAAGTTCAGCCCGGGAAAGGCGCGCGCATTGGTTTCGTCGCGGAAGCCGAGATAGATCGCGTCGGCGCCGGCGTCGAGTGCGGCGCGGAAGGCCGGCGGACTGCCGGCGGGGCAGACGAGGCGCATGGCGGCGGGTGGGTGGCGGCGGTGGCTGGATGGTGCCCGTGGCAGCGGGCACCTTGCCTTGATGGGAGTCAGGTGGCCGGTCGCTTGTCGGCCGTTCGCAGCCTGCGAGCGCGCCACAATCCGGAGTGCCGTTGCCGACCAGCAACAACCCGTTCGGCGCCTGACCGAAGTCAAGGCGTTCGGGAAACCCGCCACCCAGCATCCCGTGCATGGCGACCGCTTCACACCCGAACCCGCGGCCATGGCTGCGCTGGCTCCCACCGCCGTCACGGTGGGCGCCGCTGCTGCAGCGGCTGCCGTCGCGCTGGCGACGGCAGGGCTTCGAGCGGGTTGCGCGGGCGACGCTGGCGGACGCGCTCGCCGCCGGTGCGCTGGCCGATCTCCGCGGCCGGCGCATCGGCGTCGAGGTGTCTGACCTGTCGTTGCGCTGGATCGTCGAGATCCAGGACACAACCCTTGTGGTGCTGGACCCGGTCGCCACACCTGATGCGCTGGTGCGCGGCAGCCTGACCGATTTGTTGCAGCTCGCCAGCCGCCACGAGGATGCCGACACCCTGTTTTTCCAACGTCGGCTGACGCTCACCGGCGATGTCGAACTCGGTCTGCTCGTGCGCAATCTGCTCGACCAGTTGCCGTGGGAGCGTTTCCCGCTGGCCACGCGGATCCTGCTGGATCGCGGCGCGCGCCTGGCCGACGAGGCACGCACTGCCTGGCGGGCGGCGCAAGCGCCGGCGCCACTGCCGGCGCTTGCGGACCACCGCGACCCGGCGCGCTGAGGCGATCCTCAAACTCGGGTCAGTTCTGCCAGCGCCGGCAGCACCACCTGCGCGAGCACGCGCTCGGCCTGGGCTGGATCGAAGTCCGCATGCCGGCGTTTGGCCACGCCGTGGCTGCCGAGCACCAGATGGCGTCCGGCGACCACCTCGGCGCGGGCCAGACAGTGGACGACGCAGGCCATCGCGCAGCCGTCCAGCGCGAGGATCGGTCGGCCGCTGCGAGCGGTACGCACCAGCGCCGGCACGCCACCGCCGACACCGGAGATGCAGGACATTTCGGCCAGCCCCTCGTGGTCCAGGCGCAAGGCCAGGCGATTGGCCATCTGCGCCGCGCTCGAACAGCCCGAACATGCGTAGACGAGCGGCAGCGGTGCAGTCATCGCAACTTCCTGGACAGGGCGCCCATGCGCGCCGGCGCCCAGCCTCATGCGCTGGGACGCCGTTGTCCTTGACCGCCATCAGGCGGGTGTGCCGTCGGTCGGAAAAGCGTGCTCGGCGGTTTACAATCGCACAGGGCGGATCGACACTGGGTGAGACGCCACCGGAAAGGGATTGCCATGAAGCGCCTCATTCCGCTGATCGCACTCGCACTGCTGGCCACGTACGCCGCTCGCGAATGGCATCCGGACGACACCGCTGCCTCGCGCCGGCTCCCCGCACCGATCGAATCCACGCCCGGTGAACGCGCGGACTACCAGGCGCGCCGCCGCGAGTGGATCGAGACCCTGCACCGTGCCGCCCCGGGGGTCGACTGGCGCGCGCAGGATGCCGAGTTCCGGCGCACCGCGATGGCCGAGCGCATGCAGCAGGCGGCGCTGCTGCGCCGCGTCGGCGCGCCCGCGCAGGTCGGGCTGCAGGTGCGCACGCGCGCGGTCAGCGGCCAGTGGGTGGAGCGCGGCAGCGGCAACATCGCCGGGCGCACTCTCGCCACCGAGTTCGATGTCGCCGCCAACCGCCTCAACGTGCTGACCCATGGCGGCAACCTGTGGCGCGCCGACCGCACGCTGCTGAACTGGTCCAGCCCGGCCGACGGCGCCAGCTTCACGCCGCGCGACACCTACGGCTTCCTCGAACGCCTGACCGGTCCCGAGCGCCTGCTGGTGCTGTCGGATGCGCCCTCGGGCGTTTACCGCAGCGACGATGGCGGCGCCACCTGGCAGGCCGCCACCGGCTTCGCCACCAGCAACTTCTGGTACGCCACCGACTTCGCCGTGCGCGATCCCGCCGGCACCGAGGTGTACGCGCTGCGCAACGAGTTCAGCACGTCCTTCCGGCCGCGGCTGTATGCCTCGACGAACCGCGGCGCGAGCTTCACCGGCCTCGGCTTCACCGCGGCGCGCGACCAGGCCGCGCTGTTCTCGCCGCGCTACAACAGCAGCACGATGTACCTGCTCGACGGCCTGCAACTGTTCACGATCACGCCCGCCACACACGCGCTGGTGCCGGTGTCCACGGTGCCGGCGGCCGCACTCGCGAGTACCCACAGCGTCACCCTGAGCGGCGGCGTCGAGGGCGCCAACACCTTCCTGTTCGTGTTCATCGAGCGCGCCAGCGTCACCGAGGTCTGGCGCAGCCTCGACGGCGGCGTGAACTGGACCCGGCGCACCGACGCGCCGACCACGATGTTCGGGCTGAATTCGGCCGAGAGCTCCACGCGCGACCCGCTGCGCCTGTACGTCGGCGGCGTCGACGCCTACCGCAGCCACGACGGCGGCCAGAGCTGGCAGATCATCAATCCCTGGCAGCAGTACTACGGCATGGAGGCCACCCGGCTGCACGCCGACGTGCCCAACATCGACGTGTTCGTCGACGCCGGCAATGTCGAACGCGTGTACATCTCCACCGACGGCGGCACCTACGAGTCCCTGGACGGCGCGATCACCGTACAGAACCTCTCGCTGGCCGGCCTGCGCAATGCGCAGTACTACGGCAGCTACACGGTGCGCACGCCGCCGCACGCGATCCTCGCCGGCGCCCAGGACCAGGGTTACCAGAAGGAATCGGCGCCGGTCGCCGGCATCAACGATTTCGTGCAGGTGGTCAGCGGCGACTACGCGCACCTGAGCTCCAGCAACAACGGCGGCAACCTGTGGATGGTCTACCCGGGCTTCGTGCAGCTCGACACCGCCCCCGCCACCGGCACCTTCACCGCACTGCGCGAATGGCAGTTCGGAACCAACAACTTCCAGGACTGGCTGTTCCTGCCGCCACTGGAGGCCGATCCGCTGAATCCCAACCGCGCGCTGCTCGCCGGCGGCGGCATCGGCGCCAACCGCAACCGCGTGCTCACGCTGACCTACAACGGCGCCAGCATCAGCCACAGCGAGGGCAGCTTCGATTTCGGCAGCCGCGTCACCGATGTGCAGTACTCGCGCGACGGCCTGACCCGCTACGTGATCAACGACGCGGGCCAGTTCTGGCGCGACAGCGGCGCCGGCTTCACGCTGCGCAGCAGCGGCCTGCCGGACGGCCAGTTCTTCTACGGCAACTGCATCCTCGTGCACGCCACCACGCCGGGCACCCTCTACGTCGCCGGCGCCGGTTATTCCAATCCCGGCGTCTACCGGTCGACCACCAATGGCGACAGCTTCACGCCCTTCGCCACCGGCCTGCCGAGCACGCTGGTCTACCACCTCGCGATGTCGGCCGACGGCATGCACCTGTTCGCCGCGACCGAGCTCGGACCCTACTACTACGACACCGCCACCAGCGCCTGGATCGCGATCGGCGCCACCCAGGCGCCCGACCAGATCTACTGGCACGTCGACTACATCGACGCGCTGCAGATCGCGCGCTTCTCCACCTACGGCCGCGGCATCTGGGACTTCGTGCTCGGCGGCGATTCAGTGTTCTACAGCGGCTTCGAGGGGTGAGACGCTGCGCCGAACTTCCTTCCTGTTCGGCAGGGCGGACGAGCAAGGCAAGGCGCCGCAGGCACCTCCCGGCAACGGTTCCGGACGGAGGGCGCGCGTGTGCGGAAGGGCTCGGCGGCGGCCTTCGCGGTCACCACGTCAGCGCCGCGAGCGCCGCGAGCATGCCGAGGTGCCCCGGCCACAGCCGTGCGAAGTAGGCGCTGCCGGCGCGCCGCGCAAGCATCAGCTTGGTCAGGGTGTTGCTGGCGAAACCGAGCAGCAGTGCGAAGCGTGCGTCGACCGCATCGAGTGCACCGGCGGTGACCAACTGCCCCATCGACAGCGTGACCGCGTGGACATCGGCGAGTCCCGCGCTCGCGGCCGCGAGCCAGACACCGGCATCGCCCAACCAGTGCCTGAGACCGGCCGACACCAACAGCACCGCGCCAAGCAGGGCCGCGAACAGGATGGCTTCCCGGGGATCGAAGGGCCGCCCGCCGGTGGCGGCCGGATCGAGGGCGCTCGCACGCGCGCGGCGCGCCAGCCGCCAGGTCGCCAGTATCGCCACCGCGGTACCGGCGAGCAGCATCGGCCACACCAGTCGCAGCAGCGTCAACGAGGTGGTCGCCAGCAGCAGCGCCATCAGCACCGTCGTCGCGATGCTGCTGGCCATGCCGGCGGCGGCCGCGGCGTCCACCCGCGCCGCCTCGCGCGCGGCGCGTTGACCCATCGCCGCGATCGTCGCCGAACTCGACACGAATCCGCCGACAAATCCGGCCAGCGGCAACCCGATGCGTGGCCCGCACACCCGCAGCGCGACGTGCCCGGCCGCGCCGATCGCCATGATCAGCACCACCAGCGTCCACAGTTTGCGGATCGGGATCACGCCCCAGGGATCGATGGCACCGGCCGGCAGCAGCGGCAGCACGATCAACGCCGAGGCCAGCAGCAGCAGTCCGTCGTGGATCTCCTGCGGTGTCAGTTGCTGCTGGGCGAAGCGGTGCAGTCTGGATTTGCCGGCGAGCAGGATGGCGACGCCGACGCCGAGCGCGGCCGCCAGCGCCGGTTCGACCAGCGCCAGCACTCCGAGCAGATAGGTCAGCAGCAGCGCGATCTCGGTGGTGAGCCCCGGATCCTCGGTACTCGAGCGCAGATAGGAGAGCAGCGCCGCGCAGGCGACAAAGCCACCGGCGAGCAGCATCGCGGGCACGCCGAGGTGGCTGCCGAGCGCGCCGAGCAGCGCCACCAGGGTGAAGCTGCGGATGCCGGCGGCACCGCGATCCGGACCTTCCCCTTTGCGGCGCTCGCGTTCGATGCCGATCAGCAGGCCGAGACCAGGGGCGACCACGAAGCCGAACAGGGTATCGAGTGCGGGGGATCCGTCCACACCGTGAGAATGGTGCGCCCGCCGCGGTGATGCAAGCGAACCGCCAGCGCACACCGACGGCCTGTGTCGCGCACCACCCCGGGCGTCCGTGCGCAGGGGCTCAGGCTTCGCCGCGGCGCCGTCGAAATGCCAGTCCGCAAGAGGTTGCGCACGGATTCCTTGCGTGCACCTTGCCCTTCCTCCGCCTTCCCTGCGTCCAGCGATCCAGTGTGCGGGCCATCACTCGAAGCCGCTCGCGAACACCCCGTCGGCGCTGCCGCCGAGGCGGAACAGGAAGGCGTCGCGGTTGCTGGCGCCGTGGTAGTCGCCGAGGCCGAGGATGCGGGCACCGTCGAAGGCGAGCGCGCGCAGCGCGCGATCCTCGGCGGCGGGTGTCGCGAAATATTCGACGAGCGCGCCGGCGCCGCCGAAACCCGGGTCCGGCTGGCCGTTGTCGCCGAGTCGGGCGACGTAGATGCGCCGCAGGCCGGCGTACTCGCCCTCGCCGCCGACCACCAGCCGTCCGCTGGCGTCGCGCTGCAGCGCGCTCGCGGCGAGTGGCACCCCGGCGAGGGCGAGGCTCTGGAATCCGGGCGTGGCCGGAGAGCCGAAGCCGCTGTCGAGTTCGCCATTCGCGTTCAGGCGCAGGAACAGCAGCGGTGCACCGCCGGAGGCGAGCGTGGCACGGCCGCCGTAGACGATCCGCCCGGCGTCGTCGCGCAGCACCACCGTGGTCGCCATCTGGGTCACGACCTGGCCATCGACCTGCAGGTTGCGGACCACGCGCCGACCGCGGTTGGCGCCCGCCACCGAGGCGTTCATGCACGCCGTGCTGGCGCAGAAGCTGGTGTCGAGCTGGCCGCTGGTGGCGGTCAGTTGCGCCGCCGCCGGCAGGCAGCCGAGCGCGGCCGAGCAGGACTGCGCGAGCACCAGCACGCGCCCGTCCGGCAACACCGACAGGCCGACCACGGTGTCGCGCGCGGCGTTTGCCGCGGGTTGCAGGTCGACGATCTGCAGGCCGCCGCCGTTGCCCCAGGCGGTGACCGGCGTGCCGTTGCTGCCGCTGATGCGCTGCAGGATGACGTCGCCATTGCCCTGGTCGAGGTTGGCGGCGGTCACCAGGTCGTCGTTCGGCAGCAGTGCGACTGCGACCATGCGGTTCGCGGTGCTCGGACCGAATCCGTAGCCAACGATGCCGTTGTTGCCGGGAAAACCGCCGTTGAAGCTGCCGTCGCGCTGGCCGTCGGCCGTCAGCCTCAACAGGTTGAGCCCCGCCGAGGCTGGCGTTCCGTCGACGACCGTGCCGGCGACGACGATGCGGTTCTGGCGGTCCACCAGCGCGCCGCGGAACTCGGTCCAGTCGGTGGTGGCGCGCACCTGGCCGCTGCCGGCGCCGAAGCTGGTGTCGACCGTGCCGCTGGCGAGGTAACGGAACAGGATCAGCTCGAAGGGCCGCCCCGGCGCGAGTGGAAAGGGATTGCGGCGCACGACGATGACGATGCGCCGCCCGAGGCTGTCGTGCAGGATCGCCAGGCCCTGGTCGGGCTCGTTGGAAGCAAGCTGGTAACTCAGCAGACGCTGGCCACCGTTGCCAAAACTCGTGTCCAGGGTGCTGTCGAGGGCCAGCGTCGCGTGTGCCCACGCGCTGGCGACCATGCCCAATATCCAGATTTTCATGTCCGGTCTCGTGGTGGTTGTCCCCAAACCTGCAAGGCGTGGCGGGAAGCCGAAATGCAACATCCCCGTTCGCCGGATGGTGGCGAAGCTGCGCGCGGGGTGCTGTTTCAGAACCCGCGATGGCGCGCGCGCACCGCGATCAGCGCCTGTCCGGCGGGCGACCAGTCGCCGCGACCCGCCTCCAGCCATTGGCGCACGCTGTTGCGGTAGAGGTGGTCGGTGATCGCATTGCCCTGCTGAAAATCCGGCCAGGTGGTGCCCGCCTGCACGCCTTGCACCGCGCTGTACAAGCGTGGTGTTGCGGGGCAGGCCTGCTGCGCGAAGAAGACATCGGCGTAGAACAGGTTGATGCTTTCCAGCGCATGCGCGCGGGCGTACAGCGCCAGGCCTTCGAGATAGGCGCGGTCGAGCGCGGCGTACTCGAGACAGCCGAGTTGGGCGGCATTGGATTGCAACAGGCGTCCGCGCGTGGTCGGGTACATCGGCCGCCAGGCGGCGTTGACGAAGACCGCATCGCCGCGTCCCGCAAGATGGGTGCCATCGGCGGCGAACATGCCCTCGCGGAACCAGCCGATGAAGGCATCGGTGTCGGCGATGACGCTGGCGCGCAGGCCGTGCTCGTGGATCTGGTTGACGCCGAGCGCGTCGGCGCGGCTGCGCAGCGCGGCCTCGCGGAAGGCGTACTCGCCCGGGCCTTCGGGGCCGGCCGGCGGGCCGGGCAACAGGCTCGCGGTGCAGCGCGTGCGCGCGTCGATGCCCTTGGCGAGGGTGCAGATGTCGTCGATGAAGCTGCCCCAGCGCTGCGGGTCGGTGAGCGCGGGCTGCAGCAGCAGTTTGCCGATCGACGACGGCTCGTGCATGCCGACCTCGGTGATCGGCTGGCCGCGCTCGCGGTAGCGCCCGAGCACGCGCGAAGTCAGCGAGCGCATCGCGTCGGCGTATTCGTCGAAGGTGCGCATCGGCAGCGTCGCCGAGTTGCTGATCGGCAGCATCATGCGCAGCGCAAGTCCGCGCTCGTGTGCGCGTGCGAACACCGCGTCGTACTTGGCGATGGTCGCCAGCACCTCCGGATCGGCCTGGTCGGCGGCCAGCCAGGGATAGGGCCCGAGATGCACGCCCATGCGCACGAAACCGAGATCGGCGATGCGGTCGACGTAGGCCACCAGGGCCGCGCTCGGGAAGTGGCGGATGTTGTTCTCGTGCGCGTAGAAGTGGATCGCGCCCAATTGCAAGGGCCGCAAGGCGCCGCAGCGTTCGTAGGCGGAACGCCACAGGCCGGCGCGCGCGAGGCCGTTGTCGAGGAAGCGTTGGCGCGCCGCCTGCTGCGCGGCGTCGATCGCCGGAAGTTGCAAGGCCGTCAACTGGGTGGCTGGCAGCGGATCGTAGGCCGGTGCGTCGGCCGGCAGCGCCGCGTCGGCATCGGCCGCGAGCGCACAGGGCGCACCGGCGGGGGGCGCGGTCGACAGCCGCTGCACCGGGATCGCGTTGCGCTGCCAGCGGAAGGGCGCGCCCGGGACCGGCGCCGCATCGATGGCCAGACGATCACCGCCGGGCCCCGATTGCAGCCGCAGTGTGCCGGCGGGCTGTGCGCTGCGCGCCACCGGCGCGCAACTGCGACAGTAGCCGCGATAGGCGAAGAGCGGAATCTCGCGGCCGGCGCCGGACTCGCCGTCCGCCGCCAGCGCCCAGCGCCCGCGACCGTCGGCGTCGTAGTAGTACACCACGGCCGCCAGCGCTGTCCCGTGGTCCAGGCTGTAGCCCCAGCCATCGTCGCCGGACCCTGCGTACCACAGCCCGGTCAGGTTCGGCGACGGGGGCGGCGTTGCCGATTGCACCGGCTCGATGCACCACTCCGCAGCCTCGCCGTCGAGGTTCCAGCGCAGGGAGACCTGTGTGCGCGCACCCGGACGCGGCGTGCCGCAGGCGCGCGCGATGTCCGCGGCGGCCCAACTGAGGCGCAGGCTGCCGCCGCCCGCGAGCGGCTGCTGCGGCGGCACGCTGCCCGCCTGATAGCGATAGCGTCGCAGGCCGTCGTCCGCGGTGGCGGCGCCTTCGGCGAGCGCCTGGCCGCTGCCGACCAGCCATTCCGCCTCGCCGGCCGCGTCGTAGCTGTACAGCACGAAGGTGTGTGCGCTGCCGGCGCGCTGCCAGTCCAGCCCGTGGCCGTCGTGCGCACGGTCGTACCACAGGCCGGACGGTGGTTCCTGGGCGTGGATCGGCGCCGAGCCCAGAGCCAGGAAGCACAGCCAGCCGCGATGGCGTGGCGACATCGGAATCTCCTCAGGGTGGGGTGGCGGGAACGCCGAAACCGGACATGCGCCGCAGGAAGGCCGGCTCGGACAGCGCGGAGTCGAAGGCGGCCCGCTGTGACGGGGCGAGCGCCGCGCGGTAAGCGACCAGCGCCAGCACGATCTCGCCCTGCAAGGCGCTGCGTGCGGCGCCGTAGTCCTGCAGCAGCGCGCGCAGGCGCGCACCGTCCGGAGCATCGCGGCGCATCTCGGCGAGCAGCGCACGCTGGATCGGCGCGCTCTGTTCGCGCAGCGCGAGCGCGCGGCCGCGCAGATTGCGTTGTAGTGTCGAAAGCGATTCGGTCTGCGCCGGATTCAGTTGCAGACGCGCCACGAGGGCAGCCTCCGGCGGCGGCAGGGCACGCCGTTGATGCGCATAGGCGGCGACCACCGCAAGGTTCAGCGCCAACGAGGACCACAGCAACCAGCGCTTCATCGATCGGCCTCCTGGAAGGGATCGTCGCCGAAGGCGAACTGCGCCAGCGCGGCCAGCTCGCGACGCAGTTGCGCCTGCGCGAGTGTGTCGCC
>JABAQR010000021.1 GCA_019187485.1 Lysobacterales bacterium | reverse complement strand
CGGTGCGCGCGATGAGCGCGCGCGGCCGCGCGCGGCTGGACCGGATCGTGCCGCCGGTGCTGGCGGCCTGCCGCGAGAGCGGCGGCGATGCCGTGCTGGCGCGCTGGATCGATTTGCTCGCGGCGATCGCCGGTCGCACCAGCTACCTCGCGCTGCTGGCCGAACGCCCGGCGCTGGTCGGGCGCGTGCACCGCCTGCTGGGCGCCAGCGCCTGGCTCGCGCGCGCGTTGGCGCAGTCGCCGATCCTGCTCGACGACTTGCTCGACGCGCGCCTCGCCGAAGAGTTGCCGACGCGCGCCGAACTCGCGCAGCGCCTGGACCTGGAGCTGGCGGCCGTCGAGGCGGGCGAGAGCGAGCACGAACTCGAACGCCTGCGCCAGTTCCAGCAGAGCGCACGCCTGGAGCTGGCGCTGGCCTTCCTCGATCGCCGCATCGACGCGCGCCGCTGCGCGGCCGGTCTGACCGACGTCGCCGACCTCGCGATCGCGCGGTTGCTCGGTTTTGCGCTGCGCGACGTCGCCGCGCAGCACGGCGCGCTGCCGGGACTGGGGCGCGAACGCGGCCTGGTGGTGGTCGGCTACGGCAGCCTCGGCGGACGCGAGCTGAATTTCGGGTCCGACCTCGACCTGGTGTTCCTCTACGCCGACGCGCTGCAGGGCGTCGAAAGCGGGGGCCGGCGCGCGCTCGACGGCCAGCGCTACGTCGCGCGCGTGGCCCAGCGGCTGTTGCACCTGCTGACCGTGCAGACCGCCTTCGGTCCGCTGTACGAGATCGACGCGCGGCTGCGCCCGAATGGCAGCAAGGGCCTGCTGGTGACGCCGCTGTCGGCCTACGCGAGCTACCAGCAGGACGAGGCCTGGCTGTGGGAGCACCAGGCGCTGGTGCGCGCGCGCCCGGTCGCCGGCGATCCCGCGCTGGGTGCGGCCTTCGCGGCGCTGCGCACGCGCCTGCTGTTGCGTCCGCGCGAGCCGGCGCGGGTGGCGCAGGAAGTCGCACAGATGCGCGAACGCTGGCGCGAGGCGCTCGACCGCAGCACGCCGGAGTTGTTCGACTTGAAACAGGGTCGCGGGGGGGCGGTCGACATCGAATTCATCGCCCAGCAGGCGCTGCTGTCGCTCGGCCGCGCCGATGCGGGCGAGCCGCCGACCGACACCGCGTCCTTGCTCGAGTGGTTGGCGACCCGCGACGCGCTGCCGCCGGCGCAATCGCGCGAACTCGCCGCCGCCCACGCGCGCCTGCTCGACCGCGGCCTGCGCTGCGCGCTGGCGCTGGAGAAGCGGATGGTTCCGGTGGCCGAGAGGCTGGCGGCGAGCGCCGACGTCTGAGGCGGCGGTTGTCGGCAGCGTGCCAGTCGCAAGGCCGCGCTTCGGCACGCGAGCTTTGCTGCCGACCACCAGCAACCGACAACCGGCTCTTGCGCTAACCTTCCCGCCCCCCGGAAATCCCCGCAGCCCCGGCATGACCGTCCGCACCCGCTTCGCCCCCAGCCCCACCGGCTTCCTGCATGTCGGTGGCGCGCGCACCGCGTTGTTCAGCTACCTGGAAGCACGCCGCCATGGCGGGCAGTTCATCCTGCGCGTCGAGGACACCGACCGCGAACGCTCCACGCAGGCCGCGGTGCAGGCGATCCTCGACGGCATGGCCTGGCTCGGCCTCGAGCACGACGAGGGCCCCTTCTTCCAGACCCAGCGCTTCGACCGCTACCGGCAGGTCGCCCACGAGCTGCTCGAGGCCGGCAAGGCCTACCGCTGCTGGATGAGCAAGGAAGAGCTGGAAGCCATGCGCGCCGACCAGGAGGCGCGCGGGCTGAAGCCGCGCTACAACGGCTACTGGCGCGACCGCAGCGACACCCCGCCGGCTGGCGTGACCCCGGTGATCCGCTTCAAGAACCCGCTGCATGGCGAGGTGGTCGTCGACGACCGCGTGCGCGGCCGGGTGATCTTCGACAACGCCGAACTCGACGATCTGATCATCTGGCGCTCGGACGATTCGCCGACCTACAACTTCGGCGTGGTCGTCGACGACGCCGACATGCGCATCACGGACGTGATCCGCGGCGACGACCACCTCAACAACACGCCGCGCCAGATCAACATCTACGCGGCGCTCGGCAAGCCGGTGCCGCGCTTCGCGCACCTGCCGATGATCCTCGGCCCCGACGGCGCCAAACTGTCCAAACGCCACGGCGCGGTCAACGTGCTCGGCTACCGCGAGGACGGCTTCCTGCCGCAGGCGCTGCTGAACTACCTGGTGCGCCTCGGCTGGTCGCACGGCGACCAGGAGATCTTCACGATGGTGGAGATGCAGGCCCTGTTCTCGGCCGACGACGTCAACCACTCGGCGAGCCGCTTCGATGTCGAGAAGCTGCGCTGGCTGAACCAGCATTACCTGAAGACGCTGGACCCGGCGCTGGTGGTGCCGGAACTGCGCTGGCACCTGCAGCGCGCCGGCCTCGATGTCGACAGCGGCCCGCAGCCGGAGGACATCGTCATCGCCCTGCGCGAGCGCGTGCACACACTCGCCGAGATGGCCGACAAGGCGCGCGTCTGGTTCGGGCCGCTGACGGGCTACGACGAGGCCGCGGTCGGCAAGCATCTGGTCGCCGCCGCGCGCGCGCCGCTGCAGGCCGCACACGCGGCGCTCGCCGGCGTGCAGGGCTGGAGCGCCGCCGCAGTACACGACGCGCTGAACGCCGCCGCGCAAGGGCTCGGCGTCGGCCTCGGCAAGGTTGCGCAGCCGCTGCGCGTGGCGATCACCGGCACCCAGGTCAGCCCGTCGATCGACCACACCGTCTTCCTGGCAGGCCAGGCCGAGGCGCTCCGGCGCATCGACGCGGCGCTGGCGAAACTGCCGGCGTGAGTGCCACGAGGGCCCGCGTGGGCATAGCCCGGTGTGCGCGCGCAGCGCGTTCACCGGGTGCTTGCGGCAAATTGTGGGGGCGGGCTTCGCCCGCGATCTTCCTGCAAGCGGGATCGCGGCTGAAGCCGCTCCCACAGGCGATGCGCGACTCCGGGGCTGGCCGGTGAGCCGCCGCCGCGGCACCGCGATCGACCCGGCGCACGGCGACGAGCGCATCGTCGTCGGCAGCCACCGCGTGTTTGGTTGGGTCATGAGTGTGGTGACTGCACTGGTGGCGCTGTGGGCCTGGCGCAAGGGTCAGGGCTGGATGGCATGGCCAGCCGGCATTGCGATCGCCTTCGCCATGGCGGCGGTGATCGCACCCACGCTGCTGGCACCGCTCAACCGCGCCTGGATGGCGCTCGGCCACCTGCTCGGGCGCATCGTCGGCCCGATCATCATGGGTCTGATCTTCTTCGGCGTGGTCACGCCGATCGCGCTCATCGCACGCCTGCGCGGGGTCGACCCGATGCGCCGGCGCTTCGATCCGACGGCCCGGACCTACTGGATCGAACGCGACCCGCCGGGGCCGGATCCGAGGACGATGGAGCGGCAGTTCTGATCCGTGGTAGCCCGGGGTGGCGCGCAGCGCGCGTACTCCAGGCTACCCGAAGCGCGCCGACACCTCGGCGCGCGTCGGCATCGCCGGCGCGGTGCCGTGGCGCTCGACGCTGAGCGCGGCGACGCGGTTGGCGTGGACCACCGCTTCGCGGAAAGGGGCGCCTGCGGAAGCGAGCGCGAGCGCCGCTGCGAGCCCGCCCGAGAAGGCATCGCCGGCACCGGTCGAATCGATCGCATCCACGCGCTCACCGGGCACGCGGTAGTACGCGCTCCCGTCGCCGCGGCGATTGCGTCCATGGCTGACGAAGCAGCCGTGCGCACCGAGCGTCAGCACCACCGTCGGCACCCCGGTACAGCGGCACAGCGAGTGCAGGTCGAGCGGATCCAACGACCACGGTTCGGCGACCGCATCCGGCACGCCGAGCAGTTGCAGCAGCGCCGCAAACTCGGTCTCGTTCGGGGTGATCACATCCGCCAGCGCCAGCACTTCCGGCGTCAGGGCGGGATGCAAGGGCGCCGGGTTCAGCAGCGCCAGCGCGCCCACCTCGCGCGCGCGCCGCAGCACCGCCGCGACCAGTTCCAGCGAGGTCTCCAGTTGCGTCAGCATCACCCGCGTCGCGGGCACGATGGCCGCCGCCGCGCGCGCCACGTCGAGCCACTCATTGGCCGCGAGGTCCACCACCAGCAGGTTGTGCCCCTGCGCATCGACGACGATGCTCGCGGTCGCCGTCGGCGTCCCAGCCACCACCTGCCAGTCGCAATCCAGCCCCTGCTCCGCCGCGAACCCCCGCGCCTGCGCGCCCAGCGCATCGTCACCGACCGCGCCGACAAAGCGCACGCCGGCGCCCTGACGCAGGCAGGCGATCGCCTGGTTGAAGCCCTTGCCGCCAGGCCCGGTGGAGAAGCGCCCGATGCGCGTTTCGCCGACTGCGGGAAGTCGGTCGGTGCGCCAGCAGAGGTCCTGGACGTAGGAGCCGGAGATGAGGACGGCGGGAGTCATCGGATCAAGCCAGTGTGGGTGTGGGTTTCAGGTGTTGGTGGAAGCCGGGCTTTGCAGGCCGCCGGCGTTTCAATCCAACAACCAGGACCAACACCAGTACCTCATCCAAAACTCGTCAACACTCCCGCGATGGTCGCGGTCATGAAGGTCGCCAGCGAGCCGCCGAGCACGGCGCGCAGGCCGAAGCGGGCGAGGTCGGCGCGACGGTCGGGGGCGAGGCCACCGATGCCGCCGATCTGGATCGCGATCGACGAGAAGTTGGCGAAGCCGCACAGCGCGTAGGTGGCGATCAGCCGGCCCTGGTCGGTGAGCATCACGCCGTCGACGCCGTTCTGGATGATGTCGGCGAGCTGCAGGTAGGCGACGAACTCGTTGATGACGATCTTCTGCCCGATCAGGCTGCCGACCACGGTCGCGTCCTGCCACGGCACGCCGATGATCCAGGCGATCGGCGCCAGCAGGTAGCCGAGGATGGTGGCCATGTCGGTCGGCTTGCCCAGCCACTGGGCCAGCCCGGTCACGTCGCCGATCCAGGTCAACGGCCAGTTGATCAGCGCGATCAGCGCGATGAAGGCGAGCAGCATCGCCGCGATGTTGAGCGCGAGCTTGAGGCCGTCGGCGGCACCGGCGGCGGCGGCGTCGATGACGTTGCTGGCGGTTTTCTCGACTTCCATCTTGACCGTGCCGCGGGTCAGCGGGGTGCCGGTCTCGGGGATCAGCACCTTGGCGATCACCAGGGTGGCCGGCGCGGCCATGATCGAGGCGGCCAGCAGGTGCTTGGCGTAGAAGGCCTGCTGCACCGGATCGGACCCGCCGAGCATGCCGACATAGGCCGCGAGCACGCCGCCGGCGATGTGCGCCATGCCGCCGATCATCATCGTGATCAGTTCGGACTCGGTCATCCGCGCGATGTAGGGGCGCACCGTCAGCGGCGCCTCGGTTTGGCCGATGAACACGCTGGCGCACACGCTGGTGGTCTCGGCACCGGACACGCGCATGACCTTGGTGATCGCGAGCGCCATGATGCGCACCACCCACTGCATCACGCCGAGGTGGTAGAGCACACCCATCAGCGAGGCGAAGAAGATGATCGTCGGCAGCACCTGGAAGGCGAAGATGAAGCCGAACTTCTGGGTGTCCATGAGGCCACCGAAGATGAAGTTCGAGCCGTTCGCGACGAAGCTCAGGACCTTGACGAAGGCCTGCCCGAGCGCGTCGAAGACGTCCTTGCCGCCGGGCACCAGCAGCACCAGCGCGGCGAAGGCGATCTGCAGCGAGATGCCGGTGAGCACCAGGGTCCAGTCGACCGCGCGCCGGTTCAGCGAACACACCCATGCGATCCCGATCAGCGATGCCAGCCCGAACAGGCCGAAGAAAATGGCGCCCAGCATGCTGCACTCCCCAGTGCGTACGCGAATCGGCGGAGACTAGGGGAGGGTGGGGCGCCGCGCAAACCCGGCACGCCACCGAAAAACCGGGCTAGCATCAGGCGATCCTTCCGCCCGCGCGCGCCGCATGCCAGCCGACGGCACCCTCGAAGCGCAGCAGCCTCCGCAACCGCGGTTGTCCATCGGCCGCCGGCTGTTCTACACGCATCTGCTGGTTGCCCTGATGGTCGCCTTCGGCCTGGGGGCAATCCTGCACTGGTCGGCGGAATCGGAGCTGCGGAGCGGTCTGGACCAGCGTCTGGCCGACAACGCCGCGCTCGTGAGCAGTGCGCTGGCCTACAGCGGCGACTGGGAGGCCCTGCGGCTGCCCAGCGACACCGCTCGCCCCGAGTACGTCGTACTCATGCAGCGCATGCAGGCGATGATCTCGCGCAGCCCGGCGCTGGCGCGCGTGCTGGTGTTGCGCCGTGACGAGGACGGCCTGCGCGCGGTGGGCGATTCCCTCGGCGCCACCGCCGGCTTCGCGCCGGGCGACCGCCTGCCCGCATTTTCCGGCGGACGTCCGCTCGCCGCCATCGATGCCAGCGCGCTCGATGGTGGCTACCAGGGCTTCAACGTGCTCGCCGCGGCCGAAGGCACCGACGGGCGTTATCGAGTGGCCCTGCAGATCCGCGTGGAGGACATCGACGAGAAACTGCAAGCCCTGCGCACCCATTCCTCCATCGCCTTCGTGCTCGCGGTGCTTGCCGCGCTGGCGATGAGCGCCTGGCTGGCGCAGTCGGCGCGCAAGGTACTGCGGCGCTTCGCCGAGCGCTTCCGCGAGATCGCCGAGGGTAAGGTCGGGCAGCGTCTCGATCTCGCCGGCAACGACGAGTTCGTCGATCTCGCGGGCGCGTTCGAAGAAATGAACGCGCGCCTGCAGCAGTCCCAGCGGCAGCGCGAAGGCGCACTCGACGACCTTCGGACCGCGCGCGACCGCCTCGAACAGATGGTGCGCGAGCGCAGCGCTGAACTGGAACGGCTCAACGACATGCTGCGGGGCGAGATCGAGCAGCGCTGTCAGCTCGAGGCCGCGCTCGCGGAGGCGGCCGCCACCGACTCACTGACCCGGTTGCTGAACCGCCGCGGCATGCTCGAGGCGCTCGAACACACCGCCGAGCAGGCGCGTCGGCAGAAGAGTTCCTTTGTCGTCGTGATCGGCGATCTCGACCACTTCAAGCAGATCAACGACCAGCACGGCCACGCGGTCGGCGATCAGGTACTGATGGCCTTCAGCCGGCGTATCAAGCAGTCGCTGCGCGACCTCGACGTGGCCGGTCGCTGGGGTGGCGAGGAATTCCTCCTGCTGTGGCCCGGGATCGGCATCACCGAGGCCGAAAAACGCGCGAACCAGTTGCGCGAAGTGATCGCAGCCGCGCCGATCTACCAGGGTGGGCCACAGGTAACCGTCAGTCTCGGCATCGCCGAGTTCACGGGGCTGGATTCGCTGGATCGCTGCCTCAATCGTGCCGACCGCGCGCTCTACCGCGCCAAGCTTGAGGGCCGCAACCGCGTCTGCGTGTCGCTATGACGGTGCTTGCACGACGGGCTGGCGGTGCGGTTGCGCATCGGTAGAATGCGCAGCCGACGCGGGTGTAGTTCAATGGTAGAACTGCAGCTTCCCAAGCTGCTAACGTGGGTTCGATTCCCATCACCCGCTCCATCAGCCGGACTCGCTCTGGTTCGCCGCTCACGGGTGCTTGCCAAGATGGAAGACGCAGGCGCTGAACGGCCGGGCGCGCGGGTTAGGATGCGCGCATGAGAGCAACTGCGCCAAGCCGACCCGGCCCAGGTGCGCGCCTCGCGCGCGCACTCGGCGTCTTGCACTGGTCGCCTTGGCTGCTGGTGGCGATCGGTCTCGCCATCATCGGCGCCGGGCTCGGCTTCGATTTGAAACGCCAGTATCGCGATGCCGCGCGCATCGAACAGGAAAGGCTCGCGGCCGGCGCCGCGCTCGCTGCGCACGCGCTGGAGCAGCGGCTGGTGGTCCTCGCCCGCCTGCTGGCGCGGCTGGATACGGCCTTGCGCGCGAATCCCGACGATGCGCTGCTGATCGTGCACGCGGTGGCGGATCTGGACCCGCAGCTCGCCGCCTTGCTGGTCGTGGATGCCGACGGCACGGTGATCGCCAGTTCCAGCGCGGAGCTGCAACGCCGCACCGCGGCGGGTGCCGCCTTCCTGGGTTTCGTGCGTGCCGATGCGGAGCCGGAGGCGCGAATGCACGCGGCGCGCCCGCCGTCCTCGCTGGGCGCCGAAGGCTGGCTGCTGGCACGGGCCTGGCGCGATGCCGATGGCGATTTCCGTGGTGCGCTGGCGGCGCTGGTGGGGCGCGACTACTTCGCGGCCTCGTTGCCGCCGCCCGGCGACGGTGGCGTGATCGAACTGTTCGACGCGGATGCCGCGACGATTGCCGCGCACGCCGACAATGTGGCCGCCGGCGCGCCGGCACTGGCAGCGCTTGCGACGGTGGCACCCACGCCGCATCCCCTCGACCGCCCGTGGAGCGTGCGCGCCGCGCGCACCGAGGCGGCGGTGTTCGCCGCCTGGGGTCGCCAGGCCCGCTACGGCCTGCTGCTGTGGCTGCTGGTGGCGGTCGTGGCGGTGCTCGCCGGGCTCATCGCGACGCTGCGCCGCAACGAAGTGCGCAGGTTGCGCGGATTGCATCAGCGCCTGCTGCAAGGCGTGGACGAGGGTCTGTGCGGAATCGACCGGGAAGCGCGCCTGCGTTTCGCCAATGGCGCCTTCGCGCGCCATGTCGGCGCCACGCCAGGCAGTCTGCTTGGGCGCGCGCTGGTCGAGCTGGTGCGCTGGCCGGAAGGCGCGGGCGATCCGGTGAGTGCGGTGCTGGCCGGCGAGTTGCCACGCCACGAAGGCGATTGCGAGATCGGCACGGCGCACCTGCGCGCAACGGTGACGCCGACGCGCGAGGCTGGCGTCATCCATGGCGCTTTGCTTGCTTTCGCCGACCCGCTCGCCGCCGGCGCCGAGGCTGGCGCACACGGTTCGGCCGATCGACTCTACCGTACCTTGTTCGACCTCTCGCCGGACGGCGTGCTGATCGTCGATCTCGACACGGAACGCCCGCTGGCCTTCAACCCGGCGGCGACGCGCCTGCTCGGTCACGACGCCGAGAGCTTCGCGGCGATGAAAGTGCGCGAGCACGAAGCCGGCGCCGCGCCGATGGACACCATTCGCAACCTCGCGCGCGTGCTCGCCGAGGGACACGTCGAGTTCGAGACCCGCTACCGGCACCGGGACGGCAGCACCCGCGAGGTGCAGGTGCTGGCGCAGACGATCGAGTTCGGCGGTGGTCCGGCGCTGTATTGGATCTTCCGCGACGTCAGCGCGATCCGGCGTGCGAACGCGGAATTGCAACAGCACGCGGCGCTGATGCAGGCGCTGCTCGACCATCTGCCGCTGCCCATGCTGGTCTTCGAGCAGCAGCAGCTTGCCCTGGTCAACGCGCGCTACCTCGCGGACCTCGGCGAGATCGCGCCCGGCAGCACGCTCGAGCAGTGGCTGGAGCTCCGTTGCGAGCATCCCGCCGCGCGCGCCGCCTTGCTGATGCACTGGCAGCGCCTGGACGAGCGCGAAGACCGTCAGGCCGGACTGGAGCTGGCGCTGCGCGGCGGCGACGGTTGCAGCCGCGTGCATGATGTGCACCTGGCGCGGGTGGGCGCACGCACCCTGCTGCTGCTGGTGGACCTCTCCGAGCGACGTCTGGCCGAACAGCGACTGTCGGAAGCGCGCGAACTCGCCGAGCGCGCCAATCGGGCGCGCAGCGAGTTCCTCGCGAACATGAGCCACGAAATTCGCACGCCGATGACGGCGATCCTCGGCTTCACCTACCTGCTGCAGAAATCCGGTCTGCACCCGGTGCAGTGTGAGCAGACCCAGCGCATCGACAGCGCCGCGCGCACCCTGCTGGCGATCCTCGACGACCTGCTCGATTACTCCAAGCTGGAGGCCGGTCGCATCCAGATCGAGCAGCGCCCCTTCTCATTGCGTGAAGTGCTCGGCGAAATCGAGTTGGTGTACGCGAACGGCGCACGCGAAAAGGGTCTGGGTTTCGCCTTCAGCATCGATCCGGCGCTGCCGCCCACCCTGCTCGGCGATCCATTGCGCTTGCGGCAGGTGCTGTGGAACCTGGTTGGCAATGCGATCAAGTTCACCGAGCGCGGGGCGGTCGAGGTGCGCGTCGGTGGCGGCGAGGCTGCCGACGGTCGGGTCGAACTCGCCATCAGCGTGCGCGACACCGGCATCGGCATCGCCGCCGACCAGTTGAAGCGCGTGTTCGAGCCCTTCTACCAGGTCGAGGCGGCCGCCGCGCGCCGCTTCGGCGGCACCGGCCTCGGGCTGCCGATCACCCAATGGCTGGTCGACCTCATGGGCGGGCGCCTGGAGATCGACAGCAGTCCCGGGCTTGGCAGCGAGTTTCGGGTACTGCTGCGTCTGCCGCGCAGCAGCGAGGCGCCGGCGAGCGCGCCGCAGCCCGCCGCGGATGCACCGACGCGCCTGCGCGGGTTGTCGGTGCTGCTGGTCGAGGATCACCCGATCAACCGCCATGTCGCCCGCGAGATCCTGCTCGGCGAAGGCGCCGAGGTGGATATCGCCGGCGATGGTCAGGAGGCGATCGCGCGCCTGCGCAGTCACCCTTCGACCTTCGACGTGGTGCTGATGGACATCCAGATGCCGAAGATGGATGGTTACGAGGCCACCCGGGTCATCCGCGATACCCTCGGCCTCAAGCAGATGCCGGTGATCGCGATGACCGCGAACGCCAGCCCGGAGGACCGCGCGCACAGCCGCGAGGCCGGCATGGACGACCACCTCGCCAAGCCGATCGACGTGCAGACGCTGGTGGCGACCTTGCTGCGCCACGCGCGGCCGGGCGCGCCGGCGCTGGAGACGCTGGCGGTGCCGGCGCGCGGCGCCGCTGCCGGTAGCGCCGAGCCGCCGGTGCTGGCGCTCGAACAGGCGCTCGCGCGGCTCGCTGGCCATCGCACCTTGTACGCACAGATGGCGCGCTTGTTCGCGCAGGAGCAGGGCGAATCGGTACGCCGCTTGCGCGAGGCGCTGGCGCAGGGGGACCGGGTCGAGGCCGCGCGCGCCGCGCACACGCTGAAGGGTGTCGCCGCCACGCTCGGCGCGGAGGCCTTGTCGAGCATTGCCGCGCAACTGGAGCGCGGGCTCAAGCGTCAGACCGAGCCCGACGAGCTGGCGCGCATGTCCGATCGCCTCGGCGAGGCCCTCGCGCAGGCGATCATCGCGCTCGAACGTGCGGCCGAGGAACTCTCGCCGGCCGCCGACGAGGCGATTCCGCTGGCCGAGTTCGACCGCGACGCCTTTGCGCGGACCCTGGAAGCTCTGGTGCTGGCGCTGGTGGACAGCAACATGGCCGCGCTCGACCACTATGCCGAGCTGCGCGCGCTCGCCACCGGTGCCCTGTTGACTCCCCTGCGTGCGATCGAGGATGCGCTCGGCAGACTGGATTTCGGCGTCGCGCTCGACGCCTGTAAGCGCGTCGAGGCCGCACTCGAGAAACTCGACGAATCGGCTGAGGAGACTTCATGACGACCGCCACCAGCTCCGAGCGACCGCGCATCCTGGTGGTCGACGACCAGCCGGCCAACATCCAGACCCTCTACCAGGTGCTGAAGGGCGACTACGACGTGGCGATGGCCACCGATGGCAGCCAGGCGATCGCACTCTGTCAGCGGCGCCCGCCCGACCTCGTGCTGCTCGATGTGGTGATGCCGGGCATCGACGGCTTCGAGGTCTGCAAGCGCCTGAAGGCCGACTCGGCCACCCGCGACGTGCCGGTGATCTTCGTCACCGCGCGCGACAGCACCGAGGACGAAACCCAGGGCCTGGAGGTCGGCGCGGTCGATTTCATCACCAAGCCGGTCAACCCGCCGGTGGTGCGGGCGCGCGTGCGCACCCACGTCGAGCTCAAGCGGCAGGCCGATTTCCTGCGTTCGATGGCCTTCAACGACGGTCTCACCGGGGTCGCCAACCGACGCTGGTTCGATGAGCGCCTGCAGGTCGAATGGCTGCGCTGCCGGCGCAACAAGTTGCCGCTGTCGCTGATCCTGCTCGACCTCGACCACTTCAAGGCCTACAACGACCACTATGGTCATCAGGCCGGCGACGACTGCCTGCGCGCGGTGGCGGCGGCGATGAAGGCGCGCCTCGGGCGCCCGGCCGATCTGCTCGCCCGTTACGGCGGCGAGGAGTTCGTCTGCCTGCTGCCGGAGACTCCAGCCGAAGGTGCGCGCGCCAAGTCCGAGGATCTGGGGCGTGCGGTGTTCGATCTGGGCATCCCGCACGCGGGTTCGGCGACCGCGCCGGTGGTCACGATCAGCCGCGGAGTGGCCACCGCGGCGCCAGCCGTCGAGGGCAGCCCGAGCGAGCTGCTGGCGCGCGCCGACGAGCGTCTGTACGCCGCCAAGCATGCCGGGCGCAATCGCAGCGAGGGATAGCGTGGCCGACGTTTCGCTCTCGATCCGCCTCAACGGTGAGTTCCGCACGGTCCCCGCCGGCAGCACGCTGGCGGCGCTGCTGGTTCTCGCCGGCCACGGCGAGCGCCGCGTCGCGGTCGAACGCAACGGCGAGATCGTGCCGCGCAGCCAGCACGCCCACACCGTCCTCGCCGACGGCGACCGCATCGAGATCGTGCAGGCGATCGGCGGCGGCTAGCCCGGATGTTTCATGAAGTCGCGAGGAAATGGCTCGATTCCTTGATGTGACGCGGAAATCCGGCAACTCTTCCCGGCGACGGACCGTACGCGGCCATTTCCTCGCTCACGTGGCTGCGCTTCCAGCTTCGCTACCCCGGCCAGCGCATCCCTGCGCTGGCGTTCGGCGGCGCGCCGCACGCGGCGCGAAATCCCGCCTCACCCTCGCTCGTTCTTTGCGCCGGGCTCTTCGTTGCTCGTCGTCGCGATGGAACTACCATTCCTCCTCCTCGCGCCTCGATCCCGGCGCAAAGCCCTTCGCGATCATCCACGTGCCTTCATGAAACATCCGGGCAAGCCAGCGCCGCGGTTTCAGCGAGAATCCGCGCCATGAACCAGTACGCCGTCTTTGGCCACCCCGTTGCCCATTCGCGCTCGCCGTGGATTCACGCGCGGTTCGCCGCGCAGTTCGGTTTCGAACAGAGCTACCAGGCGATCGATGTCCCGCCCGAGACTTTCGAGCAGATCCTGTGGGACTTCGGCGAGGCTGGCGGGCTCGGCGCCAACGTGACCCTGCCGCTGAAGGAGCAGGCCGCGACGCTGTGCGACGAGCTCAGCGAAGCCGCCCAGCGGGCGCGCGCGGTGAACACGCTGATCCGGTTGCCGGGACTGCGTTGGCGCGGCGACAACACCGACGGCATCGGCCTCGTGGCCGACTTCCAGCGGCTCGGGATCGAACTGGTCGGGCGCCGGATCGTGATCCTCGGGGCCGGCGGCGCCACCCGCGGCATCCTCGGCCCGCTGCTCGCGCAAGGCCCGCGCGAGATCGTGATCGCCAACCGTACGCCAGAACGCGCGCTGCAACTGGCGCTGGAGTCCGGGGCGCTCGGCACCGTGCAGGCCTGGGCGCTGGACGAGCTGCAGGCGCTCGAAGCCGCCGACGTGCTGGTCAACGCGACTTCTGCCTGGCGCGGCGAGGGCATGGCGCTGGCCTTCGGCCTGGTCGACGCCGGCACCATCGCCTACGACCTCTCCTACGGCGCCACCGCACAGCCCTTCCTCGCCCAGGCGCGCCAGGCCGGGACGGCGGAGGTCCACGATGGCCTCGGCATGCTGGTCGAGCAGGCCGCCGAGTCCTTCCGCCACTGGCGCGGCGTGCGCCCGCAGACCGCGCCGGTACTCGCGGAGCTGCGCACGCTGGTCGGACACTGACGTGGATTGCCGGGTCGGCTGCGCCGCCTGCTGCATCGCGCCCTCGATCAGCAGCCCGATCCCGGGCATGCCGCAGGGCAAGCCCGCCGGCGTGCGCTGCGTGCAACTCGACGCGGCCGGCCGCTGTCGACTGTTCGGCCGGCCCGAGCGGCCGCCGGTGTGCGTGGCGCTGCGTCCGGAACCGCGCATGTGCGGGGCAAACCGGGATGAGGCGCTGGCTTATCTGGCAGCGCTGGAAGCGGCGACGCGGCCAGAGTAGCGCGCAGCGCTTCACCGGCAACGGCACCGGGGAACCGCTGCGCGTCACCCGCGGCCTACGCGATCACCACTCGTCGACGCAGCAACCCGAAGTACAACACCGGGATCACCAGCAGCGTCAGCACCGTCGATACCAGGATGCCGAAGATCAGCGAGACCGCCAGGCCGTTGAAGATCGGGTCGTCGAGGATGAACACGCCGCCGGACATCGCCGCCACCGCAGTCAGTGCGATCGGCTTGGCGCGTACGGCGACCGCGTCGACCACCGCATCGGCGAGCGCACGGCCCGCGGCCAGTTGCTGGTGGATGAAATCGACCAGCAGGATCGAGTTGCGCACGATGATGCCGGCCAGCGCGATCATGCCGATCATGCTGGTGGCGGTGAACTGCGCGCCGAGCAGGGCGTGGCCGGGCATCACGCCGATCACCGTCAGCGGGATCGGGGCCATGATGATCAGCGGCACGACATAACTGCGGAACTGGCCGACCACCAGCAGGTAGATCAGCACCAGGCCCACCGAGTAGGCCAGGCCCATGTCGCGGAAGGTCTCGAAGGTGATCTGCCACTCGCCGTCCCACTTGATCGAGAAGCCGGTGGTGTCCTCCGGCGCGCGGAAGAAATACTGCTCGACCGGGGCGCCGTCGATGCCGGTTTCGCCAATCGCGCCGACGATGCCGAACATGCCGTACAGCGGGCTGTCGACCTCGCCGGCCTCGTCGGCGAAGACCATGCTCACCGGCATCAGGTCCTTGTGGTACACCGAGGCCTGCCAGCGGCTGTCCACCACCCGCACCAGTTCCGACACCGGCACCAGCGCGCCCGCCTGGCTGCGCACCGGCAGCGACAGCAGCCGGTCCATCTCGGCCTGGTCGCCGGCCGCCAGGCGCAGGCGCACCGGCACCGGGACCTTGGCGGCGCCGTCGCGCAGCCAGGTGGCGTCGTGTCCGGACAGCCCGGTGGCCAGCGCGTCGACGACCTGCGCCTGGGTCACCCCGAGGCGCGCCGCACGCTGGCGGTCGACCACCACGACCTGGCGCGGCGCGTCGGCCTCGACCGTGGTGTCGATGTCGGCGATGCCTTCCTGCTGGGCGAACTGCCCGGCGAGCTTGCGCGCCAGTTCGCGGCCGCGCGCGGCGTCCGGGCCGTAGACTTCGGCGACCAGCGGCGACATCACCGGCGGGCCGGGCGGCACTTCGACCACCTTGACCGAGGCGCCGTACTTCGCGCCGATGGCCGCCAGGGCCGGGCGCGCGGCGCGCGCGATGTCGTGGCTCTTGCGGCTGCGGTGGTGCTTGTCGACCAGGTTAACCTGCAGGTCGCCGACATGGGCGCCCTCGCGCAGGTAGTACTGGCGCACCAGTCCGTTGAAATTGACCGGCGCCGAGGTGCCCGCATATCCCTGCACGCTGGCGACTTCCGGTTGCCTGGCGACCTCTGCGGCGAGTTCCGCCAAGGCCCGGTTGGTGGTCTCGAGCGTGCTGCCCTCGGGCATGTCGAGCACCACCTGGAACTCGCTCTTGTTGTCGAAGGGCAGCATCTTCAGCACCACCAACTCGACCACCGCCAGGCTGGCCGAACCGACCACCAGCAGGAGCATCGCGGCGAACAGCACGAGGCGCCGCCGCGCGGCCCGGGCGCCTTCGAGGAAGGGGCGCATGACGCGGTCGAACAGCCGGTGCAGGCGTCCCTGGTTGTCCGCGGTCGCGTGGCCCGAGCCCTCGGCCGCGTGTGCGTGGCGCAGCAGCTTCAGCGACAGCCATGGCGTCACGACCAGCGCGACCGCCAGCGACAGCAGCATGCCGACGCTCGCGTTGATCGGGATCGGGCGCATGTACGGGCCCATCAGGCCGCTGACGAAGGCCATCGGCAGCAGTGCGGCGATCACGGTGAAGGTGGCGAGGATGGTCGGGCCGCCGATCTCGTCGACCGCCGGCGGGATCGCCTGCGCCAGCGACTTCCCGCCGAGCGCCATGTGCCGGTGGATGTTCTCGACCACCACGATGGCGTCGTCGACCAGGATGCCGATCGAGAAGATCAGCGCGAACAGGCTGACGCGGTTGATCGTGAAGCCCATGAAGTAGCTGGCGGCGAGCGTCAGCGCCAGGGTCAGCACCACCGCGGTGCCGACGACGATCGCCTCGCGCCGGCCGAGTGCGAACAGCACCAGCAGCACCACCGACAGGGTTGCGAACAGCAGCTTCTGGATCAGCTTCTGCGCCTTGTTGGTCGCGGTCTGGCCATAGTCGCGGGTGATCACGACGTTGACGCCGTCCGGAATCACCGTGCCCTTGAGCGCCTCAATGCGGCGGGCGATCGACCCGGTGATGTCGGCGGCATTGCGTCCCGGTTGCTTGGCGATCGCGATCGTCACCGCGGGTGCGCTCGCGCCGCCCTGCGGCTGGTGCCAGACGTAGCGCGTGGGCAGGTCGCCGCCTTGGCGGATCGAGGCCACGTCCGACAGGTAGACCGGCTGGCCCTTGCTGAGACCGATGACCAGTTCGCCGACTTCGCCGGCATCGCCGAGCCAGGTGCCGGCCGTGACCGGCACCAGATGGTCCTCGCCGATGCGCGCGCCGACCTCCGCGGACTGGTTGGCGACGCCGAGCGCGCCGGCGAGGTCCGCCGCGGTCAGCCCGTAGCCGGCCAGCCGCGCGGGATCCAATTCCACCAGCACCACGCGCTCGGGCGCGCCGAGGGTGTAGACATCGCGCGTGCCCGGCACGCGCTTGAGCTCGGCCTCGAGGGTGTGCGCCACCTCGGCGAGTTCGGTCGCGCCGTGCGCCGGATCCGCGCTCCACAGCGTCAGGCTCATCGCCGGGACATCGTCGATGCCCATTGGCTTGATCAGCGGCTGGCCGACGCCGAGCCCCGGCGGCAGCCAGTCCTGGTTCGAGTACACCTGGTTGTACAGGCGCACGATCGCGTCGCGGCGCAGTTCTCCGACTTCGAACTCGACGGTGAGCATCGCCACGCCCGGACGGCTCAGCGAGTAGACGTGCTTGACGCCTTCGATCTCGCTGAGCTTCTGTTCCAGCGGGAAGGTCACCAGGTTCTCGACATCCGCCACTTCCGAGCCCGGGAAGGGCACGAACACGTTGGCGAAAGTCACCTCGATCTGGGGTTCTTCCTCGCGCGGCGTGACCAGGGTGGCGACGATGCCGAGCAGCAGCCCGGCGAGCGCCAGCACCGGCGTCAGCGGATTGCGCTGGAAGGCGCGCGCGACGCGGCCCGAGAAGCCGAGCGGCTCAGTCATGGCCGGCCCCGCGGCTGGCCAGCAGGGCGGCCGAGGCGGCCAGTGGATCGGCGGCCACGGTTTCGCCGGCAGACAGTCCGGCGAGTACCTCGACGCGCTCGCCGAAGCGGTGGCCGAGGCGCAGTTGGCGCAGCGTCAGGCGGCCGTCGGCGAGCACATAGGCCGCGGTCAGCTCGCTGCGCCGCACCAGCGCCGAGGCCGGCAGCAGCAGGCGCTCGCGCTCGCCGACGACGAAGGCCACCTTGACCGTCATCCCCGGGTGCAGCCCGGTCTCCTCCTTCGGCAACTCGACGCGCACCTTGAAGCTGTGCGTGGCCGGGTCGGCGTAGGGAAAGACGATGACGTCGCTGGCGACGACGCGGCGCGCGCCTTCGGCATCCAGCAGCACCGATGCCTTGCGGTGCTCGCGAATCGCCAGCACCTCGCTCTGCGGCACATCCACGGCGAGCCGCAACTGGTCGAGCGACAGCCCCGAGATCAGCGGCTGGCCCGCACGCACCGCCTCGCCGACCTGCACATGGCGCTGGGTCACGATCCCGCTGTACGGCGAGCGGATCACCGTGTAGTCGACCTGCTCGCCGGCGCTGCGCAGCGCCGCCTGCGCGGCCTCGAGCCCGGCGCGCGCGGAGTCGCGGCGCGCGGTGGCCTGGTCGAGCTGTGCCTTGGCGACCAGCTTGCGCCCGTAGATGTCGGCGATGCGCGTGTACTCGGCCTCGGCCTCGCGCGCGGCCGCCTGCGCCGCGCGCAGGGCAGCCTGCGCCTGGCGACTCGCGGCCTGCTGCTCGACGTCGGTGAAGCGCACCACCACCGCGCCGGCTTCGACGTAGTCGTCGACGTCGTAGGGCAACTCGACCACGCGGCCGCCGGTCTGCGCCGACAGCGTGGCCTGGTTGACCGCCTCGACCACGCCATCCCAGACGCGCTCGCGCGGGCTGCGTTCGGGCTGCACGGTCAACGTGGCGAGCTCCGGCAGCGGCGCGGGTGCAGCCGGCGCAGGCGCCTCGCCACCGCAGGCGGCGATGGCCAGTGTGGCTGCGGCGAGCAGAGCGAAGGGCGTGCGCATGTCAGCGGAAGGCCTGGCCGGCGGGCAGGCCCAGCTTCTTGAGGACCAGCGCCAGCGGGCAGAAGCCGGTGAACGCGGCCTGCAACAGGTTGAGGCCGACGAAGGCCGTCAGCAGCAGCCACCACGGCGAGAAGAAGTGCGCGAGCAGCACGCTCAGCAGGACCACGCTGCCGGCGAAGGCCATCACGAGGCGGTCGATGTTCATGGCGGGCTCCTTGTGTTAGTGCGTCCTAATATAATGACATGCTAATGTACTTGCAAGCCCCCACGGAGCGCCCGGAGCACGATGCGTCGGCGCGAGCTGCGAGCGGCTGCGGCAGCGATCACCTGGCCTTCCCCGGGGAGTTCCCCAGTGCAGCCACCGCCACGGCGTGCGCCGGCGAGCCCAGGCACCGCAAGCTTGCCTTCGCATATATCAAACTGCTCTAATTTAGCTGTGAGCGAAGTACCGAGCATGGACCAGCCCTTCGACCTCGAGCGCATGCGCGTCAACGCCGGCGCGGCCGCACGCCTGCTGAAGGCACTGGCGAACGAGAACCGGCTGCTGGTGCTGTGCCAGTTGCTCGCTGGCGAGCGCTCCGTCGGCGAGCTCAATGCGGAGCTCGCGCTCTCGCAGTCGGCGCTGTCGCAGCACCTCGCGCTGCTGCGCGAGGATGGCCTGGTCGCCACCCGCCGCGAGGCGCAAACGATCTACTACCGCCTCGCCAGCGACGCGGTCGCCGGCGTGCTGACGGCGCTGCACCGGATCTACTGCGGGCCGGTTCAGTCGCAGGAGAGCTGGGCGCCGCCGGATTCGGTGAAAGTCAGGCCGGCAGCGGGTTCGCGCTTGCGATAGGTGCAACTGCGCTCGGTCAGTTGCGTGGAGTTGCGCCCGGCTCCCCATTCGACCTGGCCCTCGCAGGCCTCTGCCGGGAGGCGCACCGTTTCGATGCGCGTGGCGCCCGGCGTCAGCCGTGTCGCGGGGTCGAACCAGCCGCCGGCCGGCGCGCTGCGGTCGTAGATGTGGATGTTCTGGGCGGCCGCATTGCGCAGCGTGACCTCGACATCGACCGCGGCGTTGACCGGCACCGGCTGGCGGGTCAGCTCGGTGCTGCCACCGGCGCTGTCGCTCACCCGCAGGCTCAGCGTGCGCGGGCTGCCGGCACTCGCCGGCGCCCAGGCATGCACGAGTTGCAGGCTGCGGTTGCTGGTGCGCGTGCTGTAGGGACTGCTGCCGTCGCCGAAGTCGAGCAGCACGTCGAAGGGCGCGCTGCCGTTGGCGATCGCGATGCTGATCGCATGATCGATGCAGGTGGACGGCGCAGACGGCGAATCGAGGGTCGCGGCGAGCGGCTGGCTGGCGACGATCGGGATCAGCACTTCGGTGCGGAAGCCACGTCGTTCGCCATCGAAGACGGTGGCGCGCGCCTGCCGGACGCCAAGCTGGCGCGGCGGGAAACTGCAGCTACCGGTCTGCACCGCAGCGGAGCCTGCGGGTTCCTCATCCTCGTCGCCCCCGACACACCAGAGGTCCATGTGGTACGGCGACACGCCGCCGGACGCGGTCAACACGAGATCCACGATCCCGCCATTCGGCGGGAGGCTGTCTGGATTGGCTGCGATGGTCAGCCGCGGGCCATCCGGGCAGGTGCTGGCGATGCGCCGCTCGGCGAAGCCGAATACCGGGTGGTCGACGCGCAGGCTGAAGAACGGGTCTGGTGCGCTCGCCGCACCGAACAGGATGCAGTCGGCGCGCTGGCACGTCAGGCCGAGGTTCACCGGGAAGGTCCATTCGAAGCCGCTGCCTACGTACTCCTCGCTCTCGCTGTCGCCGACACGCACGCCGAAGACGCTGTCCACGCCCGGGCGCAGGCAATCCGGCCCGAGGATGGTCAGGGCGCAGATGCCCGGCGCGTAGCTGAATGCGTGCCGGGTCGTGGCGACGCGCCCGTCGGCATCTTCCACGCGCAGCTCCAGGCTGGCGCTGCCGCTCACGTTGCACGGTGGGAGCAGCGAGGTGCTGCTGGCATCGATGCTGCTCAGGTGTTCGCCGTCCCAGAAATAGGTGTACGGAGCACGCCCGCCGATCACGACCGCATCGAAGCGGTTGCTGCGGCCCACCAGGGCGCGCGGGTGGGATGGCAGGATGGCGACATCGAACAGGTCCGCCAACTGCGCCGACGCGGTCAGCGTGGCGAAGGCGCTGCGCCCGCTCGATGGATGCAGCACCTCGAGCTGGATGCCGACCAGGCCTTCGGCGCCCATCGGCTGGACCGTCACCGTGCTGCCGGTCGATTGCACGACGCGATCGCCGTAGACCACGGTCCACTCGTACTCCAGCGCGTCGAGGTTGGCGAGGTCGGTGTCGAAGCGCGCGCTGTAGGGGACGCTGGCGCCAGCGGGGATGATCGACGGTCCCTGGATGTGCGCGAACAGGTAACTCGGGTTCGGGTCGGTCAGCAGCGTGGCGGGTACGTCCCGCTGCCAGCCGCCGAGGCCGCCCGGCAGCAGGACGTCGATGCTCAAGCGACCGTCCACGAGGCCCAGGGTGCCCGCCGGTTCCACCAGCGGTGCGCCGGCGTAGGGCGAGTTCGAGCCGAAGCTGAAGAAGGCGTTCATGGGAATCGCCGGCGCGCCCGCCTTGTCGGCCCCGCTGGCGGCGAGCGGCCCGGTGCCGAGCGCCCAGCGCGGGAAGCCGCTGCCATCGTAGAAATAGAGCACCGCCGCGGCGGTGCTGCCCTGCACCTCGAAGCTCAGGCCCCAGCCGGTCTGCGCGGCGTGGTGGTAGATCCCGGTGAGGTTGGACGCGGGCACGCCGGCACCGTAGCGCAGGCGTTCGAAGGGCTCGCTGCCGGTGTTCCCGTCCAGGTTCCAGGAGAACTCGGCGCGGTCGTCCTCGTGCACGCGCAGGCCGATCGTGCCGACCTGGGTCAGCGCCGCGGCGCTGCCGTTCCAGCGCGCCGACAACAGCGATGCGCTCCAGGTCGTTCCCGAATAGGGCGCGCTCGCGATGTACCAGGTCGGCCGTCCCGACGAATCGTAGGTGTACCAGATGCCGATCAGGGTACTGCCGGCGAACTGGAAGTCGACTCCGTGGCCGCTGCGCTTGGGGTTGTACCAGAGCCCCGGCTCGGGGCGCAGGGTCTGCGCGGCACCACTGGCCGCGGTGGCCAGGCCGAGCAGCAAGCCGAGGATGCGCAGGTACATGGACGATCTCCTTCGCCTGGACGATCGCAGGGACGAGATCGGGCGCCGCGGCGGATCACGGACGTACGCGCGAGCGGCAGTGACGGCGTCGGCAGGCCTTGGGCGTGTCCGGGCAGCGTAGGCCTGAGGCCCGGGCAAGCGCACGGCCGGTCCGATGCATGCCTGCCGCTACGGGCGCGCCAGCGCGCGCCGTCCCTGGCGCCCCAGGCTCCCCGGATGGCGCGCCAGTTGTGTCGCCAGGCGCTGCACGTCGGCGCGCGCGGCGACCTCGCCGGCCTGGACACGTGCCTGCGCGAGCGCGAGCTCGGCCTCCAGCCGCAGCCAGTCGTCGGCCTCCAGTGTGGACCGGATCGCGGCGGCTTCCGCGAGCAGCGCCTGCGCTTGCGGGTCCGCGCCTTCCTCCAGCCGCAGGCGCCCGAGCGCGACCAGGGTCCACGCGAGGTGCGGATGGCCGGCCGGCAAGGCCTGGCGGCGCGCCGCCAGCGCGGACTCGAGCAAGCCGCGCGCTTCCTCGCGCAGACCCGCTTCGAGCAAGGCCTGGCCGAGGTTGTGGTCGGCCTGCGCGCGCAGCGCGTGGCCGGCGGGCAGTTGCGCGTGCAGGCTCGCGCGCGCGCCGCGGAAGCCGGCGATCGCCGCTTCGAGCTCGCCGCGGTCCTGTTGCAGCAACGCCAGGTTGTTGCGCGCCTGCGCGACCTGCGGGTGGGTTTCTCCGAGCGCCGCGACGCGGATGCGCAGCGCCTCGTCGAGCAGTTCGCCGGCGCGCTCGAGCTCGCCCGCGCCCTGCAGCAGCACGCCGAGGTTGGCCAGCGTCTGCGCGAGGTCGCGGTGGGTGGCCGGCAGCAACTGGCGGCGTTGCGCGAGGGCCTCTTCCAGCCATGCGCGTGCGGCGTCGGTGCGGCCGAGTTGCAGCTGCGCGAGGCCGAGGTTGTTGAGGCTGGTGGCGAGTTCGGGCGATCGCCCGCCCGGACCCGCCGCGACGCGTTGCAAGGCCACCGCTTCCTCGAGTCGGCCAGTCGCCGCGGCGAAATCGCCGAGCGCGAAATCGACCGCCGCGAGGTCGTTCAGGCGCTCGGCCACGCGCGCCGGGTCGGCCGGGAGCAGCGCGCGGCTGCCGGCGAGCGCGGCTTCGAGGTCGGCGCGCGCGACCG
>JABAQR010000075.1 GCA_019187485.1 Lysobacterales bacterium | reverse complement strand
CAAGGACGCAGCGGCAGAAGGCGGCGCGCCGTCGGCGCGCGACGAAGCGGCCCGCATGCAGGCTGCGAAACCCGTGCGCCTGCCGCCGCCGGGCGAATCCGATGCGGCCGGTGCGGACGCGGCCACCGGGCTGTCGGTCGCGCGCCCCTTCCCGGCGCAGCCGCCGGCGGCGAGCAGCCTCAGCGACATGGCCACGGTGCCGGCCAAGCTCGCCGAGCCCGAGGCGACTGCCGCCTTCGCCGAGGCCACGGAGCCGGTGGAGGAAACTGCATCACCCGCCACCGCCATGGCACCGTCGGACCAGCGGGCCGAAGATGCCCCGGCCTTCCGCCAGCAGGCGGCTGCACCCGCCGAACCTTTGGCGGACCCGGCTCCGCGCGCACCTGCGCTGGCCGCACCGCCACCGACTCCGGCAGCTGCTGCAGCGCCCGCGCCGCAGCCGGCTCCCGCCGCGGACATACCGCAGCGCAGCGACCTCGCGGGCCCCTCCCCCGGCGCCCGCAAGCGTGCCGCGGAGGGCTTGACCGCAAGCGAAAAGTCGCGCGACCTGGAGCGTGTGCGCGCCGCAGCCGGCCAGTCGCCATCCGCGGCTGGGCTCGACGTGGACGCGCAAGCGCAGGCCAGCGACGCCGCTTTCGCCGGGCTGCTGCGGCGCTTGCGCGAGGCGCGAGCGCGCGGCGACGAGGTCGAAGCGCTGCGCCTGCTGGGCGAAGTGCGGCGCCTGTATCCGCAGCGAGATCTCCCCGAGGACCTCGCCGCCTGGGCGGAGTCGCAGCAGTGAGCTGCACGCTGGCCGCGCCAGCGAGTTTCGAACAGCAGATCCAGAAGAGCCGCTTCCTCGCCCGTGCGTGGCCGGTGGCTGACGCCGACAGCGCGATGGCACACGTCGCCGATTGCGCCCGCGAGGACGCGAGCCATCACTGCTGGGCCTGGCGCATCGGCCAGCACTATCGCTTCCACGACGCCGCCGAGCCCGCCGGCACCGCTGGCCGCCCGATCCTGCAGGCCATCGACGGCCAGGCGCTGGACCAGGTCGTGGCCGTGGTCAGCCGCTGGTTCGGCGGCATCAAGCTCGGCGCCGGCGGCCTTGTGCGGGCCTATGGCGGCACCGCTGCCGAATGCCTGCGGCTGGCAGCACGACGCGCGCTGATCGACTACGAGGAGTTCCTCGTCGGCGTGCCCTTCGCCAGCGAGAGCGCGCTGCGGCAACTGCTGGGCGAACTCGAAGGCAGCCTTGGCGAGGAGCGCTACGACAGCGCAGGCCTGCGCTGCCGGGCACGCCTGCCGCGAGCGGCCGGCGAGTGCTTCGCGAACCGGCTGCGCGACCTTTGCCGTGGCCAGGCCACGATCGCGCCCTGGCGGGAGTGAGTTGTTCACCGAAGGGTCCGACCCGCGAGGGATGAACGTGTCTGCTCCGTCCGGGCCGGAAGAGCGTTGGACGCAAAGTACGCAAAAGGGGAAAGAAAGGACGCAAAGGAGAGCGGAAACCGAATCTTCCGCCCGTCTTGCCTTTCTTTGCGTCCTTTGCGCCCCTTTGCGTACTTTGCGTCCACAAACAGGCGCTGCGATCAGCGCAGGAACTCGGGGACAGTTCTTGGTTTCTTCCTAGGCTGGTGTTGGTGTGGGTTTTCGGTGTCGGACAAGAGCGTGGAGTGCCGGACGCTTCCTGCTGTTCCAAAACCAGCAACCCACACCAGCACCAGCCCTTGAAGCGCGACCGGCCGACGCCATCACAGGCGAACCGCTGCCCCGATCCCCGCCATGCCCGCCCTGCTGAAGAAATCCCTGGTCACGCTCCTCACCGCCGCGCTGCTGCTGACGCTGGTGGCCGGCGGCCAATGGCTGCTGCGCCACCCGATGCCCGCCGGTGGCTGGAGCACGATCGCGATGGTCGCTGGCCTTGGCGCGATGGTCTACGGCGCGCGTCACCGCCGCTGAGGGCCTTGCGGCATCATCGGCGCATGCACGCCGAGACTTGGTACCGCGCGACCCGCCGTGAACCCGACGACCACCCGCCGCTGGCCGGGCGCACGCGTGCCCGCGTGCTCGTCGTCGGCGGCGGCTACGCAGGCCTTGCGACCGCGCTGGGCCTGGCCGAGCGCGGCATCGACGATGTGCTGCTGCTGGAGCAGCACGCGATCGGCCACGGCGCGAGTGGCCGCAACGGCGGCTTCGTGTTCGGCGGCTACTCGCTGGGCGAGGCCGCCCTGCGCGCACGCGTCGGCGACGACTGCGCGCGCTGGATGTACGGCCTCAGCACCGCCGCGGTGCGCACGCTGCGCGAACGCATCCGGCGCTACGAGATCGCTTGCGATCCGGTCGACGCCGGCGTCATCTGGGCCAACTGGTTCGATGACCCGGAGGTGCTCGATCAGCGCCGGCGTCTGCTCGCCGAGCACTTCGGTGTCCACTGGCAGCCGATCGCGCCCGACCGCCTGCGCGAGCAATTGCTGACCTCGCGCTACCACGGCGGCCTGTTCGAGGCCGACGCCTTCCACCTGCACCCGCTGAACCTCGCGCTCGGCCTGGCGCGCGCGGCCCGCGCCCAGGGCGTGCGTGTGCACTGCGGCGACGCGGTCGTGTCGATCCAGCGCGAAGGCCACGAATGGCGGGTGCGCACCGCGTCGGCCGAGGTCCGCGCCGCGCAGGTGGTGGTCGCCGGCGGCGGCTACCTCGGCGGATTGCTGCCGAAGCTGCGCCGCGCACTGCTGCCGATCGCCACCTACGTGGCGGTCACCGAGCCACTCGGCGAGCGCCTGGGCGAGGCCATCCGCACGCGCGCGGCGGTCTACGACACTCGATTCGCCTTCGACTACTACCGCGCTCTGCCCGACACGCGACTGCTCTGGGGTGGCCGCATCTCGATCCTCGAGCGCTCGCCTGCCGCGGTCGCGCGCCTGCTGCGCCGCGACATCGCTGGCGTCTACCCGCAACTGGGCGAGGTGCGCATCGACTACGCCTGGAGCGGGCTGATGAGCTACGCCCGCCACGAGATGCCGCAGATCGGCCAGTTGCGCCCGGGCCTGTGGTACGCGCAGGCCTTTGGCGGCCACGGCGTCGCCACCACCAGCGCCGCCGGCGAACTGCTGGCGCAGGCCATCGCCGGCGAGAACGACGACTGGCGCCGCTTCGCGCCCTTCGGTCTCACGCGCACCTGGCGTCCCTTCGGCTACCTCGGCGCGCAGGCCACCTACAGTTGGCTGCAGGCACGCGATCGCTGGAAGGAGCGGGACACGGGGCGCGGGGCACGCGGCACGGGAGAAACAGGCCGCGCGAGCTGAAGTCGCTGCGCACGCACCGCGCTCTAGCCCTGCCGCGTGCCCCGTGCCCCGTGCCCGGCGGCTCCCCGCTGCCGCACCGCCTCGAACAGGCACACGCCCGCCGCGACGCTGACGTTGAGGCTCTCGACGCCGGCCGCGATCGGGATCCGCCACAGGTAGTCGCAGGTCTTGCGCGTGAGCTCGCGCAGGCCCTCGCCCTCGCTGCCCATGACGATCGCGCTCGGACCGCGCAGGTCGGCGTCGTAGATGCTGCCTTGCGCCTCGCCTGCCGCGCCGCCGACCCACACACCGGCCCGCTTGATCCGCTCCAGCGCGCGCGCCAGGTTGGTGACGCGCACCAGCGGCATGCGCGCCGCCATCCCCGCAGAGGCGCGCACCACGGTCGGCGTCAGCCCCACTGCACGGTCCTTCGGCACGACCACCGCCAGCGCACCCGCGGCGGCGGCGCTGCGGATGCAGGCGCCGAGGTTGTGCGGATCCTGCACGCCGTCGAGCACCAGGATCAGCGGCGGCGCGGACGCCTGCTCGACCAGCCGCAGCAGATCGGCTTCGTCGAGCGCCTCCGGCAGCCGCCAGCGCGCGGCAATGCCCTGGTGGCGATCGCTGCCGACGCGCTTGTCCATCTGCGCGCGCGCACAACGCGCCACCGCGATGCCGGCCTGTTTCAGGCGCTGCAGCAGCACATCGACGCGCGGATTGCGGCGACCGTCCTCGACCAGCGCCTCGAGGATGCGCGTCGGATCCGCCTCCAGTTGCGCTTCGACCGCATTCGGGCCGAGCAGCCAGTCGTTGTCAGCGGACATGACGACGACGGTGCACCCGCCTCACCCCCGCCTCCCACGCCGCCGCGACTGCGCACGCCCGTGCTCGGGTGCCGCGCCCGGACGCTGCTGCTGCGCGCGCGTCTCGTGTTCTCCGGCAAGGCGGAAGTCGATGCGCCGCTCGAGCGAATCCACGCGCAGCACCTTGATGCGCACGCGGTCGGCGAGCGTGAAGGACAGCCGCAGGCGCTCGCCGACCAGGCGCCGGCGGCGCGGATCGTAGTGGTAGTAGTCGTTCGGCAACTGGGTGACGTGGACCATGCCGGTGATGCGCGTCTCCAGGATCTCGACGAACAGCCCGAAGGACGCGACGCCGGTGACCACGCCGTCAAACTCGTCGCCGAGGTGGCGCTCCATGTACGCGCACTTCAGGCGGTCGGCGACATCGCGCGTGGCCTCGTCGGCGCGGCGCTCGGTCGCCGAGGTGCTGCGCCCGAAGTCGGCCATGCGCGCGGCGGTGTAAAGGTAATCCGCCGGTGTGCGCTTGCCGAGCGCGTGGTGGATCGCGCGGTGCACCAGCAGGTCCGGGTAGCGCCGGATCGGCGAGGTGAAATGCGCATAGGCCTCGAGCGCGAGGCCGAAATGGCCGTCGCAGGCGGCGGTGTAGGTGGCAAGGCTCTGCGAGCGGAGCACGACGGCCTCGATCAGCGCCGCGTCCGGCCGCCCCTGGGCGCGCTTCAGCACCCCCATCAGGTCCTCGGGCTGCAGGTCCTCGTAGGGCGGGATCGACATGCCGACGGTGGCGAGGAAATCGGCCAGTTCCTCGTACTTGTGCGTCGGCGGCCGCGGGTGCACGCGGTACAGCGCCGGCACCCGGCTGCGACGGATGAACTTCGCCGCGGCCACGTTCGCCGCGATCATGCATTCCTCGATCAGCCGGTGCGCGTCATTGCGTTCGTACAGCTTCACCGCATCGATGTTGCCGGCCTCGTCGTAGGAAAACTTGACCTCCTGGCCTTCGAAGTCGAGCGCACCGCGTTCGCCGCGACGGCGCGCGAGCACTTGATACAGGCCATGCAGGTGCTGCAACTGCGGCAGCAAGTGCTGGTGACTGCCCAAAGCCTCCACGCGTGCATGGCCGATCGCGTGCCAGACCTGGGTGTAGGTCAATCGCGCGTGCGAGCGCATCACGCCGGCGAAGAAGCGCGCCCGGGTGGTCTCGCCACTGGCATCGATGCGCAGCTCGCAGGCCAGGCACAGGCGGTCGACTTCCGGCTTCAGCGAACAGATACCGTTCGACAGGCTCTCCGGCAGCATCGGCACCACCCGGTTCGGGAAATACACCGAGGTGCCGCGCAATTGCGCCTGGTCGTCGAGCGCACTGCCCGGGAACACGTAGCTGGCGACGTCGGCAATCGCCACGTACAGCTTCCAGCCGCCGCCGCGAGTCGGCTCGCACCAGACGGCGTCGTCGAAATCGCGCGCGTCCTCGCCGTCGATGGTGACCAGCGGCAAATCGCGCAAGTCCTCGCGATCACGCAACTGCGCGGGCTTGACGTGGTCGGGGATCCTGGCCGCCTCCTTGAGCACCGCAGCGGGCCATTCGTGCGGAATGTCGTGGCTTTCGATGGCCATGTCGATCGCCAGCGAGGTGCCGACCTCCTCGCCCAGCACGCGCACGATCTTCGCGACCGGCTGGCGATGCAGGCTCGGCGGCTCGACGATTTCGGCGACCACCACGTCGCCTGGCTTCGCGCCGGCTTCCTCGCCATGCGGGATCAGCAGGTTCTGGTGGATCCGCGCATCGTCCGGCGCAACCACGCCGAAACCGGCTTCCTCGAGGTAGCGGCCGACGATGCGTGGCGAACGCCGCGACAGGATCGAGACGATCGCGCCCTCGGGGCGGTCGCGGCGGTCGCGGCCGACCACGCTGACCAGCGCACGGTCGCCGTGCAGCACCTGGCGCATCTGGTACGGCGGCAGATAGATGTCGCCGACGCCCTCGTCCGGCTTCAGGAATCCGAAACCCTCGCCGTTGGCGATGACGCTGCCGGCGATCAGGTCCATCTTCTCGGCGAGGCCGTAGCCGCCACGCCGGTTGCGCAGCAACCGACCTTGCGCGAGCAGGTCGTCGAGCAGCACGCGCGTCGCTTCCATGCCCTCGGCAGTCTTGAAACCGAGCTGGTCGGCGATCTCCTCGGCCTTCATCAGGCGCGCATTGGCCTGCAGGAAAGCGAGCAGTTGGGCGGCGCCGGGCGCCTGGGACTTGGTGTTCTTGGGCATCCGTGCAGGCTAGCGCGAAAGTATGGTCCGGACGCACTTGGCGAGTGCCATGCATCCGAACGCCGCCACCTGGACGCCGCACCGCAGCCCACTCCGAGTTGACACACCCGGCGCGCCCATCTAAATTGCGCGGCTCCCGCCGGCGCAAGCTGCACGGGACACCTGCCGAGGTGGCGGAATTGGTAGACGCACTAGTTTCAGGTACTAGCGGGGCGACCCGTGAAGGTTCGAGTCCTTTCCTCGGCACCATTTGAGCATCCGGCGGCATCCATCGCAGCCCGGAAGAAGTCGAAGAAACCGCGCTCCGGCGCGGTTTTTTCGTTTCAGGGTGTCCGATAGCGTCCGCTTGCATCCTGAGCTAAGCGGGGGCAAGGTTGGGGGCAATTCCCAAAGCGGAGGCAACCTTGGACCCGACGCCATGGGCACGGCATCCGACAAGCTGACGGCGGTGGAGCTGCGCAATCCGGCACCCGGCCGGCATTGGGACGGCGGCGGGCTGTACCTGGAAGTGAGCCCGGCGGGTGGCCGCTGGTGGCGGCTCAAGTACCGCTACGCGGGGAAGGAAAAGCGGTTGTCGCTCGGGGTGTTCCCCGCTGTCTCGCTCGCAGAGGCCCGCAAGCGGCGAGAGAACGCCCGCAAACTGCTAGCGCAGAACGTGGACCCATCCGAGGAACGCAAGGCCACGAAGGCCGCGCGGGAGCGCGAAGCGCGCGGCACGGTGGCGGCGGTGGCGGCCGACTGGCTGGCATTCAAGGGCAAGAAGTGGTCGGCAGCGAGCGCGCAGAAGGCGCGGTTTGTGGTGACGCGCTACCCGCTGCCCGACCTGGGGGCGGTGACTGTCGAAGCACTCGACAGCAAGACGGCGGCGGCAACCATTCGGAAGCTCGCCGAGCACGCGCCAGACTTGGCACGCAAGCCCGGCAGTATCTTCGCGGCATTGTGTCCTTCGCGATTCTCGAAGGACTGCGCGAGGATGAGCGAATGCGGATGCTTGACGGCGTGTTGCCCAAGGTCGCGTCCGGGCACATCGCCGCGGCCACGCTACCCGATGAACTGGCGGCGGTCATGCGCGCCCTGCGCAAGTACGAAAGCCCGGTGACACGCGCAGCCCTGCTGATGGCCGCCTACACCGCGCAACGGCCCGGCAACATCGCCACCATGCGATGGGCGGAAATCCACGACACCGCGGCCGGTGCCGAGTGGCGCATCCCCGCCGAGAAAATGAAGATGCGCGCGCCGCACATAGTCCCGTTGTCGCGGCAGGCGCGCGCATTACTGGCGCAGATGCAGACATTCACGGCCGGCCGTGAATATGTGTTTCCGCCCCTGGCGCGGCAGCAGACGTCGCACCTTCACCGCGACGCCCTGTCGGCCGCACTGCGCCGCATGGGCTTTCAAGGGCAGCACGCAACGCACGGATTCCGGGCCGCATTCCGCACACTGGGACGCGAGCGCTTGCACATTGCCGAAGACGTACTAGAAGCGCAGCTAGCCCACGCGAAGCGGGGCAACGTGGCCGCCGCCTATGACCGAACCCGCCACATCGCCGCGCGTGAAACCGCGGTGCAGCAGTGGTCCGACTATCTGGACCAGTGGGACGCCGCGGGCAAGGTTTCACCGATCCGAAAAACTGCGGCGACCGCCGCATGAAGCGCCGGGGCAAGGTGCTGCAACACCCTGCCCCGACTTCCACAACCGCCGACCATTGAAAGAGACTTCAGCTCGTCGTGGTAGCGGCATAGGCCCTCCCTACCCCGACTTCCACAACCGCCGACCATTGAAAGGAGAACGGCGACCATGGCAACGCGCAACAACGCCGCGGTCGTCGTCGATGTCCGGGGTCGGCACCATCGTCCGGGCGATGTCGAATACCACTCGCGCGCAGCCGGGCATGAAGAAAGCCGGGTCGCAGTGCATGGATGGTCACCATGCGACCAGGGCCTCAAGGCGATTCTGCCTCGCTCATGCGGGCGTCGAACTCCACGCGGGCGTTGCGCAGGGCCGCCTCGTAGGCCTCGTCGGCCGCAGCGACGCAAGCCTCGTAGTCGAACACTCCGGCCGCGCATCTTGACTTGGCGGTGGCGCGCGTCGCCGCGGCCACCGAGCGCGCGTGATCGATATAGGACTGCGCCTGCTGGCGCGCCGACGCGGCAATGCTTGCGGCCGACTGCGCCGCCGTCGACGACGCGGTTCCAACGTCGGAATCGGTTGGCGCGGCGGGATGCACGGCCGTCGGTGCCGACTCGGCGGGAGCCGGCACCGGCGGGGCCGCTTCCGGCGGCATCGCCTGGGGCGCGCAGGCCGCGAGGAGCGAAATCGCGCTGGCGAGCAGCAGACGCATGAGCGGGGAACCTGATGGCGACGGCCAGTGTAGCCAGCAACGGCAGCCTCGATCGTGAACCAGGTCAGGGCGCACGCAAGGGCAGCAACAGCACGAAGCGCATGCCCGATCCAGGCTCGCCCTGGGCCTCGATGCGACCGCCGAGCTTGACCGTGACCAGGTTGTAGACGATGTGCAGGCCGAGACCACTGCCCCCCTGCGCGCGACGGGTCGTGTAGAAAGGCTCGAAGACACGCGCGAGCTGCTCGGGCGCGATGCCATGGCCATCGTCCTCGAACACGATGCGCACACGGTCTGCGCCCTCGAACTTGGCGCACAAGCGCATGACGCCGCTGCGATCACCGTCGAAGGCATGCAGCAAGGCGTTCTGGATCAGGTTGGTGACGACCTGTCCGAGCGCACCGGGATAGCTGTCGAGCTCGATGCGTTCCTCGCACTCCAGTTGCAACTGCACCGGACGCCGCTTCCAGGTCAGCTCCAGACTGTGGACGATCGCGCGCAGATTGTCGCCCAGATCGAAGCGCCGGCGGTCGTCGCTGCTGCGGTCCACCGACACCTGCTTGAAGCTGCGCACCAGCTCGGAGGCGCGCGTCAGGTTGTGCCCGATCATGGATGAGGCTTCCTGCGCCTGCTCGATGAACTGGCTGAGCTCGCTCTTGTGCAACTGGCCGGCCGCGAGTGCGCGGCGCAGCGCCTCGCTGCGCTCGGCGAGATAGGATGCGGCGGTCAACGCGACCCCCACCGGAGTGTTGATCTCGTGGGCGACGCCGGCGACGAGTTGTCCGAGCGAAGCCATCTTCTCGCGCGCGACCAGTTCGTCCTGGGCGCTCTGCAACTGCAACAACGCCTGCTCGGCGCGAGTCTTGGCCTGACTCAGCTCCGCGGTGCGGCGGTCCACCAGACGCTCCAACTGCGCGGCGCGCCGACGCATGCGCAGGGTCTGCCAGCGCACGCCCGCGGCCAGCAGCAGCACCGATGCCAGCAGTGCCAGCGTACGGAACCACCAGGTCTGCCAAGCGGCCGGAAGCACGCGCACGGGGATCTTGAGTTCGCTGCGGCTGTAAACACCGGTGCGCCCGCTTCCGCGCACTTCCAGGGTGTATCTGCCGGGTCCGAGGCTGGTGTAGCTCGCCACCCGTCGGGTGGCATCGCTGTCGATCCAGTCGGCGTCGAAACCGAGCAGGCGGTACTGGTAGCGATTGCGCAGCGGCGCGGTGAAATCCAGCGCCGCAAACTCGACGCTGAAACTGCGCTGGTGCGGCCGAACCTCGAAGCCGATCGCCGGATCGACCAGCGGCAGTGATCGACCGCCGACGCGGATCTCGGCGACCACCAGCGGCGGTTCATACTCCCAGCGGCGAAAGCGCATGGGATCGATCACCATCAGGCCCTTGCTGCCCCCGAACAGCAACAGGCCGTCGCGGGTCCGCGCATAGGCACGAAACCAGGGGGTGCCCAGATCCGCGCCATCCGCACGGCCGAGTTCGTACAGTGAATCGGCGCGCGGATCGTAGAGGAAGCGCTGGCTCCAGATGCGACCAAGCCCGTCTTCGAGCAGATTGGCCCCGAAGGGTTGGCCGACCGCGCCGAGGCGCTCACCGACCGAATCGATGCGCGCGCTCTCGCCTGCGAGTTCCAGCAGGCGATACAGGCCGGCGGCGGTATCCACCCACAACCGGGCTTGCGAATCCTTCAGCAGGCCAAGCACGCCGATGGCGACCGGCGCGCCGTCGATGGCGGCGTGCAAGTTCACCTTGCGGACGACCGGGTCGGCGACACTGGCGACGAACATGCCGGTGGAGCCTCCGGCGAGCACGCGTCCATCCGCGACTTCGATGATCGCGTTGATGTCGTCGCGTACCGGAGCACCATCCGCGCCGAGCAGGCGCTCGATCCGCTGCGAACCGCGCGGCAACCGTGCCAGACCCGCGTCGGTGCCGACCCACAAGGTGCCCTCGCTACCGGCCAGCAGTCGGCGAACGTAGATGTCGGGCAGACCGTGCTCGGGGCCGAAACGGACGAAGCTTCCGCTGCGCGCATCGTGGCGGTGCAGCCCGTCCACCGTCCCCACCCACAGGGTGCCGTCCACGTCCTGGGCGAGACTGGAGATCACGCCATTGCGCAGGGCTCCGGGATCGCCGGCGTCGACGCGAAAGCCCGCGACCACGCCGCGCTGGCGTTCCCAGACATCGATCCCGTTGCCGCGGGTGCCGATCCACCAGCGGCCGTCGGCCAGCTCGAGCACGCTGCTGACGCTGGGCACGCTCAGCGAATGCGGCTGGTTCGGACTGTGGCGCAATACGCCGATGGCTCCGTTGGCTGGATCGTGGCGCTGCAAGCCGCCGCCGTAGCCGCCCACCCAGACCTGCCCCGAGCGGTCCAGCAACAAGGCGCGCACCTGGTCGTGAGCCAGACTGGAGCCGACGGCGGGATCGGGACGAATGCGACGCAGCAGATGAAAATCGTTGGCATCGATCACATCGATGCCGCCAAAAGCCGCCACCCAGAGCACGCCTGGTTGCGGTTGCAGCAGACTCAGGACCGCTGGCTTGAGCGCGTCGCCGCTGCCCGCAGCGCCCATCGGGATCTGTCGCAGGCTGCTGGCGGCGCTGTCGACGACGAAACTGCCGCGCCGCGCGGTGCCGACGATGACGTCGCCCTGCGCACGCTCGAGCAGGGCCTGCACCGGCTCGCCGCGGAGCGACGGGCCGCTGTCGCTGGCGACCAGCACCCGCTCGAAACGTCCGCTCCCGGCGCGGCGCAAGCCCAGGCCGCCGGCGCTGCCGATCCAGAGGTCGCCGCGACGATCGACCAGCAGGGCCAGCACGTAGTTCTCGTCGGAGCTGGTGTCGGCGCCGTGGCGGTCGGCGAAATGCTCGATCCGGCCGCTTGCTGGATCCCAGTAGTCCAGCCCCTCGCGGGTGCCGATGTAGATCCCGCCCCTGGCGTCCTCGGCGAGCGCACGCACGGTGTTGCTGGACAATCCGTCCGCGCCGGCGCGGATGCGCCGGACCGCAGCCTCGTCGGTCGCAAGCACGGAAACGCCGTCGGCATTGGTACCGACCCACAGCCGACCGTCGCGTGCGCGCAGCAGGGCGCGCACGAAATGTCCGCCCGGCGCGTCGGCGCCGGCGGGATCGTTGTCGAAACGGCGGAAGCGATAGCCGTCGTAGCGAATCAGGCCATCGGGCGTTCCGATCCACAGGAAACCCTGTGCGTCCTGCGCGAGTGCCGAAACATTGTTGTCCGGGATCGATTCGGCATCACCTACCGATTCGAAGAAGAGTTCGGCTTGCTCCGAGGCACGGCCAAGACTCGTCCAGCAGACGCAAACCGCAAGCAGAAGCAGACACGAACGGTACATGGCGGCATCGTAAAGAGCCGCCACGCGGGGCGCCAGCGATCCATCATCGCCAATTGCAATGCACGGAAACGGCCTTGTCCGCGCCACGCGATCCACATTGTCAAGCAGGGATGCGGACCTGCCCCGGGGGTTCCGCGCGAGCGGCGGACGTGCCACGATGATCGCGTCGCACTTCCGGGGAAACCTGCGGCATGCTCAGCACGCAACAATGGATCGGCCTGGGATTCGTCGCTGCGCTGGTCGTCGCGCTGTTTGCGGGAAGCACGGATACGGGCTATTCGGTCGCCGTGGCCGCGACCACCTTCGGCAGCCTGGCCTCGGCGCTGGCACTCGTCCTGGTCTGGCTGGGGCTGCAAGGTCAGAACCGGGAACTCACCATGCAACGCGAGGAATTGCGGCTGCAGCGCGAGCACATGGCGAAATCGGCGCGGCTTGCGCAGCGCGGCGCGAGCCCCACAAGCGACATTCCCGGCCTCATGAACGCGCCGGAAGATCCGCGCCTGTTCCTGCGACCGGAAAGTTCGATGGGCGATTCCGCCATCGTGCTGGTGCTGAAGAACCACGGCGCGCAGATCTGGGGCGTCTCGCTGTACTGGCACCACCAGGACCGCACCCACTTCATCGACGAGACCCACCCGACGCTGGCCGCCGGCGGCGAGATCATCGCTTTCATCCAACGCAACGAACTGCCCGAGCAATTCCAAGTGACCGTGTCCTACACCAAGCGCAATGGCCAGGAACAGGAAGAACGCTGGTCGATCACCGAGGACGCCGCCGGCTTCGACTGCACCTACGATGGCAAGGTTGCCGGCTCGGCGGTGCACCACGCGATGGCGCACTGAGCGGTCGTCCTGGCACGCGGTCCGCATCGCGGACAACGTGAGCTACGGGAGCTGCCCGCCGCACCCTGGCCTGCGCGACCCCGCGCCCGCGACCGGGCAACCCGGTCGCGGGTCATGCCGGGATCACCAGATCGCGATGCGCTGATCGTCTGCGCGCACCATCGGATCGCCGGCCTTGCAGGCAAAGGCTGCAGCGAAGCTCGGCAGGTTGCTCGGTGCGCCGTTGGCGCGGAAACGCGCCGGAGCATGCGAGTCGGTCACCAGGCGCACGTTCAATTCCTTTTCCGTGAAGTTGCGGCGCCACACGGTCGCCCAATTCATGAAGAAACGCTGGTCCTGGCTGAATCCATCCGTCATCGGATCGACGAAACCCTCGCCCTGCGCCAGCTTGAGCGCATCGTAGGCGACCGTGAGCCCGCCGAGATCGGCGATGTTCTCGCCCAGGGTCAGCTTGCCGTTGACCTTCTTGCCCGGCAGGGCTTCGTAGCCTTCGAACTGGGCCACCAGCATGCCGGTCTTCGCCTTGAAGCCCTCGGCATCGGTCGGCTGCCACCAGTTCGCAAAGCTGCCCTTGGCGTCGAAGCGGCTGCCCTGGTCGTCGTAGCCGTGCAGCATCTCGTGGCCGATCACGGCCCCGATGCCGCCGTAGTTGCTGGCGAGGTCGGCCTTCGGATCGAAGAAGGGCGGCTGCAGGATCGCCGCCGGGAACACGATCTCGTTCTGCAATGGGTTGTAGTAGGCGTTGACGGTCTGCGGGGTCATGCCCCACTCACCGCGATCCTTGGGCTTGCCGATCTTGGCCATTTCGAATGCGTGGTTGAACTTCGCTGCGGCGAGTATGTTGCCGATGTAGCTGTCGCGCGTCGTGTCGAGGCCTTCCCAACTGCGCCACTGGTCCGGATAGCCGATCTTCGGCGTGAAGGTGGACCACTTCTCGATCGCCTTCGCGCGCGTCTCCGGGGACATCCATTCGAGCTTCTCCAGGCGCGCCTTCAGCGCGGTGGAGAGGTTGCTCACCAGTTGCTGCATCTGCGCTTTGGATTCCGGCGGGAACGCCACCTGCACGTAGAGCTCGCCGAGCGCCTCGCCGACAGTGCCGTTGACGGTGTCGAGCACGCGTTTCCAGCGCGCCTTCTGTTCCTGCTGGCCGCGCAGGGTCTTGCCGTAGAACTCGAAGTTCGCATCGGACCAGGCCTTGCCGAGGTAGGGCGCGGCGCCATCGAGGGTTTTGAAGCGCAGATAGGCCTGCCAGTCGGCCATCGGAACTTCGCCGAGCATCGCGTCCAGACGCTCGAAGAAGGCGGGATTGGAGAGCGAGAACAGCGTCGGTGCGGCGACACCGTTGGCCGCGAAGAACTCGCCCCAAGGCATCCGCGGTGTCTTGGCGTCGGCATCGGCGATGCTGACCGGGTTGTAGAACTTGGAGACATCGCGCGACATCTCCTCGGACGAGAAGGACACCTCGGCCAGACGGGTCTCGATCGCCATGACCGCTTGCGCCTGCGCGCTCGCGGTAGCCTCATCGGCGCCCCCCAGTTCGAGCATCGTGACGATGTGCTTCCGGTAGGCATCCCGCTCGGCCTTGTGCGCGTCGCCGGCGTAGTAGGTCTTGTCGGGCAGACCGAGGCCGTCCTGCGTGACGTAGGCGATCACCTGACTCGAATCCTTGAAATCGGACTCGCCGCCGAATCCGAACAACAGCGGGCGACCATCGGCGTGCGCGGCGCGCAGGTAGGCCACCAGTTCCTGCGGCGTGGCCAGCCGGGTGATTTCGTCCAGCATGGACTGGATCGGTTTCAGACCGGCGGCGTCGATCGCCGCCTCGTCCATGCCGGTGGCCCAGAAGTCGCCGATCACCTTCTCCACGCCAGAGGCCCCCTCGCGCGTCGCGAGCGTTTCCACGATCTGCTTCTGCACCGCCAGCGAGCGCTCGCCGAGCATCTCGAAGCTGCCCCAGGTGGTGCGGTCCGCCGGCACCGGATTGGCGGCCAGCCACTTCGCATTGACGTGGCCATCGAGGTCCGTGCAGGCGGACACCGCAGGATCGAGATCGCTGACCTGGAAAGCCGGCAGCGGCGGCAGCGATGAGCTGTCGATGCTCAGCGGGGTGGCGGCGACCGCTGCGGGCGCGACCGGCGCGGGTGCGGTGGCTTCGCTGGTCGCCTGCGGCGCTTCGCTGCCGCAGGCGACCAGCGTCAGTGCGGTCAGCACGGCCAGAGTCAGGGGCTTGGACGAAAAACGGTTCACGGGGAATCCTTCGGAAGTGGGAAAGGCGGCGCCACGGACGGCGCGGCCGCAGGTGGCGGCGAAAACTAGCCGACCATGACGCTTCGCGGATGGCCCGGAGGTCAGGGGTACTCTCAACCCTGCCATTGCGTGTGCGCGCCGTAGCCGCCGGCGATGCCCTTGCTGGCGATCGCAACCGCATCGTGCGCGTGCAGGCTTTCCTGGTGCACCGCACGGGCCCAGAAATCGGCGATGCGCGCATCGCCGAGCAGCGCACCGCGCACACGTCGCGCGGCGTCCTCGCAGAACATCAGATTGGCCGCGTTCAGCCGTGCGAAGGCCTGCTCGTCCTCGCGCCGGACCGCGGTCTGCACCGGCGTCGCCAACACGCCTTCCAGCAGATCGACCAGATCGGCGACCGGAAACTCCTGGAAACTTGGGTGCAGCCGTGCGCGCAGTTGCAACAGGCTGCGCTGGCTGTGCGGGGTGGCGACGATGCCCTGCTCGCTGCCGAGCCAGGCACGCACGCGCTCCCGCCGCAGTGGCGCCTGTGGCGGAAAATCCAGATCGAACTGCTGCTGGATCGCCTGGCGCGCGAGCGCGGCCGAACACGGACAGGTGCTCGAATAGACCACCTCGAGCGCGATCTCGACGTGAAAATGGCCGCGTTCGTGCGCCGCAGACAGCCGCACCGGGTAGCGGCGCCAGCCGGCCAGCTCACTGACCAGTGCCGGCCGGCGCAGCATCTGCTCGAAGGCGATGCGCAGCCAGGCGCCATCGCTCAGGTCCGCCTGCGATTCCAGGAATTCACGCAGCAAGCCGTGCAGCAACCGGGGCGTCAGCACATTGCCGGACAAGGCACGCTCCACCGCCAGGTACAACCTCGACATGTGGATGCCACGCGCCTGTGCCTGGCTGAGATTGACCGCCGCCGCCACGCGTGCCGGCGCCTGCACGACGCGACCTTCGCCGACGTGCAGCGCGACCGGCACGTCGATCGCATCCATGCCCACCCATTCGAGGGTGCCAGCGTGCATGGTCGGGGTGGCGGCGATGTCCGGCAGGCTGCGAACGCTGATGTCGCGAGTGCTCATGGTTCAAGTCTCGATCAGGACGCCAGAGGGAAAACACAAGACCGGGCGCCGAAACGGGCGATCACCACCCGGGCGCATCCGGGAGCGGATCCGGCCCGCGCGTCCCGTGCACACGACGCGTGCATGGGCGTTGCGGGGAAGCCTACCTCGAAGCGTCCGAGCGCGCCGCCGATCCGACCGAGGGCAAGCGCGCGGACGCGGGAACCGGCGGTGTGCGGAAACTCGCTTCACCGCCGCCTGCCCGAGGCATGCTACGCGACAGAAAAACGCAGACAACCCCAGCCAATGGCAGGCACCCGCTACCGCCCTCTGCAGGCACCGTCGACCGCGATCATCACCCGCCCAGGGCACGCGCGCCTGCACGCCGAACTCGACCATCTGTGGCGAGTGCATCGCCCGGAAGTGGTCGGCGCCCTGACGGCCGCAGCCGCCGAAGGTGATCGCTCGGAAAACGCCGAGTACACCTGGCGCAAGCGCCAGCTCGCCGAAATCGACCGTCGCGTGCGCTACCTGAGCAAGCGGCTGGAACGGTTGCGGGTCATCGACGACAAGCCGGGCGACCCCAGCGCGGTCTATTTCGGCGCCTGGATGCATCTGGAACAAATCGAGACCGGGCGCGAACTGCGCGTACGCATCGTCGGCCCCGACGAGACCGACGCCACGCAGGGCTGGATCAGCATCGATTCCCCGCTCGCGCGTGCCGCACTGAAAAAGCGCGTCGACGACGAGTTCGAAGCGGAGCTGCCGGGCGGTCGCACCCGCTTCGTGATCCTCGCCGTGAGCTACGAAGGGCCGCCGTAGCGAGAGGCGCGCAGTGCGGACCCATCCGGCACGGAGACGGGAGGATGCGGAGAACAGCAGACGGCCAGCAGGTCAGTCGACCCGAAGGCTTTCTCCGCGTCTCCGCGCTTGACCACTTTCCTCCGGCCCTATGATCGTCGACATTTCCGGGAGCCCGCCATGTCCGCCCTCACCGCCCTGTCCCCGCTCGACGGCCGTTACGCGCGCCAGGCCGAACCGCTGCGCCCGATCTTCAGCGAGTACGGGCTGATCCGTCGCCGCGTGCTGGTCGAACTGCGCTGGCTGGAGGCGCTCGCCGCCGAGCCCGGGATCGTCGAGGTGCCGACGCTGTCGGCGGATGCGATCGGCTTTCTGCGCAAGCTCGGCGAGCACTTCGACGAAGCACGGGCGGCCGAGGTCAAGGCCATCGAGGCGACCACCAACCACGACGTCAAGGCCGTCGAGTACTGGATCAAGCGCCAGCTCGCGCAGCACGCGGAGCTGAAGGCAGTCGCCGAGTTCGTGCACTTCGGCTGCACCAGCGAGGACATCAACAACCTCGCCTACGCGCTGATGCTGAAGGATGCGCGCGAAACGGTGCTGGTCGCGGCGCTGACGCGCGTGCTGGTCGGCCTGCGCCAGCTCGCCAACGACCACGCTGCGCTGCCGATGCTCTCGCGCACGCACGGCCAGACCGCCTCGCCGACCACGCTCGGCAAGGAGATCCGCAATGTCGTCGCGCGCATCGAGCGCCAGTTCCGCCTGCTCGAATCGCAGCCGCTGCTCGGCAAGATCAACGGCGCGGTCGGCAACTTCAACGCACACGTCGTCGCCTACCCGGAGGTGGACTGGCCGGCGCTCGCGCGCGCCTTCGTCGAATCGCTCGGCCTCACGTGGAACGAGCACACCACGCAGATCGAGCCGCACGATTTCGTCGCCGAACTCGCCGACACCTGCCGCCGCCTCGGCACCATCCTGATCGACCTCTGCCGCGACGTCTGGGGCTACGTCTCGCTCGGCTATTTCCGCCAGGCGCGCGTCGAGGGCGAGGTCGGATCCTCGACCATGCCGCACAAGATCAATCCGATCGACTTCGAGAATGCCGAAGGCAACTTCGGCCTCGCCAACGCGCTGTTCGGCCACTTCGCCGAGAAACTGCCGATCAGTCGCTGGCAGCGCGACCTGACCGATTCCACCGTGCTGCGCAGCCTCGGCAGCGGTTTCGGCTACCTGCTGGTCGGACTGCGTTCGCTGGAGCGCGGCCTCGCGAAGCTGCGCCCCGATCCGGCGCGGCTCGCCGAGGACCTCGACGCCGCCTGGGAAGTGCTCGCCGAAGCGGTGCAGACCGTCATGCGCAGGCATGGCCTGCCCGAGCCCTACGAGCGCCTCAAGGCGCTGACGCGCGGCGCGCGCATCGACGCCGCGGCCATGCGCGGTTTCATCGAAGGCCTGACCGAGCTGCCGGAGGACGCACGCGCACGCCTGCTGGCGCTGACGCCCGGCGGCTACACCGGCATCGCCGCCGACCTGGCGCGACGCGCATGAAGCCGGCGCCGATCGAGGTGCGCGGACGCGTCGGCGCGCCGCTCGGGATGGCGCCCGCGGCCTTCCTGCGCGACTACTGGGGCAAGCGCCCGCTGCTGGTGCGCGGCGCGCTGGCGGACTTCGAGTGTCCGCTCACGCCGGATGACCTCGCCGGGCTCGCCTGCATCGAGGGCAGCCTCGGCCGGATCGTGCGTCACGATCGCCGCCGCGATCGCTGGCATCTGGAAACCGGGCCCTTCGCCGAAGAACGTTTCGCGATACTCGGCCGGCGCGACTGGACCCTGCTGGTGCAGGACGTCGACCGCTGGGATCCGGAGGTACGCGCCTTGCTGCGGCTGGTCGACTTCCTGCCGCGCTGGCGCATCGACGACGTCATGGTCAGCTATGCGGTGGCGGGCGGTTCGGTCGGCGCGCACGTCGACCAGTACGACGTGTTCCTGCTGCAGGGCATGGGCCAGCGCCGCTGGCAGATCGACGCGCGCCCCGGCGCACCGCTCGACTTTCGCGAGGACGCGCCGATCCGCCTGCTCAAGCGCTTCGAGGCCAGCCACGACTGGGTCCTGCAACCCGGCGACATCCTCTACCTGCCGCCGCGTGTGCCGCATTTCGGCGAGGCACTCTGCGAGTGCCTGACGTTCTCCCTCGGCATGCGCGCGCCGAGTTCTGCGGAGCTGCTCGCGGCCTTCGCCGCACAGCAGGCGCAGGAACTCGACGAGTCACGTCGCTATGCCGATCCCGACCTGCGCATCGCCACCGACCCGAGCGAGATCGACGCCACCACCGTGCGCCGCGTGCGCCGCGCGCTGATGGACGTGCTCGCGCTCGACGACGCCACGCTCGCCGACTGGTTCGGGCGCTTCATGAGCGTCTATCGGACTGCAACGCTGCCCAGGCGGCGGCGCATCCACGCATCGGTGATCGTCGAGCGCCTCGCGCGCGGCGCCACGCTGGTATCCAGCCAGTCGGTGCGTCTGAACTGGAGTCGTGCCGGGAAAGGCGCACGCCTGCACGCGAATGCGCAGACCCTCGCCATCGACGCGGCGCTCGCCAGCCGACTGTGCGCCGCCGATGCCCGTATCGACGGCGGGCAGTTCGCGAAGTTGACCGAGGTCGACCGCGACGCCCTGGTCGAATGCGTGCGCCGCGGCTGGCTGGAATTCGCCTGAGGGCGCAAGACCGCAATGCGCGAACGTGCGCACTGGCGACAGTACCCACGGAATCCCGAACTTCGAGCGAATGCTCTCGCGCCTGCTTGCTCCCTCTCCACTCCCGGACCACACTCGGCACACCGACCAGTGGTTTGAGGGAGCCCCCGAGATGAGCGAGACCAGCGACCGCGCGACGACCATTGCGAGCAACCTGCGCACCGACCAGAGCGCGGCCAAGAACCTGTTTTTCGGGGAAATCCTGGAGGAGAACCTGTTCCCCTACCCGGCCATGCGCGAGCGCGATCGCGAGGTGCTCGGGATGATGACCGACTCGATCGACGACTTCCTCGCACCGCAGCGCGCAGACCTGAAGCAGTGGGACAAGGAAGCCCACCAGCCGGCCGAGTTCATCCAGTCGCTGCGCGACATGGGCCTGTTCGGGCTGATCATCCCCGAGGAGCACGGCGGGCTCGGCCTGTCGAATGCCGCGTATGCGCGCGTGCTCTCGCAGACCTCCCGCCACGATTCCTCGGTTTCGCTGACGATCGGCGCGCACTCGTCGATCGGCATGAAAGGAATACTCCTCTCCGGCAACGACGAGCAGAAGGCGCGCTACCTGCCGCGGCTGGCCTCGGGCGAGATGATCGCCGCCTTCTGCCTGACCGAGGCCGGCGCCGGCTCCGACGCCGCCGCCGTGCGCACCAGCGCGAAGAAGAACGAGGACGGCAGCTGGACCCTGAACGGCGAGAAGATCTGGATCACCAACGGCGGCATCGCCGACCTCTACACGGTGTTCGCGAAAACCGATTCGCCGGACGGCAAGATGAGCGCCTTCATCGTCGAGGCCGCCTGGCCGGGCGTCAGCCACGGCCCGCACGAGGACAAGATGGGCATCCGCGCCTCCTCGACCACCACGGTCGCCTTCCAGGACGTGCGCGTGCCGGCCGAGAACCTGCTCGGCGAGGAAGGCAAGGGCTTCAAGGTCGCGATGGGCATCCTGAACAACGGGCGCACCGGCCTCGGCGGCGGTGCGGTCGGCGGCATGAAGACCCTGATCGCGCTGTCCACCGCACAGGCGAAGGACCGCAAGCAGTTCGGCAAGCCGATTGCCGACTTCGGCCTGGTGCGCGAGAAGATCGCGCAGATGGCGATCGACTGCTTCGCCGCCGAAAGCACGGTGTGGATGGTCGCGCACTACATCGATTCCGGCTGCGAGGACTACTCGGTCGAGGCGGCGATCAGCAAGGTCTTCGCTTCCGAAGCGATCCAGCGCAGCGCCTACGAGGCGCTGCAGATCGCCGCCGGCAACGGCTTCATGAAAGAGTTCCCCTACGAGCAGATCACCCGCGACAGCCGCATCCTGTCGATCTTCGAGGGCACCAACGAGATCCTGCGCCTGTACATCGCCTTGTCCGGGCTGAAGGACGTCGGCGCCTCGCTGTCCGAGCTCAAGAGCGCCGTCGGCGACATATTCAACAATCCGATCAAGGGCTTCGGCGTGCTCTCCAGCTACGCCAGCAAGCGCCTGCGCCAGGGCACCGGCTTCGGCAACGACAAGATCCTGTCCAAGCTGGATCCGCGCCTGAAGGCGGCCGCACTGATCTACGAGAAATACGCGGTGGAACTGTCCAAGGCGGGCGACGAACTGCTGCGCCTGCACGGCAAGAAGATCGCCGACGAGCAATACCAGCTGAAGCGCGTCGCCGACCTCGCGATCGACATGTTCGTCGGCCTGTGCACGCTCGCGCGCGCCGATTCCCTGAGCAAGTCGGACCCGAAGAACGGCCAGCAGGCGGTCACCATCGCTGCGCTGTTCGCACAGGCGGCCAAGCGCCGCATGGCCACCAACGTACGCGCGATGGCGCGCAACGAGGACGGCGAGCGCGACGCGCTGGCCGGCTTCCTGCTGGAGAACGGCGCCTATCCGTGGGATGTGATCTAGCACGAGGGCACGAGGGCACGGAAAGGCTCAAACATCGGGGAGCCGATGCGCGCAAGTTCGAGGGGCCTCACTCGGCTTTTGCGTGCCCTCGCGCCCTCGTGCCCTCGTGCCCTCGCGAAAGCAGCCGCCGCACCACCTCCGCCACCGCCGCGAAGGCAAAGGCCCCGGTGACGTGCATCGCCGCGCCGAGGCCGCCGCCGCAGTCGAGGCGGCCTTCTTCGAGCGTGGCCGGCTTGTGCAGGCAAACGCCGCCGTCGGCGCTCGGGTAGCGCACGTTTTCCAGCGAGTACACGGCCGGAATGCCGAAATAGCGCTTGGGCCCACGCGGGAAGCGAAACTCTTCCCGCAGCTTCTTGCGCACCAGGCTCAGCAGCGCGTCGTGTTCGGTCTTCGACAGGTCGCGCACGCGCACCTGGGTGGGGTCGGTGCGGCCACCGGCGGAGCCCGAGACCACCAGCGGGACCTTGTTGCGGCGGCACCACGCGATCATCTCGACCTTGACGCGGAAAGCATCGCAGGCGTCCAGCACGCAGTCGAAATCGGCGAGCGAATCCAGCGTGGCCGGGGTCAGGAAGCGCGCCTGCGCATCGAGTGCGATCGCCGGATCGATCGCGTGCAGGCGCGCGGCCAGCACCGCCACCTTGGACTTGCCGTAGTTGCCGGCCAGCGCATGCGACTGGCGGTTGGTGTTCGACAGGCAGACTTCGTCGCCGTCGACCAGGGTGATTCGCCCGACCCCACTGCGCACCAGCGCCTCCGCCGCCCACGAGCCGACCCCGCCGACACCGACCACGGCGACCCGCGCTCCGCGCAGGCGGGCGAGGCCGTCGACGCCGTACAGGCGGGCAATGCCGGCGTAGCGGGGGTCGATGGGCCACGCTCCGATCGAGCCTTGGAATGACATGGTCGCGACCGCCCTTCAGTCGCGCCCCAAAGCGAGGACGTCCAGTACCGTGCGCAGTTCCGCCGGCAGCGGCGCCGTGTAGTGGCGTTCGGCACCCTGGTCGCCCCAGGGGAAACGCAGGCTGTGGGCGTGCAGGAACAGGCGCTTCAGGCCGTGCGCCTTCATCGCCTGGTTGAATTCCTCGTCGCCGTACTTGGGGTCGCCCGCCACGGGGTGGCCGGCATGCATGGCGTGCACGCGGATCTGGTGGGTGCGGCCGGTGATGATCTGCACCTCGACCAGGGTGCAGCCGGCAAAGCGCTGCACCACCTTGAAGCGCGACAGCGACTGCTTGCCCGCGTCCTCGTCGACCTCGACCATGCGCTCGCCGCCACGCAACTGGTTTTTCCGCAACGCGACATCGACCTCGAAGCGCTCGCGCGCGGGCGCGCCCTTGAGCAGCGCGAAATAGCGTTTCTCGACCCGGTTCTCGCGGATCAGTTGCTGCACCTTGCGCAGCGCGCTGTGTTTCTTGGCCAGCAACAGCAGGCCGCTGGTGTCGCGGTCGAGGCGATGCACGAGTTCGATCGACTGATGCGGGCGGATCGCACGCAACGCCTCGATGGCGCCGACCGAGACGCCGCTGCCGCCATGCGCGGCGAGGCCGCGCGGCTTGTCGAGCACGAGGAAGTCCGCATCCTCGGCGAGGATGCGATCCGCGAGCGTCTGGCGCAGCGAATCGGAGGGCGGCGCGGGCGCCGCCGGGTCGTCGACGCGCATCGGCGGGATGCGCACCAGGTCGCCGGTGAGCAGGCGCGTCTCCGGTTTCGCGCGCTTGCCGTTGACGCGCACCTGGCCCTGGCGCAGCACGCGGTAGACCGCGCTCTTCGGCACCCCCTTGAGACGCGTCGACAGGAAATTGTCGAGTCGCTGCCCGGAGCGTTCGGCATCGACCGCCTCCACGCGCACGCCGGCCGGGAGTTGCGGCTGGCGGGCGACGGCGGGCGCCGGCCGCGCAGGCGCTGGCTGCATCGGCCG
>JABAQR010000078.1 GCA_019187485.1 Lysobacterales bacterium | reverse complement strand
AAAGAATTGCTATCTATTGGGCAAAGTCTGAATGCGTGCCACTACACGCAAGTTTCCGAGAGTGACCCGTTGAGGCAGCTAAGTCATTGAACGGGCGAGCACGGGAGGTGGCTGGATGGACGCTTGGGGCTGGAAAGGTGTCGAACTCGGGTGAAGTGGCTCCATTACGCCGATCATCGACTGGCTCCATTACGCCGATCCCGAAATGGCTCCATTGGGGCGGTCGGTGACATCCGGTGGTCGCGATGGCCGAGGGCTTCGAGAAGCCTGGTGCGCCATCGGTGGCCGAAACCACCAGCGGCGAACATCGACTCGTGGTCGCGCACAATCCGCAGGTGGCCGCCGAAATGAAGGCCGCACGGCGCGCACGGATCGCGGCCATCGAAGCCGACGCGCAGCGGCGGGCCGACCAGCTGGATGCCCAGGACCAGGGCCAGCGCTCACGCGGTCGCCGGGCCACCGATCGCGGGGCCTACCTGCGCTTCGTCGAAGCGGTGAAGGAAGCCGGCCTGTCGCGGATCCTGAAGCCGGACCTGAAGTCCGATCGCTTCAGTTGGCACCTCGACGAGGAGGCGCTGAAGCGCCTGGAGGCCTTCGACGGCAAGCTGATCCTGCTGACCAACGCCAAGGATCTGGACGCGGCAGAAGTGGTCGACCGCTACAAGCGACTGGCCGACATCGAACGCGGCTTCCGGGTGCTCAAGCAGGACATCGCGATCGCACCCATGCACCACCGCCTGCCCGAGCGCATCCGTGCCCACGGGCTGATCTGCTTCCTCGCGTTACTACTCCACCGCGTCATGCGCCCGAAGCTCAGCGAACACAGCCCCAGCGCCGCACTACGCCAACTCAAGAGCCTGCAACTGCACCGCCTGAGCGCTGGTGGCAAGGCCGTCCGCGGCATCAGCACCGCCAGCGACGAGACCCGCGCCATCCTCAAGCAACTGGACCTTCCCCTGCCCGAAACTGACCGCCTCTGAGGCCGGCAATCCCGGATGTAGTGGCAATTCGACCCTCGCGGATCGAATCAAATCAAGCACATAAGTCGATTAAGTGTCGAACTCGGGGTGCCTGGTGCGAAGACGCCGAGCGCTCCGGCGTGGCCGCGCTGCAGCAGTTCGCGCAGAGGCTCAAGGGGTATCAGTTGGTGGGGGCTTGAGGCGTGCTGACGCTCGGCAGGAACTGACAGGCGCTCTGGTTGCCCAATTCCATCCCGGTCTGGCTGTCGAAACGGCCCGACGCCGACACGCCTGCGCTTCAAGGTCCTCGCGGGAGCCTGGCGTTCACTGCCGCGATATACCGCTGCATCAACTCGAACTGGTAGCCCGACAGATCCCAATGCTGGATCCGGGTCATCACATCCAGACCTAAAGGGCAGTTGCCTTTGTCATAACACCGCGACAGAACCTCGAAGTCATTGGGGCCGCAGTACCGCCCTGCTTGGCAGCTCACCCACTCCGCGGCACTACTCTGGATCGTGCGAATCTCCTTCTGCCCGAATGCCCGCATCGATTGTGGAAACACCACCGCTTCAATCTCACGGGCTATTGGCCCACCGCCACGACCCAAAGCACTCATGGCCATCTGAATCACCCATGGATCATCCGCTTGCGTATAGGCATCGACTATTTCCGCCTCACTCATCCCCTGAAAAACCAATGCGGCCTGAGCCATATGATCGCCCGCCCTTGCCGCATCTTTCAGGCGCTGCTCATATTCACTCATCAGTTCTCTGCGATCACCGGCGACATAAGGCAGATCGCAGTAAGCGGTCATCAAGGCGAGCGCCTTTTCGGCTGCAGCGCGCTGCGCTCCTTCTGTTTTTAGTCGAGCGAGTCCATGCCGCGGATGAAAGGCGTCATCAGCGTTCAAGAAACTGCTGCAGCGCATATCCAGCACCCTCAACGCAAACATGGCTTCAAGATCCCCTGCGTTGGCTCTGCGCATCATTTCGGCATCGGTGCTGCGCGCATTCGTGGCGCGATTCAGCAGGTCCAACGCGGACCTCGCCGATTGCCGCGGGATGCTGGATGATTCCGGCGGTGAGCGATTGGCTAAGTCTGCCTCTGACTCGGATTTGGAATCCTCCGCCAGCGACAGGTTCGCGGGCGCCGGCGGCAAGACCGGCGTATCATTCTGCGCACGCATTGAGTAAATCAAGGAAGCGGCAACCAGAAGGATGATCGCCGCCCCCATCGCCATGCGAACGTGTTTGTTCATGGAGACTCTATGGCGCACAGTCGGGAGCCGAGCGTTCAAAGAATCCATTCTCATCACGTAATCCCGCACCAGTCCGCACATAAGTTCCGGAAGAGTTATCGGTGAAATAAACCGTCAAAGTCTGATCCAGATTTTGCGCGTCTACATATGCCTGCATCAGTTGCCCTGCGAAGTCGTTCCCATAGGTGTCTTCCAGATATGTCCGATATCCATTCCATACCGCCGCTTCTCGATCCTGAACGTCCCCGTCGCAAATGACCATCAAGAACCGCGGCGCAGCCATGTGCGAGATCTCAGTCACCTGCCCGGGCAATTCAGCCAACGCTGCGGGAAACCAGTTCGAGCACCCGTTGCTGCAAATGGTGGTCGAGCCAATCTGGACACCCACCACCTCCACCGCCGGAAGCGTCGTTTGAGCGGAAGTCCAGGCCATCGGAGACAACAACGGAACAACAAAAGCAGCCGTACGAAGCATATATGGGAACTCCTCGATCCGTCGCGTGAAGAAGCAGAAAATTCCTGCAAGACGGAAACTACCCCCCCCCAGTTCATCAATGTCAACAATCTGCACGGGTGATGAATGGGGGGGCGCAAGCACAAACAGGCATCATCCGCAGTCCTGCATCCCGCCGCGCCCCGACGTGTCCAACGCCACCGCCCGCTACAACGCCGGTCCGCTGATCGCGATCATTGCCGCGCTGTCGATGATCGGTCCGTTCGCGATCGACACCTTCTTCCCGGCCTTTCCGGCGATCGGCAAGGAATTCGCGGCCTCGCCCTTCCGATTGCAGCAGACGCTGTCGCTGTACCTGGTCGCCTACGCGCTGATGTCGCTGTGGCATGGCGGACTGTCGGACGCGCTCGGGCGCAAACCGGTGATCCTGGTGTCGCTTTGCGTATTCGCGCTCGCCTCGGTGGGCTGCGCGCTGGCGAGCTCGATGGACATGCTGCTCGCTTTCCGGGTGCTGCAAGGGCTGTCGGCCGGCGCCGGCGTCATTGTCGGCCGCGCGATCGTGCGCGACTGCTTCGCCGGCGCGCGCGCGCAGCGTGTGATGAGCGGGGTCAGCATGCTGTTCGGGATCGCGCCGGCGCTGGCGCCGATCATCGGCGGATATCTGCTCGTATTCGGCTGGCGCGCCTCTTTCTGGTTCCTGGTCGCATGGACCATCACGCTGGTCCTGGCCTGCTGGCGCGCGCTGCCCGAGACGCACCCGCTGCAGGCGCGCGTGCCCTTGCGCCCGGGTCCGCTGCTGGTCGGCTACGGCCAGATGCTGCGCAACCCGCGCTTCGTGCTGCTGTGTCTCGGCGGCGGTTGCAACTTCGCCGCGATCTTCATGTACATCAGCGCCGCGCCGGCCTTCGTGATCGAGCTGCTCGGTTTCAACGAGCGCCAGTTCGGCATGTTCTTCGTGCCGACCATCAGCGGCATGGTGCTCGGCTCTTTCGCCGCCGGACGCATGGCCGGCCGACTGTCGGCGTTGCAAGGGCTGCGCGTGGCCTACACGCTGACCCTGCTCGCCGGCCTCGCCAACCTGGGCTACACGCTGGCAAACGGCGGAATGATCGCCTGGCCGCAGGCGGTGCTGCCAGTCGCATTGACCGCCTTCGGCGTGGCCCTGTCGCACCCGCTGCTGACGCTCGCCAGCATGGACCAGTACCCGGGACGGCGCGGCGCCGCATCCTCGTTGCAGATGTTTCTGTCGCTGCTGATCAACGCCAGCGTCGCCGGCCTCGCGGCCCCGATGCTGCAACACGACGCGCGCCTGCTGGCGCTGGGTTCGGCCGTGATGACGGCGTGCGGCGTGGCCTGCACCTGGCTGGCGCGCGCGGCGCTGAAGTAGCGGTGCGCCTACGCTGCGCCGTCGCGCCGCGCGCCCGTCCTCAGGTCAGATCCCGCAGCAGCAGGCCGAGCACCACCGCGTCCTGAATTTCGCCGGCGACCACCCAGCGCTCGCGCAGCAGGCCCTCGCGCCGAAAACCGAGGCGCTCCGCGAAGCGCAGTGAGGCTGTGTTGCGCGGATCCACATCGGCCTCGATGCGACGCAGGCGCATGTCGTCGCGGGCGTACTGGAGGATGCGTCGGATCGCGGCGTTCGCGTGACCGCGGCCCCACCAGGGTGAGCCGAGGATGTAGCCGATCTCGGCACGAGCCTGCCCGGGATAGAAGGCGTACAGCGTCGTCGTGCCGATGATGCGCGCCTCGCCGACGTGCTCGATGCCCCACTGCAGCAGGTCGCCGCGCGCGCGGCCATCGTGGATCGCCTGCAAGTAACCGCGCGTCTCCTCGACGTCGGTGAAGGCCGGCCGGCTCCAGTAGCGCATCGTGCGCGGGTCGCTGAACACCGCGTGCAGGTCGGTGAGGTCGTCGTCGCCGAGCTGACGCAGCCGGACCGCGCCGGCGTCGAGGGTCGGCAGCTCCATCAGTTGCGCCGCTCCGCCTTCGGCAGGCTCCCGAAATGGCGATACAGGGCCTCCACCTCGATGTCGGTCATCGCGGCGAAAGCCGGCCAGGGCATGAAATGCTCGTCCATCCGGGTGCCGTCGGGGCGCGCGCCGGTGCGCACCGCCGTGCCGAACTGTCCGAGCGTCCACTGCGGGAGACGCCCGGCGGGCGTCAGATTGGCGGCCGGCGGCGCGCCCGGCGGCATGCCGGGAATCGGGCCACCCGCGAAGTTGTTGCCGTGGCAGCCCGAGCAGGTGTGCGCCAGGTAGGCGCCATAGGCCGCGTCCGCGGCGACCGTCGGCGCGGCCGGCTGCAGGCTGTGATCGATGCGCTCGACGGCCAGCAGCGGCAGCTGCCCGGCGCCGAGCAGGGCGTAGCCGAGCGGCGTGAGACGCGTCGGCGGCAGTGCGCGGTCGACCGCCGGCACGCTCTTCAGGTAGGCGAGCAGTTGCGCGAAGTCCGCTTCGGACACCCGCGTGTTGTCGTCGCTCGGCATCAGGATCAGCGCGCGGCCTTTGGGAGAGACACCGTGGCGGATCGAGCGCTCCCAGTCGGCGTCGGCGTAGCCGGCGGTAACCCCGCCCTTGCCGGTGGTCAGGTTCGGCGGCACCAGGTCGCCGATCGGCGTCTCCGCCAGCACCTCGCCGCCCAGGTCCTTGGCGTGGCATCCGGTGCAGCCGCGGATCTGGGCGATGCGCGCGCCCTCGGCGAGATCGATCGTCGCCGCCGGTGCGCGCGCCGGGATGGCGATGTCCCAGCGCTTGCCAGCGAGCCTGTGGCCCTGCCAGACGAGCAGTCCGATGGCCAGCGCCAACACGGCCACCAAGCCGAGCAGCAGTTTTGCGATGACCTTGAGCCAGCCCATTCCCGCCTCCATGCAAAGCGCACGAGGGGAGCGACGATTGCACCCCGTGCGGCGCTTGCCAAGGGCGGCCATGCACGGCCTCGCGTAGACTGCCGCCCTCCCCGCCTGCGATGCCGTGCATGTCCGCCGCCGATGCCCTCGGCCCCGAGAGTCCCTTCGCCGCGGACCCGAACTTCACGCCACGCGGGCAGCAGCAGCGCATGGCGACGGCGATCGAGGCGGCGCTGGACGAGCGCGGGGCGCTGATCGTCGAGGCCGGCACCGGCACCGGCAAGACCTTCGCCTACCTGGTGCCGGTGCTGCTGCAGAACCGCCGCGTGATCGTCTCCACCGGCACCAAGACCCTGCAGGATCAGCTCTTCCACCGCGACCTGCCGCGCGTCTGCGCGACCCTGAAGCTGAATCCGAAAAAGGCGCTGCTGAAGGGCCGCGCGAACTACCTGTGCCTGCACCGGCTGGAGCTGGCCGAGGAACAGGCGCGCCTGGCCAGCCGCGAGGCCGTGCGCGACCTCGCGCAGATCCGCGCCTGGGCGCGCCTCACCCGCGCCGGCGACCGCATGGAACTCGACGCGGTGCCGGAGGATTCCAGCGTCTGGCCCTGGGTGACCTCGACCGCCGACAACTGCCTGGGCAGCGAGTGCCCGAAGTTCAACGACTGCTTCGTCGTCAAGGCGCGCCGCAAGGCGCAGGAATCCGACGTGGTGGTGGTCAACCACCACCTGCTGTTCGCCGACCTCGCGATCAAGCGCGAGGGCTTCGGCGAGATCCTCCCCGGCGCGCAGGCCTTCATCCTCGACGAGGCGCACCAGATCGCCGAGGTTGCCAGCCAGTTCTTCACCACCTCGCTGAGCTTCCGGCAACTGGTCGAACTCTGCCGCGACACCCTGACCGAAGCCGGCGCGCAGGCCGGCGCGCTGGCGCTGCTGAAGGCGCCGGTCGGCGAGGTCGAGCAGCGCAGCCGCGAGTTCCGCCTGGCGCTCGACAACCTGCCGATCAAGGGCCCGTGGTGGGCCGCGGCCGGGCAGCCGGGCGTCGAGGACGCGCGCGCCACGCTGGAAGCGGCACTGACCGCGCTGGCGAGCGCGATCGAGTCGCAGGCCGAACGCAGCACCGGCCTCGCCGCCTGCAGCGCGCGCGCGGCCGAGGCGGTCACGCGCATGCAGCGCGCCTGCGGTGGCGCGCGCGAGGGCGAGGTCTGCTGGTACGAGCTGTTCCAGCGCGGCTATGCCCTGCACGCCACGCCACTGGACGCCGCCGAGCCGCTCGCCGAGTACCGCGAGGCCTCGCGCGCGGCCTGGGTGGCGACCTCGGCGACGCTCGCGGTCGGCAGCTCCTTCGCGCTGTTCCAGGCGACCACCGGCTTCGGCGATGCCGCGACGCTGCAACTCGACAGCCCTTTCGACTACCCGAACCAGGCGCTGCTGTACCAGCCGCTGCGGCTGCCCGAACCGAACCAGCGCGGTTATACCGAAGCCGTGGTCGACGCGACGCTGCCGGTGCTCGCCGCCAGCAAGGGCCGCGCCTTCCTGCTGTTCACCTCGCACCGCGCGCTGCGCGAAGCCGCCGAGATCCTGCGCGCGCGCACCCGCTACCCGCTGTTCGTGCAGGGCGAGCGCCCGCGCCCGGCGCTGCTGGCCGATTTCATCGCCTCCGGCAACGGCGTGCTGCTCGGCGCCGCGAGCTTCTGGGAGGGTGTGGACGTGCCGGGCGAGGCGCTGTCGGTGGTCGTCATCGACAAGCTGCCCTTCGCCCAGCTCGGCGATCCGGTCATGGAAGCGCGCCTGGAAGCCATCCGCCAGTCCGGCGGCAACCCCTTCCGCGACTACCAGTTGCCGAGCGCGGTGCTGGCACTGAAGCAGGGCGCCGGCCGCCTGATCCGCTCCAGCCGCGACCGCGGCGTGCTGATGCTCTGCGACCCGCGCATCAACACCAAGGCCTACGGGCGCCAGTTCCTCGACTCGCTGCCGCCGATGCGGCGCACACGCGCGGTGGCGGACGTGGAGGACTTTTTCGGACCGCAGTCCAGTTGAACGCGGAGACGCCAGGAAGGGCGGGAGAAAGCCCTCGATTGGTACAGGGGCTGCCGGGCAGGCGTGCTGGAAGCAGATCGACCGCGCTTCTCTCGATGTCCTCGCATCCTCTGCGTCTCCGCGTTGAATCGGCCGCCGCCGCGTATGCCGCCCGAAGCCCGGCTAGAATTGCGCGCTTTGCCTTTCGCCGACGCGCCGCCATGAGCATCGAGACGCCGCTTGCCAACCACTTCATTCGCCAGTTGATCCGCGAGGACCGTGCGCGCGGGCTGCACAACGGGCGCGTGGCGACGCGTTTCCCGCCGGAACCCAATGGCTATTTGCATCTCGGCCACGCCAAGAGCATCTGCCTGAACTTCGGCATGGCGGCGGAGAACGATGGGGTTTGCCACCTGCGCTTCGACGACACCAATCCGGTCAAGGAGGATCTGGAGTACATCGAGGCCATCCAGGCCGACGTGCGCTGGCTTGGCTTCGATTGGGACCGCCTGCTGCACGCCTCGGACTACTTCGAGGTCTTCTACCTGTGCGCCGAAAAGTTGATCCGCAAGGGCCTGGCCTACGTCTGTGATCTGTCCGCCGATGAGGTGCGCGAGTATCGCGGCACGCTGACCTCGCCGGGACGTGACAGCCCCTTCCGCGATCGGTCGATCACCGAGAACCTCGGCCTGTTCCGGCGCATGCGCGCGGGCGAATACGCCGACGGCACGCGCACGCTGCGGGCGAAGATCGACATGGCTTCGCCGAACATCAACCTGCGCGACCCGGCGTTGTACCGCATCCGCAAGGTGCCCCACCAGAACACCGGCGATGCCTGGTGCATCTACCCGATGTACGACTACGCGCACTGCATCTCGGATGCGGTCGAGGGCATCACGCATTCGCTGTGCACGCTGGAGTTCGAGGACCACCGGCCGCTGTACGACTGGTGCCTGGACCATCTCGACCTGGTCAACGACGCCAGCCTGACCGCGCCGCTGCGTGCGAAGGGCCTGCACATGTCGGTCTCGCGCCCGCAGCAGACCGAGTTCGCGCGCGGCAACCTCGATTACACCGTGATGAGCAAGCGCAAACTCATTGCGCTGGTGCAAGACGCCATCGTCGACGGCTGGGACGATCCGCGCATGCCGACACTGATCGGCGCGCGCCGCCGCGGCTTTCCGCCGGCTGCGATCCGCAACTTCTGGGAGCGCCTGGGCTACAGCAAGCAGGTCGCGACCATCGAGTACAGCGTGCTCGAAGGCTGCGTGCGCGAAGTGCTGGACGCGCAGGCGCCGCGGCGCATGGGAGTGATCGATCCGCTCCGACTGGTCATCACCAACCTGCCGGCTGGCCACGACGAAACGCTGACTTTCGCCAACCACCCGAAGGACGAGAGCTTCGGCACGCGCGAAGTTGCATTCGCGCCGGTGCTGTGGATCGAACGCGAGGACTTCATGGAGGTGCCGGTCAAGGGCTTCCACCGCCTGCAGCCGGGCGGCGAAGTGCGCCTGCGCGGCGTCGGCATCGTGCGCTGCGAGTCGCTGGTCAAGGACGACGCGGGCAAGGTCGTCGAAGTGCGCTGCACGCTGGATCCGGACACCCGCGCCGGACTGCCCGGCGCCGACCGCAAGGTCAAGGGCACCATCCACTGGGTGTCCGCGCGCCACGCGGTGGCCGCGCAGGTCCGCCTCTACGGCCGCCTGTTCAACGTCCCCGATCCGGATGAGGACGAAGGCGGCAAGACCTACCGCGACCACCTCAACCCGGACAGCAAGCGCATCGTGCAGGCCTGGCTCGAAGCCTCGCTGGCGCAGGCAGCGCCGGAGGAGCGCTTCCAGTTCGAACGTCTGGGATACTTCGTCGCCGACCGCCTGGACCACGGCGACGGCCGCGTGGTTTTCAACCGCACGGTGACGCTGCGCGATTCGTACGGAAAACAGAAGTAGCGGTTGCTGGTTGCTGGTTGCTGGTTCCTGGCGAGAGCAGGCACCGCGGGCTGTTTCCATCGACCAGGCACCAACCACCAGGAACCCTCCCATGATCCTCCCCGTTCAGGTCCACCTCACCCTGCCCGCGTGGACGCAGCACGTCGTCGACATGCAGCGCCTGTACCCCACGCCCGAGGAGCAGGTGCTGCTCGCGATCGAGCTGTCGCGCATGAACGTCGAGGAGAACAGTGGCGGACCCTTCGGCGCGGCGCTGTTCACTCAGGATGGGCGCCTGATCAGCATCGGCGTGAATCGCGTGATCCAGCAGAACTGCTCGGTGGCGCACGCGGAGACGATGGCCTACATGACCGCGCAGCAGCGGCTGCAGCGCTTCCGGCTCAACGAGAGCGGCGAGAAGATCACGCTGGCGACCAGCTCGCAGCCCTGCTGCCAGTGCTTCGGCGCGACCGTGTGGGCCGGCATCGATCGCCTGTTGATCGGCGCGCGCAGCGAAGACGTGGAATCGCTGACCGGTTTCGACGAGGGCCCGCTGCCGGCCGATTGGGTGGGCGAGTTGCAGCGGCGCGGCATCGAGGTGCGACGCGACATCTGCCGCGACCAGGCGCGCGCCGCGCTGGCGCTGTACCGACAGGTGGGCGGGCACGTGTACTGAGGGCCCAGGGCGGCAATCCGGGATGCGTTTCACAACCCCAGTCTTTCGCGCAGCAGCGGTGCTATGCGTTCCAGCTCGCGCAGCGGAACGTAGTTCCAATCCGCCACTTCGTCGCCGAGCAGCCGCAGGCGGCCGGCACGCACCTGCGCCCGGTGGAAGCGTCCAAGCTTGCCCGCAGGCGCCTGCGCGCACAGCGCGTACACCGGGCGTCCGGTGGCGAGCGCCTCGCTCTGCATGTTGACCGAGTCCGCACCGACGACGATGCGATCGGCCCAGGCGAGGGCACCACGATAGGGGTTTTCGCCGTCCGCCGGTCCGAACCACAACACATCGGCATCCGCGCACAAGCGCCGCAGCCGGCGCACCCAGCTCGCCGGCGTGCGTCGCGATCCGACCACCCACAGGCTGCCGCCCTGCTGCGTTTTCCATTGGCGGACGATGCCCACCATGCGCCGCCAGTCGCCGGCGTCCACGTGCACGCCGCGACGGCGCCCGCCGACCAGCACCAGCGTGCGCGGCGCAGGCTGCCTGCCGAGGTCGGCGCGCACGCGGCGTTCGCGCATCAGCCAGCCGTCGTCGATCGCGTTGAGGCCGCCGGCGATGGTCAGCACATTGGGGCCGCGCACGCGGTCGTGCTCGGGCACCACCAGCAGGTCGAAACGCTCCGGCGCGATGCGTGGATCGAGGATCTGCACGGTGCGCGTGGCGCCGCCGCTGGCCCGCTGCAGGGTCAGCAGCGCGGCGGCGCCGACACGGCCGCAGCCGACCGCGAGCTGCGGCCAGGGATCCATCCGCAGCGACGGCGACCACTGCTCCGGCGCCAGCACCGGTGCCCAGCGCGGCACCAGTGCCGAGTAGGGCCAGCGCGCGCGCACACGCAGCACCCGCGCCGGCTCGCTGCCGAGCGCGCCGGCGAGCGCGCTGGCCTGGACTTCATTGCCGGCGGCGCCGTCGCTGAGCACGACGATGGAGGGAGCAAGTCTCACCGTCGAAGCATGCCCGACTCACGCGCCCTTGAGCGCCCGCGACTATGATCCGGCGCTTTCCCCGACGAGGAACGAGCATGGCCCAGGCACTCGACGACGCCGCGCTGGCGACGCTGTTCGGCGACGCCCACAGCTACACGCGCTGGCAGGACAAGGCGGTCGACGACGCCCTGCTGAGACGCCTGTACGACACCCTGAAATGGGCGCCGACCGGCGCCAACAGCCAGGCCGCCCGCTTCTTTTTCGTGAAGTCGCCGGAAGCGAAGGAACGCCTGAAGCCCGCGCTCGACGCCGGCAACGTCAAGAAGGCGATGACCGCCGGCGCGACCGTGATCGTCGCCGCCGATTTCGAATTCCACGAGCACCTGCACAAGCTCTATCCGGTCGCGCCGGACGCGCGCAGCTGGTTCGCCGGCAAGCCGCAGGCGATCGAATTCGCGGCGATGCGCGACGCCACCCTGCAGGGCGGCTACCTGATCGCCGCGGCGCGTGCGCTCGGCCTCGATTGCGGCCCGATGGGCGGCTTCAACCGCGCGCTGGTCGACGCCGAATTCTTCGTCGGCACCCAGTACCGCTCGATCTTCCTGGTCAACCTCGGCTACGGCGCGCCGGATGGGCACCACCCGCGCAACCCGCGCTTCGAGTTCGACGAGGCCTGCCGGATCCTGTGAAGCGCCCTCGGGCAGCGCGCTGCGACCGGCGGGTATCGAAGAACGCTACCCACATCGCCGGCGCGCGGTGCGGTGTTAGCCTGCGGCTAACCCTGCGACCTGCGGACCGCCGATGTCGAGCCACAGCCAGTTCGGACTGCTGACGCAACGCCGCTTCCTGCCTTTCTTCCTGACCCAGTCGCTCGGGGCCTTCAACGACAACGTCTTCAAGCAGGGCTTCGTCGCGCTGGTGGTCTTCGTCGGCGCGCTCGACGTGGGCATGCCGGCGGCCAGCTTCTCGCTACTCGCCGGGGCGCTGTTCATCGCGCCCTTTTTCCTGTTCTCGGCGCTCGGCGGCCAGCTTGCCGACAAGTACGACAAGGCGCGCCTCGCGCGCTGGATCAAGGCGCTGGAGCTGTTGCTGATGCTGCTGGCCTGCGCCGGCTTCCTGCTGAAGAGCGCGCCGCTGCTGCTCGGCGTGCTGTTCCTGCTCGGCCTGCAGGCGAGCCTGTTCGGGCCGCTCAAGTACGGCATCCTGCCGCAGGTGCTCTCCGAGGCCGAGCTCACCGGTGGCAATGGCCTGGTCGAGAGCGCGACGATGGTGTCGATCCTGCTCGGCACCCTGCTCGGCACCACGCTCGCCGGCATCGCCGGCGATGGCCTGGTGTTCCTGTCGATGGTCGGCGTCGGCACCGCACTGGTCGGTTGGTTCGCGGCGCTGGCGATGCCGCCCTCGCCTGCGGTTTCGCCGGCGCTGACGATCAACTTCAATCCACTCAGCGAGACTTGGCGCAGCCTGAAGTTCCTCGCCGGAAACCGTACCGTTTTCCTGTCCTGCCTCGGGATCAGCTGGTTCTGGTTCTACGGCTCGATGTACTTCCTGATCCTGCCGGTCTACGTGCGCGACGTGGTCGGCGGCGCCACGCCGGTGTACACGCTGATGCTGGCGCTGTTCTCGGTCGGCACCGGCGTCGGCGCGCTGCTGTGCGAGTTGTTGTCGCGACGCAAGGTCGAGATCGGCCTGGTGCCCTTCGGCTCGATCGGCATGACCGTGTTCGGCCTCGACCTCTATTTCGCACTGCCGGCCGCGAGCGGCCAGCACGAGCTGTCGATCGCCGCCTTCCTCGCCACCGGCTACGGCTGGCGGCTCGTCATCGACCTCGTGCTGATGGCGATCTTCTCCGGCTTCTTCATCGTGCCGCTGTTCGCGTTGATCCAGCAGCGCAGCGAGCCCGGCCACCGTTCGCGCGTGATCGGCGCCAACAACATCCTCAACGCGGCCTTCATGGTCGCCGCATCGCTGCTCGGCTTCGCGCTGCTCAACGGCATTGGACTGACGCTGCCGCAGGTGCTGCTGGTGACCGCGCTGTGCAACGCGGTGGTCGCGATCTACATCTACACCCTGGTGCCGGAGTTCCTGCTGCGTTTCGTCGCCTGGATCCTGATCAACGTGCTGTACCGGCTGCGCGTGCGCGGCGTCGAGCAGGTCCCGGACGAAGGCGCCGCGCTGCTGGTCTGCAACCACGTGAGCTATGTCGACGCGCTCGTCATCATGGGCCTGGTGCCGCGCCCGATCCGCTTCGTCATGTACTACAAGATCTTCGAGATGCCGGTCGCGAAGCAGTTGTTCCGCTGGGCCAAGGCGATCCCGATCGCCGGCGCCAAGGAAGACCCCGCGGTGATGCAGCGCGCCTTCGAGGAGGTCTCGCGCGAGCTCAGGGACGGCCACCTCGTGTGCATCTTCCCGGAAGGCGGGCTGACCCGCGACGGCGAGATCGCGCGCTTCCGGCCGGGCATGGAACGCATCCTCGAACGCGATCCGGTGCCGGTGATCCCGATGGCGCTGCAGGGCCTGTGGGGCAGCGTGTTCTCGCGCCGCGACCGCGGCCTGGGTCCGCTCAAGCTGCCGCGCAGGTTCTGGTCGCGCGTGGGCCTCGCGATCGGCGCGCCGCGTACGCCGTCCGAGGCCAGGGCTGAGGTCATGGAGCAGGACGTGCGCGCCTTGCGAGGGGAACTGGCCTAGCCCGGACCTGCCAGTGGCCGTGGCTGCCCGCGTTGGCCGCCAGGCGGACTGCCTGTATGCGAGCCTTGCAGAAAGCCACCGATCGCCACGACCGGGACTTTCGGCACGCGTGATCGCGCTGCCGCAGGGCCACGCTCGCGCGTCCTGAAGGCCGGAGCGGGACGATGGGACGCAGCCTCGCGATGATCGCGCTCGCCAGTTGGCTGGGCGCCTGCGCCGCGCCGGAACCGGCGCCCGATGCCGGCATCGGAACGCAGGCCGGGCCTCCGGGTCGCGCCGCGCAACTCGACGCCATCTACGACGCGTGGTTCGAGCGCAACCTTGCGCTGAATCCGCTGGAAGCGACCCAGATCGGTGATGCGCGCTACAACGACCAGTTGCCGAACACCCTCGCGCCGGAGTGGCGGGAATCGACGCGCCGCCTGCACCAGGAGTTCCTCGATCGAGCCAAGTCGATCGGCGCCGCCGGACTCGGCGCCCAGGACCTGCTGTCGTACGAGCTCTTCGTTCACCAGCTCGAGCGCGAACTCGAGACGCTGCGCTATCCGCGCCACCTGGTTCCCCTCAACCAGTTCTACAGCTTCGCCAGCAGCTTCGCGGTGCTCGGTTCCGGGACCAGCGCACAGCCCTTTGCCGGCGTCGCCGACCACGACGCCTGGCTGCGTCGCGCGCGCCGCATTCCGGCGATCTTCGACCAGGCGATCGCGAACATGCGCGAGGGCATCGCCGCCGGCATCACCCAGCCGCGCGTGCTGATGCAGAAGGTGCTGCCGCAGCTCGACGCGCAAATCGTCGACGAGGTTGAGCGCAGCAGCTACTGGGGCCCGGTCGCGCGCATGCCGGACAGCTTCCCGGCGGCCGAACGGGAGCGCCTGCAGCGCGAGTACCGCGCGCTGATAGCCGAGCAACTGGTGCCCGCCTACCGCAGGCTGCGCGAGTTCGTCGCCGCCGAGTACCTGCCGGCCGCGCGCACCAGCGTCGGCCTCGGCGCGCTGCCCGACGGCGCGCAGTGGTACGCCTTCCAGGTGCGCCGCAGCACCACCACCGCACTCACACCGGACGAGATCCACGCCATCGGCCTCGACGAAGTCGCGCGCCTGCAGCAGGAGATGCGCGCGGTGCAGCGCGAGCTTGGCGTCGACGGTTCGCTGCAGGATTTCTATCGCGCCATGAAGGCCGAGCCTCGCAACTACTACGCCAGCGAGGATGAGCTGCTCGCCGCCTACCGCGGATTCCGCGTCACCATCGAACCGCGGCTGCCGGCGCTGTTCGACATCCGGCCGAAGGCCGACTTCGAGATTCGCGCAGTCGAGTCCTTCCGTGCCGCGAGTGCATCCGCCGCCTCCTACCAGGCGCCCAGCGAGGACGGCAGCCGCCTCGGCATCTTCTACGTCAACACCCACGACCTGAAGGCGCGCCCGCGCTGGGCGCTGGAGGCGCTCTACCTGCACGAAGCCACGCCCGGCCACCACTTCCAGATTGCACTGCAGCGCGAACTCACCGGCCTGCCGCGCTTCCGCCGCTTCAGCGGCGAGATCGCCTTCTCCGAGGGTTGGGGGCTGTACGCCGAGTCGCTCGGACCCGAGCTCGGCGTCTACACCGATCCGGTGATGCGTTTCGGCGCGCTCGACGCCGAACTCTGGCGCGCGATCCGGCTGGTCGCGGACACCGGCATCCATGCCCGCGGCTGGACTCGCCAGCATGTGCTCGACTACATGTATGCGAACTCGCCGGCCGAACCCACGCGTGCGGTGTCCGAGGCCGAACGCTTCATGGCGATCCCCGGCCAGGCGCTCGCCTACAAGATCGGCCAGTTGCGCATCCGCGCGCTGCGCACGCGCGCCGAACAGGTCCTCGGCCCACGCTTCGACCTGCGCGCCTTCCACCGCGAAGTGCTGGTCGACGGTTCGCTGCCGCTGGATGTGCTCGAGGCCAAGATCGATCGCTGGATCGCGGCGCAGGGCTGATCGTTCCAGCCGCCCTCGTCGCCACCCCCGGTGCCTGCAGCTCGAGAGTTCCGCAGCGCGAGCGGCAGGCGGCGCGTGATCCGGCCTACGGCGCCCGACCGCGGGGTCGGGCAAGCGGGTGTTCGGCCATGGCGTAACGGGCAGGTCGCGCGGCAGAAACTCGCCACCCAGCTTGCGTTCGACTGCAAGTTCCACTGGCCTGCCTGGCTGGCAGGGCGGATTCGAGTAGGACCCGCCTACAGCCGCGGGTCCATCGGTTCGCTCTCGAGAGCGAGCACGCCGAAGACGCATTCGTGGATGCGGTAGAGCGCATCGCCTTCGACCAGGCGGGCGAGGGCTTCGAGGCCAAGCAGGTGTTCGCGCTCGGCCAGCGAGCGCTTGCTGCCGACGGCGCGCCGGCGCAGGCGCCCCAGGTGTTGCGGGTCGGTGTATCCCGGCCCGTAGATGATGCGCAGGTACTCGCGGCCGCGGCACTTGATGCCGGGCTGGACCAGGCCACGTCTGGAGCGCGCCATCCCTGCGATCGGCTTGACCACCATGCCCTCGCCGCCGGAATCGGTCAGCGCCTGCCACCAGGCGGTGGCGGCCTCGACGCTGGCCGCGTCCTCGAGGTCGACGTATTGCCGTCCGGTGCGCCGCAACAGCGCCGGATCGGCGTCGCACAGCGCGTCCAGTCGCTCCAGTTGCCAGCACTGGTCGCGCTCGGGGCCGAGCAGGCCCTCGGCGGCGAGGATCTGGAAAGGCGCGTAACGCAGGTCCTCGATGCCGCGCACCGGCCAGCAGTAGCGTCGCCATGCGGCGATGAAGCGCGCGGCGTCGTCGGCGCGCATGGCCAGCGCCTGGTCGAGCGCGCCCACGTCGACACCGCGTGCCTGCGCGCGCTGCAGTCCGGCCTGCGCGGCCGACAGGCTGGCGTGCGCGGCGACGCCTGTCGGCGCGTACTGGCGCAGCAGCAGTTCCTGGGCCTTGGCCGACCACGGCAGCAACTCGCCATCGAGCAGGATCCAGTCGCTGGCGAGGGCTTCCCAGAGCCCGGAGCCTGCGAGCGCAGCGTCGACGCGGCCGAGCAATGCGGCCTCGAGCGCGGGATCGTCGAAGAAGCGTCGCCCGGTGCGCGACCACACGCGCCCGCGACCAGCGCCGGCGATGCCGAAGCGGCGCGCCGCGACCGTTTCGTCGCGGCACAGCAGCAGCACGGCGCGCGAACCCATGTGCTTCTCCTGGCACACCAGTTCGCGCACGCCGGCGCGCCGGTAGTAGTCGAAGGCTTCGGCCGGACGCTCCAGGCAATCGCCGTCCGCTGCGGTCTCCGGCGGCGCCATCGTCGGCGGCAGGTAGCACAGCCAGCGCGGGTCGATCGCGAAGCGACTCATCACCTCGAGCGCGGCGCAGGCGTTCTCCTCGCGCACGGTCACGCTGCGCCCGTAGCGGGTGGCGATGACGCGCTTGCCGAGTACATCGTCCAGGTCGAGCAGCGTGCGCTCGCGCGTGTCCACCGGCGCGGCCGCTGCGAGCGGTTTCAGCGGCGGGTAGTACTCGCGCGCGGCCGGCACCGCCACCAGTTCCTTCTCCGGATAGCGCAAGGCGGTCAACGCGCCGCCGAAGACGCAGCCGGTGTCGATGCAGATCGTGCGGTTGATCCATTCCGCCTGCGGCACCGGGGTGTGCCCGTAGACCACGATCGCCGCGCCGCGATAGTCGCGCGCCCATTCGTAGCGCACCGGCAGGCCGTATTCGTCGGTCTCGCCGGTGGTCTCGCCGTACAGCGCGAACTCGCGCACCCGGCCCGAGGCGCGACCCTGCAGGCCCTCCTTGAGGCCGGCGTGGGCGACCACCAGGCGGCCGTCGTCGAGCACGTAGTGGCTGACCAGTGCGTCGACGAAGCGCGCGACCTCGGCCGCGAATCCCGCCGGCTCGCTCTCCATCTGCTGCAGCGTCTCCGCCAGCCCGTGGCTGACCGTGACCTTGCGCCCGTTGAGCTTGCGCATCAGCTTGACGTCGTGGTTGCCGGGCACGCACAGCGCGTGGCCGTCGGCGACCATGCGCATGCACAGGCGCAGCACTCCCGGCGAATCCGGGCCGCGGTCGACGAGGTCGCCGACGAAGATCGCGCGCCGACCCGGCGGCGGCTGCACCAGCGGCGCCTCGCGGGTCCCCGCCACCGCGTAGCCGAGCTTCTGCAGCAGCGCGACCAGTTCCTCGCGGCAGCCGTGCACGTCGCCGATGATGTCGAAGGGTCCGTGGTCATCGCGCCGGTCGTTCCACAGCTTCTGGCGCTCGATGACGGCGGCGTCGACCTCGTCGACGCTGCGCAGCACGTGGATGTGACGGAAGCCCTCGCGCTCGAGGCCGCGCAGCGAACGGTGCAGCGCCTGGCACTGCTGGCGCACCACATGCGGCCCGAAATCGCGGTCCGGCCGCGCCGCGTTGCGCTCGTGGCAGACCCGTTCGGGCAGGTCGAACACGATCGCCGCCGGCAGCACGTGGTACTCGCGCGCCAGCTCGACCAGGCGCTTGCGATCCTCGGGGCGCACATTGGTCGCGTCGACCACGGTCAGCAGCCCGCGGGCGAGGCGCTTGGCGGCCGTGTAGTACAGGAGGTCGAAGGCGTCCCCTGTCGCCGTCTGGTCGTTCTCGTCGTCGCTGACCAGGCCGCGGCAGAAGTCCGAGGACAACACCTCGGTGACGCGGAAATGGCGGCGCGCGAAGCTCGACTTGCCGGAACCCGAGGCGCCGACCAGCGCCACCAGCGACAGCGCGGGGATGCGGATCGCGCTCATCGGCGGAAGGCGGCCATCTGTGTCGGCGGGCCGAGTGCGTCGTCAGGCGCGCCGATCGCCGCCCACTCCCAGGCGTAGCCGTGGCGCGCAGCGACGCCATCGGCCCAGGCGTGGAACTCCGCGCGCGTCCACTCGAAACGATGGTCCGGGTGGCGGAAGCGGCCCGCCGGCAGCGTCTCGAAGCGCGCGTTGTATTCGGCGTTCGGTGTCGTCACCAGCACCAGCGCCGGCCGCGCATGCGCGAACACCGCGGTCTCGAAGGCGAGCAGGCGCTCGGCTTCCAGGTGCTCGATGACCTCCACCGCGCAGGCCGCATCGAAGCCGGCGAGGCGCGCGTCGCGATAGGTCAGCGAGCCCTGCTTCAAATCGATGCGCGCGCGCAGCAGCGGCGGCAGCCGATCCAGCTTCAGCCGCTCGGCGGCGCGTTCGAGCGCCAGCAGCGAGACGTCGACACCGAGCAGGCGCTGGTAGCGGCGCTCGTCGAGCAGGCGTGCGAGCAATCGGCCTTCGCCGCAACCGAGGTCGACCACGCTCTGTGCGCAGCTGGCGCGCAGGGTCTCGGCGACGAGCTGCAGGCGTTGCTCGTTGAGGCTGAGCGGGCGCTCCAGGGTCTGCTCGGGTGCTTCGCGCGCCGCCTCGGATTCTTCCAGCTCGGTTTCGTCGGACTCGGTCAGCCTGGCCAGCGCCGCGCGCACCAGCGAGCGCCGGCGTTTCAGGTAGCGCGACACGATCCAGTCGCGCTCGGGATGGCCGGGCAGCCACTCACTGGCCTTGGCCACCAGCTTGTCGACCTCGTCGTCGCCGATGTAGTGGTGACGGTCGCCGTCGATCGCCGGCAGCAGCACGTACAGGTGCTGCAGCAGGCTCGCCAGGCGCATCGTGCCGCTCAGGCGCAGTCGCAGGTAGGCGCTGTCGCCCCACTCCGGAAAAGTGGCATCCAGCGGCAGCGCCGAGGTCTCGACCTCGTGGCCGAGCGGTCCGAAGCAGCGATGCACCCAATCGGCGCCGCCGCGCGAACGCAGCACCGGAATCTCGGCAACCAGCGGCAGCGCCTGCTGCGCGAGTTCCGGGCGTCCCTTGCAGTCGCCGCCGAGCGCGCTCGCGTAGACGCGCGCGATCGCCACCGACAGGAAGGACGAGGCCGCGTAGGGGCGGTCGTTCACGTACTGCGAGAGTGCCCCTTCGGCGTCGCCCTTGCCGCGCACGAGGTCGACCGGATCGACATCCACGTACAGCATCGCCTCGCAGCGATCGACATCCGCCTGCGGATACCAGACCTGCGCCTGGCCGAAGCCCAACGGGAACTGCTGGCAGCGCTGAGGGTGCTTGGCCAGCAGGTAGCCAAGGTCGGTCGCGGGCTGGTGGGTGGTGGAAATGGACAGCAACATCGGCGCAAGGCTAGCCCGGAAACTTCATCGGGGCACGCTTCGCTGGCCAACCGTGCAGAAACCAGTCATGGCGCCGGTACGTTGACGCAGAGGGTGAGGCGGGACTCCGCGCGGCGCGCCGTGCGCCGCCGAACACCCGCCGGCTTGCCGGCGGGCCAGAGCGCAAAGGGGCGCAAAGGACGCAAACAATGGCAAGAGCGGGGGACGATTCTGCTTCTGCTCTCCTTTGCGTCCTTTCCTTTCCCCTTTGCGTCCTTTGCGTCCAATGCCTTTCCAACTCCAGACGGAGCGACCACCTTTCATCCCGCGCGGGTCGGGCGCCCCGGCGCGAAGCTCATTCGAAGCCGCTGTTGAACCCGTTCCAGCCCGGCGTAGCGAAGCTGCCGGACAGGCACCACTGGTTGACGGTGCCGATGTCGCCGCCGGCGAGGTCCTGGACGCTGAGGCGCCAGGTGCTGTTGAGGGCCTGAGTGTCGAAGGCGCTGAGCGCGTTCGCCGGGCGCTGGCTGCCGCCGAGTGCGGGCGGCGTGCTGGAACAGGTGATCGGGATCGCCGCTTCGTCGTCGAAGATCACGTCCATGTTCTCGTTGGTGCCGCAACTGCGGTTGAACACCGTCACCTCGGTGCCGGTGCCCTGGTTGCGCAGGCGCAGTTGCAAATCGCCGAGGTAGGTGTGGGTCAGGTTCACGCTGAGGTTCAGGTCGCTGATCGAGCCGATGTTGGGGATCACGAGGTCGGAGTTCACCGTGGTGTTGTCCGGGATCGCCAGGTTCGGACTGACGCAGAAGAACTCCTGGGTCGTGAAGCTGAAGGCGCTGGCGTTGTCGCCGGCGCCGCAGGCGTTCTGCGAGCGCACGCGCCAGTGGTACGTGGTGGAGCCGTTGAGCGCGGTCTGCACGGTGTGGCTGGTGCCGCTCACGGTGCGCGTGTAGACGATGTTGGCGAAAGCCGCATCGCTCGCGATCTCGAGGATGTACTCGTCGCCCTGGGCGGCGGCGGTCCAGCTCAGTGCCGGCGTCACCGCGACGCCGGTGCTGGCGTTCGCGGGAGCGCTCAGCGTGGGCACGCCGGGCGCAGCGCTGTCGATGCGCAGGCTGAGCGGCAGCGACTCGGTCGGACCCGGCGTCCACGCGGCGGTGACCGTCAGGTTGTAGCTGCCCGCGGCGGCCGATGTGGTGTTGCCGATGGTCAGGTCGCTGGCGCCCGGCACCGCGGTCACGGGATTACTGGCGAAGCTGGCCGTGGTGCCGGCGGGGTGGCCGGACACGCCCAGCGTCACCGGCGGCGTGAAGGCCTGGCCTAGCGTCACCGGGAACACCGCGCTGGCGCCGGCGCAGATCTTGCGCGTGTCCGGCGTGGCGCCGAGGAAACGACAAGCGTTCGGAACGTTGAAACCGTTGGTCGGCGAAGTGCTGGAGGACCCGCCGGAGACCGCGTTTTCGCCGAGCCCGAACTCGGCGAAGGCCTCCCAGATCAGGCAGACATCCGCGCCGTTGTAGGGCTGGGCGGCGGCGGCTGCCTGCAGGATGCCGTCGCGGACGTCGACGAAGGTGGGGTTGCAGGCGGTGTTCTTGAGGCCCTCGACGATGTAGTACATCGCGCGGATGTTGCCCTTGTCCGCTGCCGTGCCGGTGAAATTGTCGATGTCGGCGTCGTAGCCGTGCTCGTCGATCAGCGCCCAGCTCACCTGCCAGTAGGCCTGCGCCCAGCGCGAACCGACGCCGTGCGGCACCGCGGCGCCGTTGATCGACTCGTAGGTCCAGGTGTTCTCGAAGGGTTCCGGGTTCACCGCCGGATCGCCATCGTAATAGTCCTGGCGGATGCCCTGCCCGGTCACCGGCTGGTTCAGTGCGTAGGTACCGACGCCGCGGATGCGCGCGGCCGGACTGGTGTCGTTCGCCTGCGTGTAGTACAGGCCCCACCAGTCGGACAGGCCCTCGCTGGGGCGCTGGGTGTTGCCCAGGCAACTGGTGTTGGACGGCCCGCCGACGAGACGGTTGGAAATGCCGTGGCCGTACTCGTGGGCGATGATGCCGTTGTCGAAGTCGCCGTCGCGGTTCGGCGTCGCGGTGTTCCACAGGTACATCTGCATGCGCGGACGCTGGCCGTCGGGCGGGGTCGCGAAGTTCGCGTTGTTGGTGCCCGATCCGTCCTGGGCCTCGGCCTGCACCGAATCGTTGCCGACGCCGCCACGGCCGTAGTTGTTGACCTGGAAGTTGCCACCCACCTCGTCGAAGCCGAAGGGATAGGCGATGTCGTGCATCACGTTGTTGAAGTAGAAGAGGTTGGCAACCGCCGCCGGCCGGTAGCTGGCGGGCGCCTGCGTCAGGTCGAGCGGAAACACGCAACTGAGGCCGGCGCCGCAATCCGGATCGCTGTCGGCATCCGGCGCGTTGTTGCTGTCGGTGTCGGTGTAGGCGTGCGCGTTGTTGCCCTGGGTGCGCGTGAACTCCGCGCCCGCGGCGCCGTTGGTGTCGTGCCAGCCGAAGGGCGAAGGCCCCGATTCGGCGGGGTCGGTCAGCGTCACCCGTCCGTCCGCCGGCGGCAGCGGTGAGGTGTGCTGCGGGCTCTCGACGCCGAGCGGGTAGACCTTGTAGTCGTCGTGCGCGAGCCAGTTGACGCGCGTCCACGCCTGACCGTTCTCGGCATCGATGGTGAGGTCGTAGACATCGCCGCCGGCCGGGGTCCAGAGCTGGAAGTTCCACACCAGCCGGGCCTGCCCGTCGGTGATCGGCAGCAGCATCAGGCTGGCCTCGATCGCGCGCTCCGACAGCAGCGGCGCGCGCAGCCGCGTGAGCTGGCGCGGTCCGCCCTCGCTGGCTTCGAGCACGATGTCGCCGACCACGCGCTGCAGTTGCAGCGCCGCCGCCGCCAGCGCCTGCTCGGCGCCGAGCAGCGGCTGCACGCGGTTGACCGATTGTGCGAGCCGCGGCAGGAACTGGTTGTTCACCGACAGGATCGCGCCATCGCGATCGACATGCACCTGCAACTGCCCGTTGTAGACCGGCAGTCCGGCATGCATCTGGCGCAGATACAGGTGGCGCACACCGCTGGCGCGGCTGCGCACGTCATCGGTGATCTCGTACTCGGCCACGTCCGCGGGCGTCAGGCCGAGCAGCGCGGGCTGGTCGCGCACGAAGGCCACTGCGAGCGCGCGTGCGTCCGCTCCCGGCACCGCCTGGGTCAGATAACCCACGCGATTGCCGAGCTTGCGCGTGACGCCGGTGCGCGCGTCGATCTCGACCGCCAGTTCCGGCACGCGCGACTGCAGCGCTGCGATCGCCGCCGCCTGCGCACCGACCGCGGCGCGCGGCGGCGAGACCGGGAGTTCATCGCGGGCATCGTGGTTGCCGCCGAGCTTGGCCGCAGACTCCTGCACTGCGAGAGCTGGCTGGGCGAGCGCGGCACAGACGAGGGTCGCCAGCAGGGAACGCGGCAGCAAACGCAGGGTCGGCATGATGTAGGCATCCCGGGGGCAAGCAGAGGCGCACGACTATTCCACAATCCAGGTCGCGGATGCGCGCGACGCGCAAGATTTCGTGCTGACTTCCTCAGCGACCCTTGATGGCCCCGAGGATGCCGCGCAGCAGCGAGCGGCCGAGTTGGCTGCCGACGCTGCGCGCCACCGACTTCGCGAAGGCTTCGCCGACGCCCTGGCGGTTGCTCGCACGCGGCGCCGGCGCCGGTTTCGGGGCGGGCGCCGGGCGCGGTGCGGGCGTGCGTCCGCGCGGCGCCT
>JABAQR010000045.1 GCA_019187485.1 Lysobacterales bacterium | reverse complement strand
GCGCGCCGCCTGGCGCGGCCGCTGGCGGAACTGAAGGCGCGTGCCGCGGACACGCCGACCACGCGCGGCTTCGAGGCCGCGCTGCGTGCGCGCGTGCGCGCCGGGCAGCCGGCGGTGATCGCCGAGGTCAAGAAGGCGAGCCCGAGCAAGGGCGTGATCCGCGCCGACTTCGACCCGGTCTACATCGCCCAGAGCTACGCCTCGGCCGGCGCCGCCTGCCTGTCGGTGCTGACCGACGAGGACTTTTTCCAGGGTCACGACCGCTACCTGGTGCAGGCGCGCCGCGCCTGCGTGCTGCCGCTGCTGCGCAAGGACTTCACGATCGATGCCTGGCAGGTCTACGAGGCGCGCGAACTCGGCGCCGACTGCATCCTGCTGATCGTCGCCGCCCTGCCCGATTCGCGGCTGTCCGAATTCACCGACCTCGCCCACACGATCGGCATCGACGTGTTGATGGAAGTGCACGACGGCGCCGAACTCGAGCGCGCCCTGGCGACGCGCGCCAGCCTGATCGGCATCAACAACCGCAACCTGCGCAGTTTCGAGACCTCGCTGGAAACCACCCTGTCGCTGCGCGAACGCGTGCCGGTCGAACGCCTGCTGGTCACCGAAAGTGGCATCGCCACGCGCACCGACGTCGAGCGCCTGCGCGCCGCCGGTGTCCACAGCTTCCTCGTCGGTGAGGCCTTCATGCGCGCCCCGGATCCGGGCGCGGAACTCTGCAATCTATTCTTCCCACCCCCCTGAGAAAGCGTCCGACAGCGGTGGCGACCTCGGGACCACGCCCCCACACAGCGATGCGCCCATCGTGGACTCAACGGCCGGTCCCAAGAACAGCGCATCTGCGGGCCCGGCTTCGCCAAATCGAACGTCCGTGCGTTCGATCTGCGGTCTGGGTATCCGCAACCGGCGTTTCATCCCCAGTCGGCCGGGCCCCGTTGTGCAAATTACTCGTCGTCGAACAGCGCTTCCAAGGGTGATTTGGGTTTCGGCGACGCCAGTGGCGTGATCGCGCGCACGGCTTCCCAAACTGCGAGCGCATCGCGGGTGGGCGCGACATCGTGCACGCGCACGATGCTGGCGCCGCGCTGCACGGCGATCAGCGCCGCCGCGACCGAACCGGACACACGCTGCGCGGGATCCTCGCGGCCGGTCAGTTCGCCAATGCTGCGCTTGCGCGAGAGGCCGACGAGGATCGCGCAACCGAGCACTCCCAGACCTTCCAGGCGCGCCAGCAGTTCCAAATTGTGCGTGCAGGACTTGCCGAAACCGAAGCCGGGATCGATGACGATGTTGCGTTTGTCGATGCCCGCGAACTGGCAAGCCAGGATGCGGTCGGTCAGAAATTTCTGGACGTCGCCGCAGACGTCTTCATAGTGCGGCGCAACCTGCATCGTGCCGGGCTCGCCCTGCATGTGCATCAGGCAAACCGCAGCGCCTGTCTCGGCAGCCGCATCCAGTGTGCCCGGGCCGCGCAATGCCGACACATCGTTGATCATGCCGGCGCCTGCGGCGATGGCCGCACGCATCACCTCGGCCTTGCGGGTATCCACCGAGATCGGAACGGCTGTGCGTGCCGCGAGCGCCTCGATCACCGGGATTACCCGACGCAGCTCCTCGTCGAGCGTGACCGGTGCCGCACCCGGCCGGGTCGATTCGCCGCCGATGTCGAGAAGATCGGCGCCCTCCTCCACCAATCGCAGCCCGTGCGCGATGGCGGCTTCGGCGTCGGCCAGCAGGCCACCATCCGAGAAGGAATCCGGCGTGACGTTGACGATGCCCATGATCCGCGGACGATCCAGGATCAAGGATCGGCCGCGGCAGTGCAGTGTGGGCCTGGGGACTTCGAACATGTGTTGGCTTCCTGAGCGACGAGTGCGACGAACGCCATTGGCCGGATCATCGGGCCATCCGGTTCGCTGCGCCCGCCCGACCCTGCCCGCACTCACTGCCGCCGGCGCCGTTCACGGCACCCGCGACAGGTCTCGGGCACGTCCCGCGTAGAGCGCGCGACTCAGGTCTGCGCGGCCGGCGTGGTCGTCGGCGCGATCGGCGTGATCGGGCGTGGCGGCTTGTCGCCGGGACCGTCGCTCTCGTTCCAGTCGGCCGGAGGCGGTACCTCGCGGCCCTGCATGATCGCGTCGATCTGGATGGCGTCGATGGTCTCGTACTTCATCAAGGCCTGCGCCATCGTGTGCAGCTTGTCCATGTGGTCGACCAGGATCTGCTTCGACGCGGTGTAGCAGCGGTCGATCAATGCGCGCACTTCGCTGTCGATCATCTCGGCGGTTTCCGGCGAGACCGTCTTGTGCTGGGTGATCGAGCGCCCGAGGAACAACTCCTCCTCCTCGTCGCCGTACATCAGCGGGCCGAGCTGGTCCGACATGCCCCACTTGGTGACCATGTTCCGCGCCAGCTGGGTGGCGCGCATGATGTCGTTGGAGGCGCCGGTGGTGACCTTGCCGTGGCCGAAGATCAGTTCCTCGGCCAGGCGTCCGCCATACAGCGAGCAGATCTGGCTCTCCAGCCAGGTGCGGCTGTGGCTGTAGCGGTCGCCCTCGGGCAGGAACATGGTCACGCCGAGCGCGCGGCCGCGCGGGATGATCGAGACCTTGTAGACCGGATCGTGCTCCGGCACCACGCGGCCGATGATCGCGTGGCCGGCCTCGTGATACGCGGTCAGACGCTTCTCGTCCTCGCTCATCACCATCGAGCGGCGTTCGGTGCCCATCAGGATCTTGTCCTTGGCGCGCTCGAAGTGGCTCATCGCCACGTCGCGCGAGTTGTCGCGCGCGGCGAACAGCGCCGCCTCATTGACCAGGTTGGCCAGGTCCGCGCCGGAGAAGCCGGGTGTTCCGCGCGCGATGACGCTCGGACGCACGTCGTCGGCCAGCGGCACCTTGCGCATGTGCACCTTGAGGATCTGTTCGCGGCCACGCACGTCCGGCAGGCCGACCACCACCTGACGGTCGAAGCGGCCCGGGCGCAGCAGCGCCGGGTCGAGCACGTCCGGACGGTTGGTCGCGGCGATCACGATGATTCCCTCGGAACCCTCGAAACCGTCCATCTCGACCAGCAACTGGTTGAGCGTCTGTTCGCGCTCGTCGTGACCGCCGCCGAGGCCGGCGCCGCGGTGACGGCCGACTGCATCGATTTCGTCGATGAAGATGATGCACGGCGCGTGCTTCTTGGCCTGCTCGAACATGTCGCGCACGCGGCTCGCGCCGACGCCGACGAACATCTCGACAAAGTCGGAACCGGAAATGATGAAGAAGGGCACCTTGGCCTCGCCGGCGATCGCCTTCGCGAGCAGGGTCTTGCCGGTGCCCGGAGGGCCCACCATCAGCACGCCGCGCGGGATCTTGCCGCCGAGCTTCTGGAACTTGCCCGGATCGCGCAGGAACTCGACCAGTTCATGCACCTCTTCCTTGGCCTCGTCCACGCCCGCGACGTCGGCGAAGGTGACCTTGACCTGGTCCTCGCCCTGCAGCCGCGCGCGGCTCTTGCCGAAACTCATCGCGCCGCGGCCACCGCCGCCGCCCTGCATCTGGCGCATCACGAAGATCCAGAAGCCGATCAGCAGCAGCACCGGCAGCAGGTTCAGCAGCAGTCCGAGCAGCGAGAAGCCGGTGTCGGGTGCCGACTGCACGACCTTGACGTGGTTGGCGATCAGGGTCTCGACCAGGCGCGGATCTTCCGGCGCGTACAACTCGTAAGTCTTGCCATCCTGCATCTTGGCCGAGATCTTGCGGTCCTCGGCGATGCGCACTTCGGAGACCTGCTCGCGCTCGACCCTGGCCAGGAAGTCCGAATAGGACAGGCCGGTGCTGACGGTCGTGCCGGGGCCAAAACTGCGGAACACGCCGAGCAGCACCAGCGCGATCACGGTCCACAGCAGCAGGTTCTTCATCAGATCGTTCAAGACTCACTCCTCGAGCGCGACGGCCCCGGCCGCCACGATTACCGCCGTCAATCTGTACCCGGGCTTAAGTTGGCTCGAAAGCCTGTTCCCAGTGCATAAATTTCCCGGCTGCGGCCGCGCGAAGCTTTCGGCTTGCGCAAATGCAGTCGGTCGAATGCTGCCCGCACGTCCTTGATGAATCCGTCGAAACCCTCACCCTGGAACAACTTGACCAGGAAGCCACCGCCGCGTTTGCAGTGCCGGCGTGCAAAATCGAGCGCCAGTTCCGCCAGACGCATCGATCGTGCCTGATCCACCGAGGGTACACCGCTCATGTTGGGGGCCATGTCGGACAACACAAGGTCGACTTGTGCGCCGGCCAGAGTCTGTTCCAACTGCTGCAACACGGTCTCCTGCGTGAAGTCGCCATGGATGAACTCGACGCCGGACAAGGGGGCCATCTCAAGGATATCGAGCGCGATCACCCGACCCTTGCCCTTCAGCCGGTCCTGCGCCACCTGGCTCCAGCCGCCGGGAGCAGCACCAAGATCGACGATCACCATGCCCGGTCTCAGCAGATGGTCGCGCTCGATCAGTTCCTCCAGCTTGTAGGCCGCGCGCGAACGCATGCCTTCGACCTGCGCGCGACGCACGTACGGGTCCGAGAAATGTTCGTCGAGCCAGCGACCGCTGCTCTTGCTGCGTGCCATTGCTGGCCGTTTCCGGAGTGCTATGGGCGAGCATGATAGCCTTCGCGCCCTCCCATTCCCGGAAGCCGGTTCATGGCTCTCGACAAGGCGCAAAAGCGCTTCCTGCGCGGCCTCACGCACCACCTCAATCCGGTCGTGATGGTCGCCGAACGCGGTCTGGCCGCGAGCGTGATGAAAGAGATCGAAGGCGCACTCGCGCACCACGAGCTGATCAAGGTGCGCGTCAGCGCTGAAGATCGCGCGGCGCGCGACGCGCTGATGCAACGAATCGCGCGGGACACCGGATCCGAGATCGTGCACCGCATCGGCCATGTGGTGAGCCTGTTCCGGCGTAATCCGGAGGCGCCGAAAATCGAACTGCCCTGAGCCAAGGCCATGCAGCTCAGCCGCGATCTTGACCTGCATCCGGCCGCGATCACCGGCATCGATGGCGTGCGCGTCCGCATCGGTGATCGCTGGCTCGAGCGCAGCTTCTGGGTGTGTCCGACCGGGCATGGCGAATGGGCGCCACAAAGCTTCGCCGAACTCGCCACCGGACACATCCACGAACTGCTGGCGCAGCAGCCGGAGCTGATCCTGCTCGGCACCGGCGAGCGCTCACTGTGGCTGTCCCCGGCGCTGCAGGCGTGCGCTCTGCAGCGTCGCTGCGGCATCGAGTGCATGGCCAACGCCGCCGCGGCGCGCACCTTCAACGTACTGCTCGGCGAAGGTCGCGCCGTGCTGGCGGCATTCCTGATCCGAAGGCCGCAGACCTGACCCTGTTCGCAGGTCATGGCGCATGCGTCTCCCGCAAGCATGCCGTACTCACCATGACGGAGCGTTGCCCCGGAAGCGGCGGCACGGGAGCACCGATCTCCACCCGCGCTGTCTGGAGGGCCGCCGTCCTCGGCGGCCGCTCTTGCACGTGCCCAAGATGGGCTAGCGCATCAGCCCGACCGTCAGTTCCGTCAGCACTAGGCGCAGGATCATCAACAGCAGTATCGCGAACGCGGGAGACAGATCGAAGGGACCGATCAGCGGCACCAGCCGTCGGATGCGGTTGCATAGCGGCGTGGCGAGACGTTCGGTGATGAACACGAAGGAGGTGCCCGCGCGTGGCTGGAACAGGCTGAACAAGGCGTACAGCAAAATCAGCGCGATCAGGAAGCCGAGTGTGAAACGGATCGCGCCGAGGAGTCCGCCCAGCAGCCACAGGCCGGGATGCCCGGCCAGGCGCAGCAACAAGGCGAACTCGACGCTCGCGACCAACCAGAACAGCAGCACGGCGGCCAAGCTCAGGTTGCGCCAGCGCGGCACGAAACGCTCCAACGGCCGCAACAACGGGTTGGCGATCGAATAGACCCAGCCGACCAGTGGATCGGAGAAGGGTGCACGCACTAGCGGCAGTGCGATGCGCAGAAACAGTACCGTCAACGGGATCCAGAAAAGAAAGGTGATCAGATAGTGATAGATGGTCCAACCCACGCTTCAGCCTCCTGCGAGTGTGGTGCCGCGCATGCATCGGGAATGTACGTTGCTTCGCGATCGAAGAGGACCCAGCCTGAACACCTGGCGCTCACGACCGTTGCAAGACTCATCCGTCGTCCCTACACTGGACCCGGCAACGGGGGCGCACTGGCTTCGACGGAAGTCGTGAAACCTCGGGTGCATGCCGAGGGGGTAGCTTTCCTCGTTAATCCAGCTGCAAGACTCTAGTCGCGAACGACGAAGTCTACGCTCTGGCGGCCTAAGGCCGCCTAACCGCCCTACCTTGTGTTCGTGCTCGGTAAAGGCGGGTCAGAATCACGAAATCGTGAGCCACGCGGGCCTGACGCGGGCAACTAAAACCACCAGGCTGGTTGCGCAGCTTTCCCGCCGGTTGGAGCGCGGCGCAACGAGAACGAAGATCCGGCTAAGCATGTAGAGCACGAGACGTAGGGCTTGCGGACGGGGGTTCGACTCCCCCCGCCTCCACCAATCAGAAGGGCCCGGATCGTCTCCGGGCCCTTTTTCTTTGCGCGCATCCCTGCGCGGCGCGGGCTTCTGGCCTTCGGCCTTGCGGGTGGCCTCCGCCAGAACCCTCAAAATCGCCGCACTTCGGGGCCAGAGCTTTCTGTCCGACGACAATTACCCTGGCCGGTCGACGACAACTATCTTGGCCGGTTGAGGACTAAAGCCGGACAGGTCCGGGAGGCGGGGTTAGGGTTCTTCGACGACCTGATCGAAGGCCATCGGGATGCCCGGCAAGAGACTCACGGACCATCAAGTGCACAAGTACAAGGAACATCGCAAGCGGCTGACGCAGTTGGCGTCGGCGGCCAAGGTTGGAATCAGCGAACGCAGTGCGCGTCGCATCGAGCGGTCGGACCATCTGCCCTCGCAGAGGCCGCTGCGGAACTGGCGGACGCGGCAGGACCCTCTGAATGCGGTCTGGGACAGCGAGGTGGTGCCGCTGTTGCAGTCGGACAGCGAACTCAACGCGGTCACCTTGCTGGAGGAGATGCAGCGACGCCACCCCGGCGCTTACGACGGCGCGGTGCTGCGCACGCTGCAACGACGCGTTCGGCAATGGCGGGCGCTGCATGGCGCCGAGCGCGAGGTCTACTTCGCGCAGGAACACCCGCCGGCTCGACTGGGGTTGTCGGACTTCACCGTGTGCGACGAGTTGGGTGTGCGGATCGATGGCGTCGACTTTCCGCATCGTCTGTACCAGTTCGCGCTGGCGCATTCGGGCTGGCGTCATGCGCAGGTGCACCCAGGTGGCGAGAGCTTCATCGCGCTGTCCAGCGGGCTGCAGGCGGCGCTGTGGCGGCTGGGCGGGGTGCCCGAGGAGCACCGCACGGACAGTCTGTCGGCTGCCTTCAATAACCTCGCCGAACAGACCGAGCTGACGGCGCGCTACGCCGAGCTGTGTCGCCACTACGGCATGCGCGCCAGCCGCTGCAACCCGGGCCAGTCGCACGAGAACGGAGCCATCGAGACGCGCCATGGCTCGCTCAAGACCGCCATCGACCAGGCCCTGCGCCTGCGCGGGTCGCGGTCGTTCGAGGGCGTGGGCGACTACGAACGCTTCGTCGATGCCATCGTCCAGCGCATGAATGCGCGTGTCGCCAAGCGCCTTTGCGTGGAGCGGCCGATGCTCAAGGCCTTGCCGAGCCGGCGCACCGCCGAGTACGAGGAGGTGCCGGCGCGGGTCAGCAAGTTCGGCATCTTCACCGTCCAGGGGGCGCAGTACAGCGCGCCCAGTCGGCTGATCGGACACCGCCTGATGGTGCGCGTCCACGCACAGCGGATCGAGTGCTGGCTCGGCGGCCAGCGCGTGCTGGAGCGCACGCGCGCCACGCATGCCGATGGCTGCCGGCATCCGCGCAACATCGACTACCGGCACCTGGTGGCTGCGCTCAAGCGCAAGCCGGGGGCCTTCGCGCGTTGGGTGCTGCGCGACGCGGCGTTCCCGCGCGAGGTCTATCGCCGCACCTGGGAGCGTCTGGCTGCGGCGGTGCCCGAGCGCCAGGCGTGCACGACGATGGTGGGGCTGTTGTCGCTGGCCGCCGAAGGCCACGAGGCGCAACTGGCCAACGAGTTGGAACACCTGATGGATCTGGACCAGTTGCCCGATCTGCTGACGCTGACAACGCTGCTGGCGCCACCCCGGGGCGAGGTGCCGGCGGTGGCGGTGGAGCTGCCGCCGCTGGATGGCTACGACGCCCTGCTGCAAGCCGTTGCCGGCGAGGTGACGGCATGAGCGCCGCCACGCGCACCAACGAAGGGCGCCTGGGGCTGATGCTGACCGAGTTGCGCCTGCCCAGCATCAAGCGGCTGGCCGCGGACCTGTGCGCGCAATCCGACCGCGAGGGCTGGCCCGGCCATCGCCTGCTGGAGACGCTGCTGGAACATGAGATCGCCGAGCGCGAGATCCGGCGCATCGAGCGCCACCGCGCAGAGTCTGGCTTGAGCCCGGACAAGCGGCTGTCGGGCTTCGAGTTCGCGGCCGTACCCAATGTGTCCAAGGCGCAGGTGATGTCGCTGGCCGAAGGCACCGAGTGGCTCGACCGGGGCGCCAACGTGCTGCTGTTCGGCCCGCCGGGCGTGGGCAAGAGCCATCTGGTGTGCGCTCTCGGACATGCCCTGATCGACGCCGGTCGGCGCGTGCTGTTCAGCCGCTGCTCGGAACTCGTGCAGCGCCTGCAGGCCGCCCGCCGCGAGCTGCGCCTGCCACAGGAACTGGCCAAGCTGGAGCGCTTCGATCTGCTCATCCTGGACGACCTGAGCTACGTCCGTCGCGATCAGGCCGAAACCTCGGTGCTGTTCGAACTGATCGCCGAGCGCTACGAGCGCAAGAGCCTCGCGATCACCGCCAACACACCGTTCTCGCAGTGGGGTGAGGTGTTCGTCGACCCGGCCATGACCCTGGCCGCCGTGGACCGCCTGGTGCACCACGCGACGATCCTCGAGATGAACGCCCCCAGCTACCGAATGCGCTCGGCGAAGGGCCCGCAAGCACCTACCCGAAAGGCACGCACGGCACCGCCTTCAGCGGAACCGCCACCCACGACCTGAACCAGCCACCGAGGAGGCAGACGCCCAGCTCAAGCAGCCATCAACAGCCAAACCACCCCGCCTCTGACCGGCCAAGATAGTTGACGCCGGACAGCTTTCTCTGTTCTCTGTTTTCCTTTCGGGTGGGCGAAGGCTTATTCCTCGCCAAAACAGCCACTTAGACGGACGGGTTCGCCGTCAACCATGGCCGGCGCTCGGGCGCCCAACGTTGCCGGCTCGCGATGCCGCTCACCCGGGCATACCCCTCCACTGCTCTTGACCGTATCGCATTCGAGATACACAATTGACGAAACGGAGGATCCAACCATGGCCCATTCCTCGATGCTGCACGTCCGGGTGGACGACGAAATCAAGGCGCAAGCGAGTGAGGCGCTGGCCGCCATGGGGCTGTCTGTGTCGGATGCGGTGCGCATCCTGCTCAAGCGCGTGGTCAACGACCAGGCCTTCCCGCTGGAGCTGAAGGTCCCCAACGCCACGACCCGCGCGGCGATGGAAGAAGCGCGTGCGATGACCAAGACGCGCACTGCCCGTTTTGCCTCTGCCGACGCCCTGATCGATGGCCTCGAAGAAGCCCGCCAGCAGTAAGCGGGCCGCCCCGCCCAGGGCGTGCGACTACACCAAGACGTTCCTCAACGATTGGGAGCGCCTCTCGCGCTCGGGTCGATACGACCTGAAGCGCTTGAAGGAGGCGATGCTCCTGCTCATTGCCAACGATGCGCCGCTGGGCCCGGAATGGTTGGATCACGCGCTCAAAGGAAACTGGGCCGACCACCGCGAGTGCCACATCGGTGGCGATTTCTTGCTCATCTACCGGCTGGACAGCAACACCCTCATCTTCGTGCGCGCGGGCACGCACTCGGAACTGTTCGAGGAATGAGCCGTGACCATTGAATCACTGCCCAACTTCACGCCACCGGCTCGCCAACGCTGGGAATCCATCCCCGCCGAAATCCGTCAGCGGCTGCTGTCCAACGTCTGGTGCGGGCATTGTCGCCACGAAACGACGATCACCAATTTCAGCGGCACCATCAAGAACGGCGACTTGTTGCTGGTCGGCGCGTGCGCCGAATGCCACGGTGAAGTAGCACGGGTGATCGAGGGCAAGTAGCTCAGTCAGCCATCGAACCGCTCGACGATCTCCCGCTGCGCCACCCAGTCCACCGGCAGCGGATTGCGCTGGAACCACAGCAGGCTCATGCAACGCGGCTGCTGGCCGGCGTAGATGGCTTGGACGATGTCCGGTTCCAGCAGCGTCAGGCGCATGTCACCGACCGGGTCAATGGAGCCACCGATGATCGCCGTAATGGAGCCACTTGCAGGCCCCTCAAAACGGGTCTCGAACGGGGTCGGATTTCAGGGCTTTTTGGGCTTGTTGGCAACCGTTGTTTTCGGGGTATCGGCGGGTGGTCTGGGAGCGCGGTAGCTCGGGCCGTCGAGGACGATCTTGTGGGCGCCGTGGCGTAGGCGGTCGATGGTGGCGGCGCCGAGCATCTTGTTGGGGAAGGCGTCGGCCCATTCGTCGAAGTCGAGGTTGCTGGTGACGATGGTGGCGGCGCTCGGCGGACGGTGATCGACCAGGGCGGCGGAGTTCCGCAGGACGCGCACTTAAGCCCGCGCTTGCCGAGGCCGGCGAGCACCTTGAGGCGGGCGCCGCCGTGGATGGTCGGCGGGAACCAGTCGATCCGGCCCTCTGCGTGGCGCACGGTCTGTTCGAGGATGGCGCGCTGCGCCGGGGTCAACGAGATTGCGGTCATGGGATGCTCCCTGGGATGGTGATGGGAGCCCGATGAACGCGCTGTTCGACGGCGAAGCCAAGCGTCCGGTGGCCGCTGTCGGCGCCACCTGATAAATTCAGACCGCTACGATTCACTACGACTTTATGCCGCTGGCCTACTCGCTGATGGAGCACCTGATGGCCGAACCCTGGGTGTCCGTGGAACAGATCGCCGAGCATCTCGGCGTCACCCGCGATTCCATCTACCGCTGGATCGACCGCAAGGGCCTGCCGGCGCATCGCGTCGGCCGGCTGTGGAAGTTCAAGGCATCGGAGGTGGATGACTGGGTGCGCGCGGGCGGCGCGAATGACGCCGAGCAGCAACTGGCGGCGCCGAGCGTGCCCCGCACGAGAGCCAATGCATGAATATCCATCAACTCGAAACCGAACTCTGGGAAGCCGCCGACCAGCTGCGCGCCAACTCCAAGCTCACCGCCGCCGAGTATGCGATGCCGGTGCTCGGCCTGATTTTTCTGCGCCACGCCGACAACCGATTCAAGGCGTACCTTCCCGAGATCGAGGCCGATATTCCTTCGCAAGTACCGGCCGCCCAGCGTGAGGCGCTGATCAAGCTCGGCTTCCAGGGCAAGGCCGCCATCTATCTGCCCGAAGCGACACGCTTCGACCGCATTGCCAGCCTGCCGCAAGGCGCGAACGTGGGCGAGGTGATCGACCGCGCCATGGACGTGATCGAGGCCGAATACGAAGTGCTCAAGGGCGCGTTGCCGCGCGGCTACCCGGCCTTCGAGACCGATCTGCTGGCCGAACTGGTCAAGATCTTCGACCGCCCTGCCATCAAGGCCGCTACCGGCGACGTCTTCGGGCGCATCTACGAATACTTCCTCAACAAGTTCGCCATGAGCGGCGCGCAGGAAGGCGGCGAATTCTTCACGCCGCCGTCGCTGGTGCGCATGATCGTCAACATCATCGAGCCAGACCACGGCCTGGTGCTGGACCCGGCCTGCGGCTCGGCGGGCATGTTCGTGCAGACCGGCCACTTCATCGAAGACGTGCGCCACCAGCAGGCCAACGACACCGTCACCTTCCACGGCCAGGAAAAGAGCGACACCAACACCAAGCTGGCGCGCATGAATCTGGTGGTGCACGGGCTGGACGCCTCCAACATCCGCCAGGGCAACACCTTCTACGACCAGATCGACAATCTTGTCGGGCAGTGCGACTTCGTCATGGCCAACCCGCCTTTCAATGTCGACGGCGTGGATACCAAGAAGGTGGAAGGCCAGGCCACGGACAACGGCCGCCTGCCCTTCGGCCTGCCCGGCACCAATGCCAAGACCGGCGCCATCAGCAACGCCAACAGCCTGTGGATTCAGTACTTTTACGCCTACTTGAACGACACCGGCCGCGCCGGATTCGTCATGGCGTCCAGCGCATCGGACGCCGGCAACAAGGATCGCGACATCCGCGAGAAGCTGGTCAAGACCGGCCACGTCGACGTCATGATGGCCATCGGCAACAAGTTCTTCTACACCCGCAGCCTGCCCTGCACGCTGTGGTTCTTCGACAAGGGCAAGCCGCAGGACCTGCGCGATCAGGTGCTGATGATCGACGCGCGCAACGTGTATCACGTGGTCTCTGCGCGCTCGCACATCTTCACCGACGAACAGCACGCCAACCTCAACGCCATCGTCTGGCTGTACCGGGGCCAACCCGAGAAGTTCGTGGCGCTCGTCGCCCGCTATCAACGGCAGGTCGATGCGCTGCTGGCAGCACTGCCTGAACGCGTCGCCGCAGACGACGCGGCCGTGGCGTCATTGGCGGCCTTGCTCTCCGACTTTGCCCAGCGCACCAACATCTACGAGTTAAATGGTGGCGTGCGCGCGATGGCGGTGGACGGACCACCCAATCCACCGGACGAGGACGAGCCGGCGGGCCGTGTCTCCGAGCGCCAGCTAGAGGCATTTCGCGCCGAACTCGCGGCGGCAAAAAGCGACGCCCAGGCGGCCGACGCGCTGGCCGATTTGCTCGCAGCCTGCTGCGACGCCCGTGCCGCGGTCGCCGGCGCAGACCTCAACTCTCACGCCGGTCAGTTGGCGCTGCAAGCCACGTTCGACGCGCTCGCGCCTCGACTGAAGGCCGCGAGCAAGGTGGTGGAAGCGCGGCACAAGCACTGGCTGCGATTGCTCGATGTGGCGGAAAAGCAGCTTCGCGCCCGTCAGAGCGAGGCCTTCAATGGCAGATCGATCCGCGACGCCAAGCGCGCATTGCTGGCCGCCGATGCGAAGAAGAACGAAGATCCCTCGGTACGCGACGTGGTGCTCGATGCGTTGAAGCAGGCCGCCTATTTCATTCACCAGGTCCACTGGCTGCACAGCCGCTTTCCGCATGGCCTGTTCGAGGATGTGCCGGGCCTGTGCAAGGCTGTGACACTGGATGAGATCGCCGCCAACGACTACTCGCTGACGCCCGGGCGTTATGTGGGCGTGGCCGCGGCAGCGGACGAAGACGAGGACGATTTCGCCGAAAAGCTGCGGGAGATCCACACCGAGCTGACCGAGCTGAATGAGAGGGCGGTGGAACTGGCGGGGCAGATTGCCCGCAACTTTGAGGAGTTGCTGGGATGAGTTGGCCGATTGTGACCTTAGACAGCATCAAGGCTGATGTGCCGTACTCGTTTGTGGGCGGGCCTTTTGGCTCGAACTTGACATCGAAGCACTACGTCGATGACGGGGTGCCAGTAATCCGCGGCCAAAACCTGGGTGGTCCCGAATGCTTTGACGAAAGCGGGTTCGTTTTCGTCACGCCAGAAAAGGCTGATCAGCTCCGCCCAAACTTGGCGTTTCGCGGCGACGTTCTGTTCACGCAGCGGGGAACGCTTGGGCAAGTCGGGTTGATTCCAAGGAGTTCGAAATACGACAGGTATGTAGTGTCTCAGAGCCAGATGAAGCTCACTGTCGATGCGACGAAGGCAGATGCTAGGTACGTCTACCAATACTTCCGACTTGAATCCACGATTCAAGTCATCCTCAACCGGACCATAACGGCAGGCGTTCCACATATTAATCTCCGGATTCTCAAGTCGTTCGAGATTCCACTTCCGCCGCTTCCCGCCCAAAGGGCAATTGCCGAGGTAGCGCAAGCCTACGACGACCTGATCGCCACCAACCAGCGCCGCATCGCCTTGCTCGAAGACGCCGCCCGCCGCCTCTACCGCGAGTGGTTCGTGCACATGCGCTTTCCTGGCCATGAGTCGGTAAAAGTGAAGGACGGTGTGCCGGATGGGTGGCTGCCGCTCACGTTGGGTGATGTCTGCGATGCAGTGGGCGGCGGAACGCCATCGACAACGCGCCCTGAGTATTGGGGTGGCGACGTAGTGTGGGTGACGCCTACCGACGTGACCCGCAATGATTGTATTGCGCTGCTCGACTCGGAAAAGAGAATCACCCAAGCTGGTCTTTCGAATTCTTCTGCCAAACTGGTGCCGCGGGAAACCATTCTGATGACCAGTCGCGCGTCGATTGGCTACTTCGCACTGATGGACAAGCCGGCCTGCACGAATCAAGGCTTCATCTCTGTGCTGCCAAAGCGGTTGAACTCCCGGATGTTCCTTCTGTTCAACTTGCTGAGTCGCGTAGACGAAATGATCAGCTTAGCGACGGGTGCGACATTCAAAGAAATCTCGAAGAAGACCTTTCGCTCGTTGCCTGTGCTTTGGCCGGCAGCTGATCCATTGAAATCGTTTGAGGATAGGGTGTACCCGTTGATCCAACAGGTGCGATTAATCAAGAAACAGAATCAACAGCTGGTCCAAGCCCGAGACGTGTTGCTCCCCAAACTGATGTCCGGCCAGCTTGATGTCTCCGGAATAGCAATGCCCCGAGCCGTACACACCGATGGAGTGCCCCTGCCATGCTGACGCACCTGCATATCAAGCACTTCAAGGCATGGAAGGACACCGGCCCGATTCGCCTGGCGCCGCTGACCGTGATCTTCGGTGCCAACAGCGCGGGCAAGAGCAGTCTTGGCCATCTGCTGCTGGCGCTGCAGCAGACGGCGCGCTCGACCGACCGCAAGCGTGCGCTGCATCTGGGTGACACCTCATCACTGATTGATCTCGGCACCTTTGCCGATTGCCTGCACGGTCACGACCTGACGCAGTCACTGGATTTCGAGATCGGCTGGAACTTGCCAAAACCGCTGGAGGTGCGCGATCCGCTGCAGGCGAGCGCCCGCTACCAGGGCGACCGCATGCAGTTGTCGGTGTCACTGGCCGCGGGAAAAGCCGCGCAACCCGAAGTGCAGCAACTGCGCTATGCCTTGGGCTCCGAGGCAGGCGATGTGTTGGATGTGCAACTGCGCCGGGACGACAAGCGCAAGTTCACCCTGTCCTCTGATCGTTACAACTTCAAGATGGCCGATGGCCGCAAATGGCCGTTGGAAGAACCCGAGAAGTTCTACCGACTGTCCGACATCAGCATCGCGCGCTTCAAGAACGCCGGGTTTCTCTCCGACTTCGCGCTGGCCACCGAGGCCATGCTGGACAGCATTTCCTATCTCGGGCCGCTGCGAAATCACCCGCAGCGGATCTATCAGTGGTCGGGCGACACGCCATCCAGCGTCGGGCAGATGGGCGAAAACGCCATCGCTGCGATCCTGGCCGCGCAGAGCGAGGGACGCATGCTCAATCGCGGCCCGAAACGTGCGAAGCAGGAATTCGCGCCGTTCATCGCCGCCTGGTTGAAAGACCTCGGCGTGATCCACGACTTCTCCGTTCGGCCGGTGGCGCAAGGCCGCAAGGAGTACGAGGTGCTGATCAAGACCCACGCCAAGGCGCCGGACGTCAAGATCACCGACGTCGGCTTTGGTGTTTCCCAGGTGTTGCCCGCGCTCGTGCAAGCCTTCTATTGCCCGCCCAACTCCGCGGTGTGGATGGAGCAGCCTGAGATTCATCTGCACCCGCAGGTGCAGGCCGAACTCGCGGACGTGTTCATTTCCGCCACGCAGGCCCGCGAAGACAGCAAGGAACGCAACGTCCAACTGATCGTGGAAAGCCACTCCGAGCATTTCCTCAACCGCCTGCAACGGCGCGTCGCCGAGGGCGCGATCCAGCCGCAGGATGTCGCGGTCTACTTCTGTCGTCGCGCCGGCGCGGCCACGGAACTGGAGCCGCTGCGCTTGAACATATTCGGCGAAATCGAAAACTGGCCTGAGCACTTCTTCGGCAACGAACTGGAAGACATCGCCGGCCGCACGCTGGCCGCCCTGCAGCGCAAGCGCGAGCTGTCCGGCCGGAGCGATCCGCAATGAAGGCGGTCATCGACACCAATGTCCTGCTGGTCGCCAACCAGCAGCATGCCGATGTTTCGGACGACTGCGTAGAGGCTTGCGTCCGGCGATTGCAGGCCATGCAAAAGGCCGGTGTCGTGGTGATCGATGAGCGTTACCGGATACTCGGGGAGTATCAGCAGAAGACCACGCTCAACCCGCCGAAGGGCGTCGGCGATGTGTTCCTCAAATGGCTGCTGCGGGAAGCAGGGAATCCGGCGCGGGTCGAACAGGTGGCATTGACCGAACATGCGCCGGATTGCTTCGCCGAATTTCCCGATTCCGCCCTGGAGCCTCAGTTCGATCCGCCTGATCGAAAGTTCGCCGCCGTTGCCCATGCACACCAGGACAGGCCGCCGATCTGGCAGGCAGCGGACAGCAAGTGGTTGAACTGGTGGCCGGCCTTGCAGGCCAGAGGTGTCGCAGTCGAGTTCCTCTGCCCCGATGACGTGTGTCAGTTCTACCGCAACAAATTTCCCGGCGAGCCGGTGCCAGCGCTGCCAGGTGCGCCGTCATGACATCGTTCTTCCGTTTCCCGCATACGCCGCACCTGGCTTGGCTGGGTGAGGGTGAACCGCGGGACGACAAGGTCCTCTCGGCCGCCGAGGCAAAGGCACTATTGGCCAGCGATGTCGTGGTCGAAGAGAAGCTCGATGGCGCCAATCTGGGTTTCTCGCTGTCCGCCGAGGGCGACCTGCTGGCCCAGAACCGCGGCCAGTACCTCGCTGAACCGCATGCCGGCCAGTTCGCGCGCTTGCCGGCCTGGATCTCCGTCCATCACGACGCCCTGCTGGACGTGCTGCAGCCCAGCCTGATGGTGTTCGGCGAATGGTGCGCGGCCCGCCATTCGCTGGACTACGGCGCACTGCCCGACTGGTTCCTGGTGTTCGACGTCTACGATCGCGACGCGGGGCGATTTTGGAGTACGCGGAGGCGCAACGCGCTGGCGGAGACAGCGGGACTGGCGACGGTGCGGGAGGTTTTTCGAGGACAAGCGACCCTGCCCCAGCTGAAGCAGCTCGTGACGACAGCGTCCAGCCGCTTCCGGGACGGGCCGATGGAAGGCATCGTCGTTCGCCGCGAATCCGCGAGCTGGTGCGAAGCCCGCGCCAAACTGGTCCGACCTGATTTCACTCAGGCCATCGCCACGCATTGGCGCAAGCGCGCCATCGAGTGGAACCGGCTGGATGTGTCGCACCGGCGCGAGATGGCGCAATGAGCACGGGACGACGGTGATGGCGAAGAAGGACTATTCCGAAGACCTGTTGATCCAGGCGCCAACAGCCGAACTGCTGGAAAGTCGGCTCGGCTGGCAAAACGTGTTCGCCCAGGACGACGAGGACTTCGGGCCCGACAGCCTTCTGGGCCGCAGCAACGATACCGAGGTGGTGCTCAGCCGCGAGGTGCTGGCCGCGCTCAAGCGCCTGAATCCAGGCCTGGCTGCAGAGGCATACAGTCAGGCGCTGGCACTGGTGCTGCAGGACGACGTCACCAAGACGCTGATTGCCTTGAACGAGGACAAGTACAAGCTGCTGCGCGACGGCGTGCCGGTGAAGTATCGGGATGCTGCCGGCCGGCTGGTGGACAAGCGTCTGCGCTTGATCGACTTCGACCACCCTGAGAACAATCGCTATCAAGCTGTGCGCGAGCTCTGGGTGCGCGGGAGACTATGGCTGCGACGCCCGGATGTGATTGGCTACGTCAATGGCCTGCCCTTGGTGTTCATCGAGCTCAAGCGCTTCGAGGTGCACATCGACAGCGCCTACAAGAAGAACTACAGCGACTACCTCGACACCATTCCGCATCTGTTCCATTGGAATGCGCTGGTGGTCATCTCCAATGGCCACGATGCGCAGTACGGCTCGCTGACCAGCACCCGCGAACACTTCTACCGATGGAAACGGCTGGACGAGGACGACCCGGAGCCGGGCAAGGACCAGCCCCTGCTGCCCATCCTGCTCAAGGGCATGCTGGACAGGGCCCGGCTGCTGGACATCGTGGAAAACTTCGTGCTGTTCGACGCCAGCGAAGGGGCAACGCACAAGATTGTTGCGCGCAATCACCAGTACCTGGGCGTCAACCGGGTGATCGAACGCCTTACCTCTGACGATCCGGAAACTCAGGCCGAGGTCCGCGCCGGGCAACTGGGCGTGTTCTGGCACACGCAGGGCTCAGGCAAGTCGTATTCCATGCTGTTCTTGACAGAGAAGATCCACCGCAAGATCTCGGGCAGCTACACCTTCGTGGTCATCACCGACCGTACGGAGCTCGACGACCAGATTGCCTCCACCTACACCAATGCCGGGCGCGCCAACAGCAAGACGGACCAGGCCTCCAGCGGCGATGCGTTGCGCAAGATGCTGCGGGACCAGAACCGTCGCTACGTGTTCGGCCTGATTCAGAAATACCGTGATCTGGTCAGGGACGCCTATTCGGAACGCGACGACATCATCGTCATCAGCGACGAAGCGCATCGCACCCAGTACGGTCGCCTTGCACTGAACATGCGCAAGGGCCTGCCACGCGCCAAGTTCCTGGGTTTTACCGGCACGCCCCTGATCGACGCCGGCGAGAAACAGCTGACGCGTGAGGTGTTCGGCGACTACGTGTCGATTTACGACTTCCAGCGCGCCGTGGCCGATGGTGCGACCCTGCCGTTGTTCTATGAGAACCGGGGCGAGAAGCTGAAGATCGTCGACCCCAGCGTGAGCGAACGCATCGCCGAACACATCGAGGCGGCTCGACAAACCGCCACGCTCAGCGACCCATGGACGGACGAAAAGGAGGAAAAACTCTATCGGGAACTGGCGCGCGATTACCCGATCCTGACCTCACCCACGCGCCTGGAGAAGGTCGCGCAAGACTTCGTCGATCATTTCCACCAGCGATGGAAGGTGGTGGACACCGGCGGCGGCAAGGCCATGATGGTCTGCCTGGACAAGATCACCTGCGTGAAGATGCATGATCTGGTCACGGCCAAGTGGCAGGAGAAGACCGCACAGCTGGAAGCAAGCGTGGCCGCAGAAGAGGCGTTGTTCGCCGCCAAGGGCAAAGCGCTGCCGAAGCTCCTGCAACAGCGGCGCGAACAAGTCGAGTGGATGAAGGCCACCGAATGCTGCGTCGTGGTCTCGCAGGAGCAGGGCGAAGTCACCGAATTCGCCAAGTGGCGCAACTATCGTGACGAGCCGCTAGACATCGCTCCGCACCGCGAGAGAATGGTCAAACGCAGTCTTGAAAAAGAATTCAAGCAGGCGGAAAACCCGTTCCGCATCGCCATCGTCTGCGCCATGTGGCTGACGGGCTTCGACGTGAAATGTCTGGCAACGCTGTACCTGGACAAGCCGATGCAAGGCCACACGCTGATGCAGGCCATCGCCCGCGTCAACCGCGTGGGCGGCGGCAAGAAGCATGGTCTGATCATCGACTACAACGGCATGCTCAAGAGTCTGCGCAAGGCGCTGGCCACCTTTGCGCAGGGCGACCGCGCCGGCACCGGCAAGGGCGAAGGCGAACAGAACACGGTGCGCGATGACACCGAAGCACTGGCTGAGTACGCTCAGAGCCTGAAGGCTGCGCGGGACTTCCTGGCCGACATCGGTTTTGATGTGGGCGTGCTGATCGCCGCAAAGGGCTTCGACAAGCAGCAGCAGATCCTGGTCGCGGTAAACCTGCTGTGCGAAAGCAACGAACGACGCAAGACCTATCAGGTGATTGTGGAAGACGTGCAGGCCCGGCATCGAGGGTTGTTCCCGCACCCGGGTTTATTCGATTTCGACGCCGAAGAGAGTGCAATCAATGCGATCTATAACAAGCTTCAGGATGCGCGCACCACGCCGGACGTAAGCGCCCTGCTGCAGGACCTTTATCAGGTCGTGGACCTCGCATTGGCGACGGAAAAACCCGACGTCAAGGAACCGCCAGCACCGCGCTACGACCTGTCCGTCGTCGACTTCGCGCGCCTCCGCTCAGAATTCGCGAAAACGTCGTTCAAGAATGTCATGGCGACCAACCTGATGGAGAAGATCGAGGAGCGATTGGCCGCGATGGTGAAGGCCAATCCCACGCGGGTCGACCTGTACGAGCGCTACCAGGAAATCGTGCAGGAGTACAACAAGGACAAGGATGCCGCCGAAATCCAGAAGGTGATGGACGACCTTTTCGCCTTGAATGACAGCCTCAACGACGAGGAAAAGCGCTACTTGCGAGAAGGGCTCGAAAACGAAGACCAACTGGTTGTGTTCGACCTGCTGCAGAAGGATACGTTGACGAAAGGTAACCGGGACGCCATCAAGCAGGTAGCCAAGGAACTATTGGCCAAACTGACCAGCGGCAAGCTGCAGATCGATCATTGGCGCGAGAAGGCAACTGCACAAGCGCAGGTGAAAGCCGAAATCATCAAGCACCTGTTTGCCCACCTGCCCTCTGACGCCTATGACGCCGACGAAATCAACGTAAAGGCCAGCGCCGTGTTCGCACACATTTACACATCAGGCATGGGCGGCAGTGCACGGGTATATCACTGAGGTTCGATTTGCTTGCGACAAACAGCCTCGGACGTACCCGCCTCGCGCCGGGCGCGCCGGTCACCCCGCAAGTCACCCCGCATCTGACCGCGGAAGTGACCGTGGAAGTCACCGGGGAAGTTGGAGCCGTTCGCCCGCCAACCCGCTGACTTGCTATCCGGACAGCCGGAATTGAACCGTCCACCATCCGCCTACGGGCGATTGCCCATCGACCACGCGATCTGACCATCGGGACGCAGAGCCCGAAGACCGTCTTGTCTTTCGGCGCGGTTGCGCGGGTGGCGACTACAACCGCCCGGCGACGAACCCCGCCAGCCCGACGAGGGCTTCGCGCAGGGCCGGCACGTCGGCGCAGCCGCCTTGGGCCATGTCGGGGCGACCGCCGCCCTTGCCGCCGGCCGCGGCGGCGACGTGACCGAGCACGTCGCCGGCCTTGACCTTGCCGAGCGCGCTGCCGGCGACGCCGGCGATCAGGGTTGCCTTGCCGTCCTGCGCCGAGGCCAGCACGATCACCGCGTCGGTGAGCTTCTGTTTCAGGCGGTCGAGCAGCTCGCGCAGCACCTTGGCGTCGATGCCCTCGACGCGCTCGGCGAGCACGCGGACGCCGGCAACCTCGCGCGCGCGGCTGGCGAGGTCGTCGAGCGAGGCGCTCGCGGCCTTGACCTTGAGCGCGGCGAGTTCCTTCTCGTCCTGTTTCAAACGCTCCAGCAACTGCTGCACCTTGGCCAGCACCTGCTCGCCGCCACCGCCGCCGAGCAGCCCGGCGAGTTCGCGCATGCGCTGCTCCTGCTCCTGTACCAGCGCCACGGCACCGGCGCCGGTAACCGCCTCGACGCGGCGCACGCCCGCCGAGATGCCGCCCTCGGAGACGATCTTGAACAGGCCGATGTCGCCGGTGCGGCGTACGTGGGTGCCACCGCAGAGTTCGGTCGAATAGTCGCCCATCTTCAGCACGCGCACGCGCTCGCCGTACTTTTCGCCGAACAGCGCCATCGCGCCGAAGTCCAGCGCCTCCTGCATGCCCATGTGGTGCACTTCGGCCTGCGCGTTGACGCGGATCTGCTCGTTGACGCGCGCCTCGATGCGCGCGAGCTGTTCGCCGGTGATCGCCTGGAAATGCGAGAAATCGAAGCGCAGGCGGTCGGGCGCGACCAGGCTGCCCTTCTGTTGCACGTGCTCGCCAAGTTCCTCGCGCAGCGCGGCGTGCAGCAGATGGGTGGCCGAATGGTTGAGCACGATCGCGGCGCGGCGCGGCGCGTCGATCGCTGTCGCGACCACGTCGCCGACGCGCAACACGCCGGCGCGCAACTGGCCGAGGTGGCCATGGAAGACCGCCGCGACCTTGATGGTGTCTTCGACGTCGAAGCTGCCGCCGTCGGCGAGCAGCCGGCCCTGGTCGCCGACCTGGCCGCCGCTCTCGGCGTAGAAGGGTGTGCGATCGAGGATCACCAGCGCGCGGTCGCCACCGACGATCTGCTGCACCACCCGGCCGTCGACCAGCAGTCGCAGCACGCGCGCGCTGCCCGCGCCGCCTTCGTAGCCGGTGAATTCGGTCGCGGGCAGGCCTTCGACGTGCTCCGCGGTGATTTGCACGCCGCCGCCGAACTGGCTCGCGCTGCGCGCGCGTTCGCGCTGCGCCGCCATCGCCTCGTCGAATCCGGCCATGTCGACCGCCAGCCCGCGCTCGCGCGCGACGTCGGCGGTCAGGTCGACCGGGAAACCGTAGGTGTCGTACAGCCGGAAGGCCTCGGGGCCGGGAATCACGCCACTGGTCTTCTGCGCGATCTGCTCGAACACCTTCATGCCGGAATCCAGCGTCTCGGCGAATCGCTCTTCCTCGGCCGCGAGCACCTGCTCGACCAGCGCCGCTTTCGCCACCAGCTCCGGATAGGCCTGGCCCATCTGTGCGACCAGCGGGCCGACCATGCGGTGGAAGAAGCCGCCACGCACGCCGAGCTTCCAGCCGTGGCGCAGGGCGCGGCGAATGATCCGGCGCAGCACGTAGCCGCGGCCCTCGTTGGACGGCAGCACGCCGTCGACGATCAGGAAGCTGCAGGCGCGGATGTGGTCGGCGATCACGCGCAGCGAGGGATTGGCGAGATCCGCGGTGTCGGTGAGCGCGGCGCAGGCGCGGATCAAGGCCTGGAACAGGTCGATCTCGTAATTGGAGTGCACGTGCTGCAGCACCGCCGCGAGACGCTCGAGGCCCATGCCGGTGTCGACACAGGGGCTCGGCAGCGGCGCCATCCGGTATTCGGTCAGCGTGTACTTCAGCTCGCCCGCCGGCGAGCGGCTCGCGGTCGGCGGCTGCACCACCTTGCCGGCGGCGAGCGTCGCCTCGTAGGCGGATTGCGCGCTCGCCGCGTCGGCGTATTCCTGGCTGCCGAGCACCGAGCGGTCGAACTGCATGAACACCAGGTTCCAGATCTCGATGTAGCGGTCGCCATCGGCGTCGGCGGAGCCGGGCGGACCGCCCTCGATGCCCTCGCCGTGGTCGTAGAAGATTTCCGAGCACGGGCCGCAGGGGCCGGTGTCGGCCATCTGCCAGAAGTTGTCGGAGGCGTAGGGCGCGCCCTTGTTGTCGCCGATGCGCACGATGCGCTCGACCGGCACGCCCACTTCCCTCGCCCACAGCTCGTAAGCCTCGTCGTCGCTCTGGTAGACGGTGACCCAGAGCTTGTCCGCCGGCAGGCCATAGACCCGGGTCAGCAGTTCCCAGGCGTAGTGGATGGCGTCGCGTTTGAAGTAATCGCCGAAGCTGAAATTGCCCAGCATCTCGAAGAAGGTGTGATGGCGCGCGGTGTAGCCGACCGCATCGAGGTCGTTGTGCTTGCCGCCGGCGCGCACGCAGCGCTGCGCCGAGGCCGCGCGGGTGTAGTCGCGCTTCTCGGCGCCGAGGAAGGTGTCCTTGAACTGCACCATGCCCGAATTGGTGAACAGCAGCGTGCCATCGCCGCCGGGCACCAGCGAGGACGAGGGCACGTGCCGGTGGCCCTTGCCGACGAAGTAGTCGATGAAGGCCTGGCGGATCTCGTGGGTGGTTTTCATCGGCGCGGCGACGCAAGCGGAAGCGAGCCCGCGAATGTACAGGCTTCCGGGGTGAGCGCGCACTCGGGGCGGACGGAGACAGGGATCGCCACTCCGAGGGCAGTCCGGTCGCGGGATCAGGCCTACGGCGGGTCGAGCGCCTTGCGGATGGTCTCGCTGTCGTAGCCGCGTGCCCGCAGGAAGCGCGCGCGCTTCGCCCACTCGGCGTAGTCGGCCGGCGGCGACTCGCCGAAGCGTCGCAGTGCCAAGGCGTGGGCCTGTACGACCCAGTCGACGGGCTCCTCGCCTGCGAGACCGGGCGCGTCGGCCAGCCCGGCCTCGCGCAGAACGGCGCGGATGCGCTGCGGCCCGTGGCCGCGGCGCATCCCGGCGCGCACCGTCGCGGACGCGGCG
>JABAQR010000081.1 GCA_019187485.1 Lysobacterales bacterium | reverse complement strand
CGACCAAGCGCCCACACAAGACACTCCGAATCCGTTGTCAAAGAGCCTTCCCACACATCCCACTCCTCGCCGACATCTCGCCGGGAGAGCTCGCCATCATACTTCAACAGAGATGGCTGTCAATGCCTTTTGTTGGCCGCGACGGCCGAGGACAGCGTTCGTTCAGCTTGCGCCGATTCAGCCCGACCTGTTGCCGTGCCGCCGTCGGGGCGCGGACACTACGGACAGCGTTGCGAGCTTAAGCTCTATCGTCCGGCGTCGATCACCGGCCTCCTCGCATCGCTCCCGCCAAACGCATGTCGCTGATCAAGATCCGTGGTGCACGCACGCACAACCTCAAGAACATCGCGCTCGACCTGCCGCGCGACCGCCTGATCGTAGTTACCGGCCTGTCGGGCTCCGGCAAGAGCTCGCTCGCCTTCGACACGATCTACGCAGAAGGTCAGCGGCGCTATGTGGAGTCGCTCAGCTCCTATGCGCGCCAGTTCCTGTCGATGATGGAGAAGCCGGATGTCGACGCCATCGAAGGACTGTCGCCGGCGATCTCGATCGAACAGAAATCGACTTCGCACAACCCGCGATCCACGGTCGGCACGGTCACCGAGATCTACGACTATCTGCGCCTGCTGTACGCGCGCGTGGGCACGCCGCACTGCCCCGACCATGGCCATGCGCTGGCCGCACAGACGGTCAGCCAGATGGTGGACAGCGCACTGGTACTGCCGGAGGATCAGCGCTACATGCTGCTGGCGCCGGTCGTGCGCGAGCGCAAGGGCGAACACAGAGAGGTGTTCGACCAGTTGCGCGCGCAGGGTTTCGTGCGAGTACGCGTGAACGGCCAAGTGCACGAGATCGATACCGTGCCGGCACTGCCACTGCGCAGCAAGCACACCATTGAGGCCGTGATCGACCGCTTCCGACCGCGATCGGACTTGAAACAGCGGCTTGCGGAATCTTTCGAGACCGCCTTGAAGCTCGGCAACGGGCTCGCGATCCTGGCACCGATGGATGTCGCCGACTGGTCCGAGATGCTGTTGTCGGCGAAATATTCCTGCCCCGTCTGCGACTACAGTTTGCAGGCGCTGGAGCCACGCTTGTTCTCGTTCAACTCGCCGGTCGGCGCCTGCCCGGGCTGCGACGGCCTTGGCGTCACCCAGTTCTTCGATCCCGAGCGAGTGGTGGCGCATCCGGAGCGCCCGCTCTCCGGCGGCGCGATCCGCAGTTGGGACAGGCGCAATCCTTACTACTTCCAGATGTTGCAGGCGCTCGCGCGCCACTACGGCTTCGACGTCGATACGCCCTGGGTGCGCATCGATCCCGCGATCCGGCAAAAGCTGCTGTATGGCAGCGACGGCGAGTCGATCGAGTTCCGCTATTTCGGCGAGGGCGAACGCGGGCTCAAACGCAAGCAACCCTTCGAGGGCATCGTCAGCAATCTGGAGCGGCGCTACCGCGAGACCGAGTCCGCTGCGGTGCGCGAGGAACTGGCGAAATACATCAGTCAGCGCCGCTGCCCTGAATGTGCCGGGGCCCGACTCAACCGCTCCGCACGTCACGTCCGTGTGGACGGGCATGCGATCCACGAGTGCGCGGCGCTGCCGGTGGCCGGAGTGCTGCGGCGCTTCGACTCGCTGACGCTGCCCGGCTGGCGTGGCGAAATCGCCGCGAAGATCGTCAAAGAGATCTGCGAACGACTGCGCTTTCTGGTCGACGTCGGCCTGGAGTATCTGACCCTGGAGCGTTCCGCGGAGACCCTGTCGGGCGGCGAAGCCCAACGCATCCGACTCGCCAGCCAGATCGGCGCCGGGCTGGTCGGCGTGATGTATGTGCTCGACGAGCCTTCGATCGGACTGCACCAGCGCGACAACGAGCGCCTGCTCGGCACGCTCAAGCGCCTGCGCGACCTCGGCAACACCGTGATCGTGGTCGAACACGACGAGGACGCGATCCGGCTCGCCGACCACATCGTCGACATCGGCCCCGGCGCCGGCACGCACGGGGGCCGTGTAGTCGCCCAGGGCAGTTACGCCGAACTGCTGCGTTCAAGCGAATCGATCACCGCGCAGTACCTGTCCGGCGTACGCTCGATCAACGTGCCCGGCAGGCGACGCGAGCCGCAGCGCGGGCGCTGGCTGACGCTCAAGGGAGCGCGCGGCAACAACCTCAAGAACGTCGACCTCGAACTCCCGGCCAGTTGCTTCGTGGCCGTGACCGGCGTCTCCGGCTCCGGCAAGTCCACCCTGATCAACGACACGTTGTTTCGGATCGCCGCCGCCGAGCTGAACGCTGCCAGCACGCAGGCGGCGCCCTTTCGCAGCATCGAGGGCCTGGAGTTGTTCGACAAGGTGGTCGACATCGACCAGAGCCCGATCGGGCGCACGCCGCGCAGCAACCCGGCGACCTACACCGGGCTGTTCACGACGGTGCGCGAACTGTACGCACAAGTGCCCGAATCACGCGCCCGCGGCTACCTCGCCGGGCGCTTCAGCTTCAACGTCAAGGGCGGGCGCTGCGAAGCCTGCCAGGGCGACGGCATGCTCAAGGTCGAAATGCACTTCCTTCCGGACGTGTACGTGCCCTGCGACGTCTGCGCCGGCCGCCGCTACAACCGCGAAACCTTGGAAGTGCTGTACAAGGGTCACTCGATCGCCGATGTGCTGGCGATGACGGTGGAAGACGCACACCGACTCTTCGAACCCGTGCCGGCGCTCGCGCGCAGACTGCGGACACTGATCGAGGTCGGCCTCGCCTACATCAGTCTGGGTCAGGCGGCGACCACGCTGTCGGGAGGGGAGGCGCAGCGGGTCAAACTGGCCACCGAGCTGTCGCGGCGAGACACCGGCAACACCCTGTACATCCTCGATGAGCCCACCACCGGCCTGCATTTCCACGACATCGACCAGTTGCTGGGTGTGCTCCATGAACTGGTCGAACGCGGCAACACGGTGGTGGTCATCGAGCACAATCTCGATGTGATCAAGACCGCCGACTGGGTGATCGACCTGGGGCCCGAGGGCGGCGACGGCGGCGGCGAAATCATCGCCACCGGCACGCCCGAGCAGATCGTGGGCAACCACCGCTCGCACACCGGACGCTTCCTGAAACGACTCCTGGCGGGCACCTCGGGCTGAGACGGCTGTCTATCGGTGGAACTCGCCAGCCCTCTCGGGTTGATACAAGACTTCGACGATGCGCAGGCGGAGCGTGCTGCCGCCCGGACCCGGCCATTCGATCTCGTCCCCTTGCGACAGCCCGAGCAGCGCGCTGCCGACGGGTGCGAGCACCGAAATGCGACCGGGGCTGGCATCGACGTCCTTGGGGTAGACCAGGGTCAGCGCGAACTCCTGCCCGGTCGACTGGACGCTGAAGCGCACGGTGGAGTTCATCGTGACCACCGTGGGCGGGATTTCACGCGGCGCCACCAGCTCGGCGCGATCGAGTTCGCTCTCGAGTTCGTCCCGACCGGGGAACGCGTCTGCCGGCAGGGACTCCAGCAGGCGCTCCAGCCGCTCGGCGTCCAGCGTGGACAGGATGATGCGGGGACGTGGGTTCATCAGGGGTACTCCTCGAGGGTGGGCGCGCTCACCAAGCGCGGGCCACGAACGACCAGCGCCCCGGTCGGGCTGGCGGCGGGACGCCGCCGGACTCAGCGTCGGCCCGGCAACATCCGCGTCAGGGTGTCGTCACGGACAAGGTAATGATGGACCAAAGCGGCAAGCGCGTGTGCCCCGATCAGAAAGTAGCCGATCTGGCCGACGATCTCGTGGATGTCCTCCAGCGATTTCGCGAAACCCTTGTCCGGCCCGATCAGCGCAGGCAGTTCCAGACCGAAGAAGGGCACCGGTTTGCCCTCTGCACCGAGGATCAACCAGCCCATGATCGGCAACCCGATCATCAGTGCGTACAAGGCCAGATGCATGACCTTGGCCATCCATGACTGCCAGGCGGCGGGAGCGGGCGTGATCGGCGGTACCGACGAGATCAGGCGTGCGCCGATCCGCACCAGCACCAACAGCAGCACCGACAGACCGAGCATGAAGTGCCAGGTCTTCAGCGCCTCGCGCGGATCGCTGCCGCGCGGATAGAACTCGCGCAGCTCGATGCAGGCGTAGGTGGCGGCGATCAGCAGCAACATCAGCCAGTGCAGGTGGATCGACAAGCGCGAGTAGCGGGATGGGTCGGAACGCATCGGGAACTCCGGGTGGTGGGACCGTCATTTCAACGGGTGGACGGCCACCGATCCGTCGCGGTGCCGTGCCCACTGGTGCCGGTGTCCGCGTTGCGGCAGGGCAGACTCAGGGCAGACTCAACGCCTGGCGCCCTGCACCAGCCCCAGTTCCAGCGCCTTCAGCACGGCCCGGGTGCGGTCGCGTACGCCAAGTTTGGACAGGATGTTGGAGACGTGGTTCTTGACCGTGCCCTCGGCCACGTCCAGCGAACGTGCGATTTCCTTGTTGGAGTAGCCGCCCGACATCAGCCGCAGGATCTCGGTCTCGCGTTCGGTCAGCGGATCGGGTTCATCGAGGCTGGCGAACTTGTTCTCCAGCGAACTGACGCCACGCAACAGGCGGTCGGTCAGGCCGGGCTGCACCAGCGAGCCGCCCTCGGCGACGGTCTTGATGGCGCTGACCAACTGGTCGAGCGAGACGTCCTTCAGCAGGAAACCACGCGCGCCGGCGCGCAGGCCGTTCAGCACGAGCTGGTCCTCGTCGAAGGTGGTGAGAATGATCGTCGGCGGCAGTTCGCCGCTGCGCGAGAGCTGTTCCAGCACTTCCAGACCGGACTTGCCGGGCATGCGCAGATCGAGTAGCACGACGTCGGGTCTAACCCGCGGGATCTCGACGATCGCCTCGTCGCCATCGCGCGCCTCGCCGATCACCTGCACCGCGTCGGACAGCTCCAGCAGGCTGCGCACGCCTTGCCGCACCAAGGTCTGGTCGTCGACCAGGAACACTCGAATCATGGCTTGCTCTCCAGGGGCAAACGCGCGAGGACCACGAATCCATACCCCGGGCGGGTCTCGATGTCCAATGATCCTCCGAAAATCTCGAGTCTTTCGCGCATCCCGGTCAGACCATTGCCGGCTTTCAGCTCGGCGGCACCGCGGCCATCATCGCGCGCCACCAGTTCGACTTCGTCGGCATCGAGACGAAAATGCAGCCACAGGTTGCGAGCGCGTGCGTGGCGCATGCTGTTGGTCAGGATTTCCTGGGTCAGTCGCACCAGCACCTGGGCGCGACGCGCGTCGGCGATCTCCAGCCGTTCTGGCAACTGCAGGTGCACTTCGGGTGCCGGCACCGAGGCCACCAGCTCGCGCAAGGCGACGGGCAAATCCATGCGGTCGCTGCCCCGCAGCACGCTGACCGCCTGGCGAACGTCGGCGAGCAACTGCTTGCTCACCGACTGCGCCTGCTTGACGTGCCCCAATGCCTTGCCTTCGACCAGGTGACTGGCGACTTCCAGATTCAGACTGAGCGCGGTCAGGTGGTGGCCGACGACATCGTGCAGCTCGCGTGAGATGCGCAGGCGCTCGCTCGCGCGCTCGCTCTCGGCGAGCAGCAATTGAGTCGCACGCAGCTCGGAATTGACCACGCGCAGCTCCTCGCGCGCGCGAGTCTGGCGTTCGGCCACGAAGGAACTGAAGAAGGTCAGGGTGGACAAGGACAGGTACAGCCCCACCTGCAGGACCGCGTCGAGGGCGTCGAAGTTGGGGCGCGACAGGAACACCGGCAACATGCCGAGGTTCTGCAGCAGCAGCCAGCCGATGCCCTGACCCAGCGGCAGCACCCAGGGCAGCACGCTGGCGCAGACCATCAGCAGGATCGCGCAGATGCCGGTGCCGGTCAGGTGGCCGATGGCGAGCGCCGCCAGCGTCATCGCCAACATGCAGCCGACGAATACCGTGGTCCGGCTCTTGTGCTCCATCTCCAATGTGATCAGCACGTGCGCGACAGCGAAGGCGAAGTAGGCGAACAGTAGCGGCACCGACAACTCGCGACCCTCGCGCACGATGACGAAGCCCAGCGAGAGGCCGACGCAGGCCCAGGTGAACAGCCCGGCATACCGCAACAACCGCCCATGGCTGTAGGTCCGAATGAAACGTATCGACACGGGATGGCCTGCCTGGCTGCCGTTGGATGCAGCCGTCCGGGCAGCCTAACGATGATGCGAGCCCGGTGAAACGTCCATTCGTCATCCACCGGCGGTGACGCCGGCCGGCGGTCGCCGGGGCCGGGCGGCCCGTGCATAATCCCCCCGCCCCATCCGCTCCGGCGCCGCGGGCGAACCCTTTTCGATGGACCGTCCAGAGCCGCGACTGTGCTGACATGTCATTGATTTTTCGAGACATAGAGGCCGACGATCTGGAACCCGTGTGGGCTTTGAACAACACCGCCGGTGGCGGCATCGTGCCGATCGCGCGCGAACGCATGCACCGGCTCTACGAGATCGCCCGCTATTTCCGCGTGGCCCGCTACAACGGCGAACTGGCCGGCTTCCAGATCGCCTTGTCGCCCGAAGCCGACTACGACAGCCCCAATTTCCTGTGGTTTCGGGAGCAGTACCCGGACTTCCTGTACATCGACCGCATCGTCATCGATTCGCGCTTCCGCCGGCACGGCATCGGCCGGGTGTTCTATGCCGACGTGCTGAGTTTCGCGGAAGTACGCTACCCGCTGCTCAGCTGCGAGGTCTTCATCGAACCCAGGGACGACGTCGCGCTGGTGTTCTTCGGCACCAACGGCTTCCGTGAGGTCGGCCAGCAGCGCCTGCCGAACGGTCGCCGCGTGTCGTTGATGGTCAAGGAAATGAAGGCCTATCCCTTCGTCCGCGAAACCTATGGGGACGCCGCCGACGCTCCTGCGCAGGTGCTCGGCGGTGATCGCCTCAGCCGGAGCCTGCCTTGATGGAGCAGCGCGGCGACATCGCGACGCGCGCCCGCGACGGCGCCTCCTTCGAGCTGCGCTCCGGGCAGTTCTCGCTGATGGTGCTGGCGATCCGCCACCTCGACCTGCTGCAACTGCAGTCCGAACTGTCCGATCATGTGGCTTCGGCGCCCGCGCTGCTGCGCGGCGCGCCCGTGGTGCTGGACTTGAACCCGCTCTCGCAACTGGCCGACCACGGCTTGCTGCGCGAACTGGTTGGGCGCATCCATCAGGCCGGTCTGCGGGTGATCGCGATGGCGGCCAATCCGGGCGCCGAGGCCGCCGCACATGCGCTCGACCTGCCGCTGCTGGGCCTCGACCGCCGGCGCACGCGGGTGGTCGATGCGGAGCCGGCCGAGCCGGTGGCCGAGGAAGTGCCGGCCGCGGACGCGGAGCCGCCGAAGCCGCCAGGGCCACCTGGCTTGCAGCCGCCGTTGGTGCTGCCGGGGCCGATCCGCTCCGGCCAGCAGGTGTATGCACGCGGTCGCGACCTGATCATCACCGGCGTCGTCTCGGCCGGTGCCGAGGTCGCGGCGGACGGCTGCGTGCACGTCTACGGCCGACTGATGGGCAAGGCCCTGGCAGGGGCCAGCGGTGATGTGCGCGCACGCATCTATTGCCTGGCATTCGGCGCCGAAGTCGCATCGATCGCCGGCAATTTCAAGGTATTCGAGTCCGCTCCGCGCGATGTCGCCGGCAAGGCGGTGGAAATCCATCTGGATGAAGGGCGGCTCGAAATCCGCCCGCTGAAGGTCTGAGGAGTATCGATGGGCGAGATCATCGTGGTGACGTCGGGCAAGGGCGGCGTCGGCAAGACCACCACCAGCGCCAGCCTGGCCTGTGGTTTTGCGAAGCGCGGCAAGAAGACCGTGGTGGTGGACTTCGACATCGGCCTGCGCAACCTCGACCTGATCATGGGTTGCGAGCGCCGCGTGGTCTACGACTTCGTCAACGTCATCAACGGCGACTGCACGCTCAAGCAAGCGCTGATCAAGGACAAGCGCTTCGACAACCTGTGCGTGCTCGCAGCCTCGCAGACCAAGGACAAGGATGCGCTGACCCAGGAAGGCGTGGCCAAGGTCATCGACGAGCTGAAAGCCGAGTTCGACATTGTGCTGGCGGACTCGCCGGCCGGCATCGAGCGCGGTGCCTATCTGGCGATGTACTTCGCCGATCGCGCGGTGGTCGTCGTCAACCCGGAGGTGTCCTCGGTGCGCGACTCCGATCGCGTGCTCGGCATCATGGCCAGCAAGTCGCGCCGTGCCGAGCAGGGACAGGGGCCGATCAAGGAACACCTGCTGCTGACGCGCTATTCGCCCGAACGGGTCGAGAAGGGCGACATGATGAGCGTCGCCGACGTCGAGGAGATCCTCGGCGTCAAGGTGATCGGCGTGGTTCCGGAGTCGCCGGACGTGCTCTCGGCTTCCAACTCGGGCGTGCCGGTGATCCTCGACGAGCAGGCCGACGCCGGTCTCGCCTATGCCGACGCGGTGGCACGATTGCTCGGCGAGGAGCGGCCGATGCGCTTCACCGAACCGAAGAAGAAAGGTTTCTTCCAACGCATGTTCGGAGGCTGACATGGGCCTGCTCGACCTGTTCAGAAGTCGCCCGAAGAACACCGCGAAGATGGCCAAGGAGCGGCTGCTGATCATCGTCGCGCAGGAGCGCAGCGCACAGTCGGCACCCGACTACCTGCCACTGCTCAAGCGCGAACTGCTGGAAGTGATCCGCAAGTACGTCAACGTCGATCCGGATGCAGTGCATGTCGACGTGCAGCGCGAGGGCGACCAGGAAGTGCTGGAGCTGTCGGTGACGCTGCCGGAAGGGAAGTGAAGCGATCGCCGGAGTACGCGCCGCGAATACCGCAACGTCGGCTTTTCCCAGTCACCGGAACCCGACAACCCGTCCCCGGCAATGGTCCTTCCGGAATGCCCGCCCGTTCTTCGCCTGCGCGAACTGGACCCCGCGCCCGTCGCCGCGCTGCTGACGCGCTTCGGCCTGCGCCTGGTCGTACTTGGCGACGGCGTCGAGATCCCGGGCAGCTACTGGGGTGAATGCGAGGCGGGTCTGGTCGGCGATGCGCTGTACGCGCGGCCGGACACGCCGCTGCACTCGATCCTGCACGAGGGCTGCCACTGGATCACCTGCACGCCGGAGCGGCGCGCGAGCGTACACACCGACGCCGCCGACACCGAGGAGGAGGAGATCGCCACCTGCTGGCTGCAAATCGTGCTGGCCGACGACATTCCGGGCTTCGGCCGCGAGCGTGCGTTCGCCGACATGGATGCCTGGGGCTACAGCTTCCGGCTCGGATCGGCAAAAGCCTGGTTCGAGCAGGACGCCGCGGATGCGCGATCCTGGTTGCATGCCGAAGGCTTGATCGACCGCGCCGGCCGATGCAGCTACCGTGTGCGCGGCGGTCCCGTCTGACCATCCGGTCCGGCCACTGGTCGCCCACCGTTGATGTCGGTGGCGTCGGCGGGACACGTTCCCATTGCACGCGCCCCCCACGTCCGATCATGATCGAGCGTGATCGTCGGCGGCGCACCGATGCCTGGAATGGCGGTGCACGCCGCCCGGCGTCGCCAACCACCTGTCGGGAGTCATCGTCATGAGTGTCGCCAAAATCATCGAGATTTCGTCGTCGTCGACCAAGGGATTCGAGGACGCGATCAGCCAGGGCGTCGCGCGCGCATCGGAGACGATCAAGCACATCCAGGGCGCCTGGGTGTCGGAACAGAAGGTCGTGGTCGAAAAGGGCAAAGTGGTCGACTACCGGGTCACGCTGCGCCTGACCTTCCTGCTCGAGGAAGCCAAGCCTGAGAAGCCGGCCAAGTCGAAGAAGTGACGCGGTGGTCGCGGGCGTGAGCAGCCGCCGGGATGGCGGCCCTCCAAGCGCGACCCTGGGTGGAGGGCGGTGCTCCCGCGCCGCCGCCGTGAAGGCTGGCCCAAACAATCCTCAGGGCCGTGTACGCGCCAGCCTTGCACGAATTGCCGGTGGCGTCCCCATCGCGCAACGGCACTTGAACGTTTGACCCGGCAGCGCTTCCCTGCGTCGCGCGCCTGGGCCATGCTCGGGTCGTCGCCACCGGGAGTGCGCCCATGCCGACCGCCACCGCGAACGGAATCGACCTGAGTTACGTCGAATCCGGCAAGGGTCGCCAGACCGTGGTCTTCGCCCATGGCCTGCTGTTCGACCAGCACATGTTCGAGGCGCAGCGGCATGCGCTCGAAGATCGTTACCGGGTGATCGCCTACGATCACCGCGGCCAGGGCGCTTCCGCACCGGCGGCCGGAGGTTATGACCTCGACACCCTGACCGAGGACGCGGTCGACCTGCTCCGTGGCACCCAGTGCGTGCCCTGCCATTTCGTCGGCCTGTCGATGGGTGGCTTCGTCGCCCTGCGGCTGGCCGCGCGCTATCCGGAACTGCTGCGTTCGCTGACCCTGCTCAGCACCAGCGCGAGCGCAGAGCCGCTGCTGCGGCGGATCCGCTACCGCATGATGCAGGCCGTGTTCGGGCTGTTCGGCCCGGCGCCCTTGATCGGCTCGCTGCTGCCGGTGATGTTCGGTCCCAGCTTCCGCACCGACCCGGCGCGGCGCGCCGAGCTGGAACGCTGGATCCACCACGTGCAATCGCTGCCGCGACGGATCGTCGGACCGGTCGGCGGCGTGATCGGACGCGCCAGCGTCCGCGCCGAGCTCAAGTACATCCGCTGCCCGACGCTGGTGCTGGTCGGCGACGAGGACCGTACCACCCCGCCCGAGGAAGCGGAATTGCTCGCGCGCGAGATCCACGGCGCCCGGCTCGTACGACTGCCGCGCTGCGGCCACAACAGCGCGATCGAGGCCCCCGAAGCGGTGGCGCGCGCGATCGGCGAATTCCTCGTCGGTGTGGACGCGCTCGAGGCCGCCGCGTGAACCTGCCGGGCGTGCGCTGGTGGGCGCTGATCGCCAGCGCCCTGACCCTGGCCACCAGTCTTTGGCTGGGCTGGACCTGGTTCGCGCTGACCGGCGCGGCGCTGCTCGCACTCGGGATCGCCGACCTCAACGCCCGCCGCCACTCGCTGCGCCGCAACTACCCGATCGTCGGTCACCTGCGCGGCCTGTTCGAGGCGATCCGGCCGATGCTGCGCCAGTACCTCATCGAGGGCGCGCACGAAGAAGTCCCGTTCTCGCACGAGCAGCGCGCGATCGTCTACCAGCGCGCCAAGCAGGAGCGCGAGACGCGGCCTTTCGGCACCCAGCTCGCGGTGTACGCGCCGCGCTACGAGTGGATCAACCACTCCTTGCATCCAAGCGAGCCCGCGGACCACGATTTTCGCGTCACCGTCGGCAACCGCCTGTGCACGCAGCCCTACGCGGCGAGCGTGTTCAACATCTCGGCGATGAGCTACGGCGCACTCAGCCCGAACGCGATCCGTGCGCTGAACCTGGGCGCCGCGCAGGGGCGCTTCTACCACGACACCGGCGAGGGCTCGATCTCGCCCTATCACCTCGAAGGCGGCGGCGACCTCGTGTGGGAGCTCGGCTCCGGCTACTTCGGCGCCTGCGAGCGCGCCGGCGTGTTCAGCGCGCAGAAGTTCCGCGAGCGCGCCGCGCTGCCTGCGGTGAAGATGATCGAACTGAAGCTCTCGCAGGGCGCCAAGCCCGGCCACGGCGGCGTGCTGCCGGCGGCCAAGGTCAGCGCCGAGATCGCCGCCACGCGCGGCGTGCCGATGGGCCAGGACTGCATCTCCCCGGCGCGCCACGCAGCCTTCGACACGCCGTTCGGGCTGCTCGAGTTCGTACAGCGGCTGCGCGAGCTGTCCGGCGGCAAGCCGGTCGGATTCAAACTCGCGATTGGCCATCCCTGGGAGTGGTTCGGCATCGCCAAGGCGATGCAGCAGAGCGGTCTCCTGCCCGACTTCATCGTCGTCGATGGCGGCGAAGGCGGCACCGGCGCGGCGCCGATGGAGTTCGCCGACCACGTCGGCACGCCGCTGCGCGAGGCGCTGATGCTGGTGCACAACACGCTGGTCGGGCTGAACCTGCGCCAGCACATCCGCATCGGCGCCGCCGGCAAGATCATCAGCGCCTTCGACCTCGCGCGCACGCTCGCGCTCGGCGCCGACTGGTGCAACGCCGCGCGCGGCTTCATGTTCGCGCTCGGCTGCCTGCAGTCGCGCGCCTGCCACACCGACCACTGCCCGACCGGGGTCGCCACCCAGGACGCCAGTCGCTGGCGCGCGCTGGACGTCGCCGACAAGGCAAGGAGGGTGGCCAACTTCCAGCAGAACACCTTGCGCGCGCTGCGCGAGCTGATCGCCGCAGCGGGCCTCGACCACCCCTCGCAACTCGGGCCCGAGCACATCATCCGCCGCGTCTCCGCCGACGAGGTACGCTCGCTGGCCTCGTTGTACGCCTTCCTGCGACCAGGCGAACTGCTCGCGGGTGTGCCGCAGCACGCGGTGTTCCGGCGCTTCTGGAGCGAGGCGCGCGCCGACCGCTTCGCGCCGCCGACGGATGTGGCTGCACTATGGGGCAGCAAGCTGGTGTAGTAGCGTGCGCGGGCGGGATGCCCTGTGGTCCGGACGGAGCCGCAAGCCAGATCCCTGCCCAATGCTCCCGATGTCAGGACGCGACACGATGAAGCACACCGGCCACTGGCAATTCGGCGTGCCGCATGCGCCGGGATGACGGCGTTGCAGACCGGCGCGACCCGGCCGTCGGATCAATGGGTGGCGAGCGGTCCGCGGCAGGTCCACTGGTGGTGGTCTGTCGGGTGACCACCGCCTGCAACCTGGCCTGTGGCTTCTGCGCCTACGACCGCCGACTGGCCTTCGCCCGCACCACCCTCGACGCGCGACGGATCGGCCATCTGATCGACTTGCTCGCGGCGCTGCGCGCGCCTGCACCGCTGCTGTCCTGGCTGGGCGGCGAACCCTTGCGCTGGCGCGACTGGAGACGCTGGAGCGCTTGCGCACGGGCGCGCGGAATCCGTGTCAGCGCCACCAGCAACGGCAGCACGCTGGGCACGGCCGCTGCGCGCGCGGAGGTCCTCGAACGCCTCGACGAACTGACGCTCAGCCTGGACGTGGCGGATGCGCGCCACGACGCCTTGCGCGGCTGGCCAGGCGGCGCGCTGCGGGTGCTCACGGCGCTGCGCGCGCTGGCGCGCGAGCGCGCGGCGCTCGGTTCGCCGCTCAGGCTGCGCGCCAACATCGTGCTGATGCGTTCGACCATCGGTGATTTCGCCACGCTCGCGGACGCGCTCGCCGCCGCCGGTGTCGACGAGATCAGCTTCAACCTGCTCGGTGGACGCGATCGGCCGGAGTTCCATGCTCGCGAATCGGTGCTGCCGGCGCAGTTCGCACATTTCCAGCGCGAGCTTCCCGCACTGCGCGCGCGCCTGCGCGATCGCCACGTGGTCGTGGCCGGAGACGCGCAATACGCGGCGCGCCTGCGGGCTGCGCTGGCCGCCTTGCCCTGGCCGGTCGCCGACTGCGATCCAGGCCGTGACTTCCTGTTCGTCGACGAACACGGACTGCTCGCTCCCTGCGCCTTCACCGGTGCCGAGTACGGCATCGACCTGCTCGACGTCGACGACCTTGCCGCCCTGCCCGCGCGTTTCCGCGCCGCACGCACGCTGCGCTGCGCGGCGGCCTGCAGCGACTGCCCGAGCACTCAGGTGTCGGGCAAGTTCGCACGCGGCGTAGACTTCATGCAGGTGCCGCGACCGGCGCTGGAGAGCGCATGAGCGAGGAAGGACCACCGCTGGAACAACTGACGCGGCGGCTCATCGACACGCCGACGCCCTTCCTCGCCGAGCCGCGCATCGCCGGCCACGGCAGCGTGCACGTGCCGGCACTGGTCGGCGATGTGCTGGCCGCGCATGGCATCAGCGCCGACCTCAAGCTGATCGAGCGCTTCGCCGGTCGCGACCGTGCGAAGGAACGCAACCCGCGCACGCTCACGCAGATCCTGTGCTGGCTGCTGATGGACGAGTCGCTGCTCGGCCGCATCGGACCTGGCGAGTTGTTGCGGCTGCTCTACGACGAGGCGAATGCACTCGCCGAGAAGACCGCGGCGAAGGCCTGGATCGACGACGACGAGCGCCGCGAGGAGCTGGCGCGGATGGCGCTGCGCGGCGCCGGGCTGCGCCCCGCCGGCGAGAGCGAGAACGTCGCCGAGGACCGCTTCCTGGCGGTGAGTTCGCGCGAGCGCGCACGCCTGGCCGCCGCCACCCGCGCGGCCGAGGAGCGCGCACGCCAGATCCGCGAGGCGCTGGCGAAGAAGGCCGCGGAGGAGTCGGCGGACAAGTGGAGCCGCGAATGAGTCTCGCCGAGCCCGACGACAGCACCCGCTATCCGGGACTCTCGGATGCCGGCGCGGCGATGTTGAAGCGCATGCGCGAGCACCCGCGGGCGCCGGTCTACCGCAATGCCAGTGGCCACCGCCTGCTGCCGGAGGAAGTACCGACCTTGCGGGCCTTCGCGGCGGAGGTCCGCCAGGCAACGCCTGACCCGCGTGCCGCGCCGATGCCCGACTGGCTGCGCGACTTCGTCGCCGACGCGATTGCGCGGGTGCCGTACTACCGGCGCTACGGCGATCCCCCGGCCGCGCTCGCCGACCTGCCGACCATCGACCGCGGCACGCTCGCGCGCGACATCGCGCCTTTCGTGCCGGACGACGTGCCGCTCGAGCGCCTGATCAACTTCCGCACCACCGGCACCACCGGCCAGCCGCTGCTGGTCGCCTCGCACCCGCTGGTCGCGGCGCGCTACCTCGCTTTCCACGAGCGCGCACTGGCGCGCTTCGGGATCGAGTTGACGAGCGGGCCGGGCGATGTCGGCGTGATGCTGGTCGGCTGGCAGCAGCAGTGCTTCACCTACGTGTCGGTGACCCCGCAGCGCGGCGAGTGCGGGCTCGCGAAGATCAACCTGCATCCCGTGGACTGGCGCGATCCCGGCGACCGCGGGCCGTACATCGACGCGATGGCGCCTGAAGTGATGACCGGCGACCCGCTGTCGCTGGCGGCGCTGCTGGAGATCGACTTCGAACATCGCCCGCGCGCGCTGCTGTCGACGTCGATGACGCTGCTGCCCGGCCTGCGCGCGCGCCTGGAAGCGCGCTTCGGCTGCCCGGTGCTGGACGTCTATTCGTTGAACGAGGCCGGGCCGATCGCGGTGTACGACCAGGCGCTGGATGCGCATGTGCTGTTGCAGCCGCGGATGGCCGTCGAGATCCTCGACGCGGACGGTAATCCGCTGCCCGAAGGCGTCCGCGGAGAAATCACCCTGAGCGGCGGCTTCAACCACTGCCTGCCGCTGCTGCGCTACCGCAGCGGCGATCACGCGGCGCTTGAACAACGCGGTGGCGAATGGGTACTCGCCGGCCTGTGCGGCCGCGCACCGGTGCGCTACCGGCGCAGCGACGGCGTCTGGATCAACAACATCGACGTGACCCACGCGCTGAAGCCTTTCGCGCTGCCGCAGTACGCGCTGCGACAGCGCGCCGATGGCAGCTTCGAGTTCACCGCGTGGCACGCGGGCGCGATCGCCACCGGCGATCTGCGCCATGCCCTGCTCGGCGTGCTCGGGAGCGACGCACGGATCGCCATCGAGCGCTCCGACGCCGCGGTCGACAAGGTGGTGCAATACCGAACCGAGCTGGCGCAGGGAGCGGTCGGAGCGTCCTGACACGGCCCGCCACCATCCTCCGCGTCCAGGAACTTCCATCCGCGCATGTCGAACTCTTCCCACGACGCCGCCCACGCCGGCCTGTGCACCCTCGCCGACCTGATTCGCTGGGGCGCCGCCGAGCTTCGCCGCGCCGGGGTACTGGTCGGTCACAGCGAGGACAACCCGCTCGATGAGGCGCGCGCCCTGGTGTTGCACGCCTTGCATCTGCCGCACGAATCGCCCGCCAGCTTTGCGCAGGCACGGTTGCTCGACGCGGAGATCGATGCGGTCTGCGCATTGTTTCGCCGGCGCATCGACGAGCGCGTTCCGGCGGCCTACCTGATCGGACGCGCGCAATTTGCCGGCATCGAGCTGATCGCGGACCCGCGTGCGCTGGTGCCGCGTTCGCCGATCGCCGAACTGATCGAAACCGGCTTCCAGCCCTGGCTGGGCGAGCGCCCGGTGACCCGCGTGCTTGACCTCTGCTGTGGTGGCGGTTCGATCGCCATCGCCACCGCGCTGCGACATCCACACTGGCAGGTGAGCGGCGCCGATCTCTCGGCCGAAGCGCTGTCGCTGGCCGCCGAGAATCGCGCCCTGCACAGACTCGACCACCGCTTGCGGCTGGTCGAATCCAACCTCTTCGACGCGCTTGGCGGCGAGATCTACGACCTGATCGTGTCGAACCCGCCATACATCACCGAGGCCGAATACACGGCGATGCCCGACGAGTATCGCCACGAACCCAAACTGGGGCTGACCTCCGGAACCGACGGTTGCGATGCTTGCCTGCGCATCCTGCGCGATGCGTCGGCGCACCTTTGCGAGGACGGGCTGCTGATCGTCGAGGTCGGCGAAGCCGAGCGCGCGCTGCGGCGGCTGCTGCCGGAACTGCCGCTCGCGTGGATCCGTTTCAGCGTCGGTCCGATGGGCGTCTTCGCGGTCGCGGCCGGCGCCCTGCGTCGGCACGCCGCCGCCATCGCCGACCTGTGCGCGGCGCGCGGCGTGTGATCACAGCCGGGAACGGGAAGCGCGGGATGGCGTCCGAGTGACCGAACGCGATGCTTCAGTCGGCCGCTTCGGGCACGTACACCATGCTGCCGTCCTGCATGCGATAGGCAACGCCGGCCTTGCGGCCTTCGCCGGCGCCGATCTCGCCGGCGCTCTGGTAGCGCTCGATCTTCTCGCCGTCCTTGACGATCACCTGCATGTCGGGCTCGCCCGGGTTGCGCACCAGCGTGTAGTCCGCGTCGGCGATCGCCGCCAGGGGGCTCTGTGCCATCGCCAGCAGCAGCGCCGCGACCAGCACCAGGAACACGTCGATGAGGTTGACCACCGACAGAATCGGATCGTCCTCGGCGTCGTCGAGCAGGCGCAAACGGCTCATGCCGGCACCTCGCCGGCCGGGCTCGTCGCGTGGCGGGGCGCGTCGAGGCCGGCTTCGATCCGGGTCAGCTCCTCGGCGTACCAGCGACGGCGCACGCTGAGCACGCAGAAGGTCAGTGCCGAGGCGATCAGCGCAAGGATCACCGCGGAGAAAGCCACCATCAGGCCGCGCGAGACTTCGCCGAGGTTGCCGTCGGCGAGGCCTTTCAGCGCCGGTCCCATCGGGATCATGGTGGCGACGAGGCCGAGCAGCGGAGCAACGCGACTGGCGATGCGCGCGGCTTCGATGCGCTTGACCGCGTACGCCTCGATCTCCGCCAGCCCCAGCTCCGGACTGTCGCGGTGCAGACCTTCCAGTTCGAATCCGGCGGCTTCGCCGCGGGTGCGCTGGCGCCACTGCCAGAGGAAGCCGCCGAGCGCGACGAAGGCATAGGCGAACAGCAGGACCACGGCCAGCAACACCGGGATCAGGAACAGTTGCGAGAGATCGTAGAGGCTGAGTTCGAGCTGGCCGGCGATGGCTTCAGTCATGGCGGACTCCTTGGGGTTTGGGGACGTGGGTGGTACGACCGGGCGTTGGTGGGCGCCGCCAGGCGCGCCTTGTCGGGACCGGCCTCGATCGCGTGACCGGGGTACGCGGCGGCGCGTTCGTGGGCGCACCGGCACGCGCTTGTCGCCAGGCACCCGTTGCGAGCAGCAGCGCGAGCGCCAGCACTGCCAGCAGGCTGGACAGCACGGGTGGCGGCGTGCCGGTGGCGACCTGTTCCAGGCGTTGCCCGGCGACCGGCTCCAGCGGCGTCACCGGCGCCGGCTGTGCCGGCGGGGCGACTGCGGCCAGCCCGTAGCCGACGAATTTCGCGAGCGCGGCATTGGTGGTCTGCAGATCGTGGCGTTGCAGCAGGTCGAGGTACCGCTGCTTCAGTTCCTCCACGGTGACCGCGTCGGCCTGCCAGTAGCCCTGGCGGGCCGCCTCCAGCATGCGTTCGATCACCTGCGCCAGCGCCGCCGGGTTCTCGCGCTCGAACCATTCGCGCAGGCCGAGCGCGTGCTTGTCGCGCACGTAGACTTCGACCAGGCTCTGCCACTGGTCGTCGCGCACGATCTCGCGTGCGACCGCGGTCCAGCCCCAGAAGTTGTTGACCGCGTCGGTAATCTCCAGCGTGCCCGAATAACCCTCCGCCATCAGGCCACGGATGTAGCCCGGGTGGAACTGGCGGGTGGCGAGTTCGCGCGCGAGGAAGCCGGCCGCGGACTCGGCGCGGCCACTGCCGCCGGCGCGCAGGTTGCTGATGGTCAACGCCGGCGCGCGGCCATCGAGATGACGCACGGCCAGCGCGATGCCGCCGAGGTACTGGAAGGGATCGTCGGTGGTCAGCATGCCGTAGAGATTGGAGCTGCGCGAAAGCACCGCGCCCTCGGTGCCGCGCAAATGCTCGGCGTAGAGGTTGACGCCGGCACCGGCGAGGTCGCTGCGGCCCCAGTGTTTCGGGTCGGGCCCGTAGGCGTACTGCATTTTCGTCAGGTACAACTGCGCCAGTTTTGCGTCGCCATCGGCCTTGCCCTGCCAACTGTCGCTGGCGAGGGTGGCGTCGTCGAGGCCGGTACCGTACTGGCCGGAGGCGCTGCTGAAGATGCGCGTCAGCGCAGCCTCGCGCGCCGGTTTGGCGGCGAGACCGCCGGCCGCCAGACGCGCCTCGATCGCGCGACTGTGCGCGGCGACCGGGTTGTCGTCTTCGTCGGCGACGGCCGCGAGTTCGACCGCGCGCGCCAGGTGCTGCAACAGGTTCGGGAACTGGTCGCGATACAGGCCGGTGACCGAGAGCACCACGTCGACGCGTGCGCGCTTGAGCTCCGCGCGCGGGATCAGTTCGACGCCGGTGACGCGTCCGCCCTCGTCCCACTGTGGGCGCACACCGAGCAGCCACAGCGCCTGCGCCTCCAACAGACCCTGGTGGCGCATGGTCTCCACCGACCACAGCGAAAAGGTGAGCTTGGTCGGCGCGGCGCCGAGTTCGGCGGTCTGCGCGGCGAGCAGTTCGCGCGCGGCCCCTTCGGCCGCGGCCCAGGCCTGGCGCGTCGGCACCCGCGAGGGATCGAAGCCGTACAGATTGCGTCCGGTGGGATAGGCGTCGGGATTGCGGATCGGATCGCCGCCGTAGCTGGTCGGCAGGTATTCGCCGCGCAGCGCCGCCAGCAGCGCCGGCAACTCGTTGCCGGCAGCGAGTGCCTGCCATTGGCCACGCGCCCGTTCGACCGCCGCGCGCAATGCCGGCGGTAGCGTTGCAGGATCGGCGCCCGCGATCAGATGACGGTGCAGCAGGCGGTAGGGCGCACTGTCGGCCAGCTTTTCGTAGTCGCCGGCGAGCGCCTCGTCGAGCGCGTCCGCGCTCGCACCCGCGGCCGCCGCGGCGGCCTCCCAGAACTCGCGGCCAAGCATCAGCACGAGGGTGCCGAGACGATGTGCGTCCTCGGGCGCGCGGCCGAAGGCGTGCAGGCCGAGTGGTTGCGCGCTCTCGGCGAGTTCGTGCAAATGCGCGTGCAGCGCCTCGACGAAGGCCGGCAGTTCGGCGCCGGCGCGCGCGGCGTCCCAGCCGAGGTCGGCGAGGATGTGCTCGCGCTTGCTGATCGCGACCAGTTCTCGGCCGAGTTGCTCGCGCACCGCGCCGGCGTCCTGGTTCAGCCATGCGTGCAATCGATCATGCAGGTCCACCAGCACCTGGTGCAGCCCGGCGGGGCGGAAAGGCGGGGTCTGGTGGCTGACGATGGTCGCGCGCCCGCGCCGGCGCGCTTGCAGGGCCTCGCCGATGTTGTCGACGATGTAGGGATAGACCACCGGCAGATCACCGAGCGCGAGCATCGGGTAATCGTCGAGCGCAAGTCCGCGCTGCTTGCCTGGCAGCCACTCCTGGCTGCCGTGGGTGCCGAAATGAATCAGTGCGTCCGCGCGATGCTGGCCACGCAGCCACAGGTAGCTGGCGAGGTAATGGTGCGAAGGCGCGGCGGTGCTGCTGTGGTAGAGCGCCTTCTCGGCCGCTTCCCAACGCTCGCCGCGCGGCGGCTGCGGCAGGATCGCGAGCTGACCGAAACGCAGGCGCGGGATCACGAAGCGCGCCTCGCCGGCGCGGTCGAGCACCAGCAGGCTCTGCTCGGGTTGGCCCCAGCGCGACTCGATGTCGGCGCGCACGCGCGGCGGCAGGGTCGCGTACCACCGGCGGTACTCGGCCATCGGCAAGGCCTCGGCCTGATCCGCCGCCAGCAGCGCGGCGAGGTCGACCTCGCGGTAGTAGGGCGCGAGCGTGGCCTGCAGGCGCTCGGTCAGTTGCTCGCGCGGCAGCGCGTCGCCGACGCGGTAGCCCTCCGCGCGCAGGGCGTCGAGCACCCGTTCCAGGCTGTCGGGCAGGTTCAGGAAGGAAGCCGAAAGGTTCTTCTCGCCCGGCGGATAGTTCCAGAACATCAGCGCGAGGCGCTTGTCGGCGTTCGCCGCGCGCTGCAAGTGCAGCATCCGGAAGGCCTTGTCGAGCATGTTGTCGAGCTGCTCGGCAATCGGAGTGAGGCGCTCGGCTGGCTGCTCGGTGGCGGCGACCACCTGCGCGTCGACCGCGCCGGCGTACTCGGGCAGCGCGAGGTAGAAGGGCACATCGGTCAGCGCCAGGCCGACCGGATCTTGCGCCCAGTCCCGCGCGCTGCCGCCGCGGTAGCTCAGCAACTGCAGCACCGGACGCGCGAGCGTCGTGAAATCGCGTCGGCGAGCTTCGCCGTCGAGCGTGATCTGGGTGTTCAGCATCAGGTCGTAGAGCGGCTTGCCCCGTGGCGCCAGCAAGGGCACGAAGCCCTCGCCGCGCATCGCCGGCGCGTAGAAGGCGAGCGCCACCCCGCCGCGCGCCTCGATGCCGGCGATCAGGGCATCGACGAGCCCGGTCTCGATCGAGGAGAGGTACTGCTGGTGGAAGGCAATGGCGACCACCGGCGCGCGCTGCGCGGCTTCGAAGTCCAGCCCGGCCCAGGCGAAGTACTCGTCCACGCCCGCGAACACCAGCCCCGGTGCGCGCGGGTGATAGACGGCCGCCTTCGGATAGACCACCGGTGCCGGCGCCGCCAGCCCGTCGCCACCTTCCAGGTACGCGCGCAGGCTGTCGAAGAAGTGCTCGAAGTTCTGCTGTCCGCCATTCGCGTAGTAGCTCACCAGACGTTGGCCAAGAATCTGTGGAAAACCGCTCCAGGCGGGCTTGGCGTCGTACAGCCAGGCGCTCGGTGCGCGCAGGCCAGGCAGCGCGTGCGCGAGCCGCGCCTGCACCTGGTCCTGCAGATAGGAATCCACGAAAACCGCGTCGTAGCCCTGCCACAGACCAGCGTCGACCTCCGCCGGCAGCGTATGCAGATAGCGCGCTTCGAGCACGAAACCACGCTCGGCAGCGATCTCCTTCAAGTGCACGAATTTGCCGGCCGGCACGTTCCCGGTGGCGATGAACAGCAGGCGCCGCCCGGTAGCGGACGCCGGGTCGGCTGCGGCCCAGGCCGGCAGCCACAGCCAGCAAAGCAGCAACAGCAGGATCTTGCGCGATTGCATGACGGAGTCCTCAGAAGTGCAGGCGCAGCGCCAGCGAGACGCTGCGGCCGCGCTCGGCGTAACCGAAGTCGGCAGACTCCTCGGCGAGGCGCACATCGCCCAAGTTGTCCAGGCCGAGGCGCACATCGGCGCGCTCGCCGAAACGGCGCGCGACACTGGCGTTCCAGATCGTGTAGTCCGGCAGTCCGACCGTGCTGCCGCGCTGCGTTCCGGTGTACTCGCCGCCCAGGCGCGCCGACCACGGGCCGCGCGTCCAGTCGAGACTGGCGGTGAGCGCTCGCCGTGGCCGGTAGCTCAGCTCCTCACCGTTGTCGCGGTCGCGGGTGCGCAACAGAGTGAGGTCGAGGTTCAGGCGAAACCCGCCATCGAGTTCGAGCGCAGCGCCGGCCTCGAGGCCGTGGATGCGCGCGCGCTCGACATTGTCGTAGCGGTAGATGCGGCGACTGCCGACCTGCTCGATCAGGCGGTAGGTGATGAGGTCGTCGACCTGCGTCTGGTAGATCGCAGCGCGCAGGTTCAGCGGCCCGCGCAGCCAGTCCACCGCCAGTTCGAAGCTGTCCGAGCTCTCCGGCTGGATCGCGGGGTTGCCGAGAAAGCTGTGCGGACCCTCGGCGCCGACGTAGTCGGGCGAGATCTGCTTCAGTGTTGGCGCCTTGAAGGCATGCCCGTAACCCGCCTTGAACACCCAGTGCTCGGCCAACTCACGGACCAGGTACAGCCGCGGGCTCCATTCGCTGCCGAAGAATTCGTGGTGGTCGTAGCGCAGGCCGCCGGTGAAGTACAGGCCCTCGTCCAGTGTCACTTCGTCCTGCAGGAAGAAGGCGCGCAGGTTCGCGTCATCCTCGCCGCGACGCAGTCCGGCGTTGCGCAGGTATTCCTCGCGCAGTTCGAAACCCCCGGTCAGGGTGTGCTCGCCGAAGGTCCGGATCGCGTGGCCGTCGTACACCGTGTCGCGCAGATACTGCGGGCGCGTCGGCGCGACCCCGTTGCTGCGCTGGTTGCGGATGTCGATGCGGCTGCGATAGCCACGCAACTGGCCGGTCCAGGCGTCGAACTCGCCGCGCCAGCCGAGGTGTGTCTGCGCCCGGTCCAACCGGTATCGATTGCGGAATGCGAGGCCGGTGCGGGTGACGTCGGGGTACCAGCGCTCTTCGTCGCCGCCGCGCCAGCCGGCTTCCAGCCGCTGCCCTTCACCGAGTTCGAGCGTCGCCTCCAGCCCGGCGTTGTGTGGCGCGCTGCCCTCCTGATCGGCGTAGCGCGGATCCTCCTCCCGCAACACCGGGTCGAGTTCGCCGCGCTCGGCCTCGACGCGCAGCCCGAGCGCCTCGCCCAGCCCGCCCTCGGCGCTCGCGCCGGAGCGCCAGCCATCGCCGCCACGGCCTTCCAGCAATTCCATCGCCCGCCAGCGGAGTTCGCCATGCCAGTCGCCGCGCGGTCGGCGGGTGATGATGTTGATCACGCCGCCGAGTGCTTCCGAACCGTACAGGGTCGACATCGGACCGCGGATCACCTCGATGCGCTCCACCGAGTCCATCGGCAACCAGCCGTACTGATAGTCGGAATGTCCGACTACGTCGTCGGAGGCGGAAATGCGCCGACCATCGATCAGCACCAGCACGTGCTTGCCCTCGAGTCCGCGCAGCGAGAAGGTCTTGCGGCCGCCGACCGAACGCGGGCTCAGGGTTACCCCCGGCAGGCCGCGCAGAGCTTCCAGCAGCGTCGGCGGCGAACGCCGGTCCAGTTCCGCGCGGTCGAGGATGGTCACCGAGGCCGGCGCGGTGCGCGCATCCCGTGCGCTGAGTGTGGCGGTCACCGTGATCTGATCGAGCAGGATGGCTTCGCTGGCATCGGCCGCCACCGAAGCCGGCAGGGCCGGACAGGCGGATAGCGAGGCCAGCAGGATGGCGCAGGAAGTACGCGAAGGAGTCGGAAACATGAACAATGGTCGAGTGGAAAGACGACGCATCGTACAGGGACACGAAAGCAAATGCGAGCGATTCGCATTAAACATTCCTGATTCGACACGACCGTGACTTGTCGCAAGTCAAGCCAAGCGCGCGTCACCCGATCCGGACGATGGCAGTCTCGCGACGAGGTCGGCGTGTTGAAGCAGGACCGTTGATCGTGCGCTTTGTCCGTCACCGTTGACGGTCGACGAGGCCGACCATCGTTGCCGTCGGCTCCGTATCCAGTGGCTCGGGCGGAGTAATCTCGGCCACTCTTCGGTGGAAGCACGATGAAGTGCCATCCACGCGGGTACGTCATGCATGGAAAGCCCGCGAGCCTTGCGGATCGCGGGCTTGTTTTAGGAACCTCTGAACAACTCGGAGGTTCCGCGCGCCACGGATGGCACGTCTGAAGAAGTCCAGGATGGACTGGTTCAAACCTTCCTGTACTTCAGACACGCCGCAGTAGCGGCGCGTCGGACCCTGCAACTTACCAGCCGTAGCCGAAGCCGAGGCCGGCGCTGCTCTCGTCGTCGGTGAAGGAACCGCCCAGCGTGAAGGTCGCGCTCTCGCCGAGCTGGCGCTGGTAGCCGACGGCGAAGGCCGATTCGCCACCCGCGAAGCCGACGCCCGCGGCGATGCGATTTTCCTTCTGGATGCCGGCGGCGCTGGACAGCATCGTGCTCATCGCCGCGTTCATCGCGCCGAGCTTGTCGATGCGCTCATCGGTCTCGAAGAAGCGCCGGTCGGTGTAGGCGCGCAGGTCGTTGACGTAGTCCGTGACCTGACCCCAGTTGGCCGCGTCGGTGCGCGCGGTACCGGCGGCGACATTGGTGATCTGGCGCTCGCTGCCGACTCCACCCACGGACACCGAATTGTCGCGGTTGGCGAGCGAGCCGTTGCCGATCGCAACGCTGTTGGACGACCCGGCGACGGCACCGTTGCCGAGCGCGACGCTGTTGGCGGCGGCCGCGTTGGCCCCACGACCGATGGCGGTGCTGTTGGCGCCGCTCGCCACCGCCGAGTTGCCGAAGGCGTTCGAGAGCTCGCCGGTCGCGCGCGCCTGCCAACCGCTGGCGGTCGCGCCACGGCCGGAAGCCGTCGACTGGGTGCCGAGCGCGGTCGAGTGGAAGCCGGTCGCCTGCGCGCCCTGGCCGGCGGCCAGCGCGTCTTCGTCGCTGGCGGTGGCGCCCTGGCCGACCGCGGTGGTGTTGACGCTGCTGGCGACCGCGCCCTGGCCATTCGCCGTGCTGGAAGCGCCGCTGGCAACCGCGCCCTGGCCGGTGGCGGTGCTGTTGGCGCCGGTCGCCGAAGCGGCGCGGCCGGTGGCGGTGCTGTTGGCGCCGCTGGCGACCGCGTTGTTGCCGGTGGCGGTCGAAAGGTCGCCGGTGGCAGCGGCCTGCCAGCCGGTCGCGGTGGCGCCGCGGCCGGAGGCATTGGCGAGCGCACCGGTTGCGGTGGCATGGAAACCGGAGGCGCGGGCGCCCTGGCCGGTCGCGGTGGCGTCTTCACCGGAAGCGACGGCGCCCTGGCCGGTGGCGGTGGAGTTGACGCCGGTCGCCTGCGCGGCGCGGCCGGTGGCGGTGCTGTTGGCGCCGCTGGCGACCGCGCTGTTGCCGGTCGCGGTGGAGAGGTCGCCGGTGGCCTGCGCCTGCCAGCCGGTGGCGGTGGCGCCGCGGCCGGAGGCGACCGCGAGTGCACCGAGCGCGCTCGAGTGGAAGCCCGAGGCGACCGAGCCCTGGCCGACCGCGGTGGCGTCCTCGCCGGTGGCGCGCGAGCCCTGGCCGACCGCGGTGGTGTTGACGTTGGTGGCCTGCGCATCCTG
>JABAQR010000073.1 GCA_019187485.1 Lysobacterales bacterium | reverse complement strand
CAGCGATCCGGCCGCCACCGACGAGAACCGGCCGCGCTCCAGCCGCTTGTACATGAGCCACCAGCCATGCCTGTCGTACCAGAGGATCTTGACCTTGTCGCGGCCGCGGTTGAAAAACACATGGGCATTCGACAACGCCCGCTGCGGCCCCAGGCTGGCCTGCACCCGCAGCGCCAAGCCGTCGATGCCGAGGCGAAAATCCACCGCCTCGGCGCACACCCACACCGGCAGGCCGCCGACCATCAACCGCGGCGCTCGAAGCGCAGCGGTCGGCCAGCCAGTTCACGCAAGAGCCGCCGGCGCCACGCGAGGAAAGTCGAGTACGACCAGCCGTGGGAGCGGCAGTACGCCCGCGAACTCAGGCGAGTGCGCGAGGCATCGCATACCCGCATGAACCAGATCAGGGAGCCGAGCGAAGGGCGAGCCAATGTGCGAGACGACCGCCAACGGAAACCCGATCAGGCTGCCGAAGCAAAAACCGGCGGGGAAGAATGGCCGCTGTCGGACGGATACGCTGATCGGCAACGGCACCGGCATCGCCGGGCTGCGCGCGCTGCTGAAGCGCCGTGAACAGCTCGGCCAGCACCGCAACTGGCTGCTGTGGGGTGAGCGCAACAGCGACATCGACCATTTCTGCGCGGAGGACTGTGCGCACTGGCAGGCGAGCGGTGTGCTCGAAAGCCTGGATCTGGTGTGGTCGCGCGAGACCGGCGCCGAGCGCTACGTACAGGAGCGCTTGCGCAAGCGTGCCGATGCGCTGGATCGCTGGCTGGCTGCCGGTGGCGCGGTCTACGTCTGCGGCGGCGCACACGGCATGGCCGAAGGCGTGGACGCCACGCTGCGTGAGTTGCTGGGGGACGGAGCCGTCGAGGCATTGCGCGCCCAGGGCAGATACCGGCGCGACGTGTACTGAGACGGAGGCAAATCCCGGTCGGCGCGGGCACGGCGCGGCGGCGCCGCGTGGTCCTGATGATGGCGAGCGAACCCGGGCCCTCAGCACGCGAACAGCCAGTCCTCGCCCTCGATCAGGGCGTAGGGCGCGATGTCGGCACGCACCCGCGCGTGCGCCCGGGGTTGCCAACCGCGTGACCCGACGACCGCGTTCACGGCGCGCGCGCCGGATCCAGCATGGCGCACGGTTCCCGGCGGCACCGGGTGCGGCTCAGGCGAGCACCACCGCTTCGCGCAAGGCGTTGCCGTTCGCGCCCGGTCGTGTTCCCGCTATTCCCACAATTCCACCTTGTCGACCTCCAGCGTGTACGCCGCGCGGGCGATGGCGTTCTCGATCTTCTCGACCTGGAGGCGGCCCTCGATCCAGTAGGCGTCGTAGATCTCGGTGACGGGGATCGGCTCGGCGAGGCGGGCGAGAATGATCTGGTTCGGCGGTGGCGGTGGCACGTGGATGCAGGCGCCGAAGTACGGGACGATGAAGAATTCGTGCATGCGGTTGTCGGCGTCTACCTCCACCGGCACGATGTAGCCGGCGATGCGCGCGTCGATGCCGTTCATCTCCGTCACGGTGCGCGCGCTGCCGGTCTGCTGCGCCTTGAGATCGCCCGTGTGACTGACCGGCGGTGTCTCCGTCAGTTGCTCGACCTCATCCTTCGGCATCAGTTCCAGCCAGTCGAGTTCGCGTGGTGCGGCCAGTGCGGCGGCACCGTACAGGGCCAGGGCGGGGAACAGCAGCGTACGCAGCATTGGTGTCCTCAAGTGCGCAGAGTGAGGCCGTCGGCCAGCGTGCGCCGCCAGGCGCGCCACGCGGGCAGCAGCCCGGCAGCGAGGCCGGCGGCGAGTACCAGCGCCAGCAAGCATGCCTCGCGTGGCGTGAATGCGAGCGGCGCGACGGGCACACCGTATTCCGCCAGCAGCCACGGCCCGGCCGCTGCCAGGGTGAGTACCAGCAGCAGCGCGCCGGCCACGGCGCCTGCCAGCGTGATCGCACCGGACTCGATCAGCAGCAAGGCAGCGATCTGCCAGGGCCGCGCGCCGAGCGCGCGCAGGATCGCGAGTTCGCGCCGGCGCTGCTCCAGCGCGGTCAGCAAGGCGCCGCACAGGCCGAGCAGGCCGGCGAGCACGACGCAGGCGGCGACCAGGCGCAGCGCGTTCTCCGCGACCGCGGTCAGGCTCCACAACTGCGCCAGCGTCAGCGCCGGCAGGATCGCCAGCAGCGGCTCGCCGGTGTATTCGTTGATGCGTCGCTGCAGGCCGAGCGCGGCGGCACGGTTGTGCAGGCCGAGGAAGACCGCGCTCAGAGTGCGCGGCGCTGCTTCAGCGTGGTTCGCAGAACCCGGAAGGCGCACCCCATGTCGCCAGTCGGCATGGATCGCCTCCAGGCTCTCCAGCGAGACGTGCAAGGTGCGGTCGACCGGGGTTCCGGTCGCCGCGAGCACGCCGACCACGCGGAAGGGCGCCTCGTCGTGTCTCAGGATGTCGTGACGCCCGCCACCGTGCGCGATCACCAGCGAATCGCCGATGCGATAGCGCAGTTGCCGTGCGACTTCGGCCCCCAGCACCACTTCCTGAGCTCCGGCGAAGGCCCGGCCCGCGGCAAAGACGAGCGCCTGCCGACGACCGTGGCGGAAGTGTTCGAAATAGCCGACCTCAGTGCCGAGCACGCGATAACCGCGGTGGGAGTCGCCGAGCGTGATCGGGATCGCGAAACGGATCTCGGGCAGTGCGGCGATCACCTCGTAGCTGTCCCAACGCAGGTTGGCGCTGGCATCGCCAATGTGGAACACCGAATACAGCAGCAATTGCAGCGGGCTGGTACGCGCGCCGACCACGAGATCGGTGCCCGAGACACTGGACGCGAATCCGCGCCTCGCGCCTTCGCGCAGACGTTCCACCGCGAGTAGGAGGGCGACGCTGAGCGCGATCGTGAACAGCGTCAGCGCGATCGTGCCGCGGCGGTTCCACAGACTGGCGCGAGCGAGCTTCAGCAGCATGCGGGCGCGGTCGCGCGGTTGAGCGCCGGCAGGTCGAGTACGCGATCAAAGCCGTCGGCGAGGCTGGCGTCGTGGCTGACGAAGAGCAGCGCCGTGCCACTGCGCGCACACTCCTTCGCAAGCAGGTCGAGGAAGGCCTTGCGGTTGTCCGCATCCAGTGCCGAGGTCGGCTCGTCGGCGACGATCAGTTCCGGCGCGCCGATCAGCGCGCGCGCCACTGCGACTCGCTGCTGCTGACCGAAGGACAGTTCCGCGGCTGCCTGACCGGCAAGCGCATCGGCATCCAGGTTCAGCCGCCGCAGCAACTCGTCGGCGCGTGCGCGTGGGTCGCTGCCGACCGCAGCCGCGCGCCGGCGCGAAAAACCGAGCGGCAGCAGCACGTTGTCGCGCGCGTCGAGGTAAGGCAGCAGGTTGAACTGCTGGAACACGAAGCCGATGTGGTCGGCACGCAGGCGGTCGCGCGCGGCTGGGCGCAGGGCCTCCAGTGCCTGCCCGAGCAGGTGGATCGATCCGGACCGCGGCTGCAGCACGCCGCCGATGAGGCCAAGCAGCGTGCTCTTGCCGCAGCCGCTGGGTCCGCGCAGGAACAGGCGCTCACCGGATGCGAGCGCGAGCGCGTCGATGTCCAGCAAGGTCTGATCCGAACGCCAGCCGAAGCGCAGGCCGGTGAGCGACAGCAATTCAACCAAGGACTTGCATCCAGCCGATGTTATACAGTTACAATAACACCGCACCCCGCCGTTTTCGCACCGATGCGCATCCACTCCAAGCACCACGGTTCGGTCAACTGGGACGGTCTCGGCGCCGGCGTCTCGCTCGCCTGCGCGCTGCATTGCGCACTGCTGCCGCTGATCTTCAGTTTGTTGCCGGGCCTGCAATTGATCTTGATGAGTGTCGAGCCGCAATGGCAGGGACTGGTGTGGTGGCTGCTGTGGAACCACGAAGCCGAGCGTCTGGTGGTCGGTGCGGTGCTCCTGTTCGCGGCGGTCGTGCTGGGCCGCGGCTACCTCTCGCACCGATCACGTCTGCCGCTGGTGCTGGCGATGATGGCCGGTGGGGCGATGGCGCTCGGCGCCTTCGGGCACTGGCACAGCCGAGACTTGGCGCACGTGCTGTTGCAGGTCGTCGGCGGCCTCGGCGTCGCTGCGGCGCATGTGCAGAACTGGCGCTTGCTGTACCGCTGCGTGGACGAGGCGACGCCACTGGTGGCGTAGCAGCCGCCTTCACATCGCTTCGATCTTTTCTGCCAGATCCAGCCATTCCAGCTCGCTCTGCTCGCGTGCGGCGGCGGCGTCGGCGCGTGCCTGTTCGAGACGTACCAGTTCCAACGCGTTGCTGCCCTGGTGGGTGGCGGCGTCGGCCAGGGCCTGTTCGGCGGCGCGTTCGGCCAGGGTCAGCTTTTCGACCTGTTCCTCCAGCCGCTTCAAGCGGTTGCCAAGTGCGCGCCGTTCCTTGTGGTCGCCGCCGCCGGCCTTCACCACGACATTTGCGATCACCGGGTTGGTGCTCGCCGTGCCTTCACCGCGCAGCAGCCGGGCATAGGCGTCGAGATCTTCGTCGAAGTCGCCGACGGCGCCCGTGTGCACGCGCAGGTAGCGCTCGCAACAACTTTCCAGCAGGGCGCGATCATGGCTGACCAGCACCACCGCGCCGGGGTAGTCCTGCAACGCCTCGACCAGTGCCGCGCGCGCGGCCATGTCGAGGTGGTTGGTGGGCTCGTCGAGCAACAGCAGGTTCGGCTTGTGCACCAGCAGCAGCGCCAGCGCCAGGCGTGCCTTCTCGCCGCCCGAACGCGGGCCGACCGCCTGCGTCGCCATCTCGCCGCCGTAACCGAAGCCGCCGAGGTAGTCGCGCGCCTGCTGCTCGGAGTAGCCGCTGCCCTGCACGCCCTCGTGGCCGCGTGCCCGCGTGCCCTCGAGCAGGAGCTGCAGGGGCGTCGCATCCGCCAGCAGTTCCTCCACTTGCGATTGCGCGAAATAGCCGATCGCGAGGTCGCGCGCCGGCTTGCGCTCGCCCGCGAAAGGCTCGAGGACGCCGGCGAGCAGCTTCATCAGCGTCGACTTGCCGGCACCATTGCGGCCGAGCAGGCCAACGCGGTCGCCGGGCTCCAGGTACAGCGAGACGCCGTCGAGTACGCGCCGCTCGCCATAGCCCGCCGACACGCCGGCGAGCGACAGCAGCGGATCGGGCAGCTTGGCCGGGGCCGGCACCACCCAGTGCACCTCGGACTCTTCGGCCGGCACCGGCGCCGCGCTGAGCTTCTCGAGGGCCTTGACCCGGCTCTGTGCCTGCCTGGCCTTGCTCGCCTTGGCCTTGAAGCGGTCGACGAAGCGTTGCAGGTGTGCCCGCCGCGCGGCCACCTGCGCGGCTTCGCGGCGCGCCTGCTCGATGTGCGCCACGCGCTGCCGGGCGAAGGCGGAAAAGGCGCCTGCATACAACTGCGCGGTCTCGCCATCGAGGTACAGCGTGTGCGTGCACACTGCATCGAGGAAGTCGCGGTCGTGGCTGATCGCCAGCAGCGTGCCGCGATAGCGCTTGAGCCAGCCCTCCAGCCACAGCACCGTATCCAGGTCGAGGTGGTTGGTGGGCTCGTCCAGCAGCAAGAGGTCGGAGCGGCACATCAGTGTGCGCGCCAGCGCCAGGCGCATGCGCCAGCCGCCGGAGAACTCGTCGACCGCGCGCTTGAGGTCGCCCTCGGCGAAACCCAGCCCGCGCAGCAGTTGCGCGGTGCGGGCTTCGGCGTCCCAGTTGCCGGCGTGATCCAGGGCCACGCCCAGTTGCGCGATCTCGACGCCATCGTCCTGCTGTTCGGCAAGCCGGTAGCGCCGACGCAGCTCGGCCAGTTCCTCGTCGCCGGCGAGCGCGTATGCGAGCGCGCTGTCCGCTCCCTGCGGCATGTGCTGGGCGACGCTGGCGCGCACCCAGTGGCCGGGCACCACGAGTTCGCCGCCCTCCGCCGCGAGTCCACCCTGGAGCGCCGCGAACAGCGAGGACTTGCCGGTGCCATTGCGGCCGACCACGCCCACGCGCGCGCCCGGTGGCAGGTCGAAATGCGCATCGCGGATCAACACGCGGCTGCCGCGCGCGAGCGTCAGGGACCGGGCGCGGATCATGTCTGCGGTTCCCGCGAGTGTGACTTCAAGGCGTACGGCCCACACGAGACCGGTTCCGCCTGCGTGGCCTCGTACCCTCCTGCCCTCGCGTCCTCGATCGATACCGCCACGCGCATTTGCCCTGACTCCACCGTGCACCGCAGAATAGCCGGCTGCGGACAGCGCCGGAGCCTGCGGAACTTCCTCCGCATCCCGTTGTCCCCGTCACTCCACCGTCGCTCCCGACACCCCCGCACAGGAAACCCCGATGAACTCTCTGCTCACCCGGAGCGCCCTCGCGCTCGCCCTCGGTTCGGCCATGCTCGCGCCGTCGGCCTTCGCGATGGACGCTTCGCTGAAGACCGACAAGGACAAGCACAGCTACATGATCGGCATGACCTTCGGCATGCAGCTCAAGGACTTCAAGGACGACGTCGATGTCGCCCTGATCCAGAAGGCGATGGCCGACGGCCTCGCCGGCAAGACTCTGATGACCGAGGCCGAAATGCAGCAGGTCTCCAACGAATTCCGCACCATCGTGCAGAAGAAGCGCGAGGAAGCGCGCGTCAAGGCCGCCGGCGAGAACAAGGCCAAGGGCGACGAGTTCCTGGCCAAGAACAAGACCGCTGCCGGCGTCAAGACCACCGAGAGCGGCCTGCAGTACAGTGTGATCAAGGAAGGCAGCGGCGCCAAGCCGAAGGCCACCGACCAGGTCAAGGTGCACTACGTCGGCACCCTGATCAACGGCACCAAGTTCGACTCCAGCATCGACCGCGGCCAGCCGGCCACCTTCCCGCTGAACGGCGTGATCCCGGGCTGGACCGAGGGCCTGCAACTGATGTCGGTCGGATCCAAGTACAAGTTCGTGATCCCCGGCAACCTCGCCTATGGCGAACAGGGTCAGCCGCAGGGCGGCATCGGTCCGAACGAAGTGCTGATCTTCGAGGTCGAGCTGCTGGAAATCCTGAACTGATCGCGCCTTTGATCGATGCACAACGAAAAGGCCGCCGTGAGGCGGCCTTTTCCGTTCGTACGCTCGGCGGGGCGCGTCTGCCTTGAGGTGGAGATGCTCCCATTGCCCGGCGAGGGAAAGAGTCCGCCGAAGGCAAGGGTGTCGCGGATTGTGAACATCGACTACCGGAAATCCGCAACAGTTCAGGTCCTCGCCCTCATCAACGTCGACTTGCCGAACAGGCTCTCCACCAGATCCACCGCCAGGCGCGCGGTGCGGTTGTGGTCGTCGAAGGCGGGATTCAGTTCGACCACGTCGAGCGAGGCGAGCAGGCCAGTATCGGCGATCATTTCCATGCACAGCTGGGCCTCGCGGTAATTCGGGCCGCCGGGCACGGTGGTGCCGACGCCGGGCGCGATCTCGGGGTCGAGGAAATCGACATCGAAGCTGACGTGCAGGTGGGTGTGCTCGTCGATCCCGGCCAGCGCCTCGCGCATGACCTCGCGCATGCCGTGTTCGTCTACATAGCGCATGTCGAAGATCGAGAGCCGCTGCTCGTGCACCAGTTGGCGCTCGCCGGGGTCCACCGAGCGGATGCCGATCTGGTGCAATTGCGAGCGTTCGAGCACCGGCGCGTAGCCGGCGATGCCGGTCAACGCCGGCGGACCGATGCCGAACAGGCAGGCGACCGGCATCCCGTGCACATTGCCCGAGGGCGTGATTCCGCTGGTGTTGAAGTCGGCGTGCGCATCCAGCCAGAGCACGCGCAGACGCTTGCCCACGCGCCGGCAATGCGCTGCGACCGCGGTGACTGAGCCGATGGCCAGGCAATGGTCTCCGCCGAGCAGGATCGGCAGGCGGCCAGCTGCGAGCTCCGCGGCGACCGCGTCGTGGACGTGCTGGTTCCACTGCACCACCTCGGGCAGGTGCCGATAGCCACTCTCGGGCGGCTGCACCGGATTCAGCGGACCCGGCAGATTGCCGCGGTCCTCGACCACGAGCCCGCGCGCGGCCAGCGCCTCGCGCAGTCCGGCCACGCGCAGCGCCTCCGGTCCCATCGATGCGCCGCGGTCGGCGGCACCGACATCAGTGGGTGCGCCAATCAGCGCAATCGACCGCATCGACATGGTATTCACTCCGTATGCAATGGCGACGCAGGGTAGGCGCCTCGCGCGATTGCGGCAAGCGTCGCTGGCCGGGGGCGCGACGCTCGTTCAGAATCCGCGCGCTCCAAAGGCAGTGAGTAGTGAGTGGTGAGTGGTGAGTAGAAGCCGGCAAGTCCGGCAGTGCCGGCTGTTACTCACCACTCACTACTCACTACTCACGACTCTCCCCGCTGCCTCCACCACCCGGCACCCGATGACCCCGACCGATCCTCGCATCGTCTCCCCCGCACCATCGCGCGAGGAAGAAGCCATCGAGGCCAGCATCCGGCCGCGCAGGCTGGCCGAGTACCTCGGCCAGCAGGCGGTGCGCGAGCAGATGGAGATCTACATCGAGGCGGCGCGGCGGCGCGGCGAGGCGCTCGACCACGTGCTGATCTTCGGCCCGCCGGGCCTGGGCAAGACCACGCTCTCGCAGGTGATCGCGAACGAGCTGGGCGTCAACCTGCGCCAGACCTCCGGGCCGGTGCTCGAGCGCGCCGGCGACCTCGCCGCGCTGCTGACCAACCTGCAAGCACGCGACGTGCTGTTCGTCGACGAGATCCATCGCCTGTCCCCGGTGGTCGAGGAAGTGCTGTATCCGGCGATGGAGGACTTCCAGATCGACATCATGATCGGCGAGGGCCCGGCCGCGCGCTCGATCAAGCTCGATTTGCCGCCGTTCACGCTGATCGGCGCGACCACCCGCGCCGGGCTGCTGACCGCGCCGCTGCGCGACCGCTTCGGCATCGTCCAGCGCCTCGAGTTCTACACGGTCGACGAGCTGACCCGGATCGTCGCGCGTTCGGCGGCGATCCTCGGCATCGGCTGCGAGCCCGCAGGCGCGCTCGAGATCGCCCGCCGCTCGCGCGGCACGCCGCGCATCGCCAACCGTCTGCTGCGGCGCGCCCGCGACTACGCCGAGATCAAGGGCACGGGGACCATCACCCAGGACTCTGCGGCGGCCGCGATGGACATGCTGAAGGTCGACGGCGAGGGCTTCGACGCGCTCGACCGGCGCCTGCTCGGGCTCATGATCGAGCACTTCGACGGCGGCCCGGTCGGGGTCGACAGCATGGCCGCGGCGCTCAGCGAGGAGCGCGGCACCATCGAGGACGTCATCGAGCCCTACCTGATCCAGCAGGGTTACCTGATGCGCACCGCGCGCGGCCGCGTGGTCACCCGCAAGGCCTGGCTGCACCTCGGCCTCAAGCCACCGCCGCGGCCGGAGGCTGCTCGCGACCTCTTCGAGGACGCGTAATGGAAGAGCGCATTGGTCCGCAAAGGACCCGAAGAAGAGTGGAGCGGAAAGCAGGGTTCTGGCTTTTCCTTGCGTCCTTTGCGGACAAGAAAACAGGGTCAGGGCCGTGGCGCGAAGCATGAAACACGAAGCATCCAAGTCCGCGGACTTCCACTGGACGACGCGCGTCTACTGGGAAGACACCGACGGCGGCGGGGTGGTTTATCACGCGAACTACGTGCGCTTCCTCGAGCGCGCCAGAACGGAATGGTTGCGTGCCAAGGGTTATGAACAGCAGGCGCTGCTGCTGGCCAAGGGCGTGGTGTTCGCGGTCTACTCGATGCAGTTACAGTTCCTGAAACCAGCCCGCCTGGACGACCTGCTGTCGATCAGCGTGGACTTGCGCGCCTGCCGGCGCGCCAGCTTCGCGGTCGGCCAGCGCATCGTCGATGCGCGCGGCGGCGCGGAGTTGTGCCGCGCCGAGGTCGAGATCGCCTGCCTCGATCACGCCAGTTTCCGGCCGGTGCCGATGCCCCCCGATTTGTTGATGGAGATCCAGCGTTGAACAGCGGAGAGATGAACCTGCTCGAACTGATCCTCGGCGCCAGCCTGCCCGTGCAGGTGGTGATGGCGCTGCTGGTCGCTGCGTCCATCTGGTCGTGGTGGATCATCTTCCGCAAGAAGGCGGTGATCGCACGTGCGACCCGCAGCGCCGATGAGTTCGAGGAACGCTTCTGGTCCGGCGTCGACCTCGCCCAGCTGTATCGTGAGGTCAGCGGTCGCGGCAAGCCGGGCGAGGGCCTGGAGGGTGTGTTCGAGGCGGGTTTCCGCGAGTTCGCACGTCTGCGTCAGCGGCGAGCGATCGACGGACGCACCCTGATCGAGGGCAGCCAGCGCGCGATGCGCGTGGCGCTTTCGCGCGAGGTCGACCGGCTGGAACAGCATTTGAACAACCTCGCCACGGTAGGCTCGATCAGCCCCTACGTCGGCCTGTTCGGCACCGTCTGGGGAATCATGGTCGCCTTCCACGGCCTCGCCGCGGTCAAGGAGGCGACCATCGCGATGGTCGCGCCTGGCATTTCCGAGGCCCTGATCGCCACCGCCATGGGCCTGTTCGCCGCGATCCCGGCGGTGATCTTCTACAACCGCTTCTCGAACGCGGTCGAACGCATCGAGCTGCGCTACGACACCTTCCAGGAGGAGTTCAGCGCGATTCTGCAGCGGCAAGCGCATGCGGAGGATCACTGAGATGGCGGGAAAAAGGGAAAAGGAAAAAGGAAAAGGGAAGGGCGGCTTTGGGGCGGCGAACGGACTCTTGGACTTCAGCAACCGTTCGGTGAACCCATGTTGCCATCCGAACCGTTCCTGGGTGCGTGAACCGCAGAGCGGAAGTGCGGCGGGCATGACCCACGCGCAGCCCGCTTCTCCATTTCCCGTTTTCCCTTTTCCTTTTCCCTGCTCCTGAGCCATGCGCCGCAAACGCCGCAAGCCCGTCTCCGAAATCAACGTCGTGCCCTACATCGACGTCATGCTGGTGCTGCTGATCATCTTCATGGTCACCGCGCCCTTGATGAACCTCGGGGTCGAACTGGACCTGCCGCAGGCGAACGCGAACCCGCTCGACACCCCGGAAGAGCCAGTGATCGTCAGCGTCGACCGCACGGGCGCCTTCTTCCTGACCATCGGCGGCGAGCGTGAGCCGATCGACCTCGAAGGCCTGACCGCCAAGGTCGGTGCCTTCGTGCGCAACAACCCGAAGGTGCCCGTGCTGGTCGGCGGCGACCGCAACGTCGATTACGGCAAGGTCTACGAGGCGATGGTCGCGCTGCAGGCCGCCGGCGCGCCGAAGGTGGGATTGATGGCGGATCCCTTGCCGGCGGGGGAGGGGAAGTGACCCGGAAGCAAAGGCGGGGCTGGGGACTGGGGGCTGGGGCGTGTGCGCGGCGAGTGGCCGACTGTGCGTTCCGGCTCGCGAGCGCCGAATCCCGGCCTGCCCGGATCTCGCACTTCGCGCCCCAGCCTCCAGCCCCCAGCCCCGCTCCTGCTCCACGCGCCTGACCCATGGAAACCTCCCGCGACCAGACCCGCGCCTTCGTGTACGCCATCGGCGTGCATGTGCTGGCGGCCGCGGTGCTGTTCGCCGGGCTGCTGGCGAGCGCGCCGAAGAAGCCGGTGATCTCGGGGACGGCGATCGAGGCGGTGCTGGTGGACCTGAGCGTTGGCCGGCCCTTGCCGCGGCGTGAACCGCCGAAGCCGGAGCCACCCAAGCCGACGCCGAAACCGCAGCCTGCACCGCCGCCGCCACCGCCGCAGGCGAAACCGGACGACATCACCGACCAGCGCCCGCAACTGCCGCCGGCGCCGGACCCGGAGGCGCTGAACCTCGAGCGCCAGCGCGAGGAGCTGCGCCAACAGCAGGAGGAGTTGCGCCGCCAGCAGCAGCTCGAGCAGCAGCGCATGCAGCAGCTCGAGGACATCCGCCGCCAGCGCGAGCAGGCCGCACGCGAGACCGCGCAGCGCGAGCGCCAGCTCGCCGACGCGCGCGAGGCGCAGCGTGCGGCCGACATCCTCAACCAGCAGCCGGAGCCGCGACAGCCGGAAGGCAGCCAGCGGCCCGGCCAGGACGTCGCCAATGACCTGTTGAGCCAGTACGCCGGGCTCATCCAGGAAGTCGTCACGCAGAACTGGCGACGGCCGGCCAACACGCCGGCCGGCATCCGCTGCACGCTGCGGGTGCGCCAGATCCCCGGCGGCGAGGTCATCGGCGTCAGCATCGGCACGCCCTGCAATGCCGATCCGCTGATCCAGCAATCGATCATCGAAGCGGTCGAACGCGCCAGTCCGCTGCCGTACATGGGCTTCGAGTCAGTCTTCCAGCCCGCGCTGAACTTCAACTTCCGCTACGACGGGTGAACCGATGAGCAAAACCGCCAGTTGCGTCCTGCTGCTCCTCCTCGCGCTGATCGGCTGGACCAGCCGCGCGAGCGCCCAGGGCCTCGACATCGACATCGTCGACGGCCGCGAAGCGGCGATCCCGATCACCATCGTCCCCTTCGCCTGGGAAGCGGCAGCAATGCCCGACCAGACCCAGATCGACCAGGTGGTGCGCGCTGACTTGAACCGCTCCGGGCAGTTCCGCGCGCTGCGGCGCGAGGATGTGGTCGAGTTGCCGGTGCGCGCGCCCGACATCAAGTTCGCGACCTGGAAGATGCTCAAGCAGGACTACCTGGTGATCGGCCGCGTGCTCGGCGCCGAGGGCGGCGGTTACCGCGTCGAGTTCGAGTTGCACAACGTGCTGAAGCAGCAGTCGGAACTGGCGCTGGTGCTGCCGGTGCGTCCCGGCGAGTTCCGCCAGGTCTCGCACCAGATCGCCGACCTCGTGTACGAGAAGATCCTCGGCGTGCGCGGCGCCTTCTTCACGCGCATCGCCTACATCACCGCCCAGCGCAAGGCCGAGGGCAAGTACGAGTACGCGATCTGGATCGCCGATTCGGACGGCCACAACCCGCAGCGCATCGTCTGGAACGCCGAACCCTTCCTGTCGCCGGCATGGTCGCCGGACGGCCGCCACCTGGCCTACGTCAGCTTCGAGCGCGTCGGCGGGCACACCATCTACATGCACGAACTCGCGACCGGCTCGCGCCGGCTGGTGACCTCGTACAAGGGCATCAACGGCGCGCCGGCCTTCTCGCCGGACGGCAGCAAGCTGGCGCTGACGCTGTCCAAGAGCGGCAATCCGGAGATCTACACGCTCGACCTCGCCAGCAACAGCCTGACCCAACTGACGCGGCACTTCTCGATCGATACCGAAGCGGCGTGGATGCCCGGCGGCAACAGCCTGCTGTTCACCTCGGACCGTTCCGGCAAGCCGCAGATCTACAGCCTGGCCAGCGTCGGCGGCACCCCGGAGCGGATTACTTCGGTCGGCGAATACAACGCCCGCGTAACGCCCTCCTACGACGGGCGACTGCTGGCAATGGTGCAGGGCAACCGGAATGTGTATCGTATTGCGGTTGTGGACCGCGAGCGCGGGGGCGCCGGCGCGGTTCGAATGATCTCGCCGGGTCCATTGGACGAGTCCCCGAGCTTCGCGCCGAACGCAAGCATGGTGTTGTACGCTGCCCGCGAAGGGAATCGCGGGGTGCTCTATGCCGCAGCGGTCGACGGATCGGTGCGGCAACGGCTGGCACTCGCGGACGGCGACGTCCGGGAACCCGCCTGGGGCCCCTTCAGGCAACGTTGAAAGCAAGAAAAATAGTATCCGCGTCGATTTCGCTGTCACCGATCCCAAGGAAACAACAATGAATACCCCGATTCGCGTCCTCGTCCTGGCCATGGCCGTTGCCGGCCTCGGCGCCTGCGCCACCAAGAAGACTCCGCCGCCGGAGCCGTCCAGCCCGCCGCCGTCCCAGCCGACCCAGGCTGCCCCGGTGCAGGAAGAGAGCTGGACCAACCCGGCCCTGCTCGACAGCAAGCCCTGCCTGGTCTCGCGCATCGCCTACTTCGATTTCGACCAGTCGGTGGTCAAGTCCGAAGCGATGGAAATGCTGAAGTGCCACGGCAAGTGGCTGGCCGCCAACCCGGGCGCGCGCATCTCGCTGGAAGGCCACGCCGACGAGCGCGGCACGCGTGAGTACAACCTCGGCCTCGGCGAGCGCCGCGGCAATGCCGTGCGCGACCTGCTGCTGGCCAATGGCGGCCGCGGCGAGCAGGTGACCGTGGTCAGCTACGGCGAAGAGCGTCCGATCTGCACCGACAGCGACGAGAGCTGCTGGAGCAAGAACCGCCGCGGCGAGATCGTCTACACCGCGAAGCAGTAAGGGCGCGCATGCGACCATGATCGACGTTCGTACGTTGACGCTTCGATCCCTGACGGCGGCCCTCGTGGCCGCCGTCTGCGTTGCGGGATCGGCTTACGCGCAAGGCCGCCTGAGCCTCGCCGAGCGGGTGGAACAGCTCGAGCGCCAGGTGCAGGGCGGCGGCGATTCCAGCAATCTGTCGGAACTGATGCTGCGCAACCAGGAACTGACCCAGGAAGTGCAGAACCTGCGCGGGCTGGTCGAGGAACAGGCTTTCGAGATCGAGAACCTCAAGAAGCGCCAGCGCGACCAGTACGTCGATCTCGATTCGCGCCTGCAGCGACTGGAAGGGGGCGGCATGACCGTGCCCGCGCGGCCGCCGGTCGATGCGCCGGTGGAGGCCCAGGCACCGCAGCAGTTGTCGGCCGAAGAGCCGGTCACTGGCCTGCCGGATCCGACGACGCTGCCGACCCGCGACATGCCGCCCGGCGCCGAGGCCGTCGGCGGAGTCGTCGCCGCACCGGCGATGGCGACCAGCGCCGAGGAGAAGATCGTCTACGAGGCGGCTTTCGAGGCGCTCAAGCAGGGCCGCTATGCCGAGTCTTCGCAACTGTTCTCGGCCTTCCTGCAGCAGTACCCGGATGGCGAGTTCGCCGCCAATGCCACCTACTGGCTGGGCGAGTCCTATTACGTCACCCAGAACTACGAGGTCGCATTGGAGACTTTCCAGAAGCTGCTCGGCAAGTTCCCGGACAGCCGCAAGGCACCGGATGGGCTGCTCAAGGTCGGCTACTGCCAGTACGAACTCGGCGATGCAGACCGCGCCGCGGCGACCCTGAACGGCGTCGTCTCGCGCTATCCGGACACCCCGGTCGCACGGCTCGCGCAAGGACGCCTGCGCGCGCTGCGGCTGGACGGTCGGTGAACGAAGTTTCCGCAGCCGACGGCACACGTGCCGTCGCGCTGCGCATCACCGAGATCTTCCATTCGATCCAGGGCGAAGCCGACGCGGTCGGTTGGCCCACCGTGTTCGTGCGCCTGACCGGCTGCCCGCTGCGCTGCGGCTGGTGTGACACCAGCTATTCCTTCACCGGTGGCGAAAAGCACACGCTGGACGAGGTGCTGGTTGCGGTGGCCAGCTTTCAGACTCGCCACGTCTGCGTCACCGGCGGCGAGCCGCTCGCGCAGAAGGCCTGCCTGGCGCTGTTGACGGCCCTGTGCGATCGCGGCCACGAGGTCTCGCTGGAGACCTCGGGCGCGCTCGACGTGTCCGCGGTCGACCCGCGCGTGCGCAAGGTCATGGACCTGAAGTGTCCGGGCTCCGGCGAGGTGGCGCGCAATCGCTGGGACAACCTGGCGCACCTGCTGCCGCACGACCAGGTCAAGTTCGTCATCGCCGACCGCGCCGACTACGAATGGGCGCGCGCGCAGACCCGCGATCGCAGCCTGCACGCGTTGTGCCAGGTGCTGTACTCGCCGGTCGCCGACACCCTGGCGCCGGCCACGCTCGCCGACTGGATCCTCGCCGACCGCCTGCCGGTGCGCTTCCAGTTGCAGTTGCACAAGCTGCTGTGGGGGAATGTGGCGGGCCGTTGATGCGGTCTCACGACGAGGTCGAAGGCACCAGCGGCGGCGCGGGAGCGCCGCTCCCACAAAGCGCTGCATGGGAGGGCCGCCGTCCCGGCGGCCGCTCCTGCACGGATCAACAACCCACAACCCACCGATGCCCCCTGCAATCATCTTGCTCTCTGGCGGCCTCGATTCCGCCACCGTGCTGGCCATGGCGCGCGCCGCCGGACATCGCTGCCACGCGCTCAGCGTCGACTACCGCCAGCGCCACCGTTCCGAACTCGACGCCGCGCGGCGGATCGCAGTCGCGCTGGGCGCGGTCGAGCACCGCGTGATCCCGCTGGACCTGCGCGCGATCGGCGGCTCGGCGCTGACCGACGACGCGATCGCGGTGCCGGAATCCCCAACCAGCGGCATCCCGGTCACCTACGTGCCGGCGCGCAACACCTTGATGCTGTCGCTGGCGCTGGCCTACGGCGAGGTGGTCGGCGCGCACGATCTCTACATCGGCGTCAATGCGGTCGACTACTCGGGCTACCCCGACTGCCGCCCCGAGTTCATCACCGCCTTCCAGGCGATGGCGCGGCTGGCCACGAAGACCGGCGTCGAGGGCGCGCAGATCACCGTGCACGCGCCGATCATCGGCATGAGCAAGGCGCAGATCATCCGCACAGGCGTCGCACTCGGTGTCGATTACGGCATGACCGTCAGTTGCTACCAGGCGGACACCGAGGGCCGCGCCTGTGGCCGCTGCGATTCCTGCCGGCTGCGCGCGGAAGGCTTTGCTGCGGCCGGCGAGGCCGACCCGACGCGCTACGTGTAGCACGATGCACGGGGAGAGGGCGTCACGCGCCCACGATCAGGCCGACAGCAGCGGCCCGCTGCGCCGCGCCTGTTCGCCGGCGACTTTGGCGACGCGCTGGCCGGCGTGCACAACGCGACCGATCTCGCGGGCGTACAGCAGGCCGTCGACCGGCGCGGTCAGTGTGGACAGCGCGCCGCTGAGCGGATCGACGACGTCGGCGATCGGATCGCCTGCACGCAGCTCGCTGCCGACCGCGCAGCGGTAGGCCACGACGCCGCCGTGCGGCGCATACACCGGCATCGAGCCGGCAAATGGTCGCGGCGCGCGCTTCAGCGGCGGCAGTTCGGGCATCGCAGCGTCGACGTAGCCCTGGGTGGCGAGATAGCCGACGATCGCCTGCGCGTCGGCGGCCGCCAGCGCGTGCTCGACATCGATCTCGCCGCGCAACTCGACGGTGACCGCGACGCAGGCCTGCGGCCAGGATCCGCTGCCGCCGGCCGCGACGTGCAGCGCGTTCAGCCGCGACCACGCCAGCGAGCAGCTCTCGTCGAAAGGATCGCCGCCGGAGTCGCCGGCGACCAGCGCCAGTTCGGCGCCAAGCAGGCGCGCCAGTGGCTCCACCTGCGGCCACAGTTCGGGCGTGGTGTAGATGTGCATCACCGCATCGTTGTCGCAATGCAGGTCGAGCACGTGATCGGCGTCGATCGCCAGGCCGAGCAGGATCCTGCGCAGGCTCGCGAGTTCGCCCGCTGCCGGCAGCTCCTCGCAGGCCGCGCGCAGTGCGGCGCGCACCTCGGCCAGCGGCGGCAGCGGCTTGCCCGGCGTGCAATCCAGGCGCGCGTACGCGGCCGCGGCGAGGTTCGCATACAGGCGGTTGAAGTTCTCGCCGCTGGCGAGTTCGAAGCGGCCGATGCCGCGCCCGAGCAGGCGCTGCGCGTGCCCGATCGGATTCGCCATCGGCACCAGCACGATCTCCCCGCGCAGGCGCCCGGCGGCTTCAAGCTCGCCGAGCAGTCGCCGCAGATGCCAGGCGAGCAGCAAGCCCGGCGGTTCGTCGGCGTGCAGCGCGGCCTGCAGGTAGGCTTTCGCGCCACCGCCCGGCCCGTAGTGCAGCGCGACCAGTTCGCGCGTGGTGCCCGGCGCGCAGGCGGTCAGCGGGTGACGGACCTCGATCATCGCTGCGTGCGCCAGAGCTGCGGCCAGAAATCCATGGTCACGCCCTGGCAGTCGCCCATCGAGCGGTACTCGAGCAACTGGAAGCGCTGGCCGTCCCAGGTCCATTCGCCGCTGGCACCGCAGTCGCCGATGCCACGGCCCTTGCTGAACATGCCGAGCGTGCCGCTGGCCGCATCGTAGCCGGCGTTGACGAGTTCGCCGGTGGTGGCCATGCGGCCGCTGCCGTCTTCCGCCGGGACCGGGAAGGCGATCCTCTGCGGCGACTGGCCCTGCGCCAGCAGGAACCAGCTGCTGCCGAAGTTGTAGGCGCCGGCGTAGCAGCCGAGCTGCACCAGAGTGCGGCCGTCCGCCAGCGCCCAGGCGCTGTCGGCCTGGCCGCGGTCGGCGTCGGGTTCCTCGCACGTGTCCGCCTCGAGGGTCTCGCGCACCAGCTTGCCGAGCCGGCGCGCCTCGACGTCGTCGAGCTGACGGCCGTCGGCACGCGGCCTGACCCGCGGCGTCGGCGGCGGAGGCGGCACGCTGTCCGCCGGCAGCGCGCCCTTGCGCACGAAAGCGGTGCTGGTGCCGAGGCGCTGCTGGCGTTCGTCGATCCACAACAGGACCGCACTCGCGCCGGCGGCCGAGACCACGCCGACCACCTCGCCGTCGCCGACGATCGCCAGCGCGTCGGCGCCGCGCAGCGCGCCCAGCACCGCGGCGATGTCATCGGCCGCGTCGATGACGATGTCGATGCCGGGGCCGCTGTCCGCATCGACCAGTTGCGCCGGCGCGATCTGCAGCAGCTCGGCGTCGTCGGCGCGCAGCACCCAGGCGCGACCGCGCTCGATGCCCGCATCGGCGCGCAGGGTCATGCGCGTCACTGCATCGCCACCGGCGCCACCGCGCTCGAAGTGCAGCATCGCGTAGACCGCGTCGTCCTCGGGCGCGAAGCCGGTCGCGCTGCAATGGCGGGTGTTGTCGCAGCCGGCCACCCAGCGCTTGACCGCCTTGTAGGCCTGGGCGTCGGCGGCGCTGGACAGCAGCATCAGCAGCAGAGTAAGTGTGCGCATCGGGCGATTCCGTGGTGGGCTGTGCGGAGCTGCAGGCGTTCGACCGGACGGCGGACTTCGCGTCCATTGCTTTTCCACCCTTGCCGGGAGCCCGGTGAGGAACCTGGAAGAAACCAAGACCTGGCCCCGGCCCCGAGTTCCCGCGCTGATTGCAGCGCCTGGTTGTGGACGCAAAGGACGCAAAGAGGCGCAAAGGACGCAAAGAAAGGCGAGGACGGGCGGAAGCGTCCAACGCTTTTCCACCCTTGGGCGGAGCGGCCACGTTGCATCCCTCGCGGGTCGGGAGGCCGGTGAGGAACTCACTGGTGGTAGCTCGTGACCCGCTCGACCTCGTTCCTGGACCCCAGGAACACCGCGATGCGCTGGTGCAGCGCGGTCGGCTGCACGTCCATCAGGCGCTCGCGGCCGGTGGTCGCCGCGCCGCCGGCCTGCTCGACGATGAAGGCCATCGGGTTGGCCTCGTACATCAGCCGCAGGCGGCCGGGCTTCGATGGATCCTTCAGGTCGCGCGGGTACATGAAGATGCCGCCGCGGGTGAGGATGCGGTGCACGTCGGCGACCATGCTCGCCACCCAGCGCATGTTGAAGTCGCGCCCGCGCGGACCGGTCTTGCCGGCCAGCAACTCGTCGATGTAGCGCCGCATCGGCGCTTCCCAGTGACGGAGGTTCGACAGGTTGATCGCGAACTCCGAGGTGTCCTCGGGGATGCGCAGGTTGCGCCCGCTCAGCACGAAGGAGCCGACCTCGCGGTCGAGCGTGAAGCCGTGGGTGCCGGAGCCGGTGGTCAGCACCAGAATCGTGCTCGGCCCGTAGACCGCGTAGCCGGCCGCGACCTGCTGCGTGCCCGGCTGCAGGAAGTCGGCCTCGGTGGGCGCAGTCACGCCCTCCGGGCAGCGCAGCACCGAGAAGATCGTGCCCACCGACACGTTGACGTCGATGTTCGAGCTGCCGTCCAGCGGATCGAAGAGCAGCAGGTACTCGCCCTTCGGATAGCGGTTCGGGATCGCGTGCGGGTGATCCATCTCCTCCGATGCGAGCGCCGCGAGGTGGCCACCCCATTCGTTGGCTTCGAGCAGGATCTCGTTCGACAGCACGTCGAGCTTCTTCTGCACCTCGCCCTGCACGTTCTCGCTGCCGGCGTTGCCGAGCACGCCGCCGAGCGCGCCCTTGCCGACCGCGATCGAGATGCCCTTGCAGGCGCGCGCGACCACCTCGATCAGCAGCCGCAGGTCGGCGTTGATACGACCGTGGTCGCGTTGCTCCTCGATCAGGAAGCGCGTCAGCGAGATCGGTTTCATCGAAGGGCTCCGGCGGAAGGGCGACCGGGCGCGGATTCTGGCGGCTGGCGCGCGCGCAGGGAAGGACGCCCGCGCCAGCCATTGCGCCGGCGTTGCATCATGCGGCCGATGAAGACCGTTCCCCGAGCCCGCAAACCCTCGTCGAAGGCGCGCCGCAAGCGGCGCCGTGCGACCCTGAAACTGGCCGTCAACGGCGCCGCGCCCACGCTCGTCTGCGCGCAGGCCGATGGCGTCGAAGCGCTCGCGCTGGCGCAGGCACGCGCACTCGGCCTGGCGCACGCGGGCTTCGTGCCGAGCGGCACGAGGAACCCCGGCGAGACCTTCGAGGCCACGCCGACGCGGCATCCGGCGCAGGCGTTGAAATGGAATACGCGATTCGCGGATGCGACCGTGGTGCTGACCGCGGATGCGGTGCTGCACGGTCGCGCGCGCCTGGCGGTGGCCTGGTGCCGGCGCTACCGCAAGCCCTGGCTGCACCTGTATCCGGCCGCCTTCGACGAGCAGGCGCTGCGAGTCTGGCTGCGCACGCGGCCGCTGCGCTCGCTGCACATCTGCGGCGCACGCGCGCACCAGCAGGTGGAACGGCTGGAAGCGCTGCTCGATGTCCTGCTGCGCGCGCTCACGGCCGTGGAGCGACCCGTGCGTTGCGGCTAAGGCAGGACCCGCCGCGCGCCGCGGTAGCGTTTCGTCCAGTAACGATCGTCGAGGTGGTCCAGGCGCACGCGCCCGCCGTGGTTCGGCGCATGCACGAAGCGGCCCTCACCGACGTACAGACCGACGTGCGAGACCCCGCGTCCGCCGGTGTCGAAGAACACCAGGTCGCCGGTGGCGAGTGCGTCGCGGCGCACGGGTCGCGATGGCATTTCGAATTGCATGCGGGTGCTGCGTGGCAGCGGCAGGCCCAGGGTCTCGCGGTAGACGAATTGCACGAAGCCGGAGCAATCGAAGCCGGCCCGTGGATCGGCGCCGGCGCTGCGGTAGGGCGTGCCGACCAGACCGAGTGCGCGAAAGGCGAGGTCGGCGCGGGCGGCGGGGGTGGGCGGGCGCAACGCCGGTGCGGTGCCGGTTGCGGGCGGACGCTGCGGCGGGGCGCTGGCGCAGGCGGCCAGCAGCGCACTGGCCACCAGGATCGCCGCAGCGCGCGCGAATGGCGTCGTCGCCAGGCGCTCAGCCCTCGTCTTCGCTCGTCGAAGCCGCCGGCGCTTCGTGATCGACCGGTTCGTGGAAACCGAGCGCCTTGTCGACGAGTCCGGCGCCCGTATACACCTGACCCTGACGCTTGGCGGTCTTGCGTGCGGCCATTTCCTGATCGATCGCGTCGGCGGCGAGTACCAGTGCGGCCTTGCGCTCTTCGGTGAGCGCGGTCCAGTGACAGCCGTCCTCGGCGCCGGCCATCGAATACAACAGGTTGAGGGTGGGTTTGAAACCCGCCAGTTTGACCCTTCGATAAGCCTCCACCGAGCCCATGCGCCGCAGATCCTCCTCGGTGCGGATGCCGATCTGGCGCAGCCAAGCCGCGCTCTTCGGGCCGACGTTGCGGATCTTGTCGCTGGGGGGCATGCGGGCAATCCTCGGGGCGGCGGCGATGATCGGACCACGATCAGTCGCAGGCGTTCAAAAATACCTGTGCGAGCGCTTCCAGTCCCACCTGATCGTCCTCGTCGAAGCGATCCGGCGAGGGCGAGTCGAGGTCGAGCACGCCGAGCAGCAAATCGCCCCGCAGCAGCGGCACCACCACTTCCGAGCGCGAGGCCGCGTCGCAGGCGATGTGGCCCGGGAAGGCGTGCACGTCGGCGACCCGTTGCGTGGTGCGCGTGCGCGCGGCGGCGCCGCAGACGCCGCGATCGAGCGCGATGCGCACGCAGGCCGGCTTGCCCTGGAAGGGTCCGACCACCAGTTCGGTGCCATCGTGGAAGTAGAAACCCGCCCAGTTCACGTCCGGGAGCGCGTGATACAGCAGCGCCGCAAAATTCGCCGCATTCGCGATCCGGTCGCGCTCGCCCTCGAGCAGGTGGCGCGCCTGCTCGGCAAGCTCTCGGTAGAAGGCGGGCTTGTCCGCGAAGGCCTGGGCGGAGAGTTCGAACATGCGGAACCTGGCGTGGCGACGATCGGACCCGCAAGGTACGCAAAGGAGGTCGGCGACGCAAAGGGGAGGCGGCCCCGAGCGGGCTCCGTTCCGAATCGACTCCATTTGCAGGGGGCGGAATGGCCCGCTGCGATCAGATCGGCGAGCGCGGGGCGCAAGGCAGGCGAGGGCGAGTCGCCGCGATCGCCACGGGAGTCCGGTGCGAATTCCGGGTTACAGCGCTTTCTCCAGAATCCGCGCCAGACGTTCCCCGGCCAGCTTCAAGCGTTCGTCCACCTGCGGGCGGTGCGCTTCGAGATAGCGCGAGGTGATCTTGTGGCGCGGCGGGTAGAAGTCGTCGGCCTGCGCGATTCGACAAGATTCCTCGGCCCATGCCGCAGGGTCCTCGGCCATCGCGCCCGCCTGCGCGACGGGGGCGAGCGGTTGCGCGTCGATGCGCTCGGCATAGGCCGGCCATTCCAGTCCGGCGCTCTGGATGATCAGCGTGTCCCATACCGAGTGCAGATTCCAGCCCATGCGCTCGATGCTGATCTGGAAGTCGTTGCCGCCGCGGTCGGAGACGAAACCTGCGTGCAGCGGCTGGTGCACGTCGCCGACGAAGTGGACGACGAACTTCAGCGCCTCGCGCCGCCGTTCGAGGGGCAGGGTATGGTCGGCCAGTTCATTGCGGTAACGCTGGATGCCGGCAACCACGCACAGGCCGTCGCGGCAGTTGCGGCGCGCGCGGTATCGGCATTGGCCGCGCTCGAAGTTGACCCAGTGCAGTGGTGCCGACCAGGCCCAGGCCGGCTCGTTCTCGCGGATGTGGTCGGCCCACGCGGCAACGCCGGCCAGGCTCGGGTCCGCTTCACCCGCGAGCAATTCCGCCACCGCGGCGCGTGCCTGCGGCGACAGCCGTTGCTGCGCCAGTTGTCCGACGATCCGGTGGCCGTCGCGACCCCAGCCCCAAGCCGATCCGGTGGTCAACATGCAGACGAACAACAGCAGGATACGGACGGGCATCGGCCAGTGACAGCTTCGACGGAGAGCGGCGAGCATATCGTCGCCCTCCTTCGAGCGGACATCGGTGCACGTGAATCTTGCTGACTCCACTCACCGACGCAGCCTGGGCGAGTTGCTGCGCGAAGCGATCGCCGTCGCGCCGGTAGGGGTAGACGCGCTCGATGCCGAACTGCTGCTCGCACACACGCTGGGACACAACCGTGCCGGCCTGTACGCGCGTCTGCGGGACCGCGTCGAACCCGCCGTGTGCGAGCGTTTCGACGCGCTGTGGCGGCGCCGCTGCGCCGGCGAGCCCTGTGCCTATCTGATCGGCGAGCGCGAGTTCCACGGGCGCCGTTTTGGCGTCGCTCCCGAGGTGCTGATTCCGCGCCCGGACACGGAAACCCTGCTGGACGTGGCGCTGGCGCGTTGGCCTGCTGGGCGGGCGGGTCTGGTGGTGGACGCCGGTACCGGATCGGGCGTGCTCGCGGTCAGTTTCCAGCTCGAGCGGCCGCACGTACGCGTCTGCGCGGTCGACACCAGCGCCGGCGCGCTGGAGATCGCCCGGGCGAATGCGCGACGCCTGGGCGCGCCGGTGTGCTTCTGGCGTGGCGACTGGCTGGACGCGCTCGCCGATCACAGCGTCGATCTGCTGCTGGCGAATCCGCCCTACCTGGCGGCGGATGATCCGCACCTTCCCGGCCTGCTCGCCAGCGGCGAGCCGCGTGTGGCGCTGGTCGCCGGTGCCGGGGGGTTGCGTGCGCTGGAGCGCATCGCCGACGCCGGCACCCGCGTGCTGCGCCCCGGCGCCTGGCTGTTGCTGGAGCATGGCCAGGCGCAGGGAGCGGCCGTGCGCGACCATTTGCGGATGCGCGAGTATCGCGAGATCGCGAGTTGGCGGGATCTCGAGGGACGCGAGCGCGTCAGCGGCGGATGCCTGCCGGGAGCCACGCCATGAGCGCCCGCAGGCTGGCATTCCGGGCGCTCGTGATGCTGGCGCCGCCGCTGCTGGTGGTGCTCGCGCTGGTGCCGATGCTGCAGCGCCAGCGCGACGCCGAGATCGCGGCCTGGCAGGAACAGGAGCGTGCGGCCACCGACGCCGCGCGCGCGCCTTTCGAACGCGTGTTCGCGCACGGCAGCCGCGTCGAGCAACTGCGGCACTGTCGCGAAGCGATCCTCGCGCAGTTCGGCTGGACGCCGCACACGGTGGCGCTGGCGTGGGCGCCGGATCGCATCGACGCCTACCTGCAACTGACCGCCTGGCGCTGGGGCCTGCGTCGCTACAGTTGCAGCGCCGATGGCCTCGCCGCCGCGCGCACCGAGCACCCGTTGGCCTCGCGACTGCCGCAGGAAGCGGTGGATCCGCAGCCGGACATGCCCGAGCCGTGGTTGCGGATGCAGCAACTGGTGTCGCAAACCGCGGATGCGGCGGTGATCGAGTGGCTGGCGCAGCCCGACGGCGGTCCGCCGATCGAACGCTGGATGCGTCGCGTGGCCGACGGCTGGCGCTTCGAGGTGCAGCCGCCCGACGCGCCGGCCTTCCCCTCGCTGTCGACCACGGCGATGTTCGCCCAGGCCGAGCGCGACCCGGACTGGCCCGGGCCCTTGACCACGCACGCTCAACGGCGCTGGTCCTCGTCGGTGCCGGAGGCCTTCGCCTACCTGGAGCAGCAACTGCCGCCCGACGCCCAGGCGCGCATCGCCTACCTGCGCTTCGACGACGACGAGATCGAGGTCGAGATCACCCAGCCGGTGGACGGCCTGGACGCGCCCTACGGCGACATCAACTTCGACGCCTGGGGCGCGGCGACCACGTGGATGTACGGCCGCCCCGAGCCGGGTTTCGGTTGTGCAGTCGGCCGTCCGCTGGCCCAGGTGCGCGCGCAGTTCGAACAGCGCTGCGCGGAACTCGAATGCCGCCCGCAATCGCATTTTTCGATCGCTGCCTGGTCCTGTTCCCAGCATTCCTCCGGCGCCTGGACCTTGCACTTCCAGGCACGCTGAGGGTCCGCCTGCACTTCATCCGTGTCGCGAGCGCGTCTCGAAGGAACTGTGGGAGCGGGTTCATCCCGAGGTCGCTGGTGCCACGCGGTCGCAGGATGTCAGTCCCGCCGGCCCTCGACCATCTGTTCGTACAGCCGCCAGGTCATCCAGCCGAGCACGAGGATGCCCAGGCCCAGCACGCTCCACAGCGCGTAGCGGCGCTGGCGCGCGGCGGCGTCGGCATCTTCCGGCGGCGCCGCGGCGGCGGGTTGAGTGGCAGGCGGTGGCGGCGGCAGCGGCGCGCCGGC
>JABAQR010000043.1 GCA_019187485.1 Lysobacterales bacterium | reverse complement strand
CCCTTGCCGCGCGCCCTGGGCGCGGGCGCCGCTTCCGGCGCACGCGCCGCCACCCCCGGCGCGGCCGGCGCGGGCGGCTTGCCGAAGCCCTGCTGCAACTGCTGCCACAGTTGCAGGTTGCGCTCGGTCAGGTCGGTCATCACCGCCCACGGCGACTGCCCGAGCAACTGGTTCAACTGGGTGCGGAACTGCTGCTGCTGCTCCAGGAAGATCTGCATCGAGCGTTCGAGGTAGCTGCCCATGAAACCCTGCAGCGAATCGCCGTAGAAGCGGATCAACTGCGACAGCAGGTTGGTGGTCAGCAGCGGCTGCCCCTGCTCCTCGCGCTCGGCGATGATCTGCAGCAGCACCGAGCGGGTCAGGTCCTGGCCGGTCTTGGCGTCCTGGACCTCGAAGGACTCGCCGTCCTGGACCAGCTGGCGGATGTCCTCGAGGGTCACGTACGACGAGATCTCGGTGTCGTAGAGCCGGCGGTTCGGGTACTTCTTGATGATGCGCGGTCGGGACATCGAGTCTCGTTCCTGCCAGCCTGCAGAGGGACGCGGGGCGCTCACGGCGCCCCGCGCGGGATCACCAGCCCATGTAGTGGCCGCCGTTGATCGACAGGTTGGCGCCGGTGATCCAGGCCGCCAGTTCCTCGGTGAAGAAGCTCACCGCGTAGGCGATCTCGTCCGGGGAGCCGAGGCGCCCGGTCGGGATCTGCGCGACGATCTTGGCGCGCACGTCCTCGGGCACGGCCATCACCATGTCGGTGCCGACATAGCCCGGCGAGACGGTGTTGACGGTGATCCCGAACTTCGCATTCTCCTGCGCCAGCGAGATCGTGAAGCCGTGCATGCCGGCCTTGGACGCCGCGTAGTTGGCCTGGCCGTACTGGCCCTTCTGGCCGTTGATCGACGAGATCTGCACGATGCGGCCCCACATGCGCGCGCGCATACCCTCGATCACGGCGCGAGTGACGTTGAAGCAGCCGGTCAGGTTGGTGCCGATCACGTCCGACCACTGCTTCTCGCTCATGCGGTGGAAGGTGGTGTCGCGGGTGATGCCGGCGTTGTTGATCAGGATGTCGACGCCACCGATCTTTGCCTCGATCTCCTTGACCATCGCCTGGCTGGAGGCGAAGTCGGCGACATCGCCCGGCACGATCAGGCAGTCGACGCCATCGGCCTTCAGCTCGGCCTGCCAGGCCTTGGCCTTGTCCTCGCTGCGGTAGTTGGTGGCGACGCGGTGCCCCGCGCGCGCCAGGCGCTTGACGATCGCCGTGCCGATTCCGCCGGTTCCGCCGGTCACCAGAGCCACTCGACTGGTCATTGTGTTTCTCCCTCCCTAAGGTGTCACGGGATTCTACACATCGTGACGGGGGCTTCCGGACTCGTTGCCCCCGCTGCGAGCGCATTGCGAGGTCGCGCCGCAGGCGTCGCTCCTACATGGCGATGCCCATCCGCCGCGGCACGCGCGCGATGTCCCACTGGCGTGCGAACTGCCGCAGCATCGTTGCCAGCGGCGCCGGTTCGAGGGCGGGTTGGCCGAGCCATGCCGCGATCCGCGGCAACCGCGCCGCGACATCCGCCGCGGCCACCGCCGGCGCCAGGTTCTGCTTGCTGAGCTTCTGGCCGTCGGCGTCGAGCAGCACCGGCAAGTGTGCGTAGCGCGGCGTCGGCAAACCGAGGCAGCGCTGCAGGAAGATCTGGCGCGGCGTGGAGTCGAGCAGGTCGGAGCCGCGCACGACGTCGCTGATGCCCTGCGCGGCGTCGTCGACGACCACCGCCAGTTGGTAGGCGTACAACCCGTCGGCGCGCTTCAGCACGAAGTCGCCGACGCTGGCGGCCAGCGCCTGCGCGTAGCGGCCCTGGATGCGATCGTCGAAGCCGATCTCGATCTCGGGTACGCGCAGGCGGATCGCCGGCGCGCGTGTGGGATCACTGGCGACGCAGGCGCCGCGGTGGATGCCGCCGCTGGCGGCGAGGTCGCCGCGGCTGCAGCGGCACTCGAAGGCGAGGCCGGATTCGCGCAGCCCGGCGAGCGCCGCCTCGTAGGACTCGCTGCGGGTGCTCTGCACCCACACCGGCTCGTCGGGCGCGAGTCCGATCGCATCCAGCAAACCGAGGATCGCGCTGGTCGCGCCCGGCTGCTCGCGCGGCGGGTCGAGGTCCTCGATGCGCAGCAGCCAGCGGCCGCCGGCGGCGCGCGCGGCCGCCCAGGAGGCGAGTGCGGCGAGCAGCGAACCCGCGTGCAGCGGGCCGGTCGGCGAGGGCGCGAAGCGGCCGCGGTAGCCGCTCATCGCCGGCTGAACCCCCGACTTCCGGCCTGCTTGAAGCGCGTGGACATCGCCTCCACTCCTACCGCTACATCCTGTCCTTCATCGCGAACCCAAGGAGTCGACGATGTTCCGCGTGATGTTGTTCCTCGGCACCAACCTCGCCGTGCTGGTGATGCTGGGGCTGGTGACCAATCTATTGGGCCCGGTGTTCGGCATCAATCCGCGCGGCACCACCGGGCTGCTGATCCTGGCCGCCGTGGTCGGGTTCACCGGTTCTTTCATCTCGCTGGCGATGTCCAAGTGGATCGCCAAGACCTCCACCGGCGCGCAGGTGATCACCGATCCGCGCACGCCGATGGAGCGCTGGCTGGTCGACACCGTGCGCCGCCAGGCGCAGGCGGCCGGCATCGGCATGCCCGAGGTGGCGGTCTACGACGCGCCCGACCTCAACGCCTTCGCCACCGGCATGAACCGCAACAGCGCGCTGGTCGCGGTCAGCACCGGCCTGCTCAACCACATGAGCCGCGACGAGGTCGAGGCGGTGCTCGCGCACGAGGTCGGCCACGTCGCCAACGGCGACATGGTCACGATGGCGCTGATCCAGGGCGTGCTCAACACCTTCGTGTTCTTCCTCGCGCGCGTGGTCGGCCAGATCATCGACCAGGCGGTGTTCCGCCGCGACGGCGAGGGCGGCCACGGCATCGGCTACTTCCTGACCGTGATGGTGCTCGAGATCGTGTTCGGCCTGATCGCCTCGGTGATCGCCGCCTGGTTCTCGCGCCAGCGCGAATTCCGCGCCGACGCCGCCGGTGCGCAGTTCGCCGGTCGCCACAAGATGATCGCCGCGCTCGCCCGGCTGCAGCTCAATCACGGCCAGACCGCGCTGCCGCAGCAGGTGCAGGCCTTCGGCATCTCCGGCGATACGCGGTCGAAGCTCTCCGACCTGTTCCGCACGCACCCACCGCTGGAGCAACGCATCGCGGTGCTGCAGCAGGGTTGAGGGGACTCTGCACGCCCCCGGCATGGATGGTCGTCGATGATCGGGATGATCGGCGTGCGCACGTGCATGCCGGCGCGACGCGCGGATTCCGCTGCCTTCCCGGACGCAATGCGGCGCGGTTTCGGGCAGATGCGGCAACCGCCGTCGCGTTTGTGGCAGCGTACCGGCGTGGTTGCGGGATATGCTTGCGCGGATGGTCGACTCGCGCGCCCCCGGATTCGCCGCCGGGTCCGGTGAAGGCCTGCACGACGGGCTGCACCGGTCCCTCTATCGCATCGCCGACATCGCCAGCGGCGGGCGCGAACTCAAGCAGGTGCTCGGCGAGATCCACGCGCTGCTCAGCACACTACTGGGCGCGCGCAACTTCTACGTGGTGCTGCTGGACGAGGACCGCGCGCACTTCCGATTCGTGTATTTCGCCGACCAGTGCGACGCCACGCCGCCGCTGGATGTGGCGTTGCCGCTCGCGCAGTACGCGCACACGGCGACCGTGGCGCTGTTGCGTCGCGGTCGACCGGTGCAGGGTGATGGCGCGCGGATCGCGGCCGAACTCGGCATCGCGCTGAGCGAAGCGCCGGGACCATCGCCGCGTTCCTGGCTGGGCGTGCCGATGCTCGGCGCGGATGGCATCGACGGCGCGCTGGTGGTGCAGGACTACGAAGCGGAGCGGCGCTTCGACGACCACGAGCGCGATCTGCTGACCTTCGTTGCGCAGATGCTGCAAGCGGCGCTGGAACGACGTTCGCTGCAGCAAAGGCTGGAGCGGCGCGTGGAGGAGCGCACCCAGGCGCTGCGCGCCGAGGTGGTCGAGCGCGAACACGCGGTGCGCCTGCAGCAGGCCTTGTTCCGCATCGCCGAACTCGCAGCCAGCCCGATCGCGCTCGACGCCTTCTACAAGGCCCTGCACGGCATCGTCGGCGAACTGCTGCTGGCACGCAATTTCTTCATCGTGTTGCTGGACGCCACCGGAGAAGGCCTGTACTTCCCCTACCAGGTCGACGAGACCGGCGACGTTTACCAGCCGCGCCGTCTGCGCCGTGGGCTCAGCGAGTACCTGCTGCGGTCGGGCAAGCCGTTGCTGCTGCACGCGCACGAGATCCCGGCGCTGCATGCCTCCGGCGAGGTCGAACTGATCGGCACGCCCTCGGTGTGCTGGCTCGGCGTGCCGTTGCGCACCGGCGAGCGCGTGGTCGGCGGGCTGGTGGTGCAGAGCTACACACCGGGCGTCACCTACACCGATGCCGACCAGGCGCTGCTGAGCTTCGTCTCGGTGCACATCGCCAGCGCGCTCGAACGCCGCCAGGCGCAGGATGCGCTGCGCGCCAGCCACGCCGAACTGCAGGCCACGCTGCAACGGCTGCGCGAGACCCAGCATGATCTGGTCGAAGCCGAGAAGATGGCGGCACTCGGACAGTTGGTCGCAGGCGTCGCGCACGAGGTCAACACCCCGCTCGGGATTTCGATCACCGCCAGCAGCGCCTTGCAGCAGCGCCTCGGCGACACGCGCAAGGAAGCCGAAGCACAGCGCCTGTCGCGTGGCCAGTTGATCGACTTCTTCGACTACGCCGACCAGGCCGCACACCTGATCGCACACAATCTGCAACGCTCGGCGGAACTGATCCGCACCTTCAAACAGGTGGCCGTCGACCGTTCCGCCGACGACCGCCGGCGTTTCCATCTGCGCGAGCTGCTGGCGGAACTGCTGCCCAGCCTGCGCCTGCTGTGGAAGCGGCTGCCGGTGGAACTGCAAGTGGAGTGCGCCGAGGCGATCGAACTCGACAGCTTCCCCGGCGCGCTCGGTCAGGTGATCACGAACTTCGTGCAGAACGCGCTGATCCACGCCTTCGGCGAACGCGAGCACGGACATATGCGACTGTCCGCCGAGCGCGTCGAGGGCGGCCGCCTGATCCTGCGGTTCGCCGACGACGGCGCAGGTATCCCCTCCGAGCGGCTGGCGCACATTTTCGAGCCCTTCTACACCACGCGTCGCGGCCAGGGCTGCACGGGCCTTGGTCTGCACATCGTTTACAACCTCGTCACCGAGAAGCTCGGCGGACGCATCCGCGTCGACAGCACGCCGGGGCAGGGCACGCAGTTCACGCTGGACTTGCCACTGCGCGCGCCGTGACTCGGCACCGAAGAACGGCCGGATGGGCGGCCCTCCAGGTGCGCCGCCGTCGGTGGGTGCCTGGAGGGCGACGATCCCGCGCCGCCGCTCTCGCCCGGCATCGCAAGACGATCCCACCCTTCACCGCACCAGCCGCTCCTCGACCAAGTTCGCCACTACCGACGGATCGGCCAGGGTCGAGATATCGCCCAGCTGCTCGTGCTCGTTGGCGGCGATCTTGCGCAGGATGCGGCGCATGATCTTGCCGGAGCGGGTCTTCGGCAGGCCGGGCGCCCACTGGATGTAGTCGGGCGTGGCGATCGGACTGATCTCCTTGCGCACGCGCTCGCGCAGCGCCGTGCGCAAGTCCTCCGTGGGCTCGACACCGCTCTTCAAGGTCACGTAGACGTAGATGCCCTGGCCCTTGATCTCGTGCGCACAGCCCACCACCGCCGCTTCGGCGACCGCCGGATGCGCGACCAGCGCGGACTCGATCTCGGCGGTACCCAGACGATGCCCGGCGACGTTCAGCACGTCGTCCACGCGGCCGGTGATCCAGTAATCACCGTCCTGATCGCGCCTGGCGCCGTCGCCGGTGAAGTATCTGTCCTTGAAGGTGCTGAAATAAGTCTCGATGAAGCGCTTTTCGTCGCCGTAGACCGTGCGCATCTGGCCCGGCCAGGAATCCAACAGCACCAGATTGCCCTCGGCGACCCCTTCCAGCACCTGGCCCTCGCCATCGACGATGGCCGGGCGTACGCCGAAGAAGGGCCGGGTGGCCGACCCTGGCTTCTGGTCCATGGCCCCCGGCAGCGGCGCGATCAGGATGCCACCGGTTTCGGTTTGCCACCAGGTGTCGACGATCGGGCAACGGCCGTCGCCGACCACCCGGTGGTACCACTCCCAGGCCTCGGGGTTGATCGGCTCGCCGACCGTGCCGAGCAGACGCAGCGAGGCGCGCGAGCAGGCCTTCACCGGCGCCTCGCCCTCGCGCATCAGCGCGCGGATCGCAGTGGGAGCGGTGTAGAGGATGGTCACCCGGTGCTTGTCGACCACCTGCCAGAAGCGCGAGACATTCGGGTAGTTCGGGATGCCCTCGAACATCAACGAGGTCGCGCCGTTGGCCAGCGGACCGTAGACCACGTAGCTGTGGCCGGTGACCCAGCCGACGTCCGCGGTGCACCAGTAGACGTCGTCCTCGCGCAGGTCGAACACCGCCTCGTGGGTAAAAGCGACGTAGGTCAGGTAGCCGCCGGTGGTGTGCAGCACGCCCTTGGGCTTGCCGGTGGATCCGGAGGTGTACAGGATGAACAGCGGGTCTTCGGCGTGCATGCGCTCGGGCTCGCACTCGGCGGCTTCGCCCGCGACCAGCTCGTCGTACCAGAGGTCGCGGCCTTCCATCCATTCGACGGGGCGACCAGTGCGCCTGACGACGACCACTTTCTGCACGGACCGGGTGACCGGGTTCTTCAGCGCCTCGTCGACGTTCGCCTTGAGCGGCACGATGCGGCCGCCGCGCAGGCTTTCGTCCGAGGTGATCACCAGGGTGGACTGGCAGTCGTCGATGCGGCTGACCAGCGAGTCCGGCGAGAAGCCACCGAAGACGATCGAGTGGATCGCGCCGATGCGGGTACAGGCGAGCATCGCCACCGCCGCCTCGGGAATCATCGGCAGGTAGAGGGTGACGCGGTCGCCCTTCTTGACGCCGAGCTTGCGCAGCGCGTTGGCGAACTTGCAGACGCGCGTGTACAGGTCGCGGTAGCTGATGTGCTCGCTCTCGGCCGGGTTGTCGCCCTCCCACAGGATCGCGGTCTTGTCGCCGCGCGTGGCGAGGTGGCGGTCGAGGCAGTTGACCGAGACGTTGAGCTCGCCGTCCGCGTACCAGCGGATGCGGAAATCCTCGACCCGGTAGCTGACGTCGCGGATCTGCGTGGGGAACTTGAACCAGTCGATGCGACCGGCGACGCGCTTCCAGAAGCCTTCCGGGTCGTTGACCGACTCGGCGTAGTCGCGCACGTAGGTTTCGGCGTCGTAGCGCGCCTTCGCGGCGAATTCCGCGGGTACCGGATACAGGCTGGCCATGATGTCCTCCCGTGACGATGGCGTGGTTGGTCGAGGATAGAGCCTATCGACCGATCCACCGTCGCGATCCCGACTTTGGCCGGGTTGCTCCCCGTGCCGGGGCGTGCCGCATCGCGGCCGGCTTGCGACCGCCCTTGCAAGCCGCAAGACTTGCCATCGGGCATCGCGGACGCGTGCATGCAGACCTTCGTCACCGCCGACCACGAGGATCTGGGCTTGATCGGCATCGGCGGCATGGCCGAGGTCCGGCGCGTGCGTGATCGCCGCCTCAACCGCGTGATGGCGATGAAGATCCTGCGTGCGGACATCGCCGCCGATGCCGAGCTGGCGGCACGCTTCGTCGAGGAGGCGCAGGCGACCGCGCAGTTGCAGCACCCGGGCATCGTGCCGGTACACGAGCTTGGACGGCTGGCCGATGGCCGCAGTTATTTCACCATGAAGGAAGTGCAGGGACGCACCCTGGCGGAGGTGATCGATGCGGTGCACGCCACCTCGGCGGGTGCCGCCGGTGCGGCGACCGCCGATGGCTGGAGCCTGCGGCGGCTGATCGACGCCTTCCGCACGGTCTGCGATGCGGTGGCCTACGCGCACGCGCGCGGCGTGGTCCATCGCGACCTGAAGCCGCAGAACGTGATGATCGGCGAGTTCGGCGAGGTGCTGGTGCTCGACTGGGGCATCGCGATGGTGGCCGGGCGCGCGGCCGGATTCGGCGCGGTGCGCACGGATCGTTCCGACAACGACGCGCACGCCACCGCGCTCGGTACGGTCGCCGGCACTCCGGCCTACATGCCGCCCGAACAAGCGCGCGGCGAGATCGACCAGATCGGTCCCGCCAGCGACGTCTACGCGCTCGGCGCGATCCTCTACCAGATCCTGTCGGGCCAGCCGCCGTATCCGCTGGCGGATGCGTGCTCGACCTTGCAGGAGGTGGTGTCCCGACCGCCGAAACCGCTCGCGCAGGCGCGCCGGCTGCGGCTGAGGCGTGTCGGTGCCGGGGCCGACGCCACGCTGATCCGTCCCAGCGCGCAGCCACAGCAGTCGCCAGCGCCGGACGCACCACTCGAGGAAGTCGCGTTGCCGCCGATGCCGGCGCCGCTGGTCGCCGCCTGCGAGCGTGCGATGGCGCGCGAGATCGGCGAGCGCTATGCCGACGCGGCGGCGCTGGCGGCCGAGATCGCCGCCTGGACCGAGGGTGCGCGGCGTCGCGAACAGGCGCTCGCCCGGGTGGCGCAGGCTCAGGCGCGGCTACCGGTGCTGGCGGATCTGGAGGCGCGCGCACAGGACCTGGCCGCCGCCGCGCAGGCGCGCCTGGAGGCGCTCAAACCCTGGGATCCGCCGCAGCACAAGCAACCCGCCTGGGAACTCGAAGACCAGGCGCGTGAACTTTCCGAGCAGGTCGTCGAGGAGCAGGAACAGGTCGAACGCCTCCTCGAGGCAGCGCTCGCGGAAGTGCCCGAGCTGCCCGAGGCCCATGCCGAACTGGCGCGACTGTATCGCCGCCGCCACGAGCAGGCCGAGCGCCGCGGCGCGGCTGACGCGCGTCGCTACGAAGCCCTGCTGCGCCGCCACGACCGCGGCGAGCACACGCACTGGCTGGTCGGCGACGGGCGACTGACGCTGCTGACCGAACCTGCGGGGGCGCACGTCGACCTCCACCGCTACGTCGAGCGCGGGCGGCGGCGCGTAGCCGAGCCGGCCGGCAGCCTCGGGCGCACGCCGCTGGTCGAAGTGCGGCTGGCGCGCGGCGACTGGCTGCTCGAGATCCACGCCCCGGGCTGTGCGCGCGTGCGCTATCCGGTCTCGCTCGGTCGGCTCGAACACTGGCATGGATGCGCTCCGGGCGAGCACACGCCGCGGGTGATCCGCCTGCCGGCCGCGTCCAGCCTGCACGCCGACGAGGTTCTGGTACCGGCGGGCTGGTTCCAGCGCGGCGGCGACGCACTCGCCAGCGGTTCCGGATCGGCCGAGCGTGTCTGGCTGGAGGCCTTCGCGATCCGCCGACATCCGGTGACGCGTGCCGAGTACCAGGCTTTTCTCGATGCACTGGTCGCGGCTGGCGACGTCGAGGCGGCCGAACGCTGGGCGCCGCGCGAGCAGATCGGCGGGCCGATCGTCGGGCGCCGCGAGGGCGCGCGCATCCTGCTGCCCGACACGGCGCCGGCGGACGCGCCCGTGATCAACCTCGACTGGGCCTGTGCCCAGGCCTACGCGGGCTGGCGCGGCCTGCGCCTGCTCAGCGAGGACGAGTGGGAAAAAGCCGCGCGCGGGGTGGACGGCCGCATTTACCCCTGGGGCGACGGGTTCGATGCCACTTTCTGCCGCATGCGCGACAGCGTTGCCGGGGTCTCCGCCCTGAGCTCGGTGCTGGAGCATCCGGTCGATGAGAGCCCCTATGGCGTGCGCGGCATGGCCGGCAACGCCTGCACCTGGTGCGCAGGCGGCGACCAGACCCGACGCCCTTACCGCGGCGGTGCCTGGCCCTTCCACCAGGCGAGCGTGCGCTCAGCCTGCCGTTACCGCGCCGATCCGGCTTATCGTTATTTCGGGCTGGGCGTGCGCCTGGCGCGTTCGCTGTCCGCATAGGCGCCCCGTGCGGGCGTCTCCACATGTTGCCATCGACCGCATCCGCGCGCGGCAGGAAAACCAGGCCAGGCGACACGGGCAAGTGGCAGAATCGAGCCATGCCCAACGCCAAACCCGCGGTTCCGAATCGTCCGCATTACCGTCTGGTCGAGACCCAGGCCGGGCGGCGCGTGATTGCCGAAGTGCAGGCGGTGAAGCGATCCGGGCCCACCTGGTCCGCGTGGGCGCGCCTGATGCGGCTGGACAAGCCGATCGGCATCCTGCTGCTGCTGTGGCCCACGCTCTGGGCACTGTGGCTGGCGGCGAAGGGTCCTCCACCACTGACGACCCTGGCAATCTTCGTCGGTGGCGTGCTGCTGACGCGTTCGGCCGGTTGCGCCATCAACGATTACGCCGACCGCTGGCTGGATCCGGACGTCGAGCGCACCCGCCAGCGGCCGCTGGCGACCGGCGAGATATCCGGAACGCAGGCACTGGCGCTGTTCGCGCTGCTGATGCTCGCCGCCCTGGGCCTGGTGCTGCTGACCAACCGGCTGACGGTGTACCTGGCGATCGTCGCGCTGATGCTGGCGGTCGCCTACCCCTACATGAAACGCGCGATCTGGTTCCCACAAGTCGTGCTCGGTGCCGCCTTCGGAATGTCCATCCCGATGGCGTGGACCGCCATCCAGGGCATGATCGAGCCGCTCGCGGTGCTGTTGTTCTGTGCGAACCTGCTGTGGACCACCGCCTACGACACGCTCTACGCGATGGTCGACCGCGAGGACGACCTCAAGGCCGGCGCGCGCTCGACCGCGATCCTGTTCGGCGACCTTGATCTCGTCGCGATCGGGATTTTGCAGGGATCGGCACTGGCGACGCTGCTGCTGGTCGGCCAGCGCGCCGAACTTGGCTGGCCTTTCCACGCCGGACTGGGCCTGGCCGCTGCGCTGGTCGGATGGCAGTTGTGGATCGCTCGCGGGCGCGGCCGCGACGCCTGTTTCCGCGCCTTCCTCAACAACAACTGGGTCGGCGCGGCGGTGTTCGTCGGGATCGCCGGGAGCTACGCGCTGGCAGTCCGGGCAGCCAGCCCGTAACTCTCCAGCAGCGCATCGACCCGTGGTTCGCGACCACGAAAAGCCGTGAACGAGGCCAGCGCCGGGCGCGAGCCGCCGACCGCGAGCACTTCGCGGCGGAACTTCGCGCCAGTCTCGGCATCCAGCACGCCGGCCGTCTCGAAGGCGGCATAGGCGTCTGCGCTCAGCACTTCCGCCCAGAGATAACTGTAGTAGCCCGCCGCATAGCCGCCGGCAAAGACATGGCCGAAGCTCATCGGGAAGCGCTGCCAGGCCGGTGGTTTGAGCACCGACACCTCCGCACGCACCTCCGCGAGCAGTTCCAGCACCCGCGCCCCGCGCGAGGGTTCAAACTCCAGGTGCAGGCGGAAGTCGAACAGGCCGAACTCGAGCTGGCGCACGAGGAACAGCCCGGCGTGGAAGTGGCGGGTGGCGAGCAGGCGCTCGAACAGGTCTTGCGGCATCGGCGCGCCGCTGTCGACGTGGGCCGCGAAGCGGTCGAGGCCCTCGCGGGTCCAGCAGAAGTTCTCCATGAACTGGCTCGGCAGTTCGACCGCGTCCCATTCGACGCCGCTGATGCCGGAGACGCCGCGCGCCTCGACCTCGGTGAGCATGTGGTGCAGGCCGTGGCCGAACTCGTGGAACATCGTGGTGACGTCGTCGTGGGTCAGCAGCGAGGGCCGGCCGGCGACTGGCGGCGCGAAGTTGCAGGTCAGGTAGGCGACCGGGCGTTCGACGCCGTCGCTGTGGCGGAAGCGCGTGCGGCAGACGTCCATCCAGGCGCCGCCACGTTTCTTCGTGCGCGTGTACGGATCGAGGTAGAAGGCGGCGACCGCGTGGCCGTCGCGGTCCTCGAGTTCGTAGTAGCGCACATCGGGATGCCAGACCGGCAGGTCGCTGCGTTCGACCGCACGCACGCCGAACAGGCTCTCGGTCAGGCCGAACAGGCCCGCGAGCACGCGCGGCAAGGGGAAGTAGGGCTTCAGTTCCTCGTCCGACAGCGCATAGCGTGCCTGGCGCAGCTTTTCGGAGACGTAGGGGAGGTCCCAGGGCTGCAGGTCCTCGATCGCACACTCGCTGCGGGCGAAATCGGCGAGGTCGGCGAGTTCGCGTTGCGCCGCCGGACGCGCGCGCGCCGCGAGGTCGCGCAGGAAGCCGAGCACGCGCTCGGCGCTCGGCGCCATCTTGGTCGCCAGCGAGAGCGCCGCCGGGGTGTCGTAGCCGAGCAGGCGTGCGGCTTCGTGGCGCAAGGCCATGATCTTCTCGATGCGCGGGCCGTTGTCGAACTGGCCGGCCTGCGGGCCCTGGTCGGAGGCGCGCGTGCCGTAGGCGGTGTAGGCCTCCTGGCGCAGCGCGCGATCATCGGCGTAGGTGATCACCGCGTTGTAGGCCGGGAAGTGCAGGCTCAGCGCGTGGCCTTCTCGGCCGTGGTCCGCCGCGGCCTGCGCGAGGATCGCGCGCTCGGATTCCGGAATGCCGGCCAGTTCGGACTCCGCGAGCGGGCGCAGCCAGGCGTCGGTGGCATCCAGCACCGCCTGCTCGAACTCGGTTTCGAGTTGCGCCAGCTCGCGCGAGATCTCGCGGAAGCGCGTGCGCGCGGGCTCTTCCAGGCCGACCCCGGAGAGCTCGAAGTCGCGCAGCTCGTGTTCGATCACCGCCTGCTGGTCGCGTCGCAGCGCGGCGTGGCCCGGCGATGCGCGCAGCCGGCGCATCGCCTCGTAGAGGCCGCGGTGCTGGCCGAGTTCGCTGCTGAAGTCGGTGATCTGGTCGAGCGCCGGCTGGTAGACCGCGCGCAGGGCCTCGGAGTCGACCACCGAATGCAGGTGCGTGACCGGGCCCCAGGCACGCTCGAGCGACGCTTCCTCCGCTTCCAGCGGTGCCATCAGCGCCTCCCAGGTGGGCGCTTCGCCGGCCTGTGCGACCAATTCCTCCACCCGCGCCCGATAGCGCGTGAGGCAGGCGTCGATCGCCGGCAGCACGTGTTCCGGGGCGATGCGGTCGAAGGCGGGCAGGCCGGAAGGATCGAGCAGAGGATTCATCGGTGTCGGCATCGGAGGAATCGGACCGGCAGTCATGGGGGCGACCACCAGCCATGCAATGGGGTGCGGCGGTGGCACTGCCCACAACGCGCAATCCACTGCAAACCGCGCCCGGCTTGCCGTCCCGCCGTCCATTGACGACACTGCCGCGATGGAACCCGTCACCCGCCGCTCCGAGCTGCTTGCCCGCGTAGCCCACCTGCCGCTGTTCGCCGGACTCGACCGGCGCAGCCTGACGCGCGTCGCAGACGAACTGGAGTGGATCGCGCTGCCCGGCGGCGCCGAGCTGTTCCATGAATCGGAGGCTCCGGATGCGGTCTACGTGCTGATCGCCGGCTGCCTCGGCGCTTTTCGCGGGCAGGGGGAACGCTTGCAGCTGATCGGGCGCGTCCACGCGGGGGAGACGGTCGGCGAAATGGCGCTGCTCAGCGGTCACCGGCGCACCGCCACAGTGGTCGCGCTGCGCGACTCGGAGGTCGCCCGCTTCACGCTGGAGGCTTTCGAGCGGCTCGCGCGCGCGCACCCCGAAGCGATGCTGGCGGTCGCGCGCACCGCGGTCGAGCGTCTGGAACGCACCCTGGATGGGCGCCAGCAGGAGCCACCGCCGCGCACCCTGGCCCTGCTGCCGGCGCACGACGGCGTGGATCTCGATGCGCTGGTCGAAAGTCTGGGTGGGGCATTGGCGCGCTTCGGCGAGGTCGCGGCGCTGAACGCCGCCCGGCATGCCGAGGCAGCGATCACCGAGTTGCACGCGATCGAGGCGCGCCACACCTTCGTGCTCTATGTCGGCGGTCCAAGCCAGGCGGCCTGGAACGAGCGTTGCCGGCGTCAGGCCGATTGCCTGCTGCTGGTCGCCGACGCAAACCGCACACCGAGCGCTCCCGGTTTCGATCCGCCGGAACCGGATCCGCACCAATGGGCCGCACTGGCGCTGCTGCAACCCGGACGCATCCTGCCTGGTGCGGCGCGCGCCTGGCGCGCGCGGCTGGGGCTGGAGCAGCACTTCCACCTGCGCGACGGCGCCGATATCGCCCGCCTCGCGCGGCGCGTGGCGCGACGCTCGGTCGGTGTGGTCTTTTCCGGCGGCGGCGCGCGCGGCTTCGCGCACATCGGTGTGATCCGCGCGCTGCGCGAGGCCGGACTGGAGATCGATGCGGTCGGCGGCACCTCGATCGGCGCGCTGATGGCGGCCGCAGTGGCACTGGAATGGGAGGACGAGACCCTGCACCAGACCTTCGAGCGCTCTTTCGTGACCACCAATCCGCTGTCCGACTACACCGTGCCGCTGGTTTCACTGGTCGCCGGGCGCAAGGCCTCGCGCCTGCTGCGGCGCGAGTTCGGCGAGGGCGACATCGAGGATCTGCCGCTGCCCTGGTACGGCGTCTCCGCCGACCTCACCCACGGGCGCACGGTGGTCCACGACCGCGGCTCGCTGTGGCGCGCGCTGCGCGCCTCGATCGCGATCCCAGGCGTGCTGCCACCAGTCAGCAGCGGCGGCCAGGTACTGGTCGACGGTGGCGTCATCGACAACCTGCCGGTTGGCCACATGCGGCGGCTCAATCCCGGACCGGTGATCGGCGTCGACATCGCCGGCGAGCACGCGCTGGTGGCCGAACAGGACGAAACCGACCTGCCGCCGATCTGGCAACTGCTGGCGCAGCGCTGGCGCGGCAGCCCGCGACGGCCCGGCATCCTACGCGTCCTGCTGCGCGCCGGCATGGTCAATTCAGCCACCACCACCGACCGCAACGCCGCGCTCTCGGACCTGTTGCTGACGCCGCCAGTGGATCACATCGATCTGATGGCCTGGGAGCGCTTCGAGGACGCGATCACCGCCGGCTACGTGCACGCGCGCGAGCGGCTGGCGGAGTGGCACCCATAGCGGCATCCCGCAGGAACCCGGATCCGCCAATCGCCATGCTGCCCGGAAGGCGCGGAATGCAAAGTACGCCAAAGAACAACCGGCAAGGACGCAAAGAAAGCCCCACGGATGCCCGCTGTTCCCCTGCGCTTCCCCCTTGCGCCGTTGGCGGCAGGTGCGCTTGGTCCGCACGAGCGCCCGAACCTTCAGCCGTTCAGACGTCCAAATCTCTGATTCGACGTAACAATTTTGCAAGAAATCTGCCGTCGAGAGTCCATTGACAGCACCTGGACTAGCCTTCAAAGTGCGCGCCCTTCGGGGATGGCTGGGGAGCCTGTCGATGAACTTTCGCGCTGCGATGCGGCGCGCGCCGGTGTGCGCGCTTCTTCTGGGGATCGGATCGGTCGCTTCGGCCGACGTCTGGATCAACGAGCTGCATTACGACAACAGCGGCACCGACGCCAACGAACGCGTCGAAATCATCGGCACCGCCGGTACCAATCTTTCCGGCTGGAAAGTCGTGCTCTACAACGGCGGCGACCGCAAGGCCTACAGCACGATCAACCTGTCGGGCACACTCGCCAGCCAATGCGGCGGCCACGGCACCGCCTGGTTCGCGGTCACCGGCATTCAGAACGGCAACCCGGACGGCGTGGCACTGATCAACGCGTCGAATGCCGTGGTCGAGTTCATCAGCTACGGCGGCAGTTTCGTCGCGGCGGACGGCCTTGCTTCCGGCCGCACCAGCGTCAACATGGGTGTGTCCGAATCCTCTTCGACGACCTCCAGCCAGTCGTTGCAACGCAAAGGTAGCGGCAGCACCGCCGCGCAGTTCACCTGGAGCGCGCCGTCGGCCTCGTCCTGGGGCGCCTGCAACAGCGGTCAGACGCTGACGGGAGGTCCGACCGACACCGCGCCGACCGTGGCCAGCACCTCGCCCGCGAATGGCGCGACGGCGGTCGCTGCCAGCAGCAACCTCACGATCAACTTCTCCGAGGCGGTCACGCTCGCGAGCGGCTGGTACACGATCTCCTGCCCGAGCGGCGCACGCACCGCGGCGCAAACCGGATCCGGATCCAGCTACACGCTCAACCCCAGCACCGACTTCGCCGCCGGCGAAGTTTGCAGCGTGACCGTGATCGCCTCCAAGGTCGTCGACACCGACGGCACACCGACCGCGATGGCGGCCAACCACAGCTTCAGCTTTACCGTCGCGGGGGGCGGCGGCACGGTGCTCGGCAATGGCGTGCCGGTGACCGGCATCGGCGGCGCGGCGAACGTCGAGAAGCGCTACACGATGGTGGTGCCGAGCGGCGCCACCAATCTGAACTTCGCAATCTCCGGCGGCAGCGGCGATGCCGACCTGTACGTGCGCTACGGCAGCGCGCCGACCACCTCGCTGTACGACTGCCGTCCCTACGCGAGCGGCAACAACGAGTCCTGCCCCTTCCCGACGCCGAACGCCGGCACCTGGCACGTGATGGTGCGCATGTACAACACGGTGTCCGGCGTGACCCTGACCGGCAGCTACAGCACGTCCCCCTCGGACGCCGCGCCAACAGTCGCGTCCACCAACCCGGTCAACGGCGCCAGCAGCCACCCGACCAACGGCAATGTCAGCGTCGCCTTCAGCGAAGCGGTCACGCTCGCATCCGGCTGGCACACGCTCGTCTGCACCGCGAGCGGCACCAAGGCGACCACGGTGACCGGCAGCGGCGCCAGCTACACCATCGATCCCAATGTCGATTTCACCGCCAACGAGAGTTGCACGCTGACCGTGCTCGCCAGCAAGGTCACCGACGTCGACGGCACGCCGACACCGATGGCCGCCAACCACACCATGAGTTTCGGCGCGGCCGGCACCGGCAGCGGCTACTACGCCTCGGTCAACGCCAGCAGCAGCACCACCCTGCGCGCCACGCTGCATCCGGTGATCGACGACCACACCAAGATCCCGTATTCGTCCAGCGGCAACGTCGACTCCTGGTATGTGCTCGATCGCGCCGACCAGGACCCGCTCAACGCCAACAACATTCTCGACATCTACAAAAACGCCAGTTATCCGAAGGCCGGCGGCGGCAACAACAACTACAACCGCGAGCACACCTGGCCGAAGTCGCTCGGCTTCCCGAACGATGGTTCGACCAACTATCCGTATTCCGACACGCACATGCTGATGGCCTCGGACATCAACTACAACTCGGCGCGCGGGAACCTGCCGTTCAACAATTGCGCGGCGGGCTCGGAGACCTTCGCCACCAACGCCTACTATGGTCAGGGTGGCGCCGGCCAGCCGAATTACCGTTGCGGCAACTACTGGCAGGTGTGGGACAAGCTCAAGGGCAATGTGGCGCGGGCACTGTTCTACATGGACATCCGCTACGAGGGCGGCACCCACGGCGTCACCGGTGCGGCCGAGCCCGACTTGCGACTGACCGACAACGCCAGCCTGATCACGCAGTCCAATGGCAACGCCTCGGTGGCCTACATGGGCCTGCTGTCGGTGCTGCTGCAATGGCACGCGGCCGATCCAGTGGATGATCGTGAGCGCCTGCGCAACGAGACCGTGTTCAACTATCAGGGCAACCGCAACCCCTTCGTCGATCATCCCGAGTGGGCGGCCTGCCTGTTCCAGAACGTCTGTCCCTGATCGACTGATGGACTGAGCGAAGGGCGTCGCGCGCGAGCGCGGCGCCCTTCGCGTTTTCCGTGAGGAAGCGGGCATCATCATCGACACCCACCCGCCACCGGAAACGCGCGGATGTCGACCTCCGTTCCACTGCCCGAGCACCTGCCCGGCTGGGCCAAGCGCCTCGCGGACCTCTATTACGCCGGTACCTCGGCGATGTTCCTGCTGCACGGGAACACCAACGACCTGGTGCCGCTGACGGCGGGCGAGAAGCCACGCTACGGCGCGCTCAGCGAGTTCCTCGCGAACCAGCTGTTCGGGCGATTCGACCTCGTGATCTCCTTCGACCTCGCGCATGGCATCAAGCCGCACGGCGGCGGTGACATCGAGCGCCAGCGGCAGATGGTCGGGCTGATCTCGCGGCGCATCGGCGATCCGGAGAAACTGCCGCGCGACCCCACCCAGGCGCTGTACCTGCTGGATCGCCTGGTGCTCACCAACCTGATGGCGAAGGACGGCGAGCGCATCCGCATCGCGATCCTGTTCGACTTCGCCTCCTTCGTGGTGCCGGACGCCGAACGCGGCGGCAACGGTTCGGCAGCGAACCTGGTCACGCTGTTGAAGTGGGCGGCAAACCCCTGGGTCAAGCGCAGCAACCTCGCTTTCGTGCTGGTCGACGAGCGTCTGGCCGATTTTCACGACCGGCTCGTGTCCAGCCCGCACGTCCATGCGATCGACCTGCCGCTGCCGGACGAGGCCGAGCGCCTGCGCTTCCTGCGCACGATCACCGACGGCGTCGACGTCGCCGCCTTCTCCGATTTCGGCGTCGATGCGCTCGCACAACTGACCGCGGCGGTCACGCTGGCCGACCTCGCGGTGCTGGTCGAGAGTGCGCGCCGCACCGGCGAGCGCCTCGACGACAAGCGCTTCAAGGCGCGCAAGAAGGCGCTGATCGAGCGCCAGGCGCAGGATCTGCTGGAGTTCGTCGAGCCCAAGTACGGGCTGGAGCGCGTGGTCGGCCACGACGCGGCCAAGAAGCGTTTGCTCGACGACGCCGAGATCATCCGCCGCGGGCGCCTGGACGTCGCGCCGATGGGTTATCTGTTCAACGGTCCGGTGGGCACCGGCAAGACCTTCCTCGCCACCTGCCTCGCCGGTTCGATCGGCATCCCCTGCGTCAAGCTCAAGAACTTCCGCAGCAAGTACGTGGGCGAGACCGAGGCGAACCTGGAACGCGTGCTCGGCGTGCTGCGCGGCATGGGCCCGGTGATGGTGATCATCGACGAGGCCGACGCGATGCTCGGCCAGCGCGAGCAGGGCGGCGACTCCGGCGTCGGCTCGCGTGTGTTCGGCATGATCGCCAACGCGATGGGCGACACCGACTACCGCGGCAAGATCCTGTGGATGCTGCTGACCGCGCGCCCGGACCTCTTGCCCATCGACATCAAGCGGCAAGGTCGCGCGGAAATTCATATTCCGCTCTTCTACCCGCAGACCCAGGACGAGATCCGCAGCTATTTCGTGGTGATCGCGAAGAAGTTCGGTGCCAAGCTCGAAGCCGAGGACGTGCCCGACGTGCCCTATGTGGGCGACATCTCCGGCGCCGACATCGAGGCGCTGGTCGGCCGCGCCTGGCGCGAGGCGCTGCTCGCCGGCGAGGAAAAGCTCGGCAAGGAGCGGCTCAAGGCCACCTTCGAGGGCTTCCTGCCGTCGACTCAGTCGCTGGAGCGCGAGATGCAGGAGATCGCCGCGATCATCGAATGCACCGACCGCGACTTCCTGGTGCCGAGCGCGCTGAAGATGCTGGAAGAGCATGGCAACCGCGAAGGCCTGCAACTGCGCTTCAAGGAGATCATGCGGCTGTTGGGGAAAGCCTGAAGTACCACATCGCGTGCGCGCCCCTTCCCACCGGGCAACCCGGCGCGTCGCCGCGCTCTGCGGCAAGGCTCGCTACCGGCCGGTGATCCAGCCGTCCTTGAGTTCGATGCGCCGCTGCGCACGCGCGGCATTCGCCGGATTGTGGGTGACCATGACGATGGTCGCGCCGTCCCGGTTCAGTTCGGCCAGCAGCTCCATGATCATCTCGCCCTGGCTGCTGTGCAGCGCGCCGGTCGGCTCGTCGGCGAGCAGCACCTTCGGGCGCGTGATGGTGGCGCGTGCCACCGCGACGAGTTGCTGCTGGCCGCCGGACAATTGCTTCGGGTAGAGGTCCTTCTTGCCGACGATCTGGAAGCGGTCGAGGATGTCGGCCACGCGCGCCTTGCGCTCGCCGGCCGGCACGTTGCGATAAGACAGCGGGAGGTCCAGGTTCTCGGCGACGGTCAGGTCGTCGATCAGGTGGTACTGCTGGAAAATGAAGCCGATCGCTTCGCGCTGCAGCGCCTGGCGTGCCTTGGCATTGATCTGGTGGACGGGCTTGCCGTCCAGCCAGTACTCGCCGTCGCAATCGCTGTCCATCAGGCCGAGGATCGCCAGCAGGGTGCTCTTGCCGGCCCCGGAAGGCCCGGTCACGGCGATGAACTCGCCGGCCGCGACATCGAGGTCGATCTGGCGCAGCAGCCACAGGCGGCCCTGGCCGGCGGGGACGGATTTCTCGAGTTTCTTGAGGCGGATCATCGGCAGGCTCATTCGCAGCGCAAGGCGATGGTGGGGTCGACGGAGAGTGCACGACGCGCAGGCACGAGCGCGGCGAGCACGGCGACGCTGGCGAGGATCAGCATCAGCAGCAGCACCGAACTCGCGTCGAGGGTCAGTTCGGGCAGTACCGCCGAGACCAGCATCGAGAACGGGACCGCGAGCAGCATGCCGATCCCGAGCCCGACGCCGACTTGCAGCAGCAGCGAGCCGAACACATTGCGCAGCACCGCCTGGCTGCTCGCGCCGAGCGCCCGCTGCACGCCGATCTCGCGGGTGCGCTGGCCGACCAGCTGCGCGATCAGCCCGTACAGGCCGGCGGCCGCGAGCAGCAGCGCGACGATCCCGAAGGCGCTGAACATGCCGGTGAGCACGCGCTCACCCGCCATCGCCACATGCATGACTTCCTCGTAGGTGCGCAGCCAGTAGGCCGGCGTGTCCGGATCCTGCGCGCGCAGGATCTGCTGGAAGCGCGGCTTCATCGCGGCCGCGTCGCCGCGCGTGCGCATCACCAGCGACACGAAGCGGCGCGGGTTCTGCGCCAGCGGCAGCAGCGCGTTCGGGCGATCGGGATCACCCACGTCTTCCAGTTGCATGGCCTCGATCACCCCGATGATGGTGTGCCAGCGCGCGTTCTCGCCTTCGGCCGGGATGCGCACACGGCGGCCGATCGGATTGGCTCCCGGATAGATGCTCTGCGCGAAACGCTCGTCGATCACGATCACCGGATCGCTGTCCGCGCTGTCGCGCGCATCGAATCCACGGCCGGCGCGCAGTTCGATGCCGAGGGCGTCGATGAACTCCGGGGTCACGGCGCCGAAGCGCAGGATCGGCGGCCCGTCTTCGCCCGGTGTGTGCCCTTCCGGCAGCATGAAATCCTCTTCGGCCGAGAGGCCCGGCAGCGTGGTGCCGGCCGCTGCCTGGAGCACGCCGGGCTCGCTGCGCAGCGTGTGCGTGAGTTGTTCGAAGAAGCGCGTGGTGTCGGCGTCTTCCGGATAGGCCTGCGGGAACAGCGCGATGCGCGCGGTCAACAGGTTGCCGGAGTCGATGCCGAGATCGGTGCGCTCCAGGCGAGCGACCCCGCGCACCATCACCAGCGTGGTCAACAGCACGATGCACGCAAGCGCCAGCTCGCCGGCGACCAGGATGCGCGAGAGCTTGCCGAGCCCGCCGCCGACCACGCTCCGCCCTCCGTCGCGCAGTGATGCGCCGAGCGCATCGGTGCGCAGGCGCGAGACCGGCAGCACGCCGACGATCAGCGCGGTCAGGAAGCCGACCGCGACCGCGACCAGGGCCATTCCCGAATCGATGCTGAAGTCCATCCAGGGCGGCGGGCCCTCATTGGTGCCATCGAAGGAGCGCGCGATCCAGCTGATGCCCGCCTGCGCCAGCGGCAGCGCCAGCAGGGTCGCGAACCCGGTCAGCAGCAGGCTCTGGCCCAACAGCAGCGCGGTCACACGCGCGCGACTGGCGCCGAGGGTCATGCGCACGGCGAGATCCCGGCTGTGGGCGATGGTGCGCACCAGCATCATGTTGGCGGCATTGGCGCAGGCCACGAGCATCACCAGCGCCACCGTCATCAGCATCAGGTTCAGCAGCTGGCGCGTGTGCGCGTCCGAGTAGTAATGGCTCATCGGCAGCAAGCCGAGTTCGCGCGCGGCCCACGGGGTCGGCTCGCGCTGCTGCACGTCCGCCAGCCAGCCTTCCAGCGGGCCGAGCAGGGACACGGTGCCGGTCGCGTCGCCGGGGTCGACGAACACGTCGTAGTAGCGATCCGCGTCGGCGGCGACCGTCGGGTTCGGCTGCCCCGGCATCCACACCTGTTCCCGATTCGGGAAGATGAAGTCCTTCGGCATCACGCCGATGATCGTCGCGGCCTGCGCATTGGCGCGGATCGGCCTGCCGATCACGCCCGGATCGGCGCCGAAGCGGCCTTGCCACAGGGCGTGCGAAATCAGTACGACCGGCGCGGCGCCCGGCGCATCGTCCTCGGCCCGGAAGTCGCGCCCGAGGACCGGGGCGACGCCGAGCATCGAGAACAGGTTGGCGGTGACGAAGGCGCCGTCGTAGCGCTCGACCGCATCGCGGGTGGCGATGTTGATGGTCGCCGAGCCGGCGCCGGCGACCGCGGCGCGGCCTTCGAGGCGCGCACGCCAGGCGAGCAGGTCGGCGCCGCGGATCGCCTCGAGTTCCTCGCCGGCGTCGGCGCGGTCACGCCAGCCGATCTGGACCAGCCGGTCCGCCGAAGGGAAGGGCAGTGGGTCCCAGACCATCGACTTCAGGATCGACAGCATCCCGATCACGCCCGCCAGCCCGAAGGCAAGTACGCAGACGATCAACAGGGAATTGCCGGGTTGCTGCAAGACCGCACGCAGGCTCTGGCGCGCATCGTCGACCAGGTTCATGGTCATTCCCCGACCGCGGCGCGGCGGATGCGCGCGTCTTCCTCGTGGCGCAACTGGTGCATCGTGGCCTCGTCGACCACGCGGCCATCGAACATGAACACCTTGCGGTCGGCGAAATCGGCGTAGCGCGGATCGTGGGTGACCATGCAGATGGTCGCGCCGCCCTTGTGCAGCTCGTCGAGCAGCAGCATCACCGCCTCACCGTTCTTCGAATCCAGGTTGCCGGTGGGTTCGTCGGCCAGCAGGATGGACGGATCGCCCACCAACGCGCGGGCGACCGCGACGCGCTGCTGCTGGCCGCCGGACAACTGCGAGGGATAATGCTTCAATCGATGCGCCATCCCGACGCGGTCGAGCGCCCACTGGGCCTTCTTCTTGCGCTCCGTCTTGTTCAGGCCGGTGCGATAAGTCAGCGGCAGTTCGACATTCTCGAATACCGTCAGATCGCCGATCAGATTGAAGGCCTGGAAAATGAAACCGATCTCCTTGTTGCGGATGCGTGCGCGCTCGGTCGCACCGATCGCAGCGACCGCACGCCCGTTGATCTCGTAATCGCCGTGGCTGGGCGTGTCGAGCAGTCCGAGAATCGCCAGGAGTGTGGATTTTCCGCACCCGGACGGGCCGGAAATCGAGAGGTATTCGCCCCTGCGGATATCGAGGTGAATGCCGGAGAGCGCGTGCGTCTCGACATCCTCGGTCAGATAGACCTTACCGACATCGCGCAAGGAAATCAGGGAAGGGCTGGCAGTCATGGGTCGCTCCTGGGGCATTGGGTCAGCGCAGACGCAGACGGTCGTAGCGGTCGAAACTGGTGGTATCGGACAGGATCACGCGATCGCCTGGCTTCAGACCGTCGGCGATTTCGATCAGGCTCACCGATGCCCGACCGAGTGCCACCGGCACGCGGCGCGCGAGTTCGCCCTCGGGATCGAGGCGGAACAGCGTGGTGGTGCTCTCCGCCTGGCCAAAGGCGGGCCGACCCACATACACCACGTCGGCGAGGCGTTCGATCTCGACCGTGCCATCCACCGACAGGTCCGGTCGCGCGCCGGGCGGCAACGCGCCGATCAAATCCACATCTACCTGGACGGTGCCATTCATCACCGCCGGATCGATGCGCGCGACGCGCCCCTCGACGATGCCGTTGCGGGTATCGACGCGCACCACCTGGGCCAGCTTGACGTCCTTGGCCTGGGTTTCCGGAATCCGCAATTCGGCCGCCAGCACATCCGGACGCGCGACCCGGGCGATGCTGGTCCCCGGCGCCACTTGCTGGCCTTCCTCGACCGCGATCACCTGCAGGATGCCGCTCATGCCGGCCCGCACCTGCAGGTTCTCGGCCTGGCGTTTGCGCAACTCGTAGGTGTTGGAGAGCTGGTCCAGGCGTGCCTGCTCGGCGGCCAACTGGGCGGCGAGGTTGCGCTTCTGCATGTCGAGGCGCTGCTGCTCGATACCGCGGCGCACACCGAGTTGATCGGCGCGCAACTGAGTCTGGCGGTACTGCAGCGCGGATACGATCCCGCGTCGATTCAGCTCGCCCTCGGCCTCGGCCTGCAGCTTGGCGCCCTCGTAATCGGCATTGACCGACGCGATCAGGGCCTGCTGGTCGAGAACGGCACTCTCGAGCTGGACCCTGCGCGCTTCGAGATCCGCCTTGGCCGCCTCGTAGCCGGCACGCGCGGCAAGCATCTGGTCATCGATTTCCGGATTGCGCAGTTCGATGATCAGCGTGTCCGCCTGCACCTGCGCGCCCGGCTTGATGACGATGCGCTCCACCGTCGCCGCGGTCTCGGAAGCGATCCAGCGGGTCTCCTTCGGCACCAGTTGCCCTGGGCCGCGAACCTCACGCAGCAGTTCGCCGCGCTTGACGGTGTCGATCCAGATCGACTGGCGCTCCACCTGCGGCGCGGCCGGTTCGAGCTGCAGCACGCCATACACCAGCGCGAGCACGGCGATGCCAATTCCAGCGCCGATCGCGATGCGACGGCGCTGGCGTTTTTCTTTCAGATCGGGGCGGGCGATGTCCATGGTCGCCGCAGAGCAAGGCGTGTGCCAGCGCGCGGCAGCGTCACCAAGTACTTGTTAATACGACGAATTTCCGCGGTACGCCGGCCCGGAAGTCGACCTGCCGGTAATGTGCCCGTCCACTCTCGGGACCCGGCGCAGTGCAGACTGTCCGCTTTCGGACGGCTCAACGCTCGAAGAAGCGCGCGCGCAGTTCAGCGAGGTTGCAAGGACGAGTCGATGGATCCAGCTGGGCCTTCAGGATTTCCGTCCAGGCGAGCCGGCAGGCGCCGGTGGAGCCTGGCAAGGCCACCACGATGGTGCCGTTGGCGATCCCGGCCAGCGCCCGCGACTGCAGTGCGGAGGTGCCGATATCGCGGTACGACAGCGCGCGGAACAACTCGCCGAAACCCGGCATGTCTTTGTCGAGCAGCGGCCCCAGGGCCTCGGGCGTGCTGTCGCGACCCGTGAAGCCGGTCCCACCGGTACACAGCACGACATGGCAGCCTGGATCGGCGATCCATTGCGAAACCACGGCGCGCAGCAGGTAACGGTCATCCGGCACGATCTGGCGTTCGTGCAACGTGTGTCCGGCGTCCACGACTGCCTGGGCCAGGTAGGCTCCGGAACTGTCATCGGCGAGGGAGCGGGTATCGGATACCGTCAGGACGGCGATGCGCATGCGGGCTCTCCGAATCGGGTGCGCGGATGATCGCCGCTCGCACCAGCGCGGAACAGGGGTTTTCGGAACGCACAAAGCACGACACCCAACCTTTCGGCTGGGCGTCGTGGTGTAGCTATAGGTGCTTGGCGATGACCTACTCTCGCATGCGGATGCACACTACCATTGGCGCTGGCGCGTTTCACTTCCGAGTTCGGGATGGGATCGGGTGGGACC
>JABAQR010000003.1 GCA_019187485.1 Lysobacterales bacterium | reverse complement strand
GGCCGGCCGAACGCCTGGCCCGCAGTGGCGCGAGCCTCGACGACCTTGCGCACAGCCACTACGCGCTCGCCTACCAGGGCCACGACGACCGCGCGCTCGCCTGTGCCTTCGGCGACTGGTACGGCGCCGCGGCGGCGGCGCTCGCCGGTTCGCCGGCACCGGCGCAGGACGCGGCCCCCCGGCGCCTCGCGCTGGTCAGCGCGCGCTGGACGCTCGGCACCATCGCCGCCTATTTCGGACCGTGGATCGGCGCGCTGCGTGCGGCCGGCTGGCAGGTCGAACTGGTGCACATCGGCAGCGTGGTCGACGAGCTCACGCACGCGCTCGCGGCGCAGGCGGATGCCTTCCACCACCTGCCCGGGCCGCTGGTCGAGGTCCTCGCGCGCCTGCGCGAACGCGCGCCGGAACTGATCGTCTATCCGGAAGTCGGGCTGTCGCCGCGGGTGCATCCGCTCGCCGCGCTGCGGCTGGCGCCGCGGCAGTACGCCGCCTGGGGGCATCCGGTCGGCACTGGCCTGCCCGCGATCGATGGCTACCTCAGTTGCGCGCCGATGGAGTCGCCGAACGCCGCCGAACACTATCGCGAAGCCTTGCGCCTGCTGCCCGGCCTCGGCACCCGCTACGCGCGGCCGGCCCGCGCAGCGCGCCGCAGTCGCGCGGAACTCGGGTTGCCGCCGACGGCCCACCTGTACGTGGTGCCGCATGCGCCGGTGAAGATCGCGCCGGCGATGGATGCGCTGCTCGCCGGGATCGCCGGACGCGATCCCGACGCACGCTTCGTGCTCTTCGAGGACAGCTCGCCCGCACTCGGGGCGCGCCTGCGTCGGCGCTTCGAGGCGCACGGCATCGACCCGGCCGCACGCCTGCACTGGCTGCCGCGCGCCAGCCCGGAGCGCTTCCGCGAAGTGCTCGCCGCCAGCGATGTGCTGCTCGACACGCCGGGCTTTTCCGGCGGCAACACCAGCCTCGACGCACTCGCGCAGGGACTGCCGCTGGTCGCGCTGCCCGGCACGCAGATGCGCAGCCGCCAGTCGACCGCGATGCTGCAGCAATGCGGCGTGCCGGAGCTGGTCGCAGCGAGTGCGCAGGAGTACGTCGAGACCGCGGTGCGCGTGGCTGGAGAGCGCGAATTCGCCGCCGATCTGCGCGCGCGCATCGACGCCGGCACGCCGGCGCTGTTCGACGATCCCGCCCCCCTGCGCGCGCTGGTGGAGACCCTGGCGAGCTGAAGGGCCAGGTTGGAGTTCCACCCGCACCGAAGCGGTGCGGGCGGGACCCCAGACTGGCCGGATCAGCCGCGCAGGCGCAGCGCGCCGCGGCCCAGCACCAGCAGCAGCCGCGCCCACGCGCCGATGCGGACCAGGGCGCGCAGCGGCCAGGCGCAGCGCGGGGCGTCGAACTTGTCGAAGTAGCGCAGCAGGCCGCGGTGCTTGTAGAGTTCGACGCGCAGTGGGTGGCTGCGGCTGGACACGCCCTTGACGTGGACGACGTGCACCGCCGGCGCGCACCAGACCTGCCAGCCGAGTTCGCGCACACGCCGGCACAGGTCGAGGTCTTCGGCGTGCATGAAATAGCCTTCGTCGAAGCCACGCGCGGCGTTCCAGGCCTCGCGGCGCACCAGCATCAGCGCGCCGGAGACCGCGTCGCCCTGCATCGGCTCGATCTGGCCGAAGGGAATCGGCAGCGGCACGCCGTCGATGGCGTCGAAGCGGTCGAGTCCGAGCGCGCTGGCGATCGCGCGGCCCGGCAGCGGATCGCGACGCAGGCTGGCCGGATCCGGCCGGCCCTGGCCGTCGACCAGCAGCGCCCCGAGCACGCCAAGCCGCTCGTGGCCGCTGGCGACGCGGCCGAGGCGTTCCAGCGTGTCCGGCTCGACCAGGCAGTCGGGGTTGACGATCAGCAGCCAGGGCGAGCTGCAGGCGCGCGCGCCACGATTGCAGCCGACCGCGAAGCCCGGGTTGTTCGGCAGGTCCAGCCGCAGGATGCGGCGGTCGTCGAGCTCGGCCAGCAGGGTGTCGATCTCGCCCGGCACCGAACCATTGTCGACCAGCACCAGTTCGGCCAGTTCGGCGCAGCGCAGCAGGCGTCGCAGGCAGTCGCCGAGCAGTGGCCCGGTGTGGTAGTTGACGACGACCGCGGCGACGCGCACCGGCCGCAGCTCAGCCGACCAGCGCCTCGGCGAACTTCGGCGCCAGTTCGAAGGCCGCCGGCCAGGCGCGCACGGCCGCGGCGAGCTGGCGGGTCTCGGCACGCAGGCGTTCGGCGGCACCGGCGGCGTCCAGCGTCTCCGGCCAGTCGGCGAGGCGCGGCACGCCGTTGCGCAGCAGCTCCTTGCTGGTGCCGTGGATGATCTCGCGCAGATCCGCCTCCCAGTAGATCGGCGCCTGCTTGCCGGAGTTTTCCAGTCGGCGCTGCAGATCGCCGATCAGGTCGGCGCGCTTGTAACTGAGGTAGGTGGTGAGTTCGCCCTGCAGCGCATCGCTGGCCGAGGCCGCGAAATCGTCCATCAGTGCTGCGAGGTAGGCCGCGCGATCGGTCGCGGCGCTGGCGCGGCATTCGTTCGCGCGCGCCTGCAGGTGATCGGTGAAGAAGGCCGCCGCATTCGGCGTGAAAGGCTTGCGACCGGCTTCGGAGCGGCGCAGGGGCGGCTGCCACTGCGAACCAACCGCGGTATTGCTGTGCAGCCCCACCGACTCGGGATCGAGAAAGCGCGTCAGCACGCTGTAGCTCGGACCCACCCGCGAACCGGCCTGCGGCAGCGCAAAGCCGGCGAGCGCGGACAGGTCGAGCGCGGCCGGCTGGTAGATCGAGGTCAGGCTGAGGCGCGCGCGCGGAATGCCGTGGCAGACCTGGTCGCCCTCGAAGAATTTGAGGTAACCCTCGCGGCTGGCCCAGAAACGCTCGCGCGATTTCTGATCGAGCTGGTACAGCCAGATGTTGTGCGGCGCCTCGATCGATCCGATCGAACCCGGCACGATCGCGGCGATGCGACCGCGCGGCTCGAAGGCGCGCATGGCGGGCAGCGAGGCCCCGCGCAGCGCCTCCGCCGCGAGTTGCAGGCGACCGGGCTTGCCGATGCAGCGGCCCAGGCTGTCGCCGAGGTAGTGCTGCGCGAAGTACCCCAGGCTGGCCTCCTCGGCATCGATCTCGGGCGCCGGCGGTGGCAGGTCCGGCGTGTGGAACCAGGCTTCGCGCTGCTGGCTGTGCACGAGGTCGATGCCACCGACCGCACCCGGCATCTCGCGCAGCGGCAGGAACTGGCGGTCGTCGAAGACCAGCACGCGGCGGCCGGTCGACAGCAGCAGCATCCAGTTGAACAACTGCGCGCGGGTGGCGGCCTCATCCTCCCCGAGCAGCCAGGCGAGCGCGCCGGCATGGGTCTTGAGCTGGCCCTGCAGGCGCGCGATGAAGGCGGCGCGCTCGGTGTTGCCGAGGTAGCGCAGGCCGGCCTCGCGACGGCGCTCGTCGACGACGCGCCGGTTCGCCTCGCGCGCCGCCTGGCTGCGCGAGCCGTCGAGCACCACGATCGGCAGCCGCGAGAGCACCGCATCGGCGCTGCGGATCAGGCTGTCGAGCGCGCGCGCGAGGCCCTCCGGTCGGTCCTCGGCGAGCAGGAACACCGGGCCCAGCGGGGCCAGGCGGCGCGCCGGCGTCGACTCGTAGCCGCCGAGGATCTGGCCGGCGCCCTGCAGCAGGCCGCGCTCGACCAGGCCTGCGAGCACCCGCCGGGTCGACTCCTCCTGACCGCGCAGGTTCGGCAGCGCCTGCTGGATCGCGCGCAGGTGCTCGTCCAGGGTCGCGAACTGCTTGCACTGGTCGAGCGCCTGGAAGACCTCGAAGGTCATCACATGGCGCTCCTGGGTGCGCGGGTTCTGGACCATGCACTCCTGGCTGGACAGCGGCGCGACCAGGCCGTCGTCGGCGGCGTACAGGGTGGGATCGTTCGGGCGGGGGATGACGGCGCTCATGTTTCCTTCCTTGGTGTGAACCTGACGGTTGGGGCAGGCTGATCCTGCGACCGACGGCCTCCCGGCGACCACAGTGGCTGCGGCTCAGGGGCGCGCGGCCAGTTGCGCCTGCAGTTGCTCCAGGCGGGCGCGCAGGTCGGCGATTTCCCGCTCCTGCGCGATCAGGCGGTGGCCGGCGGCGATGTGCCGGCGAATCTCGTCGTTGTAGTGCTCGTAGACCGACTCGCCGGCGTCGCCGAAGCAGTGCAGCGCTCCGGCGGGCGGCAGCAGGCGCGCGTCGGCGGCGCAGGCGACCAGGTAGTAGAGCGGCGCGTAGTCCGGCCACGGCCGCAGGCTGCCGTCGGCCGCCAGCGTGGCCGCGCCGGCGCCGGCCGGGGCGCGGTCCGGGTCCCACAGCAACGAGGCGAATACCAGCTTCTGCGCGTACAGTTGCAGCGCCGGGAACTGCGCATGCAACAGCGTTTCGAGTTCCTCCCGGTACAGCTCGCGAACGTGGAATTCGTTGTGGTAGCCGCGCAGCTCCGAGTAGTTGCGCCTGTCCGGCGAGGACACCAGCAGCAGACCATTCGGTTTCAGCAGGCGCCGGAAACCGGCGAGCATGTGTTCCTGCGCGTGCACATGCTCGAGGGTCTCGAAGGAGACGACGAGGTCGAAGCCCGCGCTTTCGAGGTGGTCGAGGGCGGTGACGTCGGCGCGCTCGAAACGCAGCCCGGCGACATCGGCGTAGCGCGAGCGCGCGTGCTCGACGCTGGCGGGATCGATGTCCAGCCCGAGCACCTGCGCGCCGGCGCGCGCCAGCAACGCGCTGCCATAACCCTCGCCACAGGCGGCGTCGAGCACACGCTTGCCATGGGCGAATCCGGCGGCCCAGGCATAGCGGTGCATGTGCTCGTACCAGATCTCGCGCACGCACTCGGGCGTGAAGCGTTCACCGGTGAAAGGCAGGATCGGCGTCGGGGCGGGCGTCATCGGCGGCGGGCGGCGCGCGGGAGCGCGCGTGGTCTCGTCTATGGGAGCGGAATCGGCGGGATCAAGGCGGCGAGGCGGCGAGCTCACGGTGGCATCGCGCGATGCGCGCGCGCCGCGGCGCGAGTGGATCGGCGGCGATGAAAGCCGCGACTTGCGCATTGTAGCGAGGGTAGCGCACCAGCAGGCGCGCGAGGTTCTCGCCGCCCGGCTTCAGGCCCAGCGCCGCGAAAGAGCCACCGCCGGCGTGCACCACGTAGCAGTCGTCGACCAGCACATTGCGCCAGCCATGCGCCGCTGCGCGCAGGCAGAAGTCGTTCTCCTCGCCATAGCCGCGCCCGAAGGTGGCCTGGTCGAAATCTCCGAGCGCAGCGAGCGCAGCGCGTCGGATGAGCATGCAGAAGCCGACCGCGGTCGGCAGCTCGGGATACTCGGGTGGCCCCGCGAGCACGCAGGCACGCGCGATGCGCGCGGCGTCCCCGGGTACCGGCGCTGCGTGGCAGAACTCCGGCCAGGAACAGATCTCGGCGTTGTTCGAGAAGGGCGTGGCGGTGGCGATGCGCGGGTCGGCCGCGAGCGCCGCCGTCATCCGCTCCAGCCAACCCGGAGTGACCTCGGTGTCGGCGTTCAGCAGCAGTGCGTCGCCGGTGGTTTCGGCAAAGCCGCGGTTCACGCTGCCGACGAAGCCGAGGTTGTGCGCATTGGCCAGCAGGCGCGGACGCAGCGGCGAGCATGCCGCCCATTCGGCCAGCAGCGGGGCGATCGCCGGATCCGGCGAGGCGTCGTCGATCACCAGCACCCGTGCCCGCGCGGGGTCGGTATGGCGATCCAGTGTGGCCAGGCAGCGTCGGAGCAGCCCAGCCGCATCGTAGACGGGAACGATGATGTCGATCTGCATCACTGCCAATGCTGCGCCAGGCGCACGATGCCGAGCTCCCGACTTTCGCCGCGCACCACGATCTCGCGCGCCAGCGTGTCGAACAGGCGCAGGCCCTCCGGATCCATCGCATGCAGCTTCAGTGTGTACTGTCCGGGCAGCAGTGGCAGCGACTCGAAGCGGATGCGGAAGCCATAGCGCTGCGGTCGCAGGCGTTCGGCGCGCGCGCCCGCGATCTCGCTGGTATTGCCGTAGACCGCGGTACCGTCCGCGCGCAACAGCCCCACCGCCAGTTGCGGCGGACGGTCGTCGGCCGAATGCAGTTCGACCTCAAGGTGCAGATCGCGGCCGACACCGATCTGTAGTGGCAGCGGTTCCTCCCGACCATTGAGAAGCACGCGCTCGACGCGGTAACCGTCGGTGTTGCCCGGCCCGGGCGTCGCCTCGGCTTCCACCGCCGTCTTGCGCTCGTGATAGGCCAAATAGTCCTGGGTAACCTCGTAGACGTCGCCGTAGCCTCGCACCCGCCCCTGTTGCAGCCACAGTGCGTGCCGGCACAGCTTCTGCACGTGGTACATGCTGTGCGAGACCAGCAGCAGGGTGCCGCCGCCACCGAGGTAGTCCTCGATCCAGCGCACGCATTTCTTCTGGAAGGATTCGTCGCCGACCGCGAGCACTTCGTCGGTGATCAGCAGCTCCGGCCGACGCGCCGCGACGACTGCAAAGCCCAGACGCACGACCATGCCGGTCGAATAGTGCTTGATCGGCTCGTCGATGTAGCGACCAATGTCGGCCCAGGCGATGATCTGCTCGGTCTTCGCGCGGATCTCTTCGCTGCCCATGCCGAGCAGCGCCGCCGCGGTCGCGATGTTCTCGCGGCCGGTGTATTCGGGATGGAAGCCGGCGCCGAGTTCGAGCAGCGCGCCGACGCTGCCGCGCACTTCGACGCTGCCCTCGCTGGCGTTGAGCACGCCGGTGAGCACCTTCAGCAGCGTCGACTTGCCGGCGCCGTTCTCGCCGATCACGCCGAGCGACTCACCGCGATGCACCTCAAGATCGATGCCCTGCAGCACCGCCACATCGGCGATGCTGCGGCGGCCGGCGACCAGGCGCAGCATCGCGCGCATGCGGTCGGCCTTGCGGTGCACCAGCGGGTAGCGCTTGCCGACGCCCTGCAGGCGCACGAGCAGTTCGCCGGTCGCACTCACAGGAAGTCCTCGAAGTGCCGTTGCAAGCGTTTGAACACGAAAGAGCCGACGACCAGCATCGCAATCGCGCTGGCGAGCGCCGCCAGATCCGGCCAGCCGAAGGCGTAGGCGGATTCGAGGATCAGCGCGCGCAGGCGCTCCGGGTAGTAGGTGAGCGGATTCCAGTCCATCAGTCGCTGCGCGAGAGGCGGCAGCATCGCCCGCGAATACAACACCGGCGTCAGGAAGAACCAGAAGGCGAGCACCTGGGTCAGCACCTGGGCGAGGTCGCGCACGAAGACCTGCGCCGCCGCGACCAGCATCGCGAATCCCAGCGTCCACGCCAGCAGTATCGCCAGCACCGGCAGCGCAAGCAGCACGCCGAGCGGGTCGATCGCCTTGCCGGCCAGCGCCAGGATCAGCAGCGCCGCCGCGTAGCCCACGAGGTGCAGCGCGGCGGTTGCGCCGACCGAGGCGAGCACCAGCAAGCGCGGCGACACCGCAACCTTGCCGATCAGCGCCGCGTGGTCGACGACGCTGTTCGCGCCGCGCGCCGCGGATTCGGCGAACAGTGTCCAGGCCCAGAAGCCGACACCGATGTAGGCGATCAGTCCGTGCGCCTCGGCGCCGGCGATGCGCGCCTTGAAGATCTGCTCGAAGACCAGCGCGTACATCGCCAGTTGCAGGGCGGGATGCAGCACCGCCCACGCCAGACCGCTCATGCTGCCGAGGTAGCGCGAGCGGAACTCGCGGCGGAAGAAGTGTCCGAGCAGTTGCACAGGCCCGGCTCGAAGGACTGTGACTCCGCCTACTTCGCGGCCGGTTCGCGCGCGCCCGCCTCGGACATCAGCTTCTCGAGGTTACGCGGAAAGAACTCCAGTTCGGCGGTGCTGAGTTCCGCACGGTACTCCATGACCGCCTTGCGACGGGCTTCCTGTTTGACCTTGTCCAGGATCATCGAGTGCACTTCCTCGAAGGGCACCGGCACCGAAGCGCGCTGATCGAGCAGGCGGATCAGGTGATAACCGAAGGCGGTCTTGATCGGCTTGCTGAGCTGGCCCTTGACGGTGAGGCTGATCGCGCCCTGCAGGAACTGAGGGTCGAACTCGCTGCTGTTCTCGGGCACGTTGTAGATACCGCCGTTGTTGGACTTGCTGGGGTCGTCGCTGTGCTCCATCACGGCCGACGCGAAGCGCTCGTCGTCCGCGCCTTGCAGCTCGGCCGCCAGTTTCTCGGCCAGCGCGAGAGCCTCGGCATCGCTGCGCTTGCTGCTCGCGATCAGCAGATGGCGCACGCGCACTTCGCGCGGCGACTTGAAGGCGTCCTTGTTGGCCTGGTAGTTCTCGCGCGCCAGGCGCTCGAAGTCTCCCTGCACGCGGGTCGCGCGAATGTGGTCGAGCTGATAGAGACCGATGACCTCGTCGCGCGCCAGGGCCATGCTGGCCTGTACCACCGGATCGGCAGCCGCCTTGTCCTGATCGGCCGCGTTGGCGATCTGACGCATGATCAGGATGTTCTCGACCATCTGGTTCAGATTGCGCGGATCGGAGAGCACCGCGCCGCGCTGGCGCTCGTCCAGGGTCCTGGACTTGGCGAGGATGTCGGCCACCGTCACCTCCGCGGTGCCGCGGCGGGCGACCACGCAGTGCATCTGGTGACAAGGCTCGGCTTCGCCGGCAGCCGGAACCGGCGTCTGCGCGTGCGCAGACGACAGGGCCAGTCCGCCTACGGCGGCGAGCAACAGAGGTGACAAGGTCATGGGCTTCTCTTCGGTTCTGGGATCGGAAAGGCAGCGGACAAGGCCGCTGCCCTGCGGAACCTTGTGGACCACGGCGACCCGTGAAAGTTGCAGCACGCCGGCCGCCGGCTCGGCGCACCGGCCAGGCAACCTGGGCAAGCGCGGCGATTGCCGCCTCCGGGATCAATCCTGGATCTGGTTGATCAGGTCGACACCGCAGTTGGTCGCCGGGCAATAAGGCGTGGTGCCGTTCACCTGGGTGGTGTTGCCGAAGGTGATGTTGACGTGCCAGCTCTGCCCAGTGCCGAGCGAACAACTGAACTGCGCCGGTGCATTCGACCAGCCGATGCTCGGTGTGCGCGACGGTGCGACCAGGCAGTTTGGTCCGAGCGCTGCGGGCGTGAAACAACCGGCATCGCGGGAGATCGACATCTGCGCCGCGCCATCGCCATCGCCCCCGAACTCCAGACCGCTGATGGTGCCGAACTGGTTGGCGATCGCGGTGGTCGTGAAGCGCAACGCCACGTAACCGTTGAAAGGCACGGATATGCGCGGACGAATGCCGAAAGCTGGCCAGACGTTGACCACCTGGTTCCACTCGGAGGTGGTGCCGTTGGGATAGATCGGCGTGCAATTGCCGCCAGTGGTCTGCACGCTCACCTGGGTGGTCTCGATGTCGCTGGTCACGCCATCGGTGCAGGTCAGCTGGAAGGTGATGCTGCCCTGTGTGCCGGGCGCGGTCAGGATCTGGCTGCCATTGGTCGGCAACTGGCCAAGGCTGGCCCAGGTGGTGCCGCTACCCAGTTGCGGTGTGCACTGTGTGGTGTTGGACGAGGTCCAGTTCAGCGTGATCTGGGCACCGGGGGCGACCGTCGCGTTGGTCGGAAAGAAGCTGTTGATGGTCGGCGTGACCGGCGGCGGTGCGCTGCAACTGTTGTAGTTACCCGCCTGGGTCCTGACCGTAACGTTGCCGGTCTGCGGATCGATGCGCACCGCGGTCTGCGTCGACGACGAGGTCAAGGCAATGGCGGGAACATTGTCGAGCGTCACCGTCTGCGCCTGAGCGCGCTCCTCGTGGAAGCCGACTGCCAACACCGCGAAACCGATCAGGATCGGCTTCGTCAGGGCACCGGATTGCAGATACGACCGCATCAACGTCTCTCCCGAACAGGCTCGATTGAACTGGCGAAGGCTGCCACCGATCGTTAGTGACTTCAATGTCGATCCCCGCAGCCGCCGGGCTCGACGGCACCAGGTGGATTGCTTGGCTTAACGTTAACGCAAACGCGCGCCGATGGGTGCCGCGCCGGGGCGGACGAGACGCCACCACTCGCTCCCACGCACTCGTCCTCCACGGTCGATTCCGAACTCCGGCCAAACCGGAGTCCGGCCAGCGGCGCGCGTGAGTTCGCGGATCGCCCCTCCGCCGATTGACGCTGCGGCCAAGCACTCCTAAGATCGCCCGCTCGTGCTGCATCGCAGCAAAATCAGGATCCCGAACCCATGTCTCCCAAACGCGAACGCCTGGCCGTGGTCACCGGTGGCATCGGCGGCCTCGGCACCGAGATCTGTCGTTACCTCGCCCGCTCCGGCCGCACGGTCGTCGCCGCCGATCTCGATGCCCGGCCCGAGCGCCTCGAAGCCTTCCGCTCGGAAGTCGCGGAGTTCAACGGTCACATCCGCTTCGAAGCGCTCAACGTAGCCGATTTCGAGCACTGCGAAGCCTTCGCCGAGCGCGTGCGCGAGCACCACGGCGAAGTCGACATCCTGGTCAACGCCGCCGGCATCACCCGCGACACCACTCTGCGCAAGATGGACGCCAAGCAGTGGTCGGACGTGATCCGGGTCAACCTCGACGGTGTCTTCAACCTCTCGCGCCAGTTCATCGACGGAATGTGCGAACGCGGCTTCGGGCGCATCGTCAACATCAGTTCGGTGAATGGCCAGACCGGCCAGTTCGGCCAGACCAACTACTCGGCGGCGAAAGCCGGCCTGCACGGCTTCACGATGGCGCTGGCGCGCGAAGTGGCGCGCAAGGGCGTGACCGTCAATTCGGTGTCGCCCGGGTATTGCAAGACCCAGATGGTGATGCAGATCCCGGAACCGATCCGCGCCGAGATCGTGTCCAAGATCCCGGTCGGCCGTCTCGGCGAGCCTTGCGAGATCGCGCGCGTGGTTGACTTCCTGTCGGCCGACGAATCCGGCTTCATCACCGGCGCCAACGTGCCGGTGAACGGCGGCTATTTCATGGATTGACGACCTTCCGCACGCGCCGCGAACACGGGGCATTGCCGGATTTTCGCGTCGCAACAACGGAATCGATCCATTTCCTCGCGCTCATGAGTGCTCCGGGCCGCTTTCCGGGCGCTCGCTCGCGCGCTGGTCGTTGCCATCGGGACCGTCGCGCCCGCCAACCGCTTCGCTTGTCCGCTCCAGCCCGCACTTGTTAGATTGCGAGGTCCGCCTGTCACCCTCGCCCGCGCGCCCGAATCGGGCCGACGCGCCACCCCGATGCCTGCGACGGCTACCCGCCCGGGTCGGCGACCCCGGGTCTCCCGTCTGGAACCCAAGCGCCCATGTTCGGCTTCAAGCAACTCCGCGGTCTGTTCTCGACCGATCTGTCCATCGACCTCGGCACCGCGAACACGCTGGTCTACGTGCGCGGCCAGGGCATCGTCCTCAACGAACCCTCGGTGGTCTCGATCCGCCAGGACCGCGGCCCCGGCGGTCCGCGCTCGGTGGCGGCGGTCGGCGCCGAGGCCAAGCGCATGCTCGGACGCACCCCCGGCAACATCATGACGGTGCGTCCGCTGAAGGATGGCGTGATCGCCGACTTCACGATGACCGAAGCGATGCTGCAGCACTTCATCCGCAAGGTGCACCCGAACCGGCTGTTCCGGCCGAGCCCGCGGGTGCTGGTGTGCGTGCCCTGCGGCTCCACCCAGGTCGAGCGCCGCGCGATCCGCGACTCGGCCGAGGCCGCGGGCGCGCGCGACGTGTTCCTGATCGAGGAGCCGATGGCGGCCGCGATCGGCGCCGGCATCCCGATCCACGAGGCGCGCGGCGCGATGGTCATCGACATCGGCGGCGGCACCTCCGAGGTCGCGGTGATCTCGCTGAACGGCATCGTCTACTCGAACTCGGCGCGCATCGGCGGCGACAAGTTCGATGAATCGATCATCAACTATGTGCGCCGCAACCACGGCACCCTGATCGGCGAGGCCACCGCCGAGCGCATCAAGATCGAGGTCGGCTGCGCCTACCCGTCGAGCGAGGTGCGCGAGCTCGAAGTCTCCGGCCGCAACCTCGCCGAGGGCGTGCCGCGCAACATCACGATCAACTCGAACGAGATGCTGGAGGCCCTGCACGAGCCGCTGTCCGGCATCTGCAGCGCGGTCAAGATCGCGCTCGAGCAGACCCCGCCGGAACTGTGCTCGGACGTCGCCGAACGCGGCATCGTGCTCACCGGCGGCGGCGCCCTGCTGCGCGACATCGACAAGCTGATCAGCGAAGTCACCGGCCTGCACGTGCACATCGCCGACGACCCGCTGACCTGCGTCGCCCGCGGCGGCGGCCGCGCGCTGGAACTGATCGACGAACACGGACCGGATCTGTTCGCGAACGACTGAGCCTGATCGCTTCGTCCATGACTCAAGATGGTGGACGCAAAGGACGCAAAGGGCGCAAAGGACGCGAAGAGAGCGTGTTGATCGATGGGGCTGCTCGACTCCACTGCTGTGGTGCAGACGATCCGCTCGCGGTCGCGCATGTTCGCTCAGGGTCCCATTTCGTGAAGCTCAGGCTTCTTTTGCGTCCTTTGCGTCCTTTGCGCCCTTTGCGTCCTTTGCGTCCACCGCTTTCCTCGCCCCGATCAGAGCGAAGCTGCCGATGATCGCGCCCGGCTCCCAAACCCAGGCGCCGCTGTTCGCCGGGGGCCGCCCGGGGACGTTGAAGCTGGTGGTGCTGCTGGCGCTGGCGATCATGCTGATGCTGGCGGATCGCCAGCGCGGCTTCCTGGTGGCGGTGCGCGAGCGCGCGCTGGTGTTGACCCAGCCGGTGTACTGGCTGGCAGCGCTGCCGTCCGCGGGCTGGCAGACGCTGCGGCTGGCGGTGACCGAGCGCAGCGCGCTGGCAGAGGAAAACCGCGCGCTGCGTGAGCAGCTGCTGCAGGTGCAGACGGAGCTCAGCCAGCGCCGCGCGGAAGGCGAGGCGCATGCGCGCACGCTGGCGCTGGTGGAGGCGGCGCGCCACCACGCGCTGCGCGGCACCCTCGTGCGCATCGTCGACCTCGATCTCGACCCCTTCCGCCAGCGGCTGTTGCTGGACCGCGGCAGCAACGCGGGCCTGAATCGCGGCGACGGCCTGATCGACGTCCAGGGCGTGGTCGGCCAGGTCAGTGCGGTCGGGCCCGACAGCGCCTTCGCGATCCTGATCACCGACCCGAACCACGCGCTGCCGGTCGAGGTCTCGCGCAACGGCGTCAAGTCGATCGCCTACGGCACCGGCGACGCCACCCGGCTGTCGCTGCCGAACCTGCCGCAGAACGTCGACCTGCAGGTCGGCGACCGCCTGCTGACCACCGCGATCGGCGGGCGCTTCCCGGCCGGCGTGCCGGTGGCCGAGATCAGCGCGATCGAGCGCCCCACCGACGCCGCCTTCGCGCAGGCCTGGGCGCGACCACTGTCGGGACTCGCCCGCAACCGCGAGTTGCTGGCGGTGCCGCAAATCGAGTGGGTCGGGCCACCCGAGCCGGCGGTGCCGCCGCCGCGGCCGCCGCTGGACGAGCCGCAGGAGCCCTGAGCGATGCGCCCCTTGCGCGGCACCTATCGGATGTTCCTGGCCGCGGTGGCCTGCGCCCTGCTGTTCGCCCTGCTGCCGCTGCCGACCTCGCTGGCGGTGATGAAACCGATGCTGCTGGCGCTGGTGCTCGCCTATTTCGCGCTGGAGGCGCCGGAAGTGGCGGGCCTCGGCCACGCCTTCCTGTTCGGCCTCGCCGCCGATGTGCTCTACGGCGGCCTGCTCGGCGAGCACGCGCTGCGGATGGTGATCCTGGTCTATCTGACGCTGCGCTTCCGCCATCGCCTGCGCTTCTTCCCGATCTGGCAGCAGGCCGGCGCGGTGTTCGCCCTGCTGCTCAACGATCGCGTGCTCGACCTGTGGATCCGCCTGCTCAGCGGTTCGGCCTGGCCGCCGCTGCTGTTCTGGCTGTCGCCGCCGATCGGCATGGCGGTGTGGCCGTGGGTATTCCTGCTGCTGGACGGGCTGCGCCTGCGCCGGCGCCAGCAGCAGCGCGAACGCGCGAACTGAAGTCGAGCCGTGGCCGGCCTGCGCAAGCGCACCCCGATCAAGGACCAGCAGGCCGAGTCGGCGCTGTTCCTGCGGCGCGCGCTGCTGTCGCTGGCGCTGATCCTGCTGGTGTTCGGTGTGCTGCTCGGACGCTTCTTCGAACTGATGGTGCTGCGCCACGACGAGTACGCGGCGCGCTCGGAGCGCAACCGCGTCAAGCTGCAGCCACTGCCGCCGGCGCGCGGGCTGATCCTCGACCGCCACGGCGAGATCCTCGCCGACAACCGCCTGGCCTACCGCCTGGAAGTGGTGCCCGAGCGCACCGCCGACCTCGCGGCCACGCTCGACGAACTGGCGCAGGTGATCGCCTTCGATGCCGACGAGCGCAGCCGCTTCCTCGAACTGGTCGCCGCGCGCCGGCGCTTCCAGAGCCTGCCGCTCAAGCTGCGCCTGTCGGAAGCGGAAGTGGCGCGTTTCGCGCTCGAACGCTACCGCTTCCCGGGCGTCGACGTGGTGCCCTACCTGACTCGCCACTACCCGCAAGGCGAGTTGTTCGCGCATGTGGTCGGCTACGTCGGCCGCATCGACCCGGCCGACCTCGGCGGCCTCGATGCGCGTCGCTACGCCGGCACCACCCACGTCGGCAAGACCGGCATCGAGCGCACCTACGAGGACGCGCTGCATGGCGAGGTCGGCTACGAGAAGGTCGAGACCAATGCCGAGGGCCGCGTGCTGCGCGTGCTCGAGCGCACGCCACCACGCGCCGGCGAAGCGGTCTACCTCGCGATCGACGCCGGCTTGCAACGCGCCACCGCCGCGGCGATGGCCGGCCAGACCGGCGCCGCGGTGGCGATCGACCCCGCCAGCGGCGAAATCCTCGCTTTCGTCTCGCTGCCGTCCTACGACGCCAACCTATTCGTCAGCGGCATCAGCCGGCGCGACTACCAGGCGCTGCTGGAGGCGCCCGGCCGACCGTTGTTCAACCGCGCATTGCAGGGCGGCTACGAGCCGGGCTCGACGCTGAAACCTTTCATGGCGCTCGCCGGCCTCGAACTCGGCGTGCGCAGTGTCGACTACACGATCGTGTCCACCGGCGAGTTTCGCATCCCTGGTCAGGACATCGGCTTTCGCGACTGGCGGCGCGGCGGCCATGGTCGCGTCGACCTGGTCGAATCGCTGGCGCAATCGGTCAACAGCTACTACTACCAGCTCGCGCTGGACCTCGGTATCGACCGCATGCACGGCTACCTGTCGCGCTTCGGCTTCGGTGCGCCGACCGGCGTCGACCTCGCCGGTGAGGCCGCCGGCATCCTGCCCTCGCGGGAGTGGAAGCGCGCCCGCTTCAACCAGCCCTGGTACCCGGGTGAGACCGTGATCGCCGGCATCGGCCAAGGCTACAACGTCGCCACCCTGTTGCAACTGGCGAGCGCCACCGCGGCGATCGCGGCCGGTGGGCGCCGCTTCCGCCCGCGCCTCGCGCATGCGCTGCGCGCGAGTTTCGATGTGCCGCCGCGACCGCTGCCGCCGGAGCTGCTGGATCCGCGACTGGTGCGTGACCCCGCCCATCTGGCGCTGGTCCAGCGCGGCCTGGTCGCGGTCATGCACAGCCCCACCGGCACCGCGCGTGCGGTCGCCGCCGGTGCGGCCTACCGCATCGCCGGCAAGACCGGCACCGCGCAACGCGTCTCGCGCCGGCGCGACACCGACGCCCCGCAGACGCTGCGCGAAGGCCAGCGCAACCAGGCGCTGTTCATCGGCTACGCCCCTGCGGAGGCCCCCACGATTGCGATCGCGGTGGTCGTCGAACAGGGCGGCTCCGGCTCCCAGGCCGCGGCCCCGGTGGCGCGCAGGATCCTGGACGCGTGGCTGGGGGCGGGCGAGAGCGGGGAGGGTTCCGCCGACGAAGGAGGTCGGCAGGAAGACAGGAGCGGGACTGGGGACCGGGGGCTGGGGCGCATCGATTCCGCGCTACGCCAGCCGGAGACCATCGAAGGCCCGGGCGAGATGTCCGGCGCGGCGGAGCACCCCGCCAACGCGCCCCAGCCCCCGGTCCCCAGCCCCGCTCCTGCTCCAACGGAGCTCCCGGCCCCCGGCCCCGCGCCGCCAATGCAGACCCAAGCACCGCGCGAGCGCATGCCATGACCCTCGAATCCCGCCTTCGCTGGTGGCTCCAGCGCGCGCTGCAGACGTTCGCGCCGACCGCGGTCGACCTGCCGCTGCTGCTGGCCTTGCTGGCGCTGTCGGGGCTGAGCCTGGCGGTGGTGTGGAGCGCCGGCGGCCAGGATCCGGACATGGTCTGGAAGCAGGCCGCGCGCTTCGGCCTCGGCTTCGTGCTGCTGGCCGTGTGCATGCGCATCCCGCCGGGCACCTGGCGACGCTGGACACCGTGGTTCTACGCGCTGTGCCTGTTGCTGCTGCTGGCGGTGCTGCTGCTCGGCGAAGGCAAGGGCGCGCAGCGCTGGCTGAACCTCGGCTTCCTGCGCTTCCAGCCCTCCGAACTGTGCAAGCTCGGGCTGCCGATGATGCTCGCCTGGCATTTCCACGAGCGCGTGCTGCCGCCCTCGCCGTCGGCGCTGTTCACGGCCCTGGTGCTGATCGCGCTGCCGGCGGCGCTGATCGTGGTTCAGCCGGACCTCGGCACGGCGGTGCTGGTGGTCGGCAGCGGGCTGTTCGTGATCTTCCTCGCGGGCTTGTCCTGGTGGTGGATCGCCGGCATCGGCGCGCTCGCTGGCGCGAGCCTGCCGGTGCTCTGGCAATTCATGCACGACTACCAGAAGCAGCGCGTCTACCAGTTCCTGGCGCCGGATTCGGACCCGCTCGGCAGCGGCTGGCAGACCATCCAGTCCAAGATCGCGGTGGGCTCGGGCGGCTGGAGCGGTAAGGGCTGGACCCACGGCACCCAGTCGCAACTGGAGTTCCTGCCCGAGCGCCACACCGACTTCGTGCTCGCGGTCTACAGCGAGGAGTTCGGCTGGATCGGCGTCGCCCTGCTGATGCTGGTCTACGCATTCGTGGTCGGGCGCGCGCTGTGGATCGCCGCGAACGCCCGCGACGGCTACAGCCGCCTGCTCGGCGGCGCGATCGCGATGACCTTTTTCGTCTACGTCTTCGTCAACAGCGCCATGATCACCGGCCTGATGCCGGTCAAGGGCGTGCCGCTGCCGCTGATCAGTTACGGTGGTACCTCGGCGGTGTCGCTGCTGGTCGCCTTCGGGATCCTGATGTCGATCCATGCGCACCGAAGGGCGTGAGAAGCTGGTGCTGGTGTGGGTTGTCGGTGTTGAAACTCGCCGCCTGGTCCAGCACCAACTACCCACACCAACACCATTCTTCCGCCACCCACAACCGGCTCTAGCCTGGTGAGCTAGCATCCCCGCCCCTATGGCCCGAGTCATCGCAGTCACCAACCAGAAGGGTGGGGTCGGCAAGACCACCACCTGCGTCAACCTCGCCGCCGCGCTCGCGGAGGCGCGGCGGCGCGTGCTGCTGATCGATTTCGATCCGCAGGGGCATGCGACGATGGGCTCGGGGGTGCCCAAGAAGGAGGCGAAGCCGACCGGCTGCGAGGTGCTGCTGCAGGAAGTGCCGATCGAGCAGGCGATCCGCAAGGTCGAAGCCGGCTACGAGCTGCTGCCGGCCAATGGCGACCTGACCGCGGCCGAGGTGCGGCTGATGCCGCTGCCCGGACGCGAGATGCGCCTGAAGCAGTTGCTGGCGCCGCTGCGCGGCAAGTACCACTACGTGCTGATCGACTGCCCGCCCTCGCTCGGCGTGTTGACCCTGAACGCGCTGACCGCGGCCGACAGCGTGCTGATCCCGGTGCAGTGCGAGTTCTATGCGCTGGACGGCCTGTCCGCGCTGATGGAGACGATCAAGGCGGTCAAGGCCAGCGTCAACCCGGGCCTCGCCATCGAAGGCCTGCTGCGGACCATGTTCGACGTCCGCAACAACCTCGGGAACGAGGTCTCCGGGCAGTTGCTGAAGCATTTCGGCGATCGCGTGTTCCGCACCATCGTGCCGCGCAATGTGCGCGTCGCCGAGGCGCCGAGCCATGGCCAGCCGATCACCAGCTACGACCGCGAATCGCGCGGCTCGGTGGCCTACCTCGGCCTCGCCGGCGAGATCATCCGCCACGAGCGCGAACAGGCCGCGAAGCTCGCCTGAGCGGCCGCATCAGCCAACCAGAACCGGATTCACGACTCCCCATGTCGACCAAGAAACGAGGACTGGGCCGCGGCCTGGACGCACTGCTGGGCGACGTCGCGCTCGCCGAGGCGCCGTCGCGTGATGCGCCGAATGCGTTGCCGATCGAGCAGTTGCAGCCCGGCAAGTACCAGCCACGCACCGGCATGGATGCGGACAAACTGGCGGAACTGGCCGAGTCGATCCGCCGCCACGGCGTGGTCCAGCCGGTGGTGGTGCGCCGCATCGGCCCCTCGCGCTACGAGATCGTCGCCGGCGAGCGCCGCTGGCGCGCGGCCCAGCAGGCCGGGCTGCACGAGATCCCGGTGGTGCTGCGCGACGTTCCCGACCAGTCGGCGATCGCGATCGCGCTGATCGAGAACATCCAGCGCGAAAACCTGAATCCGCTGGAGGAAGCGCAGGCGCTGAAGCGCCTCATCGACGAGTTCGACGCCACCCACCAGGAGGCCGCGGACGCGGTCGGGCGCTCGCGCGCGGCGGTCAGCAACCTGCTGCGCCTGCTGGAACTGGCGCCCGAGGTGCGCAAGCTGCTGGAGAGCCACCGCATCGACATGGGCCACGCGCGCGCGCTGCTGACCCTGCCGACCGCGCTGCAACTGCGCCTGGCCGCACTCGCCGCCGAGAAGGGCTGGAGCGTGCGCGAACTCGAGGCCGAGGCGCGCAAGGCGCAGGCGCAGCCGCGCACCAAGGCCGCGCCGAAGCGCGATGCCAACGTGCAGACGCTCGAGAACGAACTGTCGCAGCGTCTGTCGGCGCGCGTCGCGATCCAGCAAGGCCGCAAGGGCGGCGGCAAGCTGATCATCGCCTGGCACAGCCTGGACGAACTCGACGGGATCCTCGCGCGCATCCGCTAGCGGCGCGACCGATCGCACCCCCACCGATTCCACAACCCGACAGCCCATGCATCCCATCCAGTACCAGCCCGAACGCCAGCGCTTCGTCCTCGTCGTCGACGGTCAGGAGGCGCTGCTCGAGTACCGCATGCTGGCGCCCGACGTGATCGACTTCGTGCACACTTTCGTACCGGCGGCACTGCGCGGACGCGGCCTCGCGGCGCAACTGGTCGCAGCCGGCGTCGCCTTTGCGCGTGAGCGCGGCTGGCGCGTCATCGGCAGTTGCGGCTACGTCGCCGCCTGGCTGGAGCGAAAGTGCTGAGTCTGTCGGGTGTGCGGCGCTCGCGTACCGCCGCCTGTCCCGGAAAAAACCGATCGGGTCCGGACGAGTCCATACCGGACCCGCCAGCCCAAGCCGGGTCCGGACATGGCCGGCATTTCATCCCTCGCGGGTCGGTGAGCGGCTCAATCGCGCTCGCGTCGAATCACCACGTACTCGGCGTCGATGACGGTCTCGCCCGACCGTGATGCGGTCGCGCGCTGCGGCATCAGCGGCCTGCCCCAGCGCAGTCGCACCCAGGCGGCGATCGCCACGATCGCGGCGATACCGAGCAGTGCGGCGCCAACGAAGAATCCGGCCACCAGTACGGCCGCGGCAATCGCAAGTCCGACCAACCACACCAGCAAGGCCGCCAGACGCTGGGAAAAGGGAACCCGGCCGGACAGACGCAGCACGGACAACTCCAGAAACGTACGAAGCCTTAGGATGCCGCATCTCCCGGTAAGCCAAGGTGAAGCCGTGCGTCTGTGTGCCTCTGAGGAGGTCGCCGAAGGCCAGGCGATCGAATGTCCGGACCCGCGCGATCTCGAAGGTGGCACGCTGATCGTGCTGCGCAGCGGCGGTCGCGTACGCGCCTACCTCAATGTCTGTCCGCATGCCGGACGGCCACTGAATTGGGCGCCGGGTCGTTTCCTCTATGCCCACGGACAACTGGTTTGTGCTGCGCATGGCGCCTCCTTCCAGCCCGACGACGGTATTTGCATCGGCGGTCCCTGTCGCGGCGATTCCCTGCGGCTCGTGTGGACGCGCGAGGAGGATGGCGTCGTATGGCTGGAGGATGCGGCGTAGACGCACCGTCGGCGTCGTGCCCGAATCCGCCGCCTTGCCTGCCCAACACCTCGCGGAACGGAATCCGCGGCTTCTCACGACCCGCCCTCAGAACACCCACCCCACCATCGCCACCGACACCACCGCGAACAGCAGGGTGAGCGGCAAGCCGATACGCAGGAAATCGCGCTGGCGGTAACTCCCGGGGCCGCTGATCAGCGAATTGACGGCGTTGCTCGCGGTGAGGAAGTTGTTCGACGCACCGAGCGCGGCGATCAGGGCGAACTCGAGCGGGCTGGCGTTGGCGGCGAGCGCGAGGTTGATCGCCATCGGCACCATCAGCACGGTGGCACCGATCTGGCTGATGGCCATCGCCGTAAGCGCGGAAAGGATCGCCACCGCGAACTGCAACAGCCAGATCGGCCAGCCTTCCAGATAAACGAAAGCCCACTGCGAGAGCCAGGCCGCGGTACCGCTGCTGTCCACCGCGGCACCCAGCGGAATCAGACAGGCGAGCACGAAGATGGTCTTCCAGCTGATCGCCTTGTAGGCCTCCTCCATGCTGATCACGCCGGTCAGCAGCATGCCGACCGCACCGGCCAGCAGCGCCACCGGCATCGACATGTGCCCGACCAGCGCCAGGCCATAGGCGAGCGCGAAGAAGGTCACCGCGTACCACAACTTGTGCGGTCGCTGCTCGTCCTGCGGATAGTCGGTGACTACTACGAAGTCCTTCTCGTGGGCGTGCTCGGCCAGTTCGGGCCAGCCGCTGTGGAACACCAGGCAGTCGCCGGCCTGGATGGTGACTCGGCGGATGTCCTCCCGATACATGTCCTCGCCGCGAGTCAGCGCCAGCGGACTGATGCCGTAGCGCTTGCGCAGGCGCAGCTCGCCGATGCTCTTGCCCACGAAGCGCGATCCCGGCGGGATCACCGCTTCGGAGATTCCCGAGCGGGCGGGGTTGAACACCTCTTCGAGCTGGCGCAGCTGCGGCGCGCGCGCGAGCCCATGCGCCGCGGCGAAGGATTCCACCGCCGCGACCGGCGCAAGCCCGCCGATCACTGTGCTCTGCGCGAGCAACTGGTCTCCCGGCGGCGCCACCCGCACACCCTGATTGTCCTTGATCGCGAGAATCAGCGGCGCGCCCGGCAGCGCTTCGGCCTCGTGGATATTGAGGCCGACCAACGCGCTTCCAGCCTCCACGGTCAGCTCGACGACCTCGCCGCGGATCCCGTAGACCTGCTCGAAGTAGCTCTCGGTGGTGCCGGGCGTGACCGGCTGGCGATCATCCTGCGCCTGCAGCTGGCTACCACCCCAGAAGCGGAAGTAGAAAACGCCCGTCATGAACAGTGCGAGCCCGACCGGCAGCACCGCGAACAGCGGCAAGGTGCGAAAGGACTCCGCGCCTGAAGGCAAGTTGCGGTTGGCCGCCAGCAGCAAGTCGTTGAGCAGGATCATCGGCGAGTTGCCGACCATGCTCATGGTGCCGCCGAGCACCACGCAGAAGCCCATCGGCATCAGCAGACGGGTCAGCGGATAGCCGGTGCGCGCAGCGATGCGGCTCGCCACCGGCAGGAACAGTGCCACCACGGCCGGGTTCTGCATGAATGCGCTGGTGGTGCCGGCGACCAGGGCGAGCGCCACGATCAGGCGCTGTTCCTCGCCCTGCGACAGCTTCAGCACCAGATTGGCCGCGTGCCCCATGACCCCGGTGCGGTCGAGCCCGGCGCCGAGCACCATCACCGCGAGCACACTCATGACCGCATTCGAGGCGAAACCGTCGAACAAGCGACTCGCCGGCACCAGTTGCGTGAGGCCGAGCACCACCAGAATCGCCAGCGCAGCCACATCGGCCGACACCCATTCGCGCACGAACAGGACCACGGTGAGGCCAAGGATGACCAGCACCAGCGCCATGTCGAAGGAGAGTGTCAGGGCACCATCCATCCCGCTCGCTACGTCCTCGGGCCGGCGCCCGCCGGGTTTCGATATTAAGAGGTTGTTAAGCGGGATGGCAGCGGGCGAAGGGACATCGCACGACGCGAGCCGGGTCTCCATTCAGCACCGGCACGGCGTCATCGCACGACCCGAGTCGTCGAATACGGGTCGACAGAACCCTCGAACCCGCCTCAGCGCCGGACGTACACCAAATCCCACACGCCATGCCCCAGGCGCCGGCCGCGACGCTCGAAGTGGGTTTCGATGCGTCCCTGCGGCCGTGGAACGAAGCCGTCGTCGAGACTGGTGTTGCGCAACAGCGGGCTCGAATCAAGCATTTCGCGCATCCATTGCGCATAGGGCTCCCAGTCGGTTGCGAGGTGAAAGCGTCCGCCCGTGCGCAGGCTGCTGGCGACCAGTTCCACGAACGGCGCCTGCACGATGCGGCGCTTGTGGTGGCGGGTCTTGTGCCAGGGATCCGGGAAGTACAGGCGCACCTCGTCCAGCGTGCCCGGCAGGATCGCGTCGCGCAGCACTTCCACCGCGTCGTGCGAGATCACGCGGACGTTGTCGATGCCGCGCGCGTTCAGTTCGCGCAGCAGGCGGCCGACGCCCGGCCGGTGCACCTCGATGCCCAGGTAATTTCGCACCGGATCGGCCGCAGCGGCCGCCGTGAGCGCCTCGCCGTTGCCGAAGCCGATCTCCATCACCACCGGCAGCGGCTGCGCGAACCACTCACGCGGGTCCGCCGCCGGGCGCGGCCAGTCCAGGCCATAGCGCGGCCAGTCGCGCTCCAGCGCCTCGCGCTGCGCCTCGGTGGTCCGCCCCTGGCGCAGCACGAAGCTGCGGATGTGACGGTGGGGTGGGGTCGAATCTTCGCTCATGGGCGGCGGCAGACTTTGTCCGGGGCGCCAATGATCGGGCGCGAAGTGCAGCGCAGCGAGGATCGGTTCGAGGCCATCACACCCATGCCTGGCTTTGCGTCCTTGCTTTTCGCCTTTGCGTCCTTTGCGCCAAAAAAGAACCCGACGACCGGCGCAGCCCTACTCGATCAGCCCCGCCATCGGCGAGGACGCGTTCGCGAAGCGCTTTTTCGGGATGCGGCCGGCGAGGAAAGCCTCGCGGCCGGCCTCGATGGCCTTCCTCATCGCACCCGCCATCAGCACCGGGTTCTGCGCGCCGGCGATCGCGGTGTTCATCAGCACGCCGTCGCAGCCGAGTTCCATCGCCACCGCCGCGTCCGAGGCGGTGCCGACGCCGGCATCGACCAGAATCGGCACGGTTTTTTCCTCGATGATGGTGCGGAGGTTGTAGGGATTGCGGATGCCGAGTCCCGAGCCGATCGGCGCCGCCAGCGGCATCACCGCGACGCAGCCGCGCTTGGCCAATTCGCGCGCGATGATCGGGTCGTCGTTGGTGTAGACCATCACCTCGAAACCTTCCCGCACCAGGATGTCGGTGGCTTTCAGGGTTTCGACGACGTCCGGGAACAGGGTTTTGGTTTCTGCCAGCACTTCCAGCTTCAGCAGCGGTGCACCGTCCAGCAGCTCGCGCGCGAGGCGCGCGGTGCGCACGGCTTCGTCGGCGGAGAAACAGCCGGCGGTGTTCGGCAAGATCGTGTAGCGCGAGGGCGGCAGCACGTCGAGCAAGTTCGGGGATCCGGCGTCCTGGCCGATGTTGGTGCGGCGGATCGCCACAGTCACGATCTCGGCACCCGCAGCCTCGGTGGCGAGGCGGGTTTCTTCCAGATCCTTGAATTTGCCGGTGCCCGTCAGCAGGCGCGAGCGGTAGGACTTACCGGCGATCAACAGGGGGTCGTGGGTCACGGTGGTGTCGAAGAGGGGCCGAGGAGGCCAGACTAGCATCCGCGCGGAATCGCACTCACGGCGATCCGATCCGGCGCCGCCCCCGTCGGCATGGGATGATCGACACCCCGCGAGCCCGGAGCACACCATGGCAATCGATTTGTACGAAGCCACCATCCCGCTGCTGATGCACCACCTCTCCAGTCTCGAGAAGCTGCTCGACAAGGCCGTCGAATCGGCCGAAAAACGCGGTTTCGAGGCCACCAACCTGCTGCGCGCGCGGCTCGCGCCGGACATGTTCGACTTCATTCGCCAGGTGCAGATCGCCACCGACATGGCCAAAGGCTGTGGCGCGCGCCTGGCCGGCCTGCCGGTGCCGAGCTTCCCGGACGTCGAGACCAGCGTGCCGGAACTGAAGGCGCGCATCGCGAAAACCCGGGATTTCCTGAGCACGCTGGAGCGCGCGACCATCGCCGGCGCCGAGGACCGTGCCATCGCGGTCACGATTCCGGGACGCACACTCGAATTCACCGGCAAGACCTACGCGCAGACCTGGGTGTGGCCGAACTTCTACTTCCACTACACCATGGCCTACGCGCTGCTGCGCCACAACGGTGTGGCGGTGGGCAAGGCGGATTTCCTCGGGGCGTGACGAATGGCGTGCCGGCGGATCATGCCATCGGCGCGGCCCAGCCGGCATGCCGCCGGCGCACCTCGGCGAGCAGGCCGCGGACGGGCAGCGATGGCGCCGCGCGCGCCGGCGACACCACCAGTGCCAGTGGCGCCAGCGCGGCCCGCGCCCCTGACTGCGCGCGCAGACTGCAGCACCAGACTCCGGCCTGGGTGGGCACGCCGTACAGACGTCCGCTGTGCGCATCCAGGCGCAGGCCCGGCGGCAGGCGGCCGTCGCAGACGCTCCAGATCACCGGGATCCACGGCGTGGCCAGGCGCATGTGGGCGCACAGGTAGCTGCCGACACTGGCCACCGGCAAGGTCTCGCGCACGATTTCCAGCCGCGGCGCTTCCGCCACTTCCAACAGCCAGCGCCTGACCGGTCCGGCCGGACCTTCCTCGAATTCCACGACGAAGCTGCCGGCGACCGCAGGCACGCCGGCCAGTCCGGCCGCCGGGTCGAAAGCGATTCCAGGCGGCAGCCGCGTCCCGGGCAGCAGGCGTACCGGCTGGTCGGACAGTTCCGCCTGATACTCCTCGCCCGCCACAGCGCTCGGCAGGCGTCGGCGATAGCGCAGCGCGGCCAGGCGCGCCTGCAGGCGCAGCACCGGGTCGTCGGCGAAGGGATCGGCGGGCGAGAATGGCATGAGCAGGGCTCCAATGGCGTCCATGACCAGGCATACGCAACCGTGGCAGCATTCCGTGCAGGCACGGGGAGCTGCGGGCGATGACGGCGGACCAGCAGGAGCCGGCGGACGATGCAGCCGACCTGGCGCAGATGGCAGTCCTGCTGCGCCGCGCCGCGCCCTCCGGCGAGGCGGCGCTCGCGGACTGGATGCGCGAGGCCCAGGCGGACCTGCGCCGGGTGGCGCATGCCGAGCGCATGTCGCTGCGCGCCGGCGAGACCCTGTCCACCACCGCGCTGGTCAACGAGGCCTGGCTGCGCTTCGCCCAAGCCGGATCGCGCTTCGCCGACCGCAAGCACTTCTTCGCCACCGCGGCGCGCGCGATGCGCCAGATCCTGGTCGACCACGTGCGCAACCAGCGCGCGCAGAAGCGCGGCGCCGGGGCCGCCCATGCATCCATCGACGAAGCGATCGAACTGGCCGCGGACGATCCCTTCGGCGCCGACCTGCTGGTGATCGACGCGGCGCTCTCGGCGCTGGAACAGGCGCTGCCGCGCGCGGCCCAGGTGGTGCACCTGCGCTACTTCGTCGGCCTCGACGACCGCGAGGTCGGCGCGCTGCTGGGGGTCGAGGAAAGCACAGTGCGCCGCGACTGGCTCAAGGCGCGCGCCTGGCTGTACCTGCACCTCGGCGGCAGGCCGGACTGAATGGGCGAGGACGCGCGCTGGTCGACCGAGCAGCTGGAGGCGGATTTCGACGCGTTGATGGACCTTCCGGGGACCGCGCGGGCCGCGGCGCTGGCGCAGATCGAGGCGCGCGATCCCGGCCGCGCGCAGGCGCTGCGCCGCTGGCTGGGCGCGGTCA
>JABAQR010000065.1 GCA_019187485.1 Lysobacterales bacterium | reverse complement strand
CTCCATTACGCCGATCCTGGAGTGGATCGTTTACGGCGATCCTGAAGTGGCTCCATTACGCCGATCATCGACTGGCTCCATTACGCCGATCCCGAAATGGCTCCATTGGGGCGGTCGGTGACAGATGCCGAGGCGAAAATCCACCGCCTCGGCGCACACCCACACCGGCAGGCCGCCGACCATCAACCGCGGCGCTCGAAGCGCAGCGGTCGGCCAGCCAGTTCACGCAAGAGCCGCCGGCGCCACGCGAGGAAAGTCGAGTACGACCAGCCGTGGGAGCGGCAGTACGCCCGCGAACTCAGGCGAGTGCGCGAGGCATCGCATACCCGCATGAACCAGATCAGGGAGCCGAGCGAAGGGCGAGCCAATGTGCGAGACGACCGCCAACGGAAACCCGATCAGGCTGCCGAAGCAAAAACCGGCGGGGAAGAATGGCCGCTGTCGGACGGATACGGCGACAATGAACCGGGGCGGCGCGCAACCGATCGCGGTGCCTACAAGCGCTTTGCCCAAGAGCTGCGCGATCGCAAACTGAGTCGCTTCTTCCGGCTCGACTGGAAAGCGGAACTCTTCAGCTACACGCGCGAAGACCAGGCCATTGCTGCCGCCGAAGCCTTCGACGGCAAGCTCTACGTATTGACCTCGTTGCCCAAGGACGCCTTTCCCGCAGCCGCGGTCATTGAGCGCTACAAGTCGCTCGCCGACATTGAGCGCGGCTTTCGGGTCCTCAAGAGCGAGCTGCTCATCGCCCCCGTCCACCACCGACTGGAAACCCGCATCCGCGCCCACGCGCTGATCTGCTTCCTTGCCTTGCTGCTGCATCGGGTGATGCGCCAGCGCCTGAAACAAAACCAAGCCACTCAAAGCCCTGCCTCAGCCCTGCGCTTGCTGGAGCAAATCCAGCACCATCAAGTGACCGTGGAGGGCAAAGCCTTCCAAGGCATCACGCGCCACACCCCCGAGCAACGCGAACTCTTCGATCTACTGCGCATCGAGCAGCCGGCTTAGCCCTGTTGTGTCAAAAACGACTACCTGAAGGTAGCTAAATCAATCGTTTACGCTGCTAACTGTCGAACTTGGGTGATCTCGGACTTCTTGTCCTCGAAGTCCCGCAGCGATATAGATCCAATCTCCGGAGCTTCGTGCTTATAAATGACCACTTCCTCACCCGTGGACGGGGCGACGAACGAATTTACGCGGCTTCTTTCCCCGGGAGATATCAGGTATTTCGCGTACCGCTTGAGAGTTTTTTGCTCGATCTCTCTCTCGTAAAAAACATCATTCAACTCTGCTTTGGAAAAAGAGTAGGTGAGAATATGTTCCTTAGTATTGACGATTTTTCCGCCCTGGCCAAGCCCGGATATCCCAGACCTTTCATATGCGATATCGGCAACAAACCTATCTCTTCCAAGCAGCTCGTCGAGCATCACTCTAAGGTGGCCCGACTCATTGTCATCGATGCTGACGCAGATTGACGAGCTCGCACCCAGCAGGGGAATCGTATTACTCAAGCGATTGGACATGAAGGCAAGCCAGGACGAGTGCTGGTACCTGTCCTTGTAGAAGAAGTCCGCCTCGCCAGTGTTGTATGGTGGATCGAGATACACTGCCTTGATCCTCGACTTGTATGCCTCACCGATGAGCTTGAGTGCCTGAAAATTATCGCCATAAACCAAAACCCCTTTGCATGCCTCATCAAGACTCTCAATGCTGGCAAGAAGCCGAGCCTTGAAGGTTTCGGGGAAATGTCTCGTATCCAGCACTAACCGATGATTGGCCAACTTAAACTCGAGACTCGCGGTTTCCGATGGCCCACCCATCCCTGTCAGAAAATCCCGGTGCTCAGTGATCGAACCGAAGCCCCACTCCTGAAGTTGGGAAGAATTCTTTGCGATTTCTTCCCATAACGAATCAGGCACCCGATCCAGCGTGATGCAGTAATGGCTGGACACCACGAACTTCTTTTTCAACCACAGCTTCTTCTGAAAGTCTTCCAACTGGGCCAGGAAGGTGATCAGCTCCAGCGCGATGCTGCGCAGGCACTGGATCATGCGCAGGTTCTTCTCGATGTCGGCGAACGCGCCCGCGTTCTGCACGTCGTCGAGATGCATGACTTCGTTCTTGACGTAGAAGTCCAACTCGCGCCGGAGGAAACCACCCAGATCCTTGTGGATGAAGTAGTCCGCCGTGTTCTTGGTGGTGTAGTCGGTGAGGTGCTTTTCCAGCAGGGTGCGCTGCGGGTTTTTCTCGGTGGGCGCGCGGTTTCCCAGGGCCAGCCAGCGGGCGACAACTTGTTCATCCGCCAGAATCGTTTTTACCGCTTGTGCGACCAAATCGGCCTGTTTGGTGTTTTTCGGTTGTGGCACATATTCAAAGCGGATGACCAAGTTGCAGTTTTCAGTTTTCAGTTTCAAGTTTTCAGTGGGTTGCTGAACACTGAAAACTGGTGACTGAAAACTACCCTGCTGATCACTGAAAACTTCTTCCACCGGAAGAATCCTTTCTTCGTACTCGTCACCGTTTTCATCCAGGCGGGTGACGGTTTTCGCCGCCACCAGGGCAAAGCGACGCTCCTTGTCGTTGTCCTTGCGGTTGTCCTTGGCGGTGTCGGCGGCGGAGAGGCGGAAATGCACCGTGCGGCCGTCTTCGAGCTTGAAGCTGTAGTTGCTGAAGTTCTCGCCGCTCTTGGTGTAGTACTGATCCTTGTTGGCCCAGTGCAGCATCACCTCTTCGCCCGCGTAGGGGATGGCGTAGGTGTCGCCCTTGTAGCGGCGCTGGCTGATGAAGTCGCCTTGCTCGTAGTAGCGGGAAAAGAAGGCCAGCAGGTGCGAGAAAACTGCGTTTTCGTTTTCAGTTTTCAGTTTCAAGTTTTCAGCTTCTGACTGAACACTGAAAACTGAATCGCTGAAGACTTCCCGCACCTTCTCGGCCAGCCGGTTTTGCAGGTAGTCGTTGATCTCGCCCGCGCGGGCGTTGAGGATGCGGTAGATACCGAAATCCAGTTCCGGGCGGTCGATCTGGAAGATCTCGCGCAGCTTGGCGACGAGCTCCTGGAATTTGCTCATGAGTTTTCAGTTCCTAGTTTTCAGTTTTCAGTTTTCAGTTTTCAGTTTTCAGTTTTCAGTGATTTCGCCAAGGCGTAGAGCATTTTGGCGAGCTGTTTGGTTTCTTCGACGATTTCGTTCATTTCTTCCGGCTTGATGATGCCTATTTTTGCGGCGATATAAGTCTGGGTTCGTAATTCGGCGGCGCTGCCGCGTGCGATGCGAAGAAAATGGGCAAATTCTTTCGGCCCGCGCTCCGCGCCTTCGGCAATGTTCGAGGCGATAGAAACGGCGGCACGTTGCATCTGATCTTTCAAACCAAAATCTCGACACCCTTCCAATATTTGATAGACCCGCACAGCCAACTGACAGGCACGCCTCCACACGTCTAGGTCCTCAAATGAGGCATACATACAGGACGCCCTGCTGAAAACTGAACACTTCAAACTGAACACTCATACAACACTCCAGCGCACGCTGAACAGGGTCTCGTGGCTCGTCTTTTCTTGCAGGCGCTGCTGTAGCGAGGCAATCAGTTCGTCGCGCTTGGCGATGATCTCGTCCTCGACGGCAAAAATTTCCTGCCGCAGGCGGCGCTGCTTGCGCTCCAGCTCGGACAGTTCGCGCTGGATGCCATCCTGCTCCTGCAAGGTGGCGGCCTTGCGGGCGTCGCGCTTCAACTGGGCGATGCGCGCCTTGGTGTTCTTCAGGGATTCCTCTGCGGCCAGCAGCTTGTCGTCGGCCCAGCGTTCCAGCTTGTCGCGTTCTTCATTGAACAGGCGCTGATTGGCTTCCAGCACCTGGGCAACGGTGGCTTTGAGCGCGCGCTGGCTGTTGGCCAGCAGGGCCTCGGGCACAGCGTTGCTAAAAGGAGTGGGTTTGCCTGCTGCTGGAATGGCCATCAGCCTTTCGCAGGTTTCCTGATCCAGTACCTGACCATCGTCGGTGAGGCCGGAGAACAGCAGCGCCTCGGTGGTCTCGAAGGCGCTGACTTCCAGCTGGGCCAGCGTCAGCCAACCGGATTGGCCGCGCAGCTTCTCGACGACGGAGATGCGTGCGCCGTGTTTGCCGTAGTCGAGTTTCAATGTGGCGACGGGCGTGGCCGCGTTCAGGCTGGCAGCTATGCTCCATTCCCCCAGCGGGTGGCTGAGGCGGTAGGCGTGCGCCAGCATGTCCGGCTGCGCTTGATGTTGGGTATGGACACGAATGAGCTGGTAGCGGCCAGCCGGTATGGGAGGGTCGATTCCAGTTGGCGGCGCGCTCAGAGAGAACGCGTAGGACTGCTCGTCGAAGCGCGCGCGGCCGTCCAATGCAAAGCAGGTGACACCCCAGAACCAGCGCCCCAGCTTGTCGAGCCGCGCTTCGGCGTCTTGAAGACGCAGTTTGAGGCGGTCGTGAACGTCCTCATCGAAGTTCTCCAGAAGTTGGGACTGGGTGTCTTTGATGCGGTCGGCAATGACTTCTTCCAGCTCCGCTTGCAGGGCGTTGAAGGCGGCTTCGATCTGCTCGGGCTGGCGACAGGTGTCGTAGATCTGGAGGATGCGTTTCTCGAAGTCGAGGCCGCCTTCAATGCGGCCCAGCACTTCATCGCTCGCACCGAACACCCCTGAGAACAGGTTGAATTTCTCGGTCAGCAGTTCCAGCACGCGCTGGTCGGCCTGGTTGCGGGTGTTGAGGAAGTTGATGACCACCACGTCGAAACGCTGGCCGTAGCGGTGGCAGCGGCCAATGCGCTGCTCGACGCGCTGCGGGTTCCACGGCAGGTCGTAGTTGATGATCAGCGCGCAGAACTGCAGGTTGACACCTTCGGCCGCTGCTTCGGTGGCGATCATGATTTCCGCGCCGGTGCCGTCGTCCTTGCGGAAGTGGTCGATCAGCGCGGTGCGGCGATCGACTTGCGGCGAGCCGGTGACGCGATCCGTGCCTTTGTACTCTTCCAGCCAGCGCTGGTAGATGGCGGTGGAGTCTTCATGATTGTTGGTGCCGGAAAACAGCACCAGCTTGCCCGCGTGGCCGTTGGCGGAGAGAAAGCGGTGCAGGTACTCCTGCGTGCGCTTGGACTCTGTGAAGATGATGGCTTTGCGCGGCGCGCGCAGCTCGGCCATCTTGCCAAAGCCCAAGCCGAGCGCCTTCAGTAGCGCCTGCGCCTTGGTGTCGGTTTGCAGCGCTTGCGCGGCATCGATGAATGCGGTCAATTGCGCGATTTCATCACGCAAGTTTTCAGTCGCGGCTGCGCCGCAGTTTTCAGTTTTCAGTTGCCAGTTTTCAGCATCCGGCTGAACACTGAATTGTGGCGACTGAAAACCATCTTCTGAAAACTGTCATCCTGAAAACTGTCTTCTGACAAGTCGTCCTCGGCAATGAGCTGTTCGACCAGTTGGCTGCCGTCGTCTTCCGCGATTTTTTGACTCTGGTCTGCCGTGAGCAAACCCTGCAGGCGCTCGCGGATGGTGACCAAGGTGGCAGCAATGGCGGGCGCACTGGAGGCCAGCAGCTTGCGCAAGATCAGTGCCGTGAGATGGCGTTGCTGCTTAGGCAGGGCGTAGGAGTCTTCCTTTTGCAGAAAGGCCGAGATGCGCTCGTACAGCGCCTGCTCGTCGTCGGTGGGGTTGAACGGCTGGGTGAGCGCCTTGCGCTCGGTGTACTGGATGTACTCCAGCACGTCGCGGCGCAGTGTGCGTTTGGCGAAACTGGCAAGACGCTCACGCAGTTCGTCCAGGCCCGTCCCGCTGTTCATGAACTGCTTGCGGAAAGCCGTCTCGTCGCCGAACAGGTGCTCGTCGATCAGCGTGGACAGGCCGTACAGCTCCATCAGCGAGTTCTGCAGTGGCGTGGCGGTGAGCAGCAGCTTCTTGCGGCCTTGCAGTGCTCGCTTGAGCGCCTGCCCCATGCGATTGCTGGCTCGGTGCGCGTTGCGCAGCTTGTGCGCTTCGTCGATGACCACCACGTCCCAGGGCACGGCACGCAGCTCGGCTTCCAGCTTGGCGGCGAACGGGTAGGACATGATCACGACCGCCTTGCCGACCAGCCGTTGCAGGGTGGCGAGCATGTCGCCAGCGGACTGCTTGCGCAGGGAAACGGCATCCACCACGGTGGTGGGCACGGCGAACTTGTCGTGCAGCTCCTGCGCCCATTGCTTGCGCAGGCTTGCCGGGCAGATGACCAGGAGCCGACGGCGGCGCTCAGCCCAGTACTGGCAAACCACCAGCGCGGCTTCGATGGTCTTGCCCAGACCCACCTCGTCAGCCAGCAGTACACCTTCCTGCAATGGGTTCCGAAGGGCGAACAGCGCCGCTTCGATCTGATGCGGGTTCAAATCGACGCTGGCATCGAACAGCGACTGGGAAAGACGACTCACACCATCGGAAGCGTGCCGTCGTGTCAGCTCATGGGCGTAGTACTTGGCGTGGTAGGCGGAGATCACCCGACGCGGCCCTCCGGATTCTTGGACTGGGCGGCGATCCAGCTGTCGATGTCCTGCTTGCGGAAGCGCCACGTGCTGCCGAGCTTGAAAGCCGGAATCTTCCCGTCCGCCACGAGCCGATAGATGGTCCGCTTGCCCGCCTTCAGGTAAGCAGCCACTTCATCGAGCGTCAGTATGTCGTCTTGCGGTACAGCCATCGTCTTGCCCGCCGTGAACTTTGGTTGCCAAGTTTAGCCAAGTAACCCATAGCCTGGACGACCTGGCCAGCACTGTAGTACCCGACAAGAGCCGGGACGCGACAAATCAGCGTCCTTGCCGGCTCTTCACGAACCGCCGCGTCGCGTCGTTACGGGTGATCCGATGGGCTGTGAATGGCCGCGAATCCAAGGTGTCGAGATAGTCGACAAGCTGCCAGCGCATCAGGTGGCTCGCCGCCGGGTTCAGCCTGCGGGCAGGCCAGTCCAGTTGCTCCGCAATGGCAGACATCGCCGACGGGAAGTCCGGGGAGTTGACCATGGCCGCCGCTAGGACGATGGCATCGTCTCAACACGCCAATCCCACACCACCACCTCCCAGCCTTCGCCCGTGAGCGGATCCGGATAGGCGTGCAGGGTCTTGAAGCCGACGCGGCGGTGCGCGCGCAACGAGCGCGGGTTGCGCTGCGAGACTTCGGTGACGGTGAAGTCGAAGGTCCCGGAATAGGCGCGGCGCAACTCCTGGTAGAGGCCGTCGAAGACGCCCATGCCGCGGAAATCGCGGGCCACGCAGACCTGGCCCATGACGAACCAGCGCGGGTTGCCCGCGAGCGCCTCGCCGCGCCAGTGCAGTCGCTCCAGCAGCGCGAACATCGGTTGCAGCACCGGCACCTGGTCGCGGAATTCCTGCGCCATCATCAGGCAGTAGCCGGCGAGCCGATCGCCCGACCACGCCACCGCCGAAGGGTGCGCCCGGTTCATGGCCTGCAGCACTTCCGGATCGTGGCGCACGCTGGTGAAGCCCTCGCTGGCCGCGGTGACCGCATCGACGTGGTCGCGGTGGTTTTCGGCCTGCAACGCGAGGATCAGGTCGACGTCCTGCGGATGGGCGACAGTGGTGAACCGGAAGTCCATGCGGTCAGGCCTGGCGGCGGGCGAGCCGCGAAGTGTGCCTTCCGCAGGTCGTGGAAGGAAGGTGCGGCCTGCGCCCGCGCAATCCGTGCGAGGTGTGGAAACCTGGCCGGCTTCAGCGCCGCGCAAAGCGGTAATGCCCCACCAGCCACTGCTCGCCGCCGGCGTAGCCGAACAGTTCCGCGCAGGCGAGGTAGAAGATCCGCCAGCGCTGCAGCCAGACGGCGGCCTGGTCGGCGCCGTAGGTGGCCTTGAACAGCCCCAGGATCTCGCCGCGGTGGCGGTCGGTGTTGGCGAGCCAGTGTTCGGAGGTCTGCTGGTAGTGGCGGCCGTTGACCCGCCATTGCTCCTCCAGGCGCAGCTCGCGCTGGAAGTAGAGCAGCGTGTCAGCCGCCGGCATCAGGCCGCCGGTGAAGAAATGACGGCCCATCCAGTTGTCCTCGCCCTCGGTCTCGAAGGGATACATCACTTCGCGATGCACGAAGATGTGCACGAAGAGCTTGCCGCCGGGCTTCAGCCACGAGGCGATGCGGCCGAGCAGCACCTCGTAGTTGCGCATGTGCTCGAACATCTCGATCGACACGCAGCGGTCGTAGGTGTTGGGATCGAGCCGCAGCTGGTTGACGTCGCAGGTGATCACGCGCACGTTTGCGAATCCGCGTTCGCGGCAGCGCGCCTCGATGAACTCGCGCTGCGGCGCGGAGTTGGACACCGCGGTGATGCGCGCGTTCGGGAAGTGCTCGGCCATCCACAGCGTCAGCGAGCCCCAGCCGCAGCCGAGCTCGAGGATCTCCTGGCCGTCGGCGAGCTCCGCGCGCTGGTTGTAGAGCGCGAGCATCGCCTCCTCGGCCGCATCCAGCGTCTCGCGGCCGGTGTCGTAATAGCAGGCCGAATACTTCAGGCGCCTGCCCAGGCAGCGCAGGAAGAAGGGCGGCGGCAGCTCGTAGTGCTGCTCGTTCGCGGCCTTGGTTTCGATCGCGATCGGACTCGTGCGCAGGCCGTCCAGGCGCTCACGGAAACGCGCGTACCAGTCGCCTGCGTATTCCTCGCGCAGCCGCTGGGCGCACAGCCGGCGGATGCCGATGCGGGTCAGCGTGTCGGGGATCAGGCCGCGTTCGCACCAGTGGATCAGGGACATCGGGACTCCGGGCTTGCGTAGGCGCACCGCTGGCGGCGCGACAAGATCGCACACGAAAAGGACGGTCGCGCCGCGAGTGGCTCGCCTACGGCGACTTGGGGAACCAGGGAACCAACATGCTCGTGGTCCGCTGGTACTCCCGATAGTCATCGCCGCGCGAGCGCAGGGACTGGGCTTCGACGAAGGGGATGCCGGAGACCCACAGCAGGGTGGTCAGCATCAGCGCCGGGCCGATCAGCGCGAGCCAGGCGTGGGGCGCGCCGATGGCGAGCAGCACGTAGGCGAACCAGTGGGTCCATTCGAAGAAATAGTTCGGGTGGCGCGAGTAGTTCCACAGGCCGGCGCGGCAGGTCTTGCCGCGGTTGCGCGGGTCGGCGCGGAAGCGCGCGAGTTGCCAGTCGGCCAGTGATTCGCCGGCGAGGCTGATGAGCCACACCAGCACGCCTGCGACCAGCCACGGCGTCGGCGTCGGCACCGGATTGCCGGCGGCGACCAGGAAAGGCAGCGAGAACAGCGCGACCGCCAGCGCCTGCGCCTGGAAGAAGGCGAAGAACTTGCCCTGGTGGCCCTGCCAGTGCGCCCGCAGGTGCGCGTAGCGGCCGTCCTCGGGCTCGCTGACCACGCGGTGCAGCAGGTGCAGCGCCAGCCGGAAGCCCCAGGTGGCGGCGAGCACCGCCACCAGCACGCGCGGCAACCACGCGCCCTCGGCGACGAGTCCGTACCACAGGGCCGCGAAACCCAGCAGGGCTGACCAGGCGACATCGACGTAGCCGGCGTTGCCGGTACGCCGCTGGATCCACCAGACCACGCTCATCGCCAGCGCGGACACCAGCCAGACCGACAGCAGCGGCCACAGCAGCGCGCTCACGCGGGCCGCCCCTTGCGTGGGTCGAACTCCGGCAGCCAGCGGCTCGCGAGCGCGACCAGCAGCGGCGTCACCAGGCCCCAGACGATGCCGATCGCGGCGTAGCCGATGCGCGTGTCGCCGAGCATCTCGACCGCGGCGAACTTGCTGCCGGCCACCCAGTAGGCGAGCGGTCCGCCGACCAGGCCGAGCAGACCGGTGGCGATCGGGCGCCCCTGGAAGAAGCGCATCGAGTGGTTGAGGGTCAGCGCGAAGCTCATCCACATGCCGAGGATCCAGATCGGCGCGAGACCGTCGAAGGGCACCGGCTCGGCGAAGCGCAGCAGGCCGAACTGGAGGTAGGCGCTGTCGATCACCAGTCCCAGCAGGCAGGCGGCACACAGCAGCGCGAGGTCGGTGCGCGGCCACGGCGTGAGCCGGAACACCACCGCGGCGAGCACCAGCAGCGACAACGGACCCGCCCACCAGTAGCCGAGCCCGGCGCCGGCAACGGTGGCGACCCAGCCGAGCTGGAACAGCACGAGGTTCAGCCAGATGCTCAAATCCGCGGCTCCAGGTCCGGCAGGTACTGCGCGCGGCGGTTGTCGGGCTTCTGCAGCAGCATCTGCACGTCGCCGATGCTGCGCTCCAGGAAGCCACCCTCGCAGTAGCACAGGTAGTACTCCCACATGCGCACGAAGGCTTCGCTGTAGCCCTGCGCGCGCACCTCCGGCAGGCGCGCGAGGAAGCGCTCGCGCCAGGCGCGCAGGGTCAGCGCATAGCTCGGGCCGATGTCCTCGAGGTGGGTCAGGCGCAAATCGCTGCTGCGCGCGACCGCGCCGAGCATCGCCGCATTGCAGGGGATGAAGCTGCCCGGGAAGATGTAGCGCTTGATGAAGTCGATGTCCTTCAAGGCGCGCTCATAGCGGTGGTCCTCGATCGTGATCGCCTGGATGAGCGCGGCGCCGTGCGGCGCCAGCAGCGCGCCGACACGCTCGAAGTAGGTGTCGAGGTACTGGTGGCCGATCGCCTCGATCATCTCGATCGACACCAGCTTGTCGTACTCGCCGCGCAGCTCGCGGTAATCCTGCAGCAGCAGGGTGATGCGGTCGGCGAGGCCGGCGCGCGCGACGCGTTCGCGCGCGAGCTCGTACTGGCGGCGCGAGATCGTGGTGGTGGTCACGTGCACGCCGTGCTCGCGCGCTGCGTGGATCGCGAAGCCGCCCCAGCCGGTACCGATCTCGAGCACGCGTTCGCCGGGCTTCAGGTCCAGCTTGCTGCAGATGCGCCGCAGGCGTCGTTGCTGGGCCACTTCCAGCGACTCGGCCGGATCGACGAAGATCGCGCTCGAGTACATCAGCGACTCGTCGAGGAAAAGCGCGAAGAACTCGTTGCCGAGGTCGTAGTGGGCGGCGATGTTGCGCCGGCTGCCTTCGCGGGTGTTGCGGCGGCGCGAATGCCACAGCCTCAGCGCGGCGGTGAAGAAGCGCGCGGGACCGCCCTCCATGCCGTCCAGCACGGCGCGGTTGCGCACCAGGATGCGCACCAGCGCGACCAGGTCGTCCGCGTCCCAGGCGCCGTCCATGAAGGCCTCGGCGCTGCCGACCGAGCCACCGAGCGCCATCTGCCGGTAGACCTCGTCGGCGTGCACACGCACCGTGGCGCGCAGGTCGCTGGTCTGCCCGACCGCGCCGAACTCGTAGCGCTCGCTGCCGTCGACCAGGCTCAGGTGTCCTTCGCGCAGGCGCGTCAGTTGCGCCAGCACACGGCGCTTGAAGAAGGGTCCGGAGATCTCCGCCAGCGTGGTCGGGGCCAGCGGACGATCGGCGGCGAGGGTGTGCTCGGTCATCGATCAACCTTTCAGGCTGCGCGGGTGTATGTGGAAAGGATTGCGTTTCAAGCGGATCAACAGCGCGTTCCAGTAGATCTTCAGTGCCACCTGCGCGGTCTGTGCCGGATAGTGCAACAGAAAGCGTGTGAGCGCAGCGCCTGCGAGCGGTGTGCGCCGCATGACGAGCGTGGCATCGAAGATCGAACCCTGCGCATCGGCCACGTCCATGTGCACGCGCAGCTGCTCGCCGGGTTCCTCGAAACGCCAGTCGTAGCGCAGGTCCATCGGCAGGAAGGGCGAGACGTGGAAATCCTTGGCGAAGCGCCAGGCGTGCACGCGCCCGCCCTGCCCGTGGTGGCTGGCGCGCGCCAGCGGCAGCGCGTAGGCGTGGCGTTCGCCCCAGGGCGTGTTGGTGATTTCGGCGAGGATGCTGTGCAGCGCCCCGGCGGCATCGAAGCAGTAGTAGAAGCTCACTGGGTTGAAGCAGTAGCCGTAGTAGCGCCAGTGCGCGAGCAGGCGCACCGCGCCATCCGGGCGCGCGCCGGTGGCGGCCTCGACGCTGTCCAGCACCGCCTGCTTGAGCGGCTGCGCCGGATCGCCGTGGAAGTCGCCGCGGTGGAAGGCGGCAAGATTGCGGCGGCCGATCGACCACAGCCGCTGGCCGGCGACGATCTCGTCCAGCTCGTCGAGGTCCGCGTACAGTTGTGCGATGCGGTAGCGGAAGGCGTGCGCGTGCGGGCGCGCGCGGCGGTGGCGCACGTGGCCGACGTAGAGCGCGCTGTGCAGCGGCTTCATGCCCAGTCGCAGCCCAGTGCGGCGGCCACGCGCACGCCGCTGCGCAGGCCGTCCTCGTGGAAACCCCAGCCCCAGTAGGCACCGCACCAGTGGCTGCGGTGGACGCCGCTGATCTGCGCCCAGCGGGCTTGCGCGGCGACCGATGCGTGGGTGTAGACCGGATGCGAATAGTTCATGCGCGCAAGGATGCGCGCGGGATCGATGCGCGCGGTGGCGTTGAGCGTGACGATGAACTGGGTGGCGCTGCGGATGCCTTGCAGCAGGTTCATCGAATAGCTGACGGTGCAGGCGGGAGTCGGTGCGTGCCGGCTTGTGCCGGCCGTTCCCGCCGATGGCGCCGGAGAGCTCCCACGATCATCCACTGCTTGCAGTCGCAGTGCATTCCACGCCGCCCGGGCGCGCGGGTTGCGCGGCAGCAGGCGCACGTCGGTGTGCAGTACGGTGTCGTTGGGTTGGAAACCGAAAGCACCGAGCACCTCGCGCTCGGCGGCGCTGGCGTCGTCCAGTAGTGCGAGTGCCTGGTCCGCATGGCAGGCGAACACCACCTGGTCGAAGCGCAGGGTATCGCCGTCGAGCACGAGGTCGACGCGGTCCGGGTGGCGGCGCACCCCGCGCACCGGCGCACCGGTGCGGAACTGCGCGCGCGTGGCCGGCAGCAGCTTGTCGAGATAGCGCGCGGAGCCGCCCTTGACCACGCGCCAGGGCTTGCGCGTGCCGGGATCGAGCATCTGGTGGTTGGCCATGAACTGCACCAGGTATTTCGCCGGGAAGTCGAGCACCGTCGCGCTCGGGCTGGACCACAGTGCCGAGGCCATCGGGACCAGGTGGTCGTGCACGAACAGCGGCCCGTAGCCGCCGGCGCGCAGGTATTCGCCGATGGTCGGGCCCGGACCCGGCTCGGACAGCAGCGCCGGTGCCTGCCGGTAGAAGCGCAGGATCTCGCGCACCATCCGCCAGAAGGCCGGGCGCAAGAGGTTGCGACGCTGGCAGAACAGGCGCTCGACATCGGTGGCGTTGTATTCCAGGCCACTGGCCTCGTTGCGCACCGAGAAGCTCATCGTGGTCGGCAGCGACTCCACGCCCAGCTCGCCGAACAGGCGCGTCAGCAAGGGGTAGTGATCGGCGTTGAAGACGATGAAGCCGGTGTCGATGCTGTGACGTTCGCCGGCGACTTCGATGGCATGCGTGTGGGTGTGGCCGCCGAGGCGCGGCTGCGCTTCGAACACGCTCACCTCGTGCCGCCGCGACAGCAGGTACGCCGCGCCGAGGCCGGCGATGCCGGCGCCGATGATCGCGATCTTCACGCGTTCAGGCCTGCGAGCGCGTGCGCGTGTCGCGGATCCGGCGCGGCACCGGCTTCAGCCCCCACACCAGCCCGAGCCCGCTCATCGCCTTCAGCGCGTAGTAGCTGAGGTCGATCTCCCACCAGTAGAAACCCTGGCGGGTCGAGGCCGGGTAGTGGTGGTGGTTGTTGTGCCAGCCCTCGCCGAGCGTCAGCAGCGCCAGCCACAGGTTGTTGCGGCTGTCGTCGCGGGTCGCGTAGCGCCGGCGGCCCCAGACGTGCGCCAGCGAGTTGATGGTCACGGTCGCGTGGAACAGCACCACGGTGGACACGAAGAAGCCCCAGACCAGCAGTTGCGGACCGTTCGTCTGCAAGCCCGGCGCGTGCGTCTCCAGCCAGCCGCCGAGGAAGAACAGGGCGGCGGCGAGGGCCACCGGCACCAGGATGTCGAAACGGTCCAGGAAGCGCAGCTCCGGATGCCGGGCGAGGTCGGGGATGAGGTCGAAATCGATGGCGAAGGCGCGCGGCGTCATGAACCAGCCCATGTGACTGCGCCAGAAGCCGTGCTGGCGCGGCGAATGCAGGTCGGCCGGCTGGTCGGCGTGGCGGTGGTGGTGGCGATGGTGCGCCGCCCACCACAGCGGGCCGCGCTGCACCGAACTCGCGCCGATCAGCGCAAACGCGAACTGCAGCACGCGCGAGGTCTGGAAGCTGCGGTGCGAGAAGTAGCGGTGGTAGAAGGCGGTGATCGCGAACATCCGCAGCAGGTACAGCGCGAGCGCGACAGCCACCGCGAAGGCGCTGACGCCGACCCAGTACACCCCGAGGCAGGCGAGGTGCAGGCCGACGAAGGGCAGCACGCGCAGCCAGTCGATGCGGTCGGCGGTGGCGGGATCGAGCGTGGCTGCGGCGCTGGTGTCGAACCAGCGCGTGATCGCGACCGCGGTGCGTCGCCACAGCCCGCGGGTGCGCTCGACGGTGCCGTCGAAGGCGTGTTCGACCTTCTCCGCGGCCTGGCCGACGCGCACGCGCGCCTGGCCGACCGCTTCCTCGACGCCGCGCTCGACCTGCTGCGCGGCAGCCAGCGCCTGGCGCCGGGCTTCGTCGAGGGTATCGCTGACCGCCTGCTGCAAAGGATCGAGGGCGATTCCCTCGGCCTTGCTACCGGAACTCATGCATTTGCTTCCGCATCACTGGGCCTCGATGACCACTTCCGACTTGATCGACTGGCCGATGAAGCAGGCCTTGTGGGCACGCTCATGCAGCCCCTGCAATTCCTCGGCGCTGGGCTGGCGGCCGTTGAACACCACACGCGGTCGCAACAGCACGCGGGTCATCGCCATCCGACCCTCGGCGTTCTTGTCGAGGGTGCCGATCGCCTCGTCCTGGTAGGACGCCACCTCGTATCCCTTGACTGCGGCGATCGCGAGGAAGGTCAGCATATGGCAGGCAGCGAGAGACGCCGTGAAGGCGTCCTCGGGATCGACCGCGTCCGCGTTGCCCTGGAATCCCGGCGCGGAGGAGGCGAGCAGCGACTGGCCGCCCTTGAAGTGCCAGCGGTGGTCGCGCGAGAAGCTCTTGTCGGCGAAGCTGCCGGCGCTGTGTTGCCAGGCGATGCGGGTGTGGTGTTCGCTCATGATCGGATCTTCCGGGGACAGGGGGCATGGATTAGCGCGCATCGCGACGGGCATGCGCAAGCGTGTGGCTTCGGCCACCGGCGCCTCCGACTCGCGCGCCGCTCCGGTCGACCGAAGCGCACCGGACGCCAGCGGGCGGCGCGATGATCGTTCCGAGCGGGACTTTGCGTCCGGACGCCGAAGCGGCGACCCGCGCGCCCATACGGCACGACCGGACTGGCCCGCCGCCGGAGATACGTCGCTGCCGCGACGCCTGGATGCGCGCGTGATCGTGTCGGTACCGACAGTCGTTCCATCGACACGTCACGGGAATCCGTCCATGGCATCGGTCGCGGTCTTCGGTGAAGGCGACTGGCGTCGTTGGGCCCGACCCTGCTCCAGACGCAATCGGTGTGGATACACCAACGGCCCATGCAGAGTCGCGCCGGTGGATGTGGTGGTGGACCGTGATCGCACGAGGGGCACGCGATGGTTGCCGTACCTCGGGAAGCGTGGCCTCCGGCTAGACTTCGCGGTCTTTCCGGAGACGTCGTCATGCCGCACTTGCCGCAGATTCGCATCCCCGCCACCTACATGCGCGGCGGCACCAGCAAGGGGGTGTTCTTCCGCCTGCAGGACCTGCCGACAGCTGCGCAGGCGCCTGGTGCGGCGCGCGATGCGCTGTTGCTGCGGGTGATCGGCAGTCCGGACCCCTACGCCAAGCACACCGACGGCATGGGCGGCGCGACCAGCAGCACCAGCAAGTGCGTGATCATCAGTCCGTCCTCGGTGCCCGGGCACGACGTCGATTACCTCTACGGCCAGGTCGCGATCGAGCAGGCCTTCGTCGACTGGTCCGGCAACTGCGGCAACCTGTCGAGCGCGGTCGGACCCTTCGCGATCGCCAACGGTTTCATCGACCCCGCGCGCGTCCCGCGCGACGGCCTGTGCACGGTGCGCATCTGGCAGGCCAACATCGGCAAGACCATCGTTGCCCACGTGCCGGTGGCGGGCGGGCAGGTGCAGGAAACCGGCGACTTCGAGCTCGACGGCGTGACTTTCCCGGCGGCCGAGATCGAGCTCGAGTTCCTCGATCCGGCCGAGGAAGGCGAGGGCGGCGGCTCGATGTTCCCGACCGGCAAGCTGGTCGACGAGCTGGTGGTGTCCGGTGTCGGCACGCTCCAGGCGACCATGATCAACGCCGGGATCCCGACCATCTTCGTCAACGCCGCCGACATCGGCCTCATGGGCACCGAGCTGCAACCCGAGATCAACGCCGACCCCGCCCGCCTGGCGATGTTCGAGGCCATCCGCGCCCACGGCGCACTGCGCATGGGCCTGATTGCCGATCTCGCCGATGCGGCGACCCGCCAGCACACGCCGAAGATCGCCTACGTGGCGCCGCCGCAGCCCTACATCGCCGCCAGCGGCAAGCGTATAGAGGACGCCGAAGTGCTGGTGCGCGCGCTGTCGATGGGCAAGCTGCACCACGCGATGATGGCCACCTGCGCGGTCGCCATCGCCACCGCCGCGTCGGTTCCCGGCACGCTGGTCAACCTCGCCGCCGGCGGCGGCAGCCGCGACGCAATCCGCTTCGGCCACCCCTCCGGCACGCTGCGCGTGGGTGCGAAAGCCGAACTGCGCGACGGCGCGTGGACCGTCACCAAAGCCAGCATGAGCCGCAGCGCGCGGGTGCTGATGGAGGGGTGGGTGCGGGTGCCCGGGTGAAGCGGGTTGTGGGTTGTGGGTTGTGGGTTGTGGGCAGCGCGATCTCGCACGAACGAAGTCTGCGGTGAGACTGGCGAGCAGCCCACAACCCACAACCCACAACCGGCCAGGGCGGTTGCCCTGGCCTTACACCACCGCCAGATCCCCCTTCGTCTCCAGCCACTCGCGGCGTTCGCTGGCGCGTTTCTTGGCGAGGAGCATGTCGAGCATGCCGTCGGTGCCGTCGGCGTCGTCGATGGTCAGCTGCACCAGGCGTCGGGTGTCGGGGTGCATGGTGGATTCGCGCAGCTGCTGCGGGTTCATCTCGCCGAGGCCCTTGAAGCGGGTCACGTTGACCTGGCCCTTGATCTTCTCGCGCGCGACGCGTTCGAGCAGCTCGGTCTTCTCGCTCTCGTCGAGGGCGTAGAAGACCTGCTTGCCGACGTCGACGCGGAACAGCGGCGGCATTGCGACGAATACGTGGCCGGCCTGCACCAGGGTGCGGAAATGGCGCTGGAACAGGGCGGAGAGCAGGGTGGCGATGTGCAGGCCGTCGGAGTCGGCGTCGGCAAGGATGATGACCTTGCCGTAGCGCAGGCCCGACAGGTCCGGCTTGCCGGGATCGAGGCCGATCGCGACCGCGAGGTCGTGCACTTCGGCTGAAGCCAGCACCGAGGTCGATTCGACCTCCCAGGTGTTCAGGATCTTGCCGCGCAGCGGCAGGATCGCCTGGAACTCGCGCTCGCGCGCCTGCTTGGCGGAACCGCCGGCGGAATCGCCCTCGACGATGAACAGCTCGGTGCGACCGAGGTCCTGCGAGGCGCAATCGGCGAGCTTGCCGGGCAGCGCCGGGCCGCTGGTGACCTTCTTGCGCACCACCTGCTTTTCGGTCTTGAGGCGCGCCTGGGCGCGTTCGATGGCCAGCAGCGCGATCTTCTCGCCGAGTTCGGTGTGCTGGTTGAGCCACAGGCTGAAGGCGTCGTGGATCACGCCCTGCACGAAAGGTGCCGCGGTGCGCGAGGACAGCCGCTCCTTGGTCTGCCCGGCGAACTGCGGATCCTGCTGCTTGAACGAGAACACGAAGCTCAGGCGCTCCCAGATGTCCTCGGGCGCGAGCTTGACCCCGCGCGGCAGCAGGTTGCGGAACTCGCAGAACTCGCGGATGGCGTCGGTCAGGCCGGAGCGCAGGCCGTTGACGTGGGTGCCGTGCTGCGCGGTCGGGATCAGGTTGACGTAGCTTTCCTGGATCAGCTCGCCCTCGGGCGTCCAGCCGATCGCCCAGTCGGCGGCCTCGGTGGTCTTCTTGATCGACCCGGTGAACAGATCGGCCGGTAGCACCTCGCGATCCGCCAGTTGCGAGCGCAGGTAGTCCTTGAGGCCATCCTCGTAGTACCAGCGCTCGGTCTCGTTGGTCGCTTCGTCCCACAGCGTGACCGTCAGCCCGGGGCACAGCACCGCCTTGGCGCGCAGCACGTGGCGCAGGCGTGGCATCGACAGTTTCGGCGTGTCGAAATACTTCGCATCCGGCCAGAAGCGCACCTTGGTGCCGGTGTTCTTCTTGCCGACCGGGCCGACCACGCGCAGCGGCGTCGAAGGATCGCCATGCGCGAAGCCGATCGAGAACTCCTGCGCATCGCGCTTGATCGTGACCTCGACGCGCTCGCTGAGCGCGTTGACCACCGACACGCCGACGCCATGCAGGCCGCCGGAGAAGTTGTAGTTCTGGTTGGAGAACTTACCGCCGGCATGCAGCCGGCACATGATCAGCTCGACACCCGGCACCCCGTGCTCGGGATGGATGTCCACCGGCATGCCACGGCCATCGTCGATGACCTCGATCGAGCCATCGTTCCAGACCCGCACCTCGATGGTCTTCGCGTAGCCACTCAGTGCCTCGTCCACCGAGTTGTCCACCACCTCCTGCACCAGGTGGTTGGGACGCGTGGTGTCGGTGTACATGCCCGGCCGGCGCTTGACCGGCTCCAGACCCTGCAGGACTTCGATATCGGCGGCGTTGTAGCGGGCGGTCATGGCGTGCGACAGCGTTGCGATGGCGGGCGATGCTGCGGTCGGCCGGACGAGGTTGCAAGTTGTGGTGTGGTTGTCGGTACTGGAAAGCGCCACTCGTCGACCAGGCATTGCCCTGCCATACCAACAATCAACACTCGTCCTTCGCCAGCAAGCGCACGGGTCGCCTGCGCGGAGGAGTTCGACAGGGATCTGCGATGGAGCGTCGGCAACACCGGGCGCACTCCCGCTGCGCGAGTCCATCGCCAGCACCGTCACGCCCAGGCTTTCGTCGGCGGCTGCGGAAGTTGACACCGACCAGATATCCGCTATGCTGCGCAGTCTCTTGCGGGAATAGCTCAGTTGGTAGAGCACGACCTTGCCAAGGTCGGGGTCGCGAGTTCGAGTCTCGTTTCCCGCTCCAGTTTCAGGGCGAAACCTCGGGCCTCCGGGGTTTCGTCATTTCTGGGGTTCCATCGCTCCGGAACGAGGTTTGGCCAGGTGGCAGAGTGGTCATGCAGCGGCCTGCAAAGCCGCGTACGCCGGTTCAATTCCGACCCTGGCCTCCATCCTCCGCACCCACGGCATCTCGCAGGCACCATATCGGGCCCGGATGGCGAAACCGGTAGACGCAGGGGACTTAAAATCCCCCGGCCTTGTGCCGTGCGGGTTCGAGTCCCGCTCCGGGCACCATTTGAGCATCCGGCGGCATCCATCGCAGCCCGGAAACACCGAAGAAACCCCGCCCCGGCGGGGTTTTTTCGTTTCAGGGTGTCCGATAGTGTCCGCTTGCATCCTGAGCTAAGCGGGGGCAAGATTGGGGGCAACTCCCAAAGCGGGGGCAACCTTGGACCCGACGCCATGGGCACGGCATCCGACAAGCTGACGGCGGTGGAGCTGCGCAATCCGGCACCCGGCCGGCATTGGGACGGCGGCGGGCTTTACCTGGAAGTGAGCCCGGCGGGTGGCCGCTGGTGGCGGCTCAAGTACCGCTACGCGGGGAAGGAAAAGCGGTTGTCGCTCGGGGTGTTCCCCGCTGTCTCGCTCGCAGAGGCCCGCAAGCGGCGAGAGAACGCCCGCAAACTGCTGGCGCAGAACGTGGACCCATCCGAGGAACGCAAGGCCACAAAGGCAGCGCGCGAGCGCGCATCGCGCGGCACGGTGGCGGCGGTGGCGGCCGACTGGCTGGCATTCAAGGGCAAGAAATGGTCAGAGTCGAGCGCGCAGAAGGCGCGCTATGTGGTGACGCGCTACCTGTTGCCGGACTTGGGGCAGGTGAATGTGGGTACGCTCGATAGCAGGACAGCAGCGGCGACCCTTCGCAAGCTCGCTGGCCATGCGCCCGACCTGGCGCGCAAGGCCCGCCAGTATTTAAGCGGCATCGTGTCTTTCGCCATTCTCGAAGGACTGCGCGAGGATGGGCGACCGCTGACCTTCGAGGCGCTGCCCAAGGCAACGGGGCACATTGCAGCCGCCACGCTTCCCGATGAACTGGCGGCGGTCATGCGTGCCCTGCGCAAGTACGAAAGCCCGGTGACGCGCGCCGCTCTGCTGATGACCGCATACACCGCGCAGCGGCCCGGCAACATCGCGACCATGCGATGGGCGGAAATCCACGACACCGCGGCCGGTGCCGAGTGGCGCATCCCCGCCGAGAAAATGAAGATGCGCGCGCCGCACATAGTCCCGTTGTCGCGGCAGGCGCGCGCCTTGCTGGCTCAGATGAAGGAATACACCGCCGGCCGTGAGTTCGTTTTTCCGCCGCTGGCGCGGCAGCAGACGCCGCACCTTCACCGCGATGCCCTGTCGGCCGCACTGCGCCGCATGGGCTTTCAAGGGCAGCACGCAACGCACGGATTCCGGGCCGCATTCCGCACACTGGGACGCGAGCGCTTGCACATTGCCGAAGACGTACTAGAAGCGCAGCTAGCCCACGCGAAGCGGGGCAACGTAGCCGCCGCTTATGACCGAACCCGCCACATCGCCGCGCGTGAAACCGCGATGCAGCAGTGGTCCGACTACCTGGACCAGTTGGACGCCGCGGGCAAGGTGTCACCGATCCGAAAAACTGCGGCGACCGCCGCATGAAGCGCCGGGGCAAGGTGCGGGAACACCCTGCCCCGACTTCCACAACCGCCGAGAACACAAGGAGAACGGCGACCATGGCAACGCAACAAGATACAGCCGGCGCGGCGCGCGCCGGGATTCGGGATTGCTACGGAGTAGAACGCGACCGGCCAATTGAGGTGCTTTACCAGCGAGTCACCCAAGCGCACGCGCTGATGCAGGCGGCGGTCGGTGGGGGTTTCGACGCGTTCCAATGCCTTAGCGACGACCTTCAACACGAATACCTGTGGACGATTGCCGAGTTGTTGGGTGACGCCCGTGTGGCCTTCAACCGGATGGGGGACGCATGAACATTCCAGACTCCGCAACCGTTGCGCAGGCGGTCCCCTTCTACAAGCCCGGCGAGTCGCATCTGTTCGAGCTGCGCGCCGGGGTTACGGCTTGCGATGCCTTGGAGTTCGCGAATATCGCCCTTGCGTGCGTTCGGGACCGGCTGGCGATCGGCAGTGACGGGACCGGCCGCGGGATCAACGGTAACGATGCCTTCGCCCTGCAATTCCTGGTGGAAGCCGCCCTAGCCGCACAGGCCGGCGCAGGCGTGACGCCCTGACGTTAACGCGCTACGGCTAGGCCGGCCAGCCGAACGCGGGGCACCTTCGCCCGCTGCCGTGGCGTTTCCTCCGAAGGGCGCACGAAGGGGCGCACTGTGGCATTCCCTGATGCCGTTGCAAGTCTCTACCTAAGTAAGCCGCGTTGGACGTTGCTGGAAGCCTCGCGCCTACTAGCCGACGAAATTCCCGGCCGGGCGTTTCACAGGGTCAATGAAGCTCAAGCGCTGGCGACGGTGAACACCCTGTATGACGCGTTGGTCAACGATGCCAGCAATGGGAATCTCAAGGCCGACGTTAAGGAGACTCGATCCGGCGGACAGCGGAAAGACCGCCATATGATTTCGTGGGGCATTGATCGAGACTCTGATTTCGTGCCCGTGACGATAACCAAGGAATGGCCAAGCGCCGAAGTTGAACAAGCCGAATTGCGCGCTTGGGCAGAGCGCCGAGGACTTAGGCCGGCGGTGTTTGCCGCAGAGGAAAAGCCCCTTAGTACACGCGAGCGCGGCACCCTCATGTCGATACTCGGCGCACTTATTGAGCTGTCCGGCCATGACCTACGGCAAGCGGGCGGGCACTTTTCGATTGCATCGGCAATCAGGCCGGAGCTTGAAGCGCGGGGCGTAAGGGTGTCGGCCCAAACGCTTGCCGACAAGATCGCGGAGGCGCACGGCGAAATCGTACCCAAGGGGCCGGGCACCGTCACAAAACCCTAATTAGGATCGCCGCAACCCTAATTGGGATCGGAAGCGCGCCGCAATCGTCTCAACTGCGCTCCGCCGGGCATCCCCGCCCGCTGTCGGAGCACATGCAATGCCAACGCACACAGCCGCCGCAACATCGCGGCGGCGCAACATCCAACCGGGTAAGGACCGGAGCGAACAACGGCGCGCGCGCGCCGCGGAGCGGCGCAAGTTGGCGGCGCAGCAGGCGGGCGCGCTACTCGAAGCGGGCGGATTGCTGCGGCTTCCTGAGGTCCTAGCGCTGGTCCCGGTTTCCGCGTCGGTCTGGTGGGAGGGCTGCCGCACCGGCCGATTCCCAACACCCGTGAAACTCAGCCAGCGCTGCACCTGCTGGCGTGCCGAAGACCTTCGCGCCCTGATCGCGCGCCTAGGATCGGAGGCGCAGCCATGACGGCGGCGACCACACTCAAGACCGACAACAAGATCGACGAGCCGCACATTCTCTCGATCATCCCCGCCCCGCCCGGCTGGTTTGCCCTGTGGCGCGACAACGACGGAGAGGCGTGGGAGCCCGTCGCTTGCTGGGCACTTGTTCAATATCGGTGGAACAACGAAAGCGTTCGGGACGTAGTGGCAATGACGCCCGACGACGGCGGCGGCCTTGCGCTGGCGGCGGAAGCCGCATGGCGCGAACTTCGATACAGCCCACGGGGCGCCCCGTAATGGCCGACAGCCCGAAACAGGACCGGCCGCGCGCGCAGCGGCAGAGCTTCGCGACCATTGCCGCCGCTGCCCTGGCGTCTGTCGATGCCGTCCTTTCCCGCTGGCTACCCGAGGGAAAGCGCGAAGGCCACGAATGGACAGCGCGCAACCCGACGCGCGCCGACAACCGGGCCGGATCGTTCCGCGTCAATCTGAAATCGGGCCGATGGTCGGACTTTGCAACGGGCGACCGCGGCGGCGACTTGGTTTCGCTCGTCGCGTACCTGGACGGATGCACGCAAGGCACGGCCGCCGACGCGCTGGCGGTGTTCCTGGGCATCCAATCCGGCACCACTGACGCACCGAAACCCGCGAAGGCAGCCAAGCCCGCCGCCGAGTCCTCGCCAGCTTCCCCAGTGCCAACCGACGCGCCCCCTGCGCCTGCCGCGCACTCCAAGCACGGCCGGCCGGCGACCGTGTGGGTCTATCGGGACAGCGAGGGGCGCGAGCTGGTGCGCGTCTGCCGCTTCGACAAACCGGGCGGAAAGGACGTGTTGCCGCTGTCCTGCTGGCGCGATCCTGGCGGCCTGCGCTGGCACTGGCGCGCACTGCCCGAGCCGCGACCGCTCTACGGCCTGGACCGGCTGGCAGAGCGACCGGCGGCCCCGGTGCTTGTGACCGAAGGCGAGAAGGACGCCGACGGCGCGGCGGCACTGTTGCCCGGCTTCGCGGTAGTCACCAGCCCCGGCGGCGCGCGCTCTGCGGCCAAGGCCGATTGGGCACCGCTCCGCGGGCGCCGCGTGCTCGTGTGGCCGGACGGCGACGCACCCGGCGCGGCCTATGCCGCGGACGTTGCGCGACTTGCGAAAGCGGCCGGCGCCTTGTCGGTTGCCATCGTCAAGCCCGAAGACCTGGCAGCGCTGCGGCCCGCAGAGCGGGCAGCCGAGCCGATGCCGGACGGCTGGGGCGCTGCCGATGCTGCGCCCGCCGGCATCCCGACCGATGCCCTGGCCGCCGCACTGGACGCGCTACAGGCGCCCGCGGCGACGAAGCCCGGCGCCCGCCGGGCCAAAGCACCACAAGGCCGCGAGGGCGGCAGCAGCGCCCCGCGGGCCGGGTTCGTGCTGATCGGGCCAGACGATCACCGCGGCCTGCGCCCTGGCGTCTATTGGTGTCCAGTCGGAAGCGACCGCGCCACCGGGGAAGCGGTGGAAGGTGAGCCCCAGTTCATCTGCTCGCCCCTGCGCGTCGAAGCCAAGACGCGCGACGCAGCCGGCGGCGAGTGGGGACGGCTCTTGACCTGGACCGACGCCGAGGGCCGCGCCCATACCTGGGCCATGCCGGCCAGCATGACCGCGCGCGGCGGCGACGAGTTGCGCGAACATTTGCTGTCGGAAGGCTTGGAGATTGCCACCGATCCGAACCGCCGCCGTCGGCTGGCGGACTACATCATGGGCGCCGAGTTGGACCGCTTCGCCCGTTGCGTGGCGCGCACCGGCTGGCATGGGGGCGTGTTCGTATTGCCCGACCGCACCATCGGCGACACCGGCGCGGAGCCCGTGATTCTGCAAACGGGAGCTGGCGACGGAACCAAGCTGGCCACCGCTGGCACGCTTGACGATTGGCGGGCATCGGTTGCGCTGCCGTGCGCTGGAAACAGCCGGCTGGTGTTCGCCCTGTCGCTTGGCTTTGCGGCCGTTTGCCTAGGACTGTGTGGCGCCGAAGGCGGCGGCTTCCATCTTCGCGGGCGTTCATCGGCAGGAAAGAGCACCGCCCTTGCGGTGGCCGCGTCGATCTTCGGACCCGCTGCGCCCGATGGATACGTGCGCCAGTGGAAAGCGACCGATAACAGTCTCGAAAGCGTCGCCGCCCTGCATAGCGACCTGCTGTTGTGCCTGGACGAAATCGGCCAGCTAGAGGCGCGCAGCGCCGCAGGCGTCGCCTACCTGCTGGCGAACGGAGCGGGCAAGAGCCGCGCGCGTCGCGATGGATCGTTGCGGGCTCCCGCAACGTGGCGCGTCCTGTTCCTTTCCAACGGCGAAATCGGCCTGGGCGACCTGATGACCGAAGCCGGCGGCCGGGCGCGCGCCGGGATGGAGGTTCGCGTGGTGGACATTCCAGCGGATGCGGGCGCAGGGCTGGGGCTGTTCGATCACGTCCCGGAGGGGCAGACGCCCGGCGCCTTCGCCGACGCGCTACGCGCAGCCGTGCGCAAACACCACGGGACCGCCCTGCTGGCCTACCTGGAAGCACTGGCCGCCGATCCGGACGGCATGCGCGCCTACCTGGTGCGCTACATCGGCACCTTCGCCGACGAGCTGGCGGGCAGCAGCGCAGCGGGACAGGTCCGCCGGGTGGCGCAGCGCTTCGCCCTGGTGGCCGCTGCCGGGGTGTTGGCGAGCCATGCCGGCGTGACCGGGTGGGATTCTGAGGAAGCCCCGCAGGCTGTCCGCCGATGCTTCGCCGACTGGCTGGCCGCGCGGCCGGCCGGCCGCGGCGAGAGCGAACCCGCCGACATGCTGGCAGCAGTGCGGCATTTCCTGGAACAGAACGGGGAAGCACGCTTCGCGGGATGGGATCGAGGCGAAGACGACCGCGCCCCGCGAACGCTTGCCCGCTGCGGCTGGCGCAGGAAATCCGACACCGGGCAAGAGTTCCTGATTTACCCCGAGAGCTTCCGGCAAGAGGTGTGCAAGGGCTTCGACGCCCGCGAAGTTGCCCGCGTCCTGGCGCGCTGCGGCGCCCTACAGCCCGAAGGCGACAGCATGACCCGGACGGTACGCCTACCCAGCGGCGAAAAGGCGCGCGTCTACCGTGTGCTTCCGACCATATGGGAAGTGGAGCCGTGACCCGACGCGCGCACGTTCCGGACTCCGAAACATGCCGCCGGACAATTCGTGTCCCAGTTGCTCCCGGAAACTGGGACAAACTGGGACACCCTAACCACATGATTCGTAAAGGAATCCCAGTTGTCCCAGTTGTCCCAGCCGGAACAAGGTAAGTGTGTATGAGATGCGAGAGCGACACGCGAGACGACGGGGCGGCCGGAGGGCCGCAGGAAGAACAACCCGCGCGAACTTGCGGGACTGGTCAAGGTCGCGGGTCCTCCCGCAAGGTCCGGTGTGCGGGTGCGTGGAACCGCAGGAAATGGCTAGATAAATCAACCACATATTGGTCAATGGCGTGGACTGGAGGCGCAAGGTATGCAAAAGACGAATGAAAACACCCCGGACACCGTACCGGAGCGATGCACGAAAGCCGAGTTCGCCCGCTTGTTGGGGGTGGACGCGGCGAACGTATCCCGGTGGGCCAGCGCCAAGCGCGTCGAGGTGGACGATGCGGGCCGGGTCCTGGTGCGACCCAGCTTGACGCGGCTACTGCTGACCACGGACCCCAGCCGGGGCGGTCGCGGCTCCGTCCGCGGGGAAGGGAGCGGCGGCACGATTGACCGGGCGCGGGCGCTGTTGGAGCGGAGCGCACCGGGAGCCGTCCCCGCTTCCCGTCTTGAGCGGCTGGAATCGCAGCTAGCCGAAGCCCTGGCACAGCTGGAAATTGAGCGCGAGTTCAGGCGGAAATGGTGTTACCACCATGACGATGAGGCCAAGATGCGCGCGGACCTGGTGGATTCCATGCGGGGAAAGTGGGCGGAGCTGTCCGCGGCGATGGCGGCGGGCGATGCAGACGCCTTTGATCGTGTGATCTTCCGAATCGAGGCCCGCATCTACAGCGGCATGAGTCCCGAGGAAATCGCCGCGGCGGAGCCCGAGTTGTTCGATGGGACGTAAGGTGTCACCGACCGGGTCAATGGAGCCACCGATGATCGCCGTAATGGAGCCACTTGCAGGCCCCTCAAAACGGGTCTCGAACGGGGTCGGATTTCAGGGCTTTTTGGGCTTGTTGGCAACCGTTG
>JABAQR010000058.1 GCA_019187485.1 Lysobacterales bacterium | reverse complement strand
CCCCCGAGCAACGCGAACTCTTCGATCTACTGCGCATCGAGCAGCCGGCTTAGCCCTGTTGTGTCAAAAACGACTACCTGAAGGTAGCTAAATCAATCGTTTACGCTGCTAACTGTCGAACTTGGGCATGCTGCTCCCATGACGCAAGCCCGCTCCCTGCTGGTCCCCGCCAATGCTCACGGTGTCTATCACTGCGTATCGCGCCGCGTGCGCCGGGCCTGGCTGTGCGGTCGCGACCCGCTCACCGGCGCCGATCATGAGCATCGCCGGCTCGTCCTGGTGTACGGAAACATGCGCAATCGAGCGGCCAGATAGTTGCTCAATCCACACGGTCACGGGTCATTCTGCCGCCGAGCAGGAGTATCCGGTCGAGCAGGGCTTTGGGCGCCATTTGTTCCGGCGTTGCAGGAACTCAGGGCTTGAAGCGCCCCACGACCCATGGAGGTGTTTGCCCGTGTGCTCGCTTGTGCCAACCTAGAGCCATCCGGTTGTCCAGGAATGCAACCATGCCGAACCTGCTCTACGCCCAGTCCGGCGGTGTCACCGCGACGATCAATGCGACCGCATCGGCGGTGATCGCCAGCGTGCGCCGCCATCCCGACCGCATCGGCCGCGTCTACGCGGCGCGCAACGGCATCATCGGCGTGCTGCGCGAGCGGTTGATCGACACCCGCCACGAGAGCGACGAGGCGATCGCGGCGCTCGCGCATACGCCCGGCGGGGCCTTCGGCTCCTGTCGTTTCAAGCTGAAGTCGCTGGAGCAGGATCGCGCGCACTACCAGCGCCTGATCGACGTGCTGCGTGCGCACGACATCCGCTACTTCCTCTACAACGGCGGCAACGACTCGGCCGACACCTCGCTGAAGATCTCGCAGATCGCGGCCCAGCTCGGGCACGAGCTGCATTGCATCGGCGTGCCCAAGACCATCGACAACGATCTCGCCGAAACCGACGTTTGCCCGGGTTTCGGCTCGGTCGCGAAGTACGTCGCGGTGTCGACCCGCGAGGCCAGCCTCGACGTGCTGAGCATGGCGGAGTCCTCGACCAGGGTCTTCGTGCTCGAGGTCATGGGTCGTCATGCCGGCTGGATCGCGGCCGCTGCGGGCCTCGCCGGACGCAAGGATGGCGATCCGCCGCACATCATCCTGTTCCCCGAGGTGGTGTTCGACGAGGCGCGCTTCCTCGCCGCAGTCAAGGACGCGGTGGAGCGGCATGGCTACTGCACGATCATCGCCAGCGAAGGCGTGCGCGGTCCGGACGGCAAATTCCTCGCCGAGGCCGGCACCCGCGACGCCTTCGGCCATGTGCAGCTCGGTGGCGTCGGGCCGCTGATCGCCGACAAGGTGCGCGCCGCGCATGGTTACAAGTACCACTGGGCGGTGGCCGACTACTTGCAGCGCTCGGCGCGCCACATCGCCAGCAGGACCGATCTCACCATCAGCCGCAAGGTGGGCGCCGCGGCGGTCGAGCTCGCGCTGGCCGGCCAGAATGCCGTGATGCCGGTGGTGCGCAGGCTCTCCGACCGGCCCTATCGCTACGCCATCGAACCTGCGCCGCTGTCGGCCATCGCCAACCGCGAACGCAAGCTGCCGGCCAACTACATCCGCGCCGACGGCTTCGGGATCACCGCCGCCGCACGGCGTTACCTCGAACCGCTGATCGCCGGCGAGGCCTATCCGCCCTACGTCGATGGCCTGCCCGACTACGTGCGCCTGAAGAACCGGGCGGTCAAGCCGCGCCTGCCTGCCTACGAGGTCTGAACGGGCGATGGCGACCTGGATCTTCGTCCTGTTCGGGGCGCAGGTGCTGCTGGTGGCGCTGTTGGCACGGCGACCCTTGTGGCGCGGGCTCGCCCTGGCGACACTGCCATCGATTGCGGTGGTGGGCTGGCTGTGGCAGGCCACCGGCGGCGCGCGCAGCAACAGCGAGGCCTGGCTCGCGCTGACCGCGCTGCCGCTGGTTGCGCTCGGTGTGCTTGCGTGGAAACAGGCGCTCGGAAAGCTTGCGCTCGGACTCGGCGTGCTGATGACGCTCGCCTTGCTCGCGGCCTGGCGCTGGGCCAGCCGGTCCGGCGTGGATGCGGTCGACGCGGTGATCCTGTACGCCGGTCTGGTGCTGGTGGCGATGGTCGCGCTGTTCATGATCGCCGGTGTGCTCGGCATGCGCGCGCTGGTGGCGCGCAGTCGCGAGCGGGACCAGGTGCGATAGCGGCGCCCCGTGCGGCAAGATTCCGAGGTCAGGCCGCCGCGCGTGCGCGATCGGGCGGGCGCACTCCCGGCAGGGTCGGCAGCAGCAGACCGCGGGCGCGCTGGCCGGAGCTGAAGTTCAGCAGCGAGCGACGGGCATCGCCGGAACTGCTCCAGCCGTACAGGGCGACATCGCCGTGGATCCAGTCGCCGTGCAGGCGCAATACCGAACGCTCGCGCACGAGCGCAAGCGCACGCGCGCCTTCGGCTTCCAGCAGTGCCGGCGAAGGGCCGGGACCGAAGAATGCGGCGACCGCTTTGGCGTCCGCGTCGCTGGCGCCGGATTCTGCCTCGAGCGCCACCGCGACCGTCCCGGCGATGCCGCGGAACCCTGAGGCGAGGCGGCGGTGCGCCTGAGATTCCCACCAGGCGCGCAACTGCGTCGACGATGGGAAGGCAGACAGCATCACGCTGTGAGCCTCGCCGTTGTGACCGAAGCGCTCGATCAGCGGCGCCGGCGCAAGCACCAGGAAGCGACCGCCGTGCACGGCCTGCAGACGCGGCAACTCCGCAGCGTATTGCGCCAGGCGCGTGCGATCCGCGCCCGGCACGAGCATCAACCAGTAGGCCTCGCGGCCACTTCCCCCATCCGACACGTCGTTCTCCCCCGAGTTCGACCACGGCGCATTGACCGTGTGTTGCAATTTTCGCGCAATATTGTAAAGGAAACCGTAGTCCAGGTCACACTGTGTGACCTGTTGGGTCGAAAACTGCCGCATTCGGGCGTTCTGGGGGCTGGAGGGACCGCACGCGCTGCGGTGTGCCGGGCTTCGCATCGGCGCCACGGCCCGTATACTCCGCCCGCTTTTTCCGGGCCCGACCGTGACCTCCGGCACATCCGCCGGCGGTGGTACGCGCCCCGCTCGACGCATCGACACTCACCAGAACGGGGAAAAACCCATGCTTCAGCAGTACGGAATCTTGATTGCGCTGGGATGCGCGGTCGTCGCGGTGCTTTACGGCATCGTGTCGACGCAGTGGATCCTGAAGCAGCCGGCCGGCAACGCGCGCATGCAGGAGATCGCCGCGGCGATCCAGGAAGGCGCCAAGGCTTACCTCAACCGCCAGTACACCACCATCGGCATGGTCGGCGTGGCGCTGTTCGTGGTCATCGGCTTCGCCCTCAGCTGGGTCACTGCGGCCGGCTTCGCGATCGGCGCGGTGCTCTCGGGCCTCGCCGGCTACACCGGCATGTTCGTGTCGGTGCGCGCCAACGTGCGCACCACCGAGGCCGCGCGCAGCGGCATGAACGCCGCGCTCGCGGTGGCTTTCCGCGGTGGCGCGATCACCGGCATGCTGGTCGTGGGCCTCGGCCTGCTCGGCGTCGCCGGCTTCTACGCCTTCCTGCAGACCCAGAACATGGAGCCCGACAAGCTGCTCAACGCGCTGGTCGGCCTCGCCTTCGGTTCCTCGCTGATCTCGATCTTCGCGCGCCTGGGCGGCGGCATCTTCACCAAGGGCGCCGACGTCGGCGCCGACCTCGTCGGCAAAGTCGAGGCCGGCATCCCGGAAGATGACCCACGCAACCCGGCGGTGATCGCCGACAACGTCGGCGACAACGTCGGCGACTGCGCCGGCATGGCCGCCGACCTGTTCGAGACCTACGCGGTCACCATCATCGCGACCATGCTGGTCGGCTCGATCTTCGCCACCCAGACTGGCCCGCACGCCCTGCTGTACCCGCTGGTACTCGGCGGCGTGTCGATCATCGCGTCGATCATCGGCACCTTCTTCGTCAAGGCCGGCAACGGCAAGATCATGGCCGCGCTGTACAAGGGCACGATCGTCTCCGGCGTGCTCGCGGCGATCGCCTTCTACCCGGTCACCACCGCGCTGTTCCCGGCCACGTCCACCCAGCTCGCCGACGGCAGCATGACCCTGTCTGCGATGCAGGTCTTCTACTGCGCGCTGATCGGCCTCGGTCTCACCGGCGCGATGATGTGGATCACCGAGTACTACACCGGCACCGAATACGCGCCGGTGCGCGGCGTCGCCCAGGCCTCCACCACCGGCCACGGCACCAACATCATCGCTGGCCTCGCGGTGTCCATGCGCGCCTGCTGGATGCCGGTGCTCGCGGTGTGCGCCGCGATCTGGGGCACCTACACGCTCGCCGGCCTGTACGGCGTGGCGATCGCCGCCACCGCGATGCTGTCGCTGTCCGGCATGATCGTCGCGCTGGACGCCTACGGTCCGATCACCGACAACGGCGGCGGCATCGCCGAGATGGCCGAACTCGGCAAGGACGTGCGCAACGTCACCGATCCGCTGGACGCCGTCGGCAACACCACCAAGGCGGTCACCAAGGGTTATGCGATCGGTTCGGCCGCGCTCGCCGCGCTGGTGCTGTTCGCCGATTACACCCACAAGCTCGGCACCTACGGGATGACCGGCATCAAGTTCGACCTGTCCGACCCGCTGGTGCTGATCGGCCTGCTGATCGGCGGCCTGATTCCGTACCTGTTCGGCGCGATGGCGATGGAAGCGGTCGGTCGTGCGGCCGGCGCGGTGGTCGTCGAAGTCCGCCGCCAGTTCAAGGAAATCAAGGGGATCATGGAAGGCACCGCCAAGCCGCAATACGACAAGGCGGTCGACATGCTGACCAAGGCGGCGATCAAGGAAATGATCGTGCCCTCGCTGCTGCCGGTCGCGGTGCCGATCGTGGTCGGCCTGGTGCTCGGCCCGGCCGCGCTCGGCGGCCTGCTGGTCGGCACCATCGTCACCGGCATCTTCGTGGCCATCTCCATGACCACCGGCGGCGGCGCCTGGGACAATGCCAAGAAGTACATCGAGGACGGCCACCACGGCGGCAAGGGCTCCGACGCGCACAAGGCGGCGGTCACCGGCGACACCGTGGGCGACCCCTACAAGGACACCGCCGGCCCGGCGATCAACCCGTTGATCAAGATCATCAACATCGTGGCGCTGCTGATCGTGCCGCTGATCGCGAAGCTCCACGCCTGAGGTTGCGGGGACCGCCGGTGAGCGGTCCTCGCGGTCACGATGACTGGTTGTTGGAAAAAGCCCGCCAGGTGCGGGCTTTTTCTTTCTCCGGCAACCGATGACCGATGATCGGCAACCGGAGCGCATTTCCCGAAGCCGACGCGCTACGATTCCTCCCGAAGCCATCCGGCAGCGACCCCATGCGGACCGTCTACGAAGCCGAAAACCTGTTCGATGCGCAATGGGTCAAGGACGCGCTGGAGGCCGCCGGGATCCCGGCTTTCATCGCCGGCGCGGCCTTGACCGGCGGGATCGGCGAGTTGCCGGTGATCGGCCTCGTGACCGTGCAGGTGCCCGACGGCGCAGCGACGGCGGCTTCGAGGATCGTTGCGGAGTTCGACCGGATGCTCGCCGAGCCTCCGGTCGAGCCCTTCGCGGACGGCGCGGAGCCGGTGCCCGCGGTCTGAAATGGGGCGCCAGGGGTGCATCGGCGGTTCCCCGGGACTGTCACCGAACGCCCTGATCGGGGGGAATGCGCGTGCTTCCGATTTTCATGGAGATGGTCATGCAAGGCGTGCGCAGCAGCTGGGTGGCGTGGTCGATGTTCTTGGTGGGTCTGGTGCTGATTGTCCCTGCACATGCCGATGAGAGTGTGTACGGTCGCGACTGGACCAAGGGCGAAAAACTGGTTGCGAAAGCCGAGAAACAGATGCGCAAGAGCGATGCGCGTATCGCCGGGTTCGACGCCGACATCGCCAAGGAAGAAAAGCGCATCGCGAACTCGCGTCGTGTGATCGCCAAGTTGCAGGAGAAGAAAATCAAGGCCAGGAACGCCAGGGAAAAGGCGGCTCGCGATCTGGCGCGCGGCGAAAGCATGCAGGCCGCAGCAAAGGCCGCCTACGAGCAGGCCCAGGCTCGCGCCGCAGACGCGGCGACCCCTGCTCTGGAGGCCGAACGGGCGGATCCGCAGCAGTAGTCGGACGGCGATTCGACTGGCCGCCACCTGCGAACCGGGCGCTGAGCGTCTGCCGCCGGCTTCCTGAGATCGCGTCTTGGCCGAAGGTGGTTGCCGATCCTTCGAAATCGCCGAGTGGCCGCAGGCCGGGCTCGCCGACTCCTCTGCGGTTGGCTACCTGTGTAGCCACCGCGCCGCCTGCGGCGCGAAGTAGGTCAGGATGGCGTCGGCGCCGGCGCGCTTGAAGCCGAGCAGGGCTTCCATGACCACCGCGCGCTCGTCCAGCCAGCCGTTCTGCGCGGCGGCTTTCAGCATCGCGTACTCGCCGGACACCTGGTAGACCGCGGTCGGCATGCCAAAGCGCTCCTTCACGCGGCGGACGATGTCGAGGTAGGGCATGCCGGGCTTGATCATGACCATGTCGGCGCCCTCGGCGATGTCGAGATCGACCTCACGCAACGCTTCATCCGAATTCGCCGGGTCCATCTGGTAGGTGTACTTGTTGCCCTTGCCGAGGTTGCCGGCCGAGCCGACCGCATCGCGGAAGGGGCCGTAGAAACTCGAGGCGTACTTGGCCGAGTAGGCGAGGATGCGGGTGTTGACGTGGCCGGCGGCCTCGAGCGCGGCGCGGATGGCGCCGACGCGGCCGTCCATCATGTCCGAGGGTGCGACCATGTCGGCGCCGGCGGCGGCGTGCGACAGCGCCTGCCTGACCAGCGCGGCATTGGTGACGTCGTTCAACACGTAGCCGTCGTCGTCGATGATCCCGTCCTGGCCATGGGTGGTGAACGGGTCGAGGGCGACGTCGGTGATCACGCCGAGCGTCGGCAGCGCCGCCTTCAGCGCGCGCACCGCGCGCTGCGCGAGGCCGTCCGGATTCCACGCCTCGCAGCCATCGAGCGACTTCGCCGACGCCGGCGTGACCGGGAAGATCGCCACCGCCGGCACGCCGAGCGCGTGCGCCTCGCCCGCTTCGCGCACGAGTTCGTCGATGGCCATGCGGTCCACGCCCGGCATCGACAGCACGGCCTCGCGCCGGCCCTCGCCCTCGGTCACGAACACCGGCCAGATCAGGTCGGCGGCGGTCAGCGTCGACTCGCGCATCAGCCGGCGCGAAAACTCGTCGCGACGCATGCGGCGGGGGCGGGTGGCGGGATAGGCGGGAGCGCTCATGAGGAAGCCGGTGCGAGTCGGAAGCGCGGATTATGCGGACTTGTCCGCGGGCCCGTGCTGCGGCTAATGTCGCGCGCCCGATTCCGAAAGCCGCGCATGCGTTCCAGCACAGGGGGAATGATCGCGGCGTGCCTCGCGCTGCTGGCCGCTTGTGCCAGTGCGCCGCCGCGCGCCGACCCGTCCGCAAGTCCGTCGCCTGCGGTCGACGAAGCGGTGGTCGCGGCTCTGTACGATCGCGTCGACGTCGCCACCTCGGCCTTCCAGGGCGGGCTCGAACTGATCCGCGCCGGCAGTCCGCGCGAGGGCCGAGCGGCGCTCGCCGACGCGCTCGCCGACATCGAGGGCGCGGCGCTGAAGTGCGCGGAAACACCCGGTTGCGAGAACCAGCGTTTCGTCGGAGCGCTGGTCGTGCTCGTGCGGCTGCAGGGCGTGGCCGCAGGCTGGGACACCGATGCGGAAGCCGACGTCGCCGAGGCCGGCGCGGACGAAGTCCAGACGCCGACCGCGCTGCCGCAAGTCGAGCGCTCGCTGCGGCTGCTGCGTGGCAAGGATCTCGGCGCGCTGATCGAGCTCAACGAACCGGTGCGCGCGGCGCTCGAGGACTGGCTGACCTGGATGCGCCCGCAACTGATCGAGGCCTGGGTCAACTACCAGTACCTGCGCGCCGACATGTATCCCGCCTACCAGGAGGCCGGATTGCCCGAGGCGCTGCTGTTCGCGATCCTCGCCAAGGAGTCGGTCGCGCGCGTGCACGTCTATTCGCGCGCCGGCGCCGCCGGGCCGTTGCAGTTCATGCCGGCGACCGCGCGCCGCTTCGGCCTGGGCGGCAACGGCTTCGACGAGCGCCTCGATCCGGCGTTGGTGGCGCGCGCCAACGTGCGCTATGTCGAGGAGCAGCTCAAGGCCTTCAACGACAACCTCGAGTTGACGCTGGCCGCCTACAACGGCGGCGAGGGCCGCGTGCGCCGGCTCGCGAAGCAGCATCCGGGGCGCGGCTTCTGGAACCAGCGGATCTTCTACGCGCTGCCGGCGGAAACCCGCGATTACGTGCCGAAAGTGCTCGCGGCGGCGTACTTGTTCCTGCACCCGCAGGAATATGGGTTGCGTTTCCCGACGGTGGATGGAGCGCTCGGCGAGATCGCGCTCGAATCGAGCCTCTCGCTCGCGGAACTGGCGATCTGCCTTGGCCAGGATGAGCGCCCGGAAGGCTGGTTCCGCACGCTGCGCAATCTCAATCCGCGGATCAAGTCGGAACAGCGGCTGCCGATGGGCGCGCGCGTGCGCGTACCCGCAGCGCTGGTCGACGCCTACGCGCGGCGCTGTCGCGACGCCATGTTCATGGCGCGCATCGCGGCCTTGCAGGATGCCGCCAAGCCGGAGGGTCCGACACAGGTGGGCTACAGCGTGCGCCGCGGCGACACGCTGGCCGCGATCGCGCGGCGCACGCGCTGCAGCAGCGTGCGCGAGATTGCCGCGCTGAACGGCATCCGCGCGCCGAAATACGCACTCAAGGTCGGGCAGAGGCTGCGGTTGCCGACTTGCAGTTGAGGCGGGAAGAAGGAAAAGGGAAAAAGGAAAAGGGGAGATCGACAGCGGCGCAGCGCGGGACTGGGCGCCCTCCCTTTTTCCATTTTCCTTTTTCCTTTTTCCTCCCTCAGTGCAGTTAGCATCGGGCGAATGAACGAACACCACGATCTCGCCGCCCTGATCCGTGCGGATACGCCGCTGCTGGCGATCGACACCCACGAGGAACTGGAAGTGATCGCCTCCTTTCAGCGCGCGCTCGCGCAGAGCCTGCGGCCGCTGTACGCCTGGAGCATCACCACCGGACTCAAGCGCCTGGACATGGAGGAATCGGCGCCGAAGCCGATGAGCTCGGGCGAGGTGCTCGACGCGATCCGCGACATGCGCCAGAAGGCGGTGTTCCTGCTGCTCGATTACACGCCCTTCCTGCGCTACGTGGTCACGCTGCGGCAGTTGCGCGAGATCGCGATCCGCCAGGGCGTGGCGGCGCACACGGTGGCGCTGGTGGGCGCGAACCTGGAGCTGCCGAAGGAACTGGAAGCGCTCGCGGTGCGGTTTTCGCTGTCGCTGCCGAACGAGGCCGAGCTCGACAAGATCGTGCGCGAGGAAGCCTTGAACTACTCGCGCGAGCATTCCGGCCGACGGGTACAGATCCACGCGCAGGCGCTGAAGGCGGTGGTGCGCAACCTCAAGGGCCTCGCCGGCTCGGACGCACGCCGGATCGCGCGGCGGATCATCGCCACCGACGGCATGATCACCGACGCCGACCTCCCGGCGGTGGCCAAGGCCAAGTTCGAGCTGCTCAACAAGGCCGGCGTGTTGTCCTTCGAGTACGAACCGATCGCCTTCCACGACGTCGCCGGCCTGCGCCGGCTGAAGCGCTGGATCGAGCAACGTCGCGCGGTGTTCATGGGTGAGCAGACCACGGTTCCGCTGGACCCGCCGAAGGGCATCCTGCTGCTCGGCGTCCAGGGCACCGGCAAGAGTCTTGCGGCGAAAGCGGTCGCCGGCGGCTTCCAGGTGCCGCTGCTGCGCCTGGACATGGCCAGCATCTACAACAAGTATCACGGCGAGACCGAGAAGAACCTGCGCGAATCGCTGGTCAACGCCGAGGTGATGGCCCCATGCGTGCTGTGGATCGACGAGATCGAGAAGGCCTTCGCGACCAGCGACTCGGACGGCGGCACCAGCCAGCGCATCCTCGGCTACTTCCTGACCTGGATGGCCGAGCGCAAGTCGAAGATCTTCCTCGTCGCGACCGCCAACGCGATCGACAAGCTGCCCCCGGAACTGCTGCGCAAGGGTCGTTTCGACGAGATCTTCTTCGTGGACCTGCCGGCGGCCGACGTGCGCACCGAACTGTTCCGCCTGCACCTGGCCAAGCGCAACCTCAAGCCGGAGGAGTTCGACCTCGAAGCTCTGAGCGAGGTCAGCGCCGGATTTTCCGGCGCCGAGATCGAGCAGGGCGTGGTCTCCGCGCTGTACGCCGCGCACGGCGAAGGCGCGCGCCTCGACCAGCGACACCTGATCGAGGAGCTGCGGCATACGCGGCCGCTGTCGGTGGTGATGGCGGAGAAGGTGGCCCAGCTGCGCGCGTGGGCGGCCGAGCGCACGGTGCCGGCGGATTGAGGGGCGGGTCAGGCTGCGACAGCCGCCAATCGGCTCCTCAGGCGACCTTGTGCATCCACGCCGGGTCAGTCGTCTGTGCGTTTCCCACCGACTCCTTGAGCAGGCGCACCGAGCGCATCACCGCCTTGTGCATGTCCTGCATCTCGCCGTATGGCACGTCCTTGGTCTCGTGGTAGACCACCGCCAGCCAGGTGGCGATGCCGCGCAGCTTCAACGGCAGATTGTCCGAGCGCATGCGCTCGATCGCGATCGCGGCACCGTCGCCCCAGGGAGCGTAACGATCCACGGTCTCGCTGGCATAGAGGTGCGGCACCGCCGACGCGGCAGCATTCGCGAACTCCTTCTGGGCGAGCGCCTGCAGGGCGCGACGCTGGTCCAGCGACAGCCGACCGATCACCTTCTCGAGGTCCTTCAACTGCGAGCGCAGCGTCAGGTAGCGAGCCAGCGCAAGCGTGCGGAAGACGATTTTCATGGGTGCGGCCCTGTTCCTTTCCTGCTTCGGATGTTGTCACTACTAACGCAACGAGCCGGACCATAAAGTGCCGATTTGGTCACAAGTTGACGCGGTGGGTCAGCAAGGGCGCGTAGCGTGCCCGGCCAGTGGTCGGCCGTCAAGCGCCGATCGACGGTTCGATCTTGACTTATTCATCATCATCGACCGGGTATGTCAGCGAGTCTGGCGAGGGCGGCGCGGACCTTGCGCGGCGTTGTTGAAATCGCCGCCCGCACCAGATCTACGCCACCTTGCTCGACGGTGTCACCGACCGCCCCAATGGAGCCATTTCGGGATCGGCGTAATGGAGCCAGTCGATGATCGGCGTAATGGAGCCACTTGGCGCCGTTCGCCGCTCGGGTCCACCGATCACCGACCAGCCCTTCTGAGCGGGTCTCGAACTCCCACTGACCGTTAGCCTCCGGCGCTTTTGCCGGAGGCGAGCGATGAGCAAGAGGAGTTTCGAGATGTATCAGTACCGACAGGTTCTGCTGCGCATGCGGCAGGGCGACTCGGATCGCGAGATTGCGCGATCCGGGCTGATGGGCCGACCCAAGTCGGCGGCCGTGCGGGTGGTCGCGCTGGATCGCGGCTGGCTCGACTCGACCGCGCCGTTGCCGGACGACGAGGTGCTGGCGGCGGTTTTTGCCAGCGGACCACGGGCGACGACGTGCGTGTCGACGCTGGCACCCTGGCGCGAGCAGATCGTGCGCTGGGTCGCCGACGGCATCCAGGGCACCACGATCCACGCTGCGCTCATCCGCATGCGATCCGGTCTCTGTGGTTGTTCGCTGGGCGACAACACGGCGAGCACCTGACCGTCGACGGCCTCGAAACCCTGTGGGCGCGCACCCGCGAAACCGCCGGCCTGACCGACGCGCAATGGCGCGACTGGCGGCGTAAGGCCGGGTCAGATACCACCCTTGCGCATGCGACCGAACTACTCGATCACAGCACCAGCGCGGTCACTTTGAGGCACTACCGGGCGGCGCCCAAGAGGGTGCGTCCTCAAAAATAGTGGACAGCATGCCGGATAGTGGACACGACAACTTTCAAAAACCCGCGCAAGTTATTGTTTTTATGGTGCCGGCGAGAGGAATCGAACCCCCAACCGCCTGATTACAAATCAGGTGCTCTACCAATTGAGCTACGCCGGCGGCTGGCGTGGATTGTAGCGGGATGCGGGGCTTCCGAGGGTCAGGAAGCGGTGTGCGAGTTCTTCGGCGGGCAGGGCGGGGCTGACGAGGTAACCTTGGTAGTTGTCGCAGCCGCGAGCGCGCAGGAAGTCGAGTTGGGCGGGGTTCTCGACGCCTTCGGCGAGGATGTCCAGGTGCAGGCTGCGGCCGAGTGCGATGATTGCGGACGCGATCTCGGCGCCGCCTTCGTGGCCTGGGATGTCGGCGATAAAGCTGCGATCAATCTTGAGGGTGTCCAGCGGCAGGCGTTTCAGGTAGGCGAGCGAGCTGTAGCCGGTACCGAAATCGTCGATGGCGACGCGCACGCCGAGCGCGCGCAGTTCATGCAGGGTGCCGATCACGAGGCTGCCGTGTTCCATCAGCATGGACTCGGTGATTTCCAATTCGATTCCGTCCGGGTCGATGCCGCTGTCGGCGAGCACACGGGTCAGGCGGTCCGCGAACTCGGGCTGGCGCAACTGGCGCGCCGACAGGTTCACGCACAGGCGCAGGTCCGGATGACTGGCGCGACGCCAGCGCTGCACCTGGCGACAGGCGGTCTCCAGCACCCAGTCGCCGAGCGGGCCGATCAGGCCGGTCTCCTCGGCGAGGCCGATGAAGCGTCCGGGGTACACCAGCGGCTCGCCCGGCGGCTGCCAGCGCACCAACGCTTCCACGCCGACGATGCGCTCGTCCTCGCAGGAGAGCAGCGGCTGGTAATGCACCTCGAACTCGTTGCGGGCGAGCGCCCGTCGCAAGCGGCCTTCCAGTTCCAGGCGGTCGCTGGCGGATTCGACCAGACTCGGCGTGTAGAAGTGGAAGGTGTTGCGACCGAGATCCTTGGCGCGGTAGAGCGCCGCGTCGGCACTGCGCACGAGTTCGGTGGCGTTGGCGCCGTCCTCGGGAAACAGGCTGATGCCGACGCTGGCGTCGGCATAGACCTCGTGACCGCTGGGCAGCAGGAAGGGTTCGGAGAGCGCGAGAAGCAGGCCGCGTGCGGCTTCGCCGGCGTCGCGTGCGCTGCCGACGTTCTCGACGATGATCAGAAACTCGTCGCCACCCAGGCGGGCCACTGTGTCGGCCGGTCCGACCGCGCGCCGGAAACGTTCACCGACCGCGCACAGCAGTTCGTCGCCGACGTGGTGGCCGAGGCTGTCGTTGACGGTCTTGAAGCGATCCATGTCGACGAACAGCAGCGCCAGCCGGCGGCCGTCGTGCTCGGCCCGCTCGATCGAATGCCGCAGGCGCGACTGTGCCAGCAGACGGTTGGGCAGACCGGTCAGCGGATCGTAATGGGCGAGCAGCGCGAGTTCGGACTCGGTCTGCTTGAGGCGGGTGATGTCGGTGACAATGCCGACGTAGTGGCGCGTGCGTCCGTTCTCGTCCGGTACCGCGCTGATCGCCAGCCATTGCGGGAACACCTCGCCATTGCGACGACGGCTCCAGATCTCACCCTGCCAATGACCGCTTGCGACCAGCTCGGCCCACATCGTCGCGTAGAAGCGTTGGTCGTGGCGCCCCGATTGCAGCAGCCGCGGATTCTGACCCAGCAGTTCTTCTTCGGTGTAGCCGCTGATGTCGCAGTAGGCACGATTGACCGCGGTGATGCGCGCATCCAGATCCGTGACGACGACGCCATCGCGGGTTGAGTCGATGACCGCGGCGGCCAGCCGCAGTCGTTCCTCGTCGCGCTTGCGGCGGTCGACGTCGAGCAGGATCCCGACCATGCCGTCGGGTTTGCCATCGGCGCCCAGGCGCTGGCGGCCGAGCGATTTCAGCCAGCGGCCATCCTCGCCGCAGAGCACGCGGTACTCGATGGACAGCGGCGCGCCGGTGCGCCAGGCGTGCTCGAACTCGGCGTCCACCCAGGCGCGGTCGACGGGATGGATGGCGTCCAGCCAGCGTTGCTGGGCGGAGGAGTCTGCGGTCGGGTCCATCCGCAGCAACTGCGCGCAACGTTCGGACCAGCGCCAGCCGGTTTGCGGCCGCCATTCCCAGGAGCCGGCGCCAGCGCCTTCGAGGGCGAGGCGGTCGCGCTGTTCGCTCTGGCGCAGTGCGTCGAGCACGCGCATCTGTTCGATCGCCGCGCCGAGCGCGGCGGCGGTCAGCCGCAGCACGCGTTCCTCCGCTTGTGACCACTGCCGGCGGTGGCGTACGGCGTCGAAGCCGACGAAGCCCCAGAGGCGTCCGCGCAGACTCACCGGGACCACGATCAGGCTCTGGATCTCCTGCGCTTCGAGGATCTCGCGCTCGACCTGCGGAAAGGTGGCGACGATGCCGCTGATCGCACGATCCGCCCGCAACTGTTGCAACCAGCGCGGGAACAACCGTTCGAAAGGCAGGTTCTGCAGTTCGGGATTGTCGATTTGCGCGCCAACGCCTTCCTGGCACCACTCGTAACGTTGGCTGGCGAGCACTTCGCCGTCGCGCTCGTGAGTCTCGAAGATGTACACGCGGTCGGCACCCATGCCGAGCCCGAGGCCTTCGAGCACGCGCCGCACCAGGTCGTCGAGCGGCTCGTCCTCGAGCAGCGCCGGCACCGCGGTGGTCGCCAGTTCCAGCGCCAGTTCGGCCTGCTTGCGTCCGGTGACGTCCAGCAGCAGACCATTGAAGGCGACCGCCACGCCATCGTTTCCGCGTTCGATCCAGGTGTGATCCTCCACCCAGCGCCAGCCGTTGCTGCCGTTGCGCAGCCGGTACTCCTGCAAGAAACGATCACGCCCCAGCGTGTTGTGGCGCTCCACTTCGAGTGTCACACGCGGCAGGTCTTCGGGATGGATGAGTTCGGCAAAAGGCGGATCGCCGCGTTCGAGCGCGCGCGGGTCGAAACCCCAGCGTCGCACGTTCTCGGAGACCAGCGCGACTGGCCAGCCCGGCGCGGCAATCCAGCGAAAGGCGACGGCTTCGGTGCGCAGCAGGATTTCTCCCAGAGCGGCGACGGGAGATGCCACGGCAGCGATGTCTGTGAAAGGCGGGGCGGTGTTCATCGCGGCGATGTCGGCGGCGACCGCGCGAATATGCCGCGTACGCGGCGTCGCGGATATAGGTCCTTGGCCCAAGACCGTTTTTGCGGGTCTGGCCGGATCGCCGACGATGGTCCGCAGGGATGCCCCGCCGCCCGTGTATCGCCTGGCGAAGGCAGCGAATCCCGTGTGTCGGCGATCGCCCGGCACACGTCGGTCGGCGCGACCTTGTCCTCGTCGAAACGCACACAGAAAAGCAGAGCAAACCACGCACGGAGGAGGGCATGCGGCAGACGCGGATCGCGTCGTCTGCACGAGGCGTTGGTCGAAGCGGCGTTGTGTGGGCGCAACAGTTGTGGCATTAACACCGATTTAAGCTTTGACCGATGCCACACAGTTGGTTATGGTCGCGCCGTTTTTTACATTCGGGCGGTCGCGCGTGATCTATCAGTCTGACTGGCAACACCGTCGCAGCAACGCCCGCGGCCAGGCGATCCGCCGCCACTACCAACAACGTCCGGTCCATCTGAAACCGCTGCCGCGCGCGCGCCAGCGGCTGCTGCGCGTCCTGGGCTCGCTGTTCGGCGCTCGCGCGCGAGCGCCGCGCGTCGGACTGGTGGCAGGCGCGGCCGGACTCATCGCCGCGGTCGGTATGCTCATGCTGCCGGTGTTCGCGTCGGTGCGCCTGCCCGAACCGGTGGCGACCCAGCTCAGCGTGCCTCTGCAACTGCCGCCGGCGGGTCTCGCCGAGCGTGCGCAGCCGGCGCCGGTCAGCGCGCTGGAATCGGATCTGTACCTCGCCAGCGACGCCGAATCCGGCTGGCAGGTGGTGACGGTGCGCCGCAACGAAACCCTCGGCAACATTTTTAGCCGACTCGGCTTGTCGGCCACGCTGATGCACCGGCTGCTCGATGAGAGCGAGCGCGTGCGCGCATTGACCGAGATCCATCCGGGCGACCAGATCGCCTTCCGCATCCCGCAGGCGGGCGAATTGCGCGCGCTGCAGTTCGACCAGAGCGAGAGCGAGCGCATCCTCGTCGAGATCGATGGCGATGGCGTCCGTGAGCGCGTGATCGAGCGCCAGCTCGAGCGCCGGTTGCAGTACGGCAGCGCCGTGATCAGCTCCTCTCTGTTCGGCGCCGGCGATGCTGCCGGTCTGTCGGATCTGCAGGTGATGCGACTGGCCGAAACCTTCAACTACGACATCGACTTCGCGCAGGATCTGCGCGAGGGCGACAGCTTCGCCGTGGTCTATGAATCGATCTTCCGCGACGGCGTCAAACTGCGCGACGGCGATATCCTCGCCGCCGTGTTTGTCAACCGGGGCAAGCGTCACGAGGCTTATCGCTATACCAACGGTGCCGGCAGCAGCGATTTCTACAGCGCCGATGGTCGCAGCCTGCGCAAGGCTTTCATTCGCACGCCAGTGGAGTTCACGCGTATCTCCAGCCGCTTCTCGAGCGCGCGCAAGCACCCGATCCTGGGACGCGTGCGCGCCCACAAGGGCGTGGATTACGCGGCGCCGACCGGCACCCCGATCCGCGCCGCCGGCGACGGCAGCGTACTCTTCGTCGGCAATCGCGCCGGCTGGGGCCGCACGATCGAGATCCGGCACGGACGCGAGACCAGCACCCTGTACGGGCACATGTCGCGCTTCGCGAAGGGTATGGCGCGTGGGCGGAAGGTGCAGCAGGGCGAAGTGATCGGCTACGTCGGCATGAGCGGCCTGGCCACTGGCCCGCATTTGCATTATGAATTCCGGGTCAAGGGCGTACACCGCGATCCGCTGAGCGTGGAGATGCCGCGCGCCGAGCCGCTTTCCGGCGCCGAACTGGCCGCTTTCCGCAAAGCCCACGAGAGCTACGCGCTGGCGTTGGCGACCGTGGAGGAGCAGGCGCTGGTGGCGCGCTGAGCAGCGGCAAGTGGAGTTCAGTCGCCCCGGCTTCCACTCGCCACCCGCTGAATGCTCTATCTCGGCCTGATCTCCGGTACCAGCGCCGACGGCATCGACGCCGCGCTGCTGCGCTTCGATCCACGCTTAGAGCTGCTGGCGGCGCGCACTTTCGACTATCCCAGCGACCTGCGTCGTCGCGTGCTGGAGCTGATGACCGCGCCGGCGCTGGAGCTGGATGCCTACGGTGCGCTCGACGCCGAGGTGGGCGAGGCTTTCGCGGATGCCGCAATGCGGCTGCTCGAGGAGGCCGGCGTCGGGCGGGCTGCCGTCGCCGCGATCGGATCGCACGGTCAGACCGTGCGCCACCGGCCCGGACTGGCGCACCCGTTCACCTTGCAGATCGGCGATCCGAACCGGATCGCCGAGCGCAGCGGGATCCGCACCGTCGCCGACTTCCGGCGGCGCGACATCGCCGCTGGCGGCCAAGGCGCGCCGCTGGTGTGCGCCTTGCACGCGGCGTTGTTCGCGGACGCCGCCGAGGTGCGTGCGGTCCTGAATCTGGGCGGTATCGGCAATCTGACGCTGCTGGAGCCGGCACGGCCCCTGCGCGGATTCGATACCGGCCCCGCCAACTGCCTGATGGACGCCTGGGCGCAGCGGCACCTGCAACGGAGCCGCGACGAGAATGGAGAATTCGCCGCCTGCGGCCGCGCGCACGCTCCGCTGCTGGAGGAATTGCTCGCCGACGAGTATTTCGCGCGCCCACCGCCGAAGTCGACCGGGCGCGAGCATTTCCATCTCGACTGGCTGGATGAGCGGTTGACGAGGTTTCCATCGCTGCCGATCGCGGATGTGCAGGCGACGCTGCTGGCGCTGTCGGCACGCAGCATCGCGCTCGCCCTGCGGACGCACGCGCCGGCGACGACGCGCACCATCGCCTGCGGTGGTGGCGTGCACAACCGTGCGCTGATGCACCTGCTGGCGAGCGAACTTCCGCTCCGGCTGGGACACGACTGTGTCCTCGAAACCACCACGGCGCACGGTCTGGACCCGGATTTCGTCGAGGCTGCCGCCTTCGCCTGGCTCGCCCGGCAGACGCTGCTCGGTCTGCCGGGCAACTGCGTGGAGGTCACCGGCGCCATCGGACCGCGCGTGCTGGGCGCGATTCACGCGGGCTAGTCGCGCCGGAGGCTCATTGCGCCAGCCAGGCGCGGCGCTCCTCGACGCTCATGTCGAGCAGCCTGCGGTGCAGTGCCGGGCGTTCGTCCGGCGGCACGGCCTGCATGCGCCGGCGCAAGGCCTGGCGTTCGGTGGGCGTAAAGGCCTCGATCATCGCGCGCGTGGCGGCGCGTTGCTCCTCGGGGATGTTCCGCCAGAGCTGGCGGGCGTGTTCGGCGCGCCGAGTGGCTCGCAAGCCCTCCAGGAAGCCACGTCGCTCCTGCGGCGTCATCGCCTCGAAGCGCCGCTTGAGCGCCTCGCGTTGCTCCGGGGGCAAGTAGCGGAAGCGGTCGAACTGGCGCTTCAGCATCCGCTGCTGCTCGGGCGGCAACTCGCGGAAGGCGCGGTAACGGCTGCGGATCTGCTCGCGCCGTTCGGGCGGCAGACTTTGCCACTCGGAAAAGCGGGCGGTCGCTGCGGCACGCTCGTCAGGGGTCAGCAGCAGCCAGCGACGAGCGCCACGCAGCAGCCGCTCCTGGGTGGCTGGATCGAGTTTCTCCCAAGTGTCGGAATGCGCGGCGAGCACGCGCTTCTCGTCCTTTCCGAGGTCCTCCCACGGCACGGCCTGCTGCGCCCACGCGGTGCCGCAGAGCAACCACAGGCACAGCGCGAGCCGGCCCCACCACCGTGGCTTGCGGCGGATCCCGGTCGACTCATTCCTCGCCCGCACCGTCTTCATCGTCCTTCCCGTCTGCATCATCGTCTGCCGTCGCCTGCGCCTTCGCCGTCGCGTTCAAGGCATCCAGCGCCAACGGATCCACGAATTCGCCTTGCGCGTCCTCGAACTCGCCAAGGTACATCAGCATCTCCGCGCTCGGCGGCGGATCCTCGGGCGGCGGCTCGCCGCCGGCAGCGGCGAGCATCAACCATCCAAGGACTGCTGTTCCAGCCACGCGTAGAACTCCAGGTTCTCGATCAGTTCCAGTTCGGCGCCTGCGGCCAGCAGTTCGAAATCCTCTGCGCCCGACTCGGCGACCGGCAGCGGCGCTGGCGCCTGCGGCATCCGCAACGTCAGCGCCAGCGACAGCAGCAGTGCCGCAGTGGCGCCGGCGAGCGCCATCGGCAGGCGCCAGGCGCGATGCGGGCGCAATGCGGCATCCAGGGCCTGCTGGCGGGCGCGGTTGAGGCGCGACAGGACGGTCGCGTCACAGTGCAGTTCGTCCTCGTCCAGTTGCCGGAGGACAGCGTCCACCCAGGGTGCGTGCTCGTTCATCGGTGGTCCTCCAGACGCTTGCGCAGCGCATCCATCGCGCGGAACAGATGGGTCTTCACGCTGCCTTCCGAACAGCCCATCACCGCCGCGGTGCCGGCGACATCGAAGCCCTCCCAGACGCGCAGCAGGAAGGCCTGACGCTGGCGATCCGGGAGCGCGCGCAAGGCCGCGTCGATGGCGCGCGCGGCCTCGTCGCCGGTGCTGCGATCAAGCGGTCCGGGTGCAACCGGATCGGCGACCGCGGCCAGCGCGTCCACGTTTTCCTCGCCTTCGCCCTCGCTGCGGAAGAACACGCGCCAGCGCCGCCGGACGGATTGCCGCCGGTGATGGTCCTGGATGCGGCTGTCGAGCACCCGCCAGTACAACGGCGGCCACTCCACCTCCGGTCTGGTCGCATAGCTGCGGACGAAGCCGAGCATGCTGTCCTGCACCAGTTCGAGGGCATCGTCGAGGTCGCCGACCGCCAGTCTGGCCATGCGCAGGGCGCGCCGCTCCACGGTGCGCAGGAAATGGTCCAGTCGTCCACGCAGGGCGATCGTGGTGTCGTCGTGCCGGGTCATGTCCCTGGCTTCGAGGCGTTCGAGCGCGATCATCGGCTATCCACGGACGGCTTTCACCGGCTACCAACGCAGTCGACGGGACAGCGTTGACAGGTCCTCGCCCGCCATGGTCGCCGCAGGCGTTTTGCACAGCTTGGCCGGATCGAGTCGGAATGTTTTCGGATTGTCAAGCCAGTTGCGTGTGTTTATCACAAGACATTGATTTTAAAAGAACCATCGGAACTGGCGATAGACTCGCCGGCGGGCCAGCCAGCGCGTCAGGACGCGCTTTCTTCAGGCTCTCGGCGCGTTCATCCACACGTTTGTCCACAAGCGGTGTGGATAATCCTCGTGGGGCCTTCTGCGACAGCAAGTTGGCGCAACAAGTTGAGTCGCAGTCCAGCAAGTCCCGCTAACTTCTCGAAGCCCATCCCGGCGAAAAATGGCTGCGCCGGGATCTTGACAAGGAGTGGTTCCATGCGGGTGGCCGACGGTCGCGGTCGAGGCGGTTTTGCACAGTGTCGACGACGCGCTCAGGATGCTTCGTCGTAGTTTCCATCCATCAGAAGCGAGTGTCGTAACTCATTGTTTTCATGATGTGTGCATAGTCTGGCCAAGGAATCTCCGAGGGCCTTGCAATGGCGTCCCGACGCGCTCTGCGGGACTGCTTCCCGGCTTCGTCCACAGCCTTGTCCACAGCGGATGTGGACAAAGCCGGAGACCTCTGCGGTGGCGACCACTTAGGACGCAATCTTGAGTCGGCGATCAGCTTTGTTGCGGAACTGCCCTGCGCGCGGCATGCAGAAGCGAACGCTGGCGTCAACGCCCGGCAAGTGCCGCGCGCAGGCGCGCCGCGGTGGCGTCGGCGGCGTTCAGGCGCTCGGCCGCGGCGAGGTCTTCGCGTGCCTGCTCGACCGCGCCACGTTCGAGCGAACGCAGGCCGTTGCTCGCGTACACGGTGGCCACGCGCACCTTCAGCGGTGTCGTGTCGAAGCGCGGGTCGACGGTCTCCAGCGCCGCGATGTCGCCGTCCGCCCGGGTCGCGCGGCCGGCCGTGATCGCCTGCTCGATGCGCGCTCTCAGGGCCTGCGCGATGGCCGCCATGCCGGCGCGCGCCGACTCACTGCGCGGATCGATCGCCAGCGCACCGCGGAACTTGTCGTAGGCGGAGTCTCCGATCGGCTCCAGCCACTGCTCGCTGGCCAGTGCGAGTTCGCCCTCGCGTACCAGCTTGTCGCGCGCGGCGATCCGCTCGGGGTCGGCGGCGCGCGCGGCGGCGCGCGCATCCTCGATGCGTTCGCGGACGTCCGTGAGCCCCGGCGTGCGCGGCGCCAGTCGCGCGATGCGCTTGCGCAGGGCTTCGGCACGGTCGAAATCCTTCGCCTCGATGGCCGCATCGACCTGGCTCAGTGCGCTGCCGGCGACGCGCGTGAGCCCGGCCACGGCTTCGGCATGCTGCGGATCGAGGCCGAGCACTTCCCGGTAACGGTCGGCGGCGCTGCGGCCGGCAGGTTCCACCAGGCGTCCCTGGCGCGCCAGTGTTCCGGCTTCGGCCAGCAGCGCAGCGATGCGCACGGACTCGGCCGATGGCGCGGGGGGGGCTTGCAGCTCCGCTGCGAGCGCGGTGGCGATCGCAGCGGCCGTCGGAACCGCAGCCAGTTCGTGTTGTATCCGCTGCGCGCCTTCGACGTCACCGGCCGCGAAGCGCGAGCGCGCCTGCGCCGAGAGTGCAAGCGCGACCCGGTCGATGCCAGCGCGCGCGGCCTCGCTCGTCGGCTCCTGCAACTGTGCGGCAGCGTAGTTGGCGAGTGCCCCGGCGGGACCATCGAGGCGCCCCTCGGATTCGGCGGCCTGAGCGGCGAGAAGCTCCTTGCTCCCCGGCGCGACGGGTAGCAGCGAGCGGAAGCGGTCGGGCTCGGTCGTGAAGCCGGGCACGCCGGTCAAACGGCGGGCGACTTCCTCGATGCGCGCAGCCTCGGGCGGGCCCGCGGACAGTTCCGCGTACAGGCGGCGGACGGTTTCGGCGACACCGGCGCGGGCGCGGGCATCCTCGCCGTCCAGCAACAGCGCGGCCACGTACAGGGAGAGCGCGTCCTCGCCCGTCTGGCCGCTCAGGCGCCCCTCGGCGAGCGCGCGGTCGGCGCGGTCCAGTTGCGGATTCGCAGCTGGCACCAGTTGCTGCGCCAGCCAGGGACCGATGCGCTCACGCTGCCAGTAGCCGACACCGAGCAGCGTTGCGAGCAGCAGCAGCGCGTACAGGGGTGAACGGCGAGGCGCAGGCGGCGCCTGGTGGGCACGCGAGAACTGCGTCTGCGGCCGTGGCGGCGCACGCATCGCGTCTTCGTCGATGCGGTCGAGCCGGCCGAGCTGCGGCTCGGTGCGCACTGAGCCTTGGGAATCGTGGCGTCGGGGCGGGCGATCAGCCACCAGCGGCGACACCTCGAGCGTGGTCTCGCCGGGATTGGACGTCACCCGCCGCGTGGGCAATTCGCTGGCACCGCCTGCCATCGCTTTTTCCGCCTCGGCCAGCGCGGCATCGATCTCGGCGCCGGTCTGGAAGCGGTCTGCCGGCTCCTTGGCCAGCATGCGGTCGAGGATCGGCTGCAGGATGCGGTACTCGGGGGGCAACTGCGGCAGCGGAGCGGTCATGTGCATGATGCCGACGGCCAGCGAATCGCTGGCCTCGTAGGGCACCCTGCCAGTGACCAGTTGGAAGAACACCACGCCCAGCGAATAGAGGTCGGCACGGCCGTCGATCGCGCGTCCGCGCAACTGCTCGGGGCTCATGTAGTGCGGCGTACCGACCACCGATCCGGTTTTGGTCATCATCGTCCCGGAATCGGCGGCGCGGGCGATGCCGAAGTCGCCGAGCACACTGGATCCATCCTCGCGCAGCAGTATGTTGTCCGGTTTCACGTCGCGATGGATGAATCCTTTCTCGTGCGCGTAGTGCAACGCCTGCGCGATCTCGCGCACGCAGCGCAGGGTCGGTTTCAGCGCCAGCGGCGGCGAGCCGCGGCGCATGACCGGACCACCCGGCAGGAACTCCATCGTGCAGAAGTGGAAGCCGTGGTGGACGCCGACGTCGTAGATGCTGACCACGTGGCGGTGGTGCAACTTTGCGGCAATCCGCGCTTCGCGCAGGAAACGCTCGCCGAAGCTCGGGTCGGCCGACAATTGCGGCGCCATGATCTTGAGCGCGACTTCGCGATCGACCGATTCCTGCACCGCGAGGTACACCGACGCCATGCCGCCGCGCCCCAGCGGACGCAGCACGCGGTAGCCAGGGATCGCGGGGATGTGGTCGGCGCTCATCGAGACCGATGATGGCATGCGTGGACGACGGGTTGGAGTGATCCGTGCGTTGCGACGTCCGACGCTCCGCGTCCAGTTTCGCCAGTCGAACGCCCACTTCGTGGCCTTGCGGATCGTCGGGGCGTCGCTCGCTACGCACGGCTCCTCTGTACCAATGGACAGCTGCGCGCGCCGAGGGCTGCGCCTAGCCTTCCCGGCAACATCGTCTTGCCGTCCGCCAGGGGAGCCCGCCACCATGTCGCCCAAACCCAGTCGCCTCGCGCTCGCCCTGCTGGCGGCGCTCGTTGCCGTTCCCGCCGCGCCGCTGCTGGCGCAAGACACGCCGGAAAAGGAAACCGACGAGTCCGAGGTCGCCCAACTCGCCACCATCACGGTGACCGCGCGCAAGCGCGAGGAGACCCTGCAGGAAGTGCCGGTCGCGGTGACCGCCTTCAGCGAGCAGAAGCTCGAGGACTTCAATGTCGAGGACCTGTCGGACCTCGACGCGCAGGTGCCGAACCTGACCGTGTACGCGGCGCGCGGTTCCTCGTCGACGATCACCGCCTACATCCGCGGCGTCGGTCAGTCGGATCCGTTGTGGGGCGTCGACCCCGGCGTCGGCATCTACCTCGACGATGTCTACATCGCGCGTCCGCAGGGTGCGCTGCTGGACGTCTTCGATGTCGAGCGGGTCGAGGTCCTGCGCGGCCCGCAGGGCACCCTGTACGGCAAGAACACCATCGGTGGCGCGATCAAGTACGTCTCGCGCGCGCTCGATGCGGACTTCGGCGGACGCGTGTCGGTGACTGCCGGCGAGCACAACCAGCAGGACGTCAAGGTCGGGCTCAACGTGCCGCTCGGCGATTCCGGCTGGGCGATGCGATTCGCCGGTGCCAACCTGACGCGCGACGGCTACGGCGAGAATCTGCGCACCGGCCAGGACGTGTCCGACAAGGAGATCGTCGCCGGCCGCTTCACGCTGGGCTACACCGGCAGCGATCGCTGGAGCGCGAAGTTCACCGCCGACCACATCGACGACGCCTCCGCGGTGCGCGGCGCGCGGATGCTCGCGGCCAACCGCTTCGCACCAACCGCATTGCCGCTGGATGATCGTTACGACGTACGCAACGGCATGCCGAATGTCAACGACACGGTCATGGATGGCTACAGCCTGACCCTGGATTTCACCTTGAACGACAACTGGTCGCTGAAGTCGGTGACCGCCCAGCGCGAGTCGGACACCGAAACCAACATCGATTTCGACACGCTGCCGAACATCATCGCCGACGTGAAGGCTTTCTACAGCGACGAGCAGACCAGCCAGGAGTTCCAGCTCAACTACGACGCCGGCGGCAATTTCACCGGTGTGTTCGGCCTGTACTGGTTCGACGGCGAGGCCGGCGGCACGGTGCTCAACAACTTTTTCAACCTCGCCTTCGGCAACACCAACGGACGGGTGGATACCGACGCGATCGCGCTCTACGGCGAGGGTACCTACCGGTTCAACGATCAGTGGGCGTTGACCGTGGGCGGTCGCTGGACCGACGAGGAGAAGACCGTCGACATCTTCAACCAGAGCTTCCGCGACGCCACGTTCAGCACGCCGCTGGCGACCCTTTCGGATCTCGATGATTCGGTTGGCTTCACCAACTTCTCGCCGAAGGTCTCGCTCGACTACCAGGCCACCGACGACATCCTCCTGTACGGCCTGGCCTCGCGCGGCTTCAAGAGCGGCGGCTTCAACATCCGCGCCAACATCTCGGCGGTGCCGGCCTCCGGCCGGCCCTTCGACGACGAGGTCGTGACCACCTACGAATTCGGCGCGAAGATGGCCTTCGCCGACCAGAGCTGGTTCGTCAACGCCGCCTACTTCTGGAGCGATTACAAGGACATCCAGCTCTCCATCTTCACCACCATCCCGAACTCCAACCCGCCGGCCTTCTTCGGCGACTTCACCAACGCCGGTGCCGCGACGGTGCAGGGCGTCGAGCTGGAACTGTTCGGCCAGTTGTCCGACCACTGGGTGCTGCAGGGCAACGTCGCCTGGCTGGATGCCGAATACGACGAGTTCATCAGCGGCGGCGTCGACGTCTCCGGCGCGCAGAAGTTCACCAACGCCCCCGAGTTCTCCGGCGCGCTCTCGCTGCAGTACATCCATCCGCTGGCCAATGGTGGCGAGATCCGCAGCCGCGTCGGCTACAGCTACCAGGACAAGGTCTACCCCACCACCGACCTCTCCGAGGCGATCGCGCAAGACGGCTATGGGCTGTGGAACGCGAGCGTGATCTGGCAGGTCAACGACGCCTGGAAGGTGGCGCTGGAAGGCAACAACCTGGCCGACGAGGAATACCGCACCACCGGCTACAACATCGGCGCGCTCGGCATCCTGACCGGCTTCTACGGCCCGCCGCGGCAGATCTCGCTGACGGCGAGCTACGAGTTCTGAGGCTTGCTCTCCCACCGGCCCCGCGGGATGCGGGGCCGGGCTTTTCCGTGACAAGGCAAAGGTGGGGCTGGGGCGCGTGCGCGGAGGGCTGCGGCCGACCAGTTGCCCTGCGCATGCGCAGAACGGCGGGAATCTCGCGGTCTTCCGCGCACGCGTCCCAGCCCCGCTCCCGCTTCCCCGTTCCACCCGGTGTAGCCTTGAGCCGTGGACGCTCCAATGACCCGCATCCTGATCGCCGATGACCACCCGCTGTTCCGGGCGGCGCTGACGCAGGCGCTGCGCGAACTGGTGCCGGGCGCGAGCCTGGTGGAGGCGGCGACGCTGGACGCGGTGCACGCCTGGCTGGAGGCGAACCCGGATACCGACCTGGTGCTGCTCGACCTGCACATGCCGGGCAGCCACGGCCTGGCGGGCCTCGCCAGCGTGCGCTGCCGGCATCCGGCGGTGGCGGTGGCGATGGTGTCCGCGAACGACGATCCTGCGGTGATCGCGCGAGCGATGGATTTCGGCGCGCAGGCCTTCATCCCGAAGAGCGCCGCACCGGCGGAGATCGCCGCCGCGCTGCAGGCGGTGTTCGCCTGCCAGACCTGGGTGCCACCGGCGGCGCAGTTGCGCGCCGGCGAGTCGCGCGCCGACAAGGACCTCTCGCGCCGCCTCGGCTCGCTGACGCCGCAGCAGTTCCGGGTGCTCGAACTGGTCGCCCAGGGCAGGCTCAACAAGCAGATCGCCGACGTCCTCGGCATCCAGGAGCGCACCGTCAAGGCGCACCTGCAAGCCATCTTCGAAAAGCTCGGCGCCCGCAACCGCACCCAGGCCGGCGTGTTCCTGCGGCAACTGGAACTGACCGACCCGACGCGGCAGGTCGAGGCGGTGTGAGCGGGCGGCGTGCGGAGCCGGAAGCGGGGCAGGGGTCAGGGGGCAAGGGACCCGCGATGTCGCCCGCACAGGCACCGGTCGCAGTGCCCATCGCCGCAGGCGGCAAGACGCCTGACCGCATGCGAATGCGCGGAGGCGGTTCCCCTGCCCCTTGCCCCTTGCCCCGGCTTCGCACATGTCCCCCGGCACCCTGCTGATCCTCGGCGCGGCCCTCTGGGTCGGCCTGCTGTTCGCCGCGGCGCTGTACGGCGAGCGCCGGCCGCGGGCGCTGGCGCGGCACTGGGGCTGGGTGTACGCGCTGTCGCTGGCGGTCTACTGCACCTCGTGGACCTTCTACGGCACCGTCACCCAGGCGCAGCGGCACGGCTGGTGGGTGCCGCCGACCTTCGTCGGCACGATCCTGCTGTACCTCATCGCCTGGCCGCTGCTGGTGCGACTGGTCGAAGAGGCGCGCGCGCGCAACAGCACCTCGATTGCAGACCTGATCGCTTCGCGCTTCGGCAAGAGCGCGGGCATCGGCGCGCTCGCCACCGGCATCGCGCTGGTCGGGTTGACGCCCTACATCGCGCTGCAACTGAAGGCGGTCGCGCAAAGTTTCGACCTGCTCGCCGGCGCGCTCTTCGGCGGTGCGCCGGGTGGCTGGCGCGACAGCGCGGCGCTCGCGGCGGTGCTGATGGCGCTGTTCGCGATGCTCTTCGGCACCCGTCGCACTGGCGCGAGTGCGCGCGGCGTGGTGCTGGCGATGGCTTTCGAGTCGCTGGTCAAGCTGCTCGCGCTGCTCACGGTCGGCGCCTACGTGGTGTTCGCGGTCCACGACGGGCCCGGCGCGCTCATCGCAGCCGCGCGCGCCTTGCCGCCGCCGACGCCGCCCGGCAGCGCTTTCCTGACGCTGGTGCTGCTCGGCGCGCTGGCGATGATCTCGCTGCCGCACCAGTTCCACCTCGCGGTGATCGAGTGCCGCGATGCGCGCCATGTGCGCGCCGCGCGCTGGCGCTTCCCGGCCTACCTGCTGGCGATCAGCGTGTTCCTGCTGCCGCTCGCCTGGGCCGGCCAGCTCGGGCTGTCCGGCAGTGCGGTGCCGAGCGATCTCTACGTGCTCGGCCTGCCGCTCGCCTCGGGCGCCGAGCCGCTCGCGATCCTCGCCTTCCTCGGCGGACTCAGTGCCGCCACCGGCATGGTCGTGATGGCCGCGCTGACGCTCGCGATCATGGTCGGCAACCACTGGCTGGCGCCGCTGCTGCTGCCGCGCGCCGGCGGCGACCTGCGCGGGCGCGTGCTCTGGCAACGGCGCGCGGTGATCGCGGCGGTGCTCGCGGCGGCCTACGCCTACTCGCGCCTGATCGGCGCCAGCGAAGCGCTCGCGGATGTCGGCGCGATCGCCTTCGCGGCGCTCGCGCAACTGGCGCCGGCGGTGCTCGCGGCCTTGTACTGGCCGGGTGCGAGCCGCCGCGGCGTACTCGCCGGCCTCGCCGCCGGCGCCCTGTTGTGGGCCTACACGCTGCTGCTGCCGGCGCTCGCACAGGGACTCGGCCACCCCGACTGGCTCGCCGCAGGGCTGTTCGGCCTGGGTTTCCTGCGCCCGCACGCGCTGTTCGGCCTCGGCGGCCTGGACGCGCTGACCCACGGCGTGCTGTGGAGCCTCGCCGCC